>CBDFGF010000007.1:0-1087642 GCA_965247045.1 Candidatus Nitrosopumilus sp.
TTATTTAGGTTGATTGCATACAATGCTTATAGAATTAGAAAGTTAGAATTTGTTATTTTGATATGGTTTCTACAAGGCCCAAATTTGAATAAACTGCGAAAAAAAAATAGAATTGTGTTGATTACCTGAAAGATCGTACCTTACGAACAACTTTGTTATGATCAAAGGATGCAGTAGTAGTTACATACAAGATATGATTTTTTCCTGCAGGCATAATTATCCTCTTTACCTTGCCATATTCTGCAACAACATACTTGCATGAACCAAGTGTTTTTACTAGTTTTTTTCGCTGTCTCCAATCTTTTGCTGCTGCCTTTAGTGATGCCAAGCTTTGTTTCTTTGACACTAAAATATGCACTTTCTTAGAATGTTCAGAAAATACTAATTTTCCTTTGAGATCTACCAAACTGACTACTCTGACAGATGGGCTTATCTTCAAAATTCTTTCAACTGCTTGATGAATTTCCATAATTGTTAGTAAACATTCTAGATGATAAGATTTTCTAAAAGAATTTTAAATATTAATTCTGACTATCATTTGCCTAAATGAATAAAAATTAATCCTTTTTTCCTACCTAATTTTTAGAAAATACCGAATTTACTAGATTCCATTTCTTCTTTGATAGCAAGCTTGAATCGGGGAGACTTGGTTTCTACATTCTTTGTTAACCATGTAAGAAACTTCTTTTCAATTCCTCTTCCCTTTAATTTATCAAAATCTGCACCCATCATTTCTACCAATTTTTCAACAAGTGATTTGTTTACACTTAATACAAAAAAGTGCCAACCAAAAGCAAATTCTGAATCAGTCATAACAAAATCTTCCTGGCTGTGAACCATTTCTTCCAAAAGAACTAACTGTTGAGTTAATGCTTTACTTGTTTTATCATAATCTATTGTAGAAACATTGATGTTAATCCTGCTCTCCATACTATTTTCACTTCAAAACAAAATAAAAGGATTATACAGATTATTCCTTTAAAAGATATTCAAAATCGATGTCAAAATGCATTTTCATGATGTTGATATAAGTTTGAATAGATTCTGGAATTTCTTCACCACATGCCACTCCTAGTTTTTTTGCATTAATCCAAATTACCAAAGTTTGTATAATTGTCAAAAATCGATCATTACTAACTTCAGGAGTTCCAATGGATTTTGTGTATCTTTCTGCGAATTCCCATGCTGTTACAAAATCTATACATTTAACACCAAAAATTGCTAATACCTGCTCTTGCATATTTTGCGCTTTTTTGAATGGTACTTTGTTGATAATGTATGGAAAATTTACTTTATCTGGAAGACAATCTGGAAGTGGTCCCCAAATTGTAATTATTCTTGTTCCTGGTTTTAGATTTTCAAATTTTTTCAACATTTGATTAATCAAATTATCATCTGTAAACCAGAACAAAATTACAGAAGCATCTGAGATGTCTGATTCTTCTATATTTTTGCAAATTAGCTGTCCTTGAATATTTTTTTGTTCAAGAATTTCTTTTGCGTGTTGAATTTTTTTAGGATTGTTATCTATTCCTACAGCTTTTTTTACTTCAAACTCATTTATTGCTATCTCAATTCCTATTTCATCACCACAACCCAAATGATAAAAAACGTCATTTTTACCTACATCTGCAAACTTGAAAATTTCTCTAAAAGATTTTTCTGGAAGCTGGACATCTTCCCCACTAAGTAAATTTTCTGGAAGTGTTTCTAAATATTCTTCAATTTTCAATAGTATTATTTCTACACGAGAGAATTTATTCTCTTATACTTTCTAATTTTGAAACTGCCTGCCATAACTGTGTTCTTACGTATGAAGGCATGTTAGGATCTTGTGTTACATCATCCAGTAGACTAATTGTATTTGCTGCTCTTACTGATAGTGAATATTCTTCTTTACTCAAATCTACAATCAGATCTGAAATTGATTTTTTTATTGTCTTTGGCGTAGAGTTGTTGGAAGCAATCTGATTTAATGTTTCAATTGCTCCTTTCATCGATTCTTTATTTTGAGCGTCGTCTGCCATTTTTTTACACCTTTTCTTAAAAATTAGAGGTATATAGTTACATCTCCACAAACACGTTGTCTGATTCTACTACAACATTGTATGATGCCAAATCTCTAATTTTTGCCGGGAATTTAACTAATTTTCCAGTTTTACAATCAAATTGTGCTCCATGCCAACCACATGTGATTGTGCATCCATCCAATTTTCCTTCCGATAGACTGGAACCTGAATGAGTACAAGTATCATCTGTTGCACAATATTCGCCATCAATATTTGCAACTAAGATATCTCTTCCATCAATAGACACTTTGATCATCTTTCCAGGAAGAATGTCTGATATTTTGCCGGCTATAATTTTTCCCAATGCAGTTTTTATCTGATCATTCTTAATATTTTTTTGTATATAGTGACGATGATGATCAGAGAGGCAAATTCTTTAGATAAAGTTCCAATTTTGAAATTTTGTAAAGATACTTTTTCTTGGGGAGATTATATAGATCAAGTCTGGGATTCTTGGTTATCTGAAGGTAATTTGTTTATATTTGAAAAACAGTTTCCAGTTGGAATCTGTCATACATTTTTCTCCGAAGATCAAATTTGGATTGAAGGAATTAGGATTGATCCAAATTTTCGTAGACAAAAAATTGCATCTGAACTGGTAAAACATGCTGAATCAATAGGAAAAGAAAGGGATATCTTATTTTCCTTTATGTTAATTGATACTGAAAATACTTCATCCATCACTATGGCAAACTCTTTAGATTATAATATCTTTCAAACTTGGAATTTCTACTCTCTTATACCAAAAAGAAATTCAAATTATGATGTTCACTTTGAAAAGTCTCTAAATCGTCAATTATATTCCTATTATGTAAAATCTTGGAGATGGCTTCCTGTTGATGATATCACACTATCTATATTTTATGAACAAAATAAAATTGTCAAGTCTAATTTAAATGGTAAAAATTCAATAGCAATTCTTACTGATTCTGAGCATTTTGATAAAACCTTAATTGTTACATTGTTTTCAGGCTCGCAAAACACTACATTGCAAGTAATTTCCTTTTTACAAAATTATGGTCTTGAAAAAAGCTATGAAAGAATACAAATTTTGACTAAAGAACAATTACCACTTTTTGATTCATTGGAACATAGAATTTCATTTCATTTAATGAAGAAATCTTTAGTTTAATCTAATTTAACAAACTTTATTGTGTTATTTAAAATTCCAAGACCTTCAATTTCCATCTCCACTTTGTCTCCATCCTTCAAAAATACTGCATTTGGATTGTTTACTATTACTCCTGCTGGTGTTCCAGTAGCAATAATGTCTCCTTTTTCCAAGGTCATTACTTTAGAAATTTTTGAAACAATTTCTGGGATTTTTATGAACATTTTGCTTGTAGAAGAGTTTTGTCTTAATTCTCCATTAATTTTGGTTGTTAGCTTTAGATTTTGAGCATCTTGAATTTCATCAGCTGTTGTGATCCATGGTCCACATGGTGCAAATGAATCAAAACTCTTCCCTCTAGTAAACTGCTTGTCTTTGAATTGAATGTCTCTGGCTGATACGTCATTGAATACCATGTACCCAAATATTGCACTTAATGCATCTTCTACGCTGATATTTTTGCAGTTTTTTCCAATTATCACGGCTAATTCTACTTCATAGTCTAGTTGTGAAACAAAATCTGGGCATATGATATCTGACCCAGCACCAGTTAGTGTTGTTCGTGGTTTAATTACAATGACAGGATCTTCGGGTGCTTCTAGTCCTTGTTCTTTAGCATGGTCCATATAGTTGAATGCTAAACAGATTATTTTGTTTGGATTTGAGATTGGTGATAATAATTTAAATTTTGAAATACTTTCTTCATATGGCAAATCTTCAATTTTGTTTTTAATTTCATCATACCACCCATCAAAAAGAAAATCTTTTACGTTGTTTGGAATTGGAATTCCTGTCAGAAAAGTTATCTCGTCTTTAGTGGCTACTTTGTCGCCTTTAACGAAACCATATGTTTCATTATTTTCATGTAACAATCGTGCTATTTTCATAATTAATCACTCGTGTGTAAAAATTGCTTGATTTTGTGAATCTTTTCTACAATATCCAAATCTGACAAATTGAATCTCTTCTCCTTCTTTTAATTGTAGATAATGTGGTTCTGTATAAACATCTAATTCTTCCAAACTTTCTTCATTAAACTCTTCTCCATTGAATAATACTTTTGGAATAATCATTTTAATTTCATGTGCTGTTTTTTGTGGAACCCATTGAATTTTCAATATGTTTGTTGTCTCTCCTTCTCCAATAAACTCTCCTTCAAATTCTGTACCATCTTTTGTTATGGAAATATTTCCTAATCCTAAAAGCCTAATCTGCATTCCTTGTTTGATGTTTTGTGCATCATCTCCAGAAATGTAGAAATTTTCATCAATCTCAATTTTTCTTTTCCCCAAATCATTAATTGGATGGTTAGGAATTACAACTGATAAGATTGGCAAATTTTTTACTATCAATTTTTTTGCATTACTTACCATGAATAATCTTATACTTTCAGAATCTATAAATTTTCGATTAAATGCCTCAAGTGCATCAAATGGTGCAAGAGTGTTTGCTTTAGTGAATCCTAATGACAGGATGAATTTTTTGATGGCTTCAGGCTTGATTCCTCTTCTTCTAAATGCCTCAAGAGTTGGCAGTCTTGGATCATCATACCATGAAACCTTGCCTTCTTCAATCAAAGGTTTGATAATTCTTTTTGAAATTGGCATTCCTTTGAATTCTAATCTGGAGAAAAATCCTTGGTATGGTTTTCTCATGTTTAATGCATCTAAGATTGCATCAATCAACTCTTTTCTTAGTTCAAATTCTTTCGAACGAAAAGCATGTGTGACTCCATCAATACTATCTTCGATTGCAACTGCAAAATCATAACTAGGCCAAATTCTATATTTTTCACCTAATGTGTAATGCTTTCCATCAATAATTCTGAACAATACTGGATCTCTCATGACTGCATTGTCTGCTTTCATGTCTCCATGAAATCTTAGAATTGCATCACCAGGTTTGAATTTCTCTTTCATCTTTTCCCAATTTTTATTATTTTTTTCAACATCCCCCATACTACACTTACATGCTTTTCTTTCTCTTCTGTTCTTACTGATGTTATCTTTTTTACAAGTACAAACATAAGCTTTTCCAGAATTGATTAACTCCATACCTTTCTCATAAAATACTTCCATGTCATCTGAAGTGCTCTTTATTGTATCAAATTTTATTCCTAACCACTCCAATCCAACTTTGATGGCTGCATGATACTCCATTCTCTCAGCTTCTGGATTTGTATCATCCATTCTTAGAATAAATTTTCCACCATACATCTTTGCATATTCTGAGTTAATGATGACAGCTTTAGCATGTCCTATGTGAGGATAACCATTTGGTTCAGGAGGAAATCTTGTAACAACTTTTCCTTGTTCAGCACCTTCTAATTCTGGAAGCCCTTCTCTTCCTTCGATTTTTTCTTTAGGTGCTAAAATTTCTGGAAAGTTTTCTTCAATTTCTTTTTTCTGTTCTTCAAACGATAACTGGTTTACAATAGCAACAATTTCAGAAATGTTTCCTGTAATCTCTTTTACTTTGGTTCTAAATTCTGGCTTTGTCCCAAGAATTTTTCCCAAAATTATTTTATCTTGAGTTTGCCCTCCATGCTCAAATGCATTTTGAAGAGCCATTTTTCTAATTTCTTTTTTTAATTCTTCATCCATACTATCTCTACCTATTGTAACTATACACTTCTCTTTACTACAAAATCTAATAATGCAATTAGTTCTATTTTAGCAGAGCCTGAGTACCTTGACAATGATTTTTCAGCTTTCCCTGCATATTTTAGAGCCTGCTTTCTAACATTCTCTTCAATTCCGAGAGAGCGAATCATATTTACCGCCTTGTTCAGATCATTTCTTGTTGCCTTGGAATTTCCAAATGCCTTTAGAATTGTTTTTTTGTTTTTGCCTTTTGCTGATTTTATTGCCATTAATATTGGAAGTGATTTTTTACCTTCTCTAAGATCATTTCCAACAGGTTTCTTTGTAACTTTGGGGTCTCCCATAACGCCTATGAGATCATCAGTTATCTGAAATGCAATTCCCAAGTTTCTTCCAAATGATGAGAGATTTGAAATGTCATTAGATTTGTTTGTAGCACAAATAGCTCCCATTGCACATGATACATCAAATAATGCTGCAGTTTTTTTGCAAATCATTGTAGTGTACTCTGCTTGTGTTGGAATTTTCTTTTCATTGGCCATCTTTACATCAAGTAGCTGACCTTCACATACATCCACACATGCTTTGGCTAGTCTGGAAACTAATTTAGTGGTGGCATTTGCTGGTAACTTTGATTCAGTAATTATTTGAAATGCCTTTGAAAATAAAACATCACCGGCTAGAATTGCAATTGGCATCCCAAATTTTTTATGTACAGTTGGAACTCCATGACGCATCTCATCATTATCCATGATATCATCATGAACCAAAGTAAAGTTGTGAACCATTTCTACAGCACTTGCAGCTGGCATTGCATTGGAAACTTTTCCTCCTAAAATTTGGCAACTTCTAATTACCATGTATGGTCTAAGTCTTTTTCCACCGTGAATAATCAGATGCCCTGCTGCATCATAGAGTTTCTTTGGATTTCCTTTTAGTTTTGAATTTAGATACTTGTTTACTATTTTTGCATTTTTTTCAATTTGCTTAGTTTTTTTCATTTACTAATCTCCACTTGTCTTTTGGTAGATGAGTCTTGATTGCTTCATACAATCCCTCATGAACTTCACTATTCATCCATGTAGATAAGACGTTTCCATGCTTTTCGAGCATAGTTTGATCAGATTTGTCAAGTAATTCTAAAGCAATAAGCATCCAAGGACAATAAATTTGAGAATTTGTCTTTAATTCTGAGAGTAACTCTTTTGCAGAAATCCACTTAATTTCATCTACTTCTCCCTCAATCTCTTTTGGCTTTGAATCTTTGTCGATTATTCCAATCAATGTTCCACAAATTTCATTTTCAGAACCCACATCTTTGTAAGGCACATGATACTCAAATTTGTGCAAATAATCTAATTTTCCTTCAATTCCTAATTCTTCTGGCATTCTTCTTTCCCCTGATGATACATAAGTTTCAGATTCTCTTGGATGACTTGCAAATGTACCATCCCAATCACCTGGCCATAGCATCTTTTCTTTTGCTCGTCTTGTAAGCACTAGCTTGCCATCCTTGTCAAATAATAAAACAGTAAATGCTCTGTGTAGTCTTCCATCTGGCAAATGACATTTTACTTTTTCTTCAGTACCAATTGGATTGTCATTTTCATCAACTAAAATTACAAATTCTTCAGACATTTCTTTTTCCTATAAACAATGTTCCTTCAAATTTTCTGTTTCTAACCGCTTTCATAATTCTTTCAGGTTTATTGCCATTTACAAAAAAGACATTCATTCCCATTTTTGAAATCTTTGAGGCTTCCTCAACTTTTCTAGTCATTCCACCAGTAACATCCATCTTGTTTTGTGAAATTGAAGGATGTTCACATCTTAATTCATAAATTAATTTTTTTGATTTGAGATCAGAATATAATCCGTTTTCATTCAGAACAAAAATACTAAGTCTTGGTTTTAGAATTTTTGCTAGATGAGTCATAATCTTGTCACCTGATAAAATGTATGTTTTCTTCTGACCATACCATAACGCATCACCATATGTGACTGGAATTAAGCCTGATTTTGCAATTTTTTCAACCTCTTTAACTTTTTTTGAAATTGGTTTATTTCCTGACATAAAATCTGTTGGTGGAATACAATATGGATTTAATCTATTTTTTAACAATGAATCCAAAATGATCTTGTTTAATTCAATCATTGAATTTTTTACAATTGCAACTCCTCTAAGATCATACTTTCTTTCTTTAGTATGCATGTTATATTTTACAGACCAATAATGTCCATAGGAACCACCACCGTGAACAATGATCATTGGTTCATTAATTTTCTTCAAACTCTTAGCAAGATTGTTTATTGTTTTTCTTCTAGCTGACAATGGTTTTTCTTTATTTGTAATAATTGATCCACCTAATTTTATTAGAATCATGCTGTTCCAAATTATGTAGTCAATTAAAAAGTATCCAGTCCTTTGAAATCAATTTTTACTGAAAAGCATTCGTAATTCTTATCTTTGAATTGATTGATGGAATGCTCTAAATTTGATTCATCTATCAAGGAAAAGATGCATCCACCTCTACCTGCACCCGTAATTTTTGCCCCAAACGATGATTTTTGTCCTACTTGGATCATATCTCTTAATTTTTCATTTGAAACTCCTATTGTTTCAAGATACTCTTGATTCTGAATTATTTTTTGACCCAATTCTTTGATGTTATTATCACTCAATAACTTCAAAACATCTTCAACTAATTCTGATGCGTTATTGCATAACTTAGAAAATTCCAATTCATTTTCTTCTTTGAATTGTTTTACTCCTGCAACTACTGATTCTGTAGAATGTTTTATGTTTGAATTTGCAATTACTAGATGAAAATCAGGCTCAGATTTTATTTTGGTAAATCCATTTTTCTTATCATATTCCATAATGCCTCCATATGTACAAACAGTACAATCTGCTCCTGATGTATTTTGAAAAATTGTTTTTTCAGCTGCAATTGCAAGTTCAAGAATTTCTTCTTTGGATGTTTCTGCAAATAATCTAGAAATTGCTGCAGCACCTGCAACACAACAAGCAGATGATGAGCCTAAACCTACTCCAATTGGAATATCTGATTTTACTATAATTTCAATCCCTGTGGTTTGATTTTGTGCTTGTAACATTTTGTTTGCTAAATAATAAAATGGTTTTAGTGGGGAATCAATTTCTGACATAGGCTTGTTTGGTTCTAAAATTAAATCTCCTATGTTTGATTTGATAGAAATTTTCTCTCCTTCAATTTTCTCTGCTGTGACAGTAACTCTCTTGTTGATTGTGCAAAGAATTGCTTTTACTCCATATACTACAAAATGTTCTCCAAAAAGAATAACTTTTCCTGGTGCAGAAGCTTTAGATTTCAAGTAAACACTTTAAAATTTTTATTGATTTATTCGATTTCCTCTTCTGTAATCTTTGTTTCAAAATCATCGATTTCATATTTCATTGGTTCATCTTCTTTTAGTTCTCCTCTTTCAATGAGAATTTGACGTACCAATAACCAATAAACTGTTGCTAGAGCTTTTCTTCCTCTATTATTTGCTGGAATAATCACATCTAGTTTTGATGTAATATTATCTGTATTTGCAATTCCTATGACCGGAATTCCTGCATTTGTTGCCTCTGTAATTGCTTGCTCATCAACTTGTGGATCTGAAATTAAGACTAATTTTGGTTCGATGTAATATGGTAATGAAGGATTTGTCAAAGTTCCTGGCATGAATCTTCCAACAAGTTTCTTAGAGTCTAACATTTCGCAGAATTTTTCAATTGGTGTTTCTGCATATTGTCTACCTGAACATACGATGAGTTTGTCTGTTCCTAATCTGTTGATAAATTTGGCTGCGGTTTTGATTTTCTCTAATGTTATGTCTGGATCAAGCATGTAAAGTCCTTCAGGACTGGCTTTTGTAATGAATGGTTTCATGAATTTTGTCTTTACTTGTGTTCCTACTCTAATCCCAGTAGCTAGGATCTTCTTTTTGATGTCTGTTGCTTCTGCTTGTTGACTCATAACAATTTTAAATCTCTGCCATACCGCGTATTAAATCATGCTCTGACAGGCGTAATAGTTCATTTAGTTTTGCTATTCTTTCTCCTCCAACTATACCAACTTTGAGCATTTTTGACTTTGTTGCAATTCCTATGTGGGATATTTGTGAATCAATAGACTCTCCTGATCTATGTGATGTGATTAATCTGATATTATTTTGATTTGCAACTTTGGCAAATTCAAGAGCATCATAAAGACTTCCTGCTTGATTTACTTTTAGAATTGCTGCATTACATGATTTTAAACCAATTGCTTTTGTCAGAATGTCTTTGTTTGTGACTGTTAGATCATCTCCTGTAACCATGGTGTTTGGGAATTTGGCCGTAATCTCTGCCATATCTTCAAATGCCTCTTCGTGGACTGCATCTTCTGCAAAAATCAATTTATATTTTTCAATAATATTTGATGCAAAATCAATCTGCTCTCCAGTGGAATTTTCAAATCCAGCTCTGTCATAAACATATTTTTGTTTTTCTTCATTCCATTGTGTAGATGAGGCGAAGTCTACTCCTAAAGAGACCTCTTTTCCTAAAGTAAATCCTAAATTCTCACAAGCCTTTGCAGAAACCTCTAGTGCTTTTTGATTTTCTAATTTTGGTGCCCATCCTCCCTCATCACCTCTTCCATTAGTAAAATTAGAATCTTCTTTTTCTAAAACACGACGTAATTCTTTGTGTACTGACAAATTAGTTTCAATAGCTTCTTCTATAGTCTTTGAACCTATTGCACAAATCAAAATCTCTTGAATGTCTGGAGTTCCAGGGCCTGCATGTGCTCCACCACCCAAAATATTTCCTAATGGAAATGGAAATTTGAATGAGGATTTTGGTGAAAGTATTTCAAATAATGGTTGTTCTGCTGCTTTTGCTGCTGACTCCATAGATGCAATTGTAACTGCAAAAGCAAGTGCCCCCCCAATTCTTGAATAGTTTGTAGAATTATCCAAACTTTTCAGAGTATCATGAATTCCTTTAAGATCTGAAGATTCTAACCCTATAAATTTTTGAGAATTTTCTTGTATAATTCTAAGACTCTCTTCGGGTTTTCCATTAGGAAAACTAACTGCTTCATATTTTCCTACACTAGCACCTGATGAAGCACAAACTCTTCCTAGAAATTTTCCCTCTGATTCAATATCTATCTCAATTGTCTTGCTTCCTCTGCTATTGTATAGAATCCGTCCTTCAATAGAAGAAATTCTGGTCAAGTTACTCTAACTCAGATTGAACTTCTTGGTTTCTTCTCTGAATTGCTTCATAAAATGGAATTACTTGTTGAATTGTCTCAACAGTAGTCAAAAGCATTCTCCTACAACAATATCTCTCAATTCCTAAAGAATCAAGAACTTTATCTGGTTCTTCTCCAGATTTTATTTTATTTTGAAAATCATCATATTTATCTGCAATTAAATTTCCACATGTAAAACATCTAACAGGAATTAACATACGAACGAAAAAGTAATCAAGGATTATAAAAACCATGCAAGAAAATTTCGTTGCGGGCGTCGCCCAGCCTGGCCAAAGGCGCTAGCTTGAGGGGCTAGTCTCTCAGGAGTTCGTGGGTTCAAATCCCATCGCCCGCATACACAATTATGAAAACTATTTCTCTAGTTTTTGTAAAGTCTTGATTAGTTCAGTTCGCCTTTTTTCTTCTGTAATTACAGATCTAACATCATCTACTAGAATTCTATTTACATCAATCTTTCTTCTAGCTTCTTTTACCACTTTATCATACATTGAAAAAGTGTAAAGATGAAGATACAAATTTTCCATTACTTCAAAAACTCGTGAGGCCTCTTCAACCTCACCAATTCTAATTTTGTCAAATACCGTTCTTTTCAATTCACCTATACAATCTAGCAGTCCTAAAACATATGATTCTGGCATTACTGACAACTTTTTGTCGGAAGGAATTTCTTTTTTCTCAACAATCGCAATTAGACATGCAGCTTCTACAAATTCCTGTTCTGGTGTAATTAAGTATCTTCTAAGTTCTCCTATTGCTTTTTTCTTGTATTTTTTCAACAATTTGTCTGCTTGTTTCAAATTATTTTTTCCAGTTTTTAGATCTCCTTTGTGAACTGCAATAATTGATCTGCTACAAAGAATTATTATTTCTCTTGTATTTTTTAGTAGAAATTCTCTTGAATCTTGAATATTCTCTAAAGATTTTGCAATCTTGTTCAGTGATGGTTTTACATTTTTTAACGTCATGCTTGATAGTGCCTAAAAACTAGGATAAAGCCGTTTGCTAAGTCTCTTATCTTGATATTTTTTCTTGTCGGTATTCTATTTAAAAAAGAAATTAAATATCTTCTTTAATCCTAATGATTTGCCATTTACATCTATAGTCGGTGTGGGTTTTTCAGCAAAAATTCCTCGTGGTCTGTATAATAAAACTGCAAGTAAAATTATTCCAAGCAACAAAAAGTCAAGCCAAACAACATCAAATGGGACATATTCTTGAAATGAATCTTTGAAAAATATGATGAATTTTCGTAGTGTAACAAAGAGAAGTGTTCCAATAATTACCCCCTTGTTGTTTGCTAATCCTCCAATGAGAATCATAAGAAATGGCCAAAAAGTCCAGCTTGCTCTGTCGTAAGCAAAGGCAATTGTTCCACCAACGTAAAATGCATACAACGCACCTGCTATAGCTGCAAGTGCTGCAGACACCATAATTATTTTAATTCGTATCTGTGTTGTGTTTTTTCCAAGCGATTCAGCTGCTACTTCATTATCTCTAACTGCCCGAAGCATTCTTCCAAGTGGCGAACGAATCATTTTTTCACTAAACACATACACAATAATTGCAATTAGGATTAATCCTATAGTAGCTACTGGGAATCGTAATTCTCCTGGAAGAAATGATAATGGATCTGGTACTTGAACTCCTAGTGTACCGCCAACTAATGGAGTAAAATTATTTCCAATTATTCTAATACTTTCACCAAACGCTAGTAATGAAATTGCTAGATAATCGCCTCGTAGTCGTATGGCAGGAAATGATGTGAGTAATCCTAAACCTCCACCTACCCCTGCAGCAATACCTAGTGTTAAAAAGAATACTACAAATCCTATTCCAGTATTATCCACTAACCAGACATTAATTTCAGAAACTATTGCCAAATTGTTTTCAATATAATCTCCCTCAATTCCAGCAATATTGGCAAAAATCCTACCTGGAATTGATGCTGCAACAAATGCACCTGCACCTACTGCTAAAACTTTTCCAAAATTTGGAATTCCAGCATATCCAAACTCCATGTTTAAGCTTAGATTAACAATAAGGTAGATTGCAAAAATTGCAAGTAAATCTACAATGAAAACTGTCTCAGCTTCTAGAACCATGTCTCCTCAACCTTAACCAGTTAATTCCTGCCAATCCGCGTGGTGCTAATAGTAGTGTAACAACAATGAACACAAGTGGGATTAGTGGCCTATATGCAATCAACCAAGAACCAAATTCGCCTGCTAAAAATCGTGTTCCTAAAACTTCAGTTAAGCCAACCAGCAAACCTCCAGCTATTGCACCATAAATGCTGAAAAATCCCCCTACAATACTTGCTGCAAAGACACTTGGTATTAATTGCGGACCTAAATTAGGATCTCCTTGGAACCATAATGACATTAAAGCACCAGCTATTCCTGCAATACCGCCTCCCAAAAACCATGCTACACCAAAAATTAACTTTACATTAATTCCAACTATTCCTGACAAGTCAGAATTTTCGGTTGCAGCTCTCATTGCAATTCCAAATTTTGTTTTCCTTAATACAATGTGTAGTGTAATTGCCAAAACAGCAATTGTAATTGGCGCTGCAAAAACAATCAATGGTAGCCCCATAAACTCTATATCATAACTTCGTAGTGTAAATTCCCTGGATGTAACTTGATATGTGTTTACGATATAATCTGCAAAAATGTTTAGTATTGCAATTACTATTAAATCAAATGCCAAAGTTGCAACCATCTGAATTGCTTGAGAAGCACCTTTACGAATTAATGGTTTTAAAATAAAAGTATACAAAGCAATAGCTACTATTCCTGAAATTACAAATGCAATTGGAATTGCAATGTATGGTGAACTCTCCCAAACCCTTGTTGCAACTAATGCAATGTATACACCAATAGTAGCAAATGACGCATGAGCAAAATTTGGAACCCTTGTTGTAAGATATGTAAGTGTAAGTCCAATACTGAGTAGAGCTAAAAGACTTGCAAAAATTATAGCATCAGAAAATATTGGATCAAGAGGCAAGCTATTATTCCAAGATCGAAAACCCTTAATTTCTTTACGCCTTTGAGATTTTGATGAGTATTTTATCTATTTCGGGTATTACAAAGAATTTTGGCGGTCTTGCTGTTTTAGATGGAATTGATATGGAAATAGAACAAGGTAAATTATATCAGTTAATTGGCCCAAATGGAAGTGGAAAAACTACTCTCATCAATGTAGTTTCTGGTCTTCTAAAACCTGATGACGGCAAGATAATTTTTGATGGAACTGATATTACTCAAAAAGGATTGTTTGATACCTACAAAACTGGTCTAGTTAGAACTTGGCAGATACCTCAACCATTTAACACTCTTACAACAATGGAAAATTTTTTGATTTCTAGTAGTGGCAATGCTGGTGAATCATTTCTCGTAGCACCATTAAAATCAAAATGGAAAAATGATGAGAAAAGAATTGCAGATAAAGCTATGGACATAATGGAAATGGTTTCTCTTGTGGAAAAAAAGGATACTACAAGTCAAAATCTAAGCGGGGGTCAGCAAAAACTTCTTGAATTAGGTAGAGCAATGATGTCTGATGCTTCGATGATTCTTATGGATGAGCCTATTGCGGGGGTAAATCCAACATTAGCCCATGAGATATTTGATAAAATTTCAAGTCTTTGTAAAAAACAAAAAGTTACATTTTTAATTGTTGAACATAGATTAGACATTGCATTACAATATGCAGATTATGTATTTGCAATGAATAGAGGAAAAATTATTGCACAAGGAAGTTCTGATGATGTCATTAAACATCCAAAAGTAATTGAATCTTATCTGGGAGAATAAATGTCACAAAAAACTATCTATTCAATTATTCATGTAGACACACTAAACTCTGGATATGTAAATAATCATATTCTTTTTGATATAGATTTTGATGCAAAAGAAAAAGAAATTACTGTAGTGGTGGGACCAAACGGAAGTGGAAAAAGTACTTTACTCAAAAGTATTTTTGGTTTGTGTACTGTATATTCTGGAGAAATTAGTTATAATGGTGAAAAAATTACTGGTCTTGCACCTCATGAAGTTGCCCGGAAAAAAATTGCATATCTTCCACAAGTAAATAATGTATTTTCTAATCTTACTATAAAGGAAAATCTCATTATGGCTAGTTACACCTTAAATTCAAAACTTGTGTCTCAAAGAATGCCTGAAATATTTGAAACATTTCCTATATTGAAAAAATATGAAAAATCTAAATCAAATATCCTTAGCGGAGGAGAACGCCAAATGCTTGCTATGGGTATGGCACTGATTAGACAGCCAAATGTTATGCTCTTTGATGAACCAACTGCCAGTCTTTCTCCAAAACTAGCTAATGAGGTACTCTCAAAAATTAAACAACTAAGAGATGATTTTGGAATTACAATTATTCTAGTGGAACAAAATGTCAAAAGAGCCCTGACTTTGGGCGATTTTGTTTATCTTTTTGCTAATGGTAAAGGTGTGTTCAAAGGAAAACCCGATGAATTATTGAACCATCCTGAACTTGGAAAGTTATACTTGGGAATTTCCTAAATTAGTGATATTGAATCAGTAGATTGCGTATATTGTCCTAATATGACCCACTCACCACCTCTGATTCCCCAAACTTCATAATTTGCTTGTGCCAAATCACCTGCCTCATTAAGTATTGTAGGGCCAATTGCGCCGTTGTAGTTTTCTGCAATATCTGAAATTACTGATTTTATTGTAGTAACATCCGTACTTTGAGTTTCAAGTATTGCAAGGCCAATAATCCAAACAGCATCATATGAAGAAAGCACAAATGAGTTAGGCGCCGTCCCCAAAGATTCAGTTAGATGATCTTGCACTTTCTCATAAATTGGATTTACAGCACCAGTATCGGTAATTTTAGATGCTGCAAATTGAACTGTAGTAAATTGAACATTAGTTGAGAACTCTAAACCAATTGGGTCATCAATTAATTTATGTTCTTTAGTATTAGCTCCAGGTCCAAACCATCTAACATCATCCAAAACATCATGCTCTGAGGCTGATTGTGTAAATTGTAAAATTTCAGCAAATCCTAAAAATAAAACACCTACTTTGTCTTTTCCATACTCATCTACATATCCTTGTACTTTTTCAGCAAGTAATGATGTTGATGCAGAAAATTCTGGAGACTCTGGATTATAACGAACACCCTCATCTATTATTCCACTCCGTTGAACAAATGAACTAGTAGTGGCATCACTTAATCCATCACCCCATGTGTCTCCTCTCCAAACAGGAACTAATACTTGAATACCTTCATGTTGAATTAGCTTTGAAAGTGCAGTGCCTTGATTAGAATCATCTGGAACTAGACGATACACACTGTCATTTGGAATGGCCAAAGCTGGAGCTGATGAACAGCAACTAACTAGTAACATGTTGTTTGAATCTGAATAGCCTTTGATGTTTCTAATGTTAGAACTAGTTTCAGGACCAACTATCATTTTAATACCTTTAGCATTTAATGCAGTTAATTTTTCTAATGCAATGACTGGGCTAGTTGCAGAATCCTCGGAAGTCATTTTTAGTGTCCATTGAGCTCCTATTTTCTCTAAATGCTTGTTAAACTCAACTACTCCTAATTTTGAGCCTTCCAAGTTTTCTAATCCATGAGTAGCTAAATCTCCTGAAAGTGGTAAAATTAATCCTATATCGACAACACCTGATAATTCTGAAATTTCTTGAACTGTTGAATCTGTAGATTCGTTAACTTCTGTATCTGAACCTCCAATTACATAAGCTAATCCAATAATAATTATGATACTTACAATTGCAATTCCTATTATTTTCCCTGCAGAACTCATTGTATAGTGGTTTTAGATGTTGGTAGTTGATAAATCATTAGAATTTTTGAAATAAAAATTATTTTTTACCTATTTTATGCTGTGTTTCCTAACATGACTAGTTTATCCAACTAATTCTACCAATCAAGGTTTGGATCAGAACATTTTGTACAATTTCATGAATAGAAATTGGAAAAAATACAACAAGTTACTAGTAAAAAGAGGAGAAATCATGCTCTCCTTTGATGCCATGGAACAGTGGGGTACAGAACTCAAAGAGATGAATCGCAGAAAAGAAGGACACCAGTACGTCTATCCTGAGAGTTTCATGGAAGCACTAGGGTATTGCCATGCGTATCTGCATCTCCCCTACAGACAAACAGAGGGACTGATAAAATCACACCTGAAAGAAAAATCAAAAACACCGACATATTCTGCCATTTGGAAAAGAGTAAACAGGCTTGAGATCAAGTGCAACCCAAAACTGGGAAGAGACATCATCATTGCAATTGATTCCACTGAAGTCAAGGTTGCAGACAGAGGTGAGCAGATGAGGCAGAAATGGCAGAAACGAAGAGGTTTTCTGAAGATTCATGTGGCTGTCGATGTAAAATCAAAGCAGATTACGGGTCTGGAGGTTACAGATGACAAGTCACATGATTCAAAATCTTTTGTATCACTAGTTGAGCAATCAAAAGAATTTGGAAATGTGATTACAGTATTAGCTGACGGTGCATACGACACCAAAGATGACTTCTCATATCTGTACCATGAAGGAATAATTCCAGGAATCAAGACAAGAAAGAACTCATCTGTAAACACTAAATGCCATCCAAGAAGAAAAACTGTTCTGGCTCAAATTTTCAACTACGAATTGTGGAGGAATGGCGTAAGCATGGGGACAGATGGATTGTAGAATCCGTGTTTTCAGCGTTTAAGAGGATGTTTGGAGAGCATATAACGTCACATAAAAGAGAAAACATGATTCATGAGTTGAAAATGAAAGTTTGTCTGTATAATACAATGATTGCAATGCAATAGAAAAATCAAATGAATTCAAACAATTAGAGAATGTTAATGATTAGTTGGGGTTAGGAAACAAAGCAGTAATGGTAAGTGAAGACAATTTTTTGTTATTTACACCTATGCTGCCACAAGTAGCATCAGGAATGATAGAGACTAGACACATAGTTTTACCTATCAGAACTATCTGCAAGAAAACAAAGTTCTATGAAGGTAGAATCAAAAACATCGATCCCTATGGAAAACTAGTAACTCTGTGGGGAACTGGAGATAAAAGAAGTATATCAATTCATTATGATTTTCTGATAATTGCACTTGGTAGTGAGACAAACTTTTTTGGAATGGCAGATGTGGAAAAAAATGCCTACACCATGAAGACACTAGACCTCTTGCGTAATTATTTCTAGGCGTGAATTTTGAGGAAGAGTATTTCTGAAAATTCCCAAATATTGAGTTTTTAGGCACAAATCTGTTCAAAATTCAAAATACTGTCAAAAACCCTTCTAATTGCGCAAGAGGTCTACTCAATGATGCTGTATTGTTAAGAAATAGAGTTATTGATATGCTTGAACAGGCTGAAAATGAGACCAATCCAATTCTTCGAAAAAGCTTTTTGAATTTTGTTGTGGCGGGAGGAGGTTTTGCAGGAATTGAAACTGCTGGTGAATTGATGGATCTTATTTTGGATGCACGAAAACACTATCCTACTATTCATAAAGAAGATCTCAAAGTTGTCGTGTTAGAGGCATTGCCAATGATTCTGCCAGGGTTTGATCAAAAACTAGCAGAATTTGCAAAAGAGAAGATGGTAGAGAGAGGAATTGACATTAGACTAAAAACAGCAGTAACTAGTTTTGATGGAAACGAAGTTACTACAAAATCATTAGATGAGAATCCAAAAAATTCAATGTATGAATCAAGGATTAACGCAATTAGAACAAAGACTTTGGTTTGGACTGCAGGGATAACTCCTGTTAACACTATCAAGAGATCAATGTTCAAAACTGAGAAGGGCAAAGTCATCACCAATGAATATCTTGAGGTTCAAGACTTTCCTGGAGTTTTTGCAGTCGGGGACTATGCATTGTTTTTAGATCCTAAAACACAAAGACCGTTTCCTCCAACTGCACAAATTGCTGAAGCTCAATCAAAAACGGCAGCAAAAAATTTAAAGGCATTAATTAAAAATTTACAAAAACAAAAATTCGCATATCATTCCAAGGGACAAATGGCAATTATTGGAAAGAGGGCAGGAATTACTACATTTTTGGGAATGAACATCTCTGGATTTTGGGCATGGTTACCTTGGAGAAATGTCTATCTTTCAAAAATTCCAACTTTTGATAAAAAATTCAGAGTGTTACTTGATTGGGTAATAGATTTATTCTTTGATAGAGACATTTCTAGACTGAAACTAATGAAACGTGATACTGAGAAAGAATACAAGCTACTTGATGAAGTAGATGATGTTTGGTAATTAAGAAAAATCGTAATATCAGATATTTATCATAGATAAAAAATTGTGTTTGATAAGTTGTTTTCTAATTTTATAGATAATTATTACTGGTGCTACAAAATACATTCCAACGTTCATCAAAATTATTCCAATTCCATAAGATAACATTTCTTGTTCAGAATCAATCTCTGCATAATTTAGAATCGATAATATAGATAGCATTGGAGTAATTGAGAGTTTTACAATTTCTTTGAAAACAGGTTGTTCACGTTCCAGATCAGCAATTGTTGGTGAAAATGAATAATAGAGTTGATTAAATCCAGTCATAAATGTAGTTCCAGATTCTGTTGATAAAATAGTATTATCTCTAAGCTCTCTTAGTTGCTGAACTTGTGGCGCTAGTTCAGAACCAAAGGTGGCAGTTGCAATCAAACATCCTCCTCTCTCTTCTACTGATTCATCCATGGATAAATCTTGGGATAATATTTCAAAGGAATTAATTGTTTCTTCAAATCTTGGAAGTTGAGAGTCAAAGTCGTCTACGCCATTGGTGTATGTAAGTGTGTAAATTTTTTCAGTATCAAAAACCATAACATCTCTGAATTTAACATCTAAGTTTTCACCGTTTGAAACAAAGAATCCTTCTGCATTAATTACATATGCCGTGATTCCATCTATAGTTATCATTTCATGTGAAATAATTCTCAAGCTTCCTAATTCTATTACTTCCTCTAACGCTTCATTTTTTTCAGAAATAGCTTCTTCAAAAGTTCTTTGATTGGTTGGTTGGACTGTCAATGTAATTACTGGATTCGTAATTCCTATTTTTGGTCCTACTGCAATTACATCAGGAGAATTTTCTTGTGTTTTTTCAGGTTGTTGTATAAGCCAGCCTTCAGGTGCATTAAATACGATTTCATGTTCAATGCTTTCAAATTTCTGATTACCAGTTGATGGGGTTATGGTAGATTGTGTCCGTTCAGGCTCGGGTAATTCAAGAAGATTTGAAACCGCAGAACGGCTAACAACTGTAGCCTTTGTAATTTTGACTTGTTCAGTGTCTATTGGTCTATCATTTTCTACTGTTTCAGCTGCTGCAATTTTATCAAGCGTTTCAAAACTTTCTTCAGTTACAATTCTACCAAAAACTGTATACTGTCCATCAAGAAAGTTAGCAACTTTGTGAACTATGAAAAATTGAGAACCGCCACTGTTTGGATCAGCTGATCTTGCCATTGAAACAATTCCACGAATATGTTTGATTGTGTTAAATTCAGCATCAACTCTTTCGTCTGGGCCTCCTTGTCCCCATATACTAGGATCACCATCAATTGTATTTGGATCACCGCCCTGAATCATAAAACCAGGAATTATTCTATGAAAAATTGTTCCATCATAAAATCCTGATTCAGCTAATCCAATAAAATTATCAACATGATTTGGTGCATCTTCATGGAAAAACTCTATTACAATAGTTCCAAGATTTGTTTCCAAGATAACAAATTTTTCATCATCATAAGCAAATGCTTGATTCCCAACACTAACTAAAAGTAATAAAACTGTAATCATCAAAAATATTTTATTCAATAATTTTTTTCAAAATGGCTCACATAAAAGCCAATTGTATTAGTTTTTAACAAAGTCAAGTAATTCAACCGATATGCAATCTGATGAGAAGATTCAGGCACACCTAGTTTCAGTGTGGAGAGAGTCTAAAAAGTTCTTTTCAATTGGTGGAAGAGAAGGCATGTTAATACTGACTGACAAACACTTGATGTTTGTACATAAGACAGAATCCATGATGAAGTGGTGGAAGGCTATTACTCAAAGACAGGTGATTAATTTTCTCAAATCAAAGAATACAATGATTCGTCATGATGGTTATGATGAAGAAGATCTAATGAATGATTTAGAAAATGAGAAAAATGTTGAATTAGCATTTGACGATATTTCCAGTGTTAGTTATGATGCAAAGGTTTGGGGAAGTGCATTACTGTTAGAGTATGAAAAAGATGGAAAACATGAAAAATTTCAATATGCAATAGCACAAGACTGGGTAAAATATCCTGCAAAAGAGCCTACAAAATACATGAAGGTAGATTGGAAGCCTTTTGTGCAATATATTAAAGACAGACAAAGATTTACGAAGTAAAATTGGGAAAAGTTTATGCTGTTGGTGTTGGTCCAGGTTCGCCAAAATATGTAACTGAGATTGTAAAAGAGATTATTCAGAATTGTGATATTGTGATTGGTTACAAATATACACTAAAGACAATAAAGCATCTGATTGAAGGAAAAGAGATCTATGAAATTACCATAAAAGATCAGGAAGAATCTTATCAAAAAATTGTTCCTGAGCTTGGTGACAGGGCATTGGTAATTCCATTTACTGGAGATGTGAATTTTTCTGAGTCAGAAGTTGTGGATAGATTAATAGAAATTTTTGGTGAAGTTGAAATTATTCCTGGCATCAGTTCAATTCAAGTTGCTGCATCAAAAGCCCAAGTTCCTCTTGATAAATCCAAAGTAATTACAATGCATGTTACAACCCAGATTGAAGATAAGAAATTAGAGTTGCAAAAGGCGTTGATTGATGGTTTTAGTGTGGTTCTAGTTCCAAGACCTTGGCCAAAACAACCAAACAAACACTTTATGGCATCAGAGATAGCTGTTTATCTTCGAGAGCACGGTTTTGATACTACTAAAATAAAAGTTCATGTTTTTGAGGCAATAACAACTGAAAATGAGACTAGTTTTGTAGGAACTGTGAAAGATTTAGAGGGAAAAGAATTTTCTGATTTGTCTATAATGGTGTTTAACCAGGTAAGTTTGGATTCATACATGAACTATAAATGGCAGTGGAAAAACTAGTTGCCATAGTTTTGTTCTTGACCTAAAAGCAAAGTATCAGAATTTGGAAAGACATATGCGACAATTCTCATCCAAGGATAGTCAGGATCATATAGTCTGTAAAACCCTGAATCATCAAATGTTATGCTGATTGATTCTCCTGGAGCAATATCTCCAGATGAAATTCTTCCATCTGGATCAAATGGAACATGGCGATCTCTCTTTTCTGTTCCGCTAAGAATACTGTGAGATACTTCATCATCATTCATTATTGTAATGGTAGTTCTTGGTTCTATTGAAATTCTATCTTGTGAGAAATATCTCAATCTAAGTGAATCATATGCATTTTGTGTTCCAATTGCTTGGCTTTTAGCAGTATTAATTTCACCGTAACTACTTGCAATTCCTTGTATAGATGAGCCTATAAGAATAGAAATTGTAAGATCATTTAATTCTTCAGATGTTGATATTGTTTCAATTTTTGCTAGTGTAGATAATTTTGTTGTATAGATTACTTTGTAAGTATCATCGGATGTTGTAATTCTACCAGTAAAACCATAAACTAATGCATCTTTACTTTCTTCAATTAGTCTTCCAAAGAAGCTAATTGAGGTATCAAATCCGCTTGAACTTTCAACACTTCCATTAATTCTAATGTAACGGCCTTCACGCAAAAATTTTCCTTCTAAATTAGAGAAAAGAAACTCCTCCTCACCTAATGTAATAAAACCGTCTTCTGTTAGGAAGTCAATTGTACTCCCACGTTGTTGTTGAGACGACAGCCCTAGATCAATTTCTGAAATGTTGATTGACTCCTCAGTTACTGCAAATCCAGAACCCTCTAAAAGAAATGCCTGATTCTCGGAAATTTCAGCAAATGATTCATTGACAAAATACCCTGATGAAACAACAAGTAATGCTAATAGTGATATAGTTAGCTTCACGATAGATTTGTCTTCTAATTTGGTTTATAATTTACTACTAAATTATTTTAGATGTAAGATATAGTATATCTAAACTTAAGCCTGATTAGGCAAATCCATGGGTAATCCTAAAAATTAGAACCCAGACATCTCAAGGCCTTCTTGTTGGGCTAATTCTATCATGTAAAATTCAAGATATCCCCCTGTTAATAGGAGCGCCACTACAATTCCAATCTCTATGGCTGTTGGTTTGATAAATGGAATAAGATTGATCTTTTTGCTTACTGCTCGAATTAGAATAAAACTTCTAGAGATGCCCAAAGAGTATGCAAAAACTTCCATCAGCCCAAATGGTGATAAGAAAAGAATTGAGAGTGGCGGAATATCTCTTACTTCAGGAATAGTAGAAGCTATTGCAGCAAAAGCAAATCCTGTGGACCAAGCAGAGAAAATCCCCCACGCAACTCCAAATCCAGGAATGAACATCGGTAGTGCAATGGTTGTATTGTGTACAAAAATTCCAAATGCATCTATGTCTAAAATAAGGTCTTCAAATTCGGACATGAAGGCATTTGCTTCTTCTTCACTTACAGAAGACATAGAGCCAATCTGATAGGCGGCAGCAAAAATTCCTAAAAATATGAAAAATGTGATTATTCTGATTTTATTCACACTGTCTTCCATTTTGAACAATATTTGAGGGTTCGTTGTTAGGCGCAGATTTAATTAAACCAGATGATATTTTTTAATATGAAAAAGGAGCTTACCTTTGCGTTAAACTATGCATTAAACAAAGGATTCCAAATTCATCCTGATGCTTTTAAAATCTTAGAAAATGTAGATGTTAGAAAATTAGAGAAGATCATAAAGGAAATAGTTAGAGAGAAGGCCAGACAAAAGTTATTTCAGATTAATCAGGATGATTTAGAGACATATCTTGGAATTAAAGAGGATCCAACACTACAAAATGAAATTAAAGTATTGTCTGATCCTACCATTAAGATAACAACAGGTGAGGGGGTTAAAGGTTACAATGCCTTGTTTTCAAGTCGTTTTAACAAGTTAAAAAGAATAATTTCAGACAGACCAGAATCAAGAAAGCTCAAATCCATAGCATCTGTAAAAACTGTAAAATCAAAAGATGATATGTATGTGTGCGGTCTTGTCACTACAAGAAATACCGAGAGAAATATCACAAAGTTGGTTCTAGAGGATCCATCAGGCTCGTTTGAGGGTATTGTTTTTGATAGTGAGTTACAGAAGGCTGTAGGTACTCTTCTTACTGATCAATTTGTTATGGTAAGGATAAGTTTGGGAAAGAATTCTGGAATGATAATCAAGGATCTGATTCTACCAGACATTCCTGATCAGACCATCAATAAATCAGAAACTGAAGCATATGTGGTCTTTCTTTCAGATCTGCATATTGGAAGTAAGTTTTTCATGGAGGAGGAATTTACGGAATTTGTTTCGTGGTTATCAAGTCCAGATCCAGTTGCAAGAAAAATTCGTTTTGTCCTAATCGCTGGAGATATAGTAGATGGGGTTGGGATATACCCAAATCAGGACAAAGAATTGGTTTGTCTAACCATTAAGGAACAACTCAAAAAGACGGTTGATTTGATTGGTAAGATTCCAAAAAATATGAAGGTCATAATTATGCCTGGAAACCATGATCCAGGAAGAAGAGCTCTCCCACAACCAGCTATACCAAAAAAATACAGTTCAAGTTTGTGGGAAATGGAAAATGTAGTTATGGTTGGAAACCCAGCCGTAGTTTCATTGAATGGTGTAAAGGTGATGATGTTTCATGGACAGAGTGTTGATGATATTGTAAAGACCACACCTGGTCTAAGTTATAACAAACCAACAAATGTGATGAAGCATCTTCTCAGGGCAAGGCATCTAAGTCCAATATATGGAAGTCAAACACCCATAGCACCTGAGATGGAGGATCTTTTAGTAATTGAGAATATTCCAGATATCTTCCATGTAGGTCATGTTCATAGGGCTGAATTAGGTATGTACAAGGGAATCTTACTGGTAAATTCCGGCTCATGGCAAAAACAAACACCCTTTCAGGCTAGTGTTGGAATGACCCCAAATCCAGGAATAGCAATCATGGTAAATCTAAAGACTTTCCAAGTCTTCCATCAAAACTATAATTCAAATTCAGATAATATCCTTCAAAGTTAGTTCATTTTTGAAGGCCTTTTTTACCATTTCAGATGAGATTTCAAGTTTGTATTTTTTTGTCCTACCATGAATTCCTTGATGAACCAATCTTCCGGTGATAATTCCAGATAGTTCAATTTCACTTAGCATTTGAGTAATCCTCCTATTTGTAAGCTCATCGCGACCAACTGCCTTACAGAGGTTCTTGTATGACGAGTAAATCTCGCCAGTAGAAGAACCGTTTGCCTTCATAATTGCAAGAATAATCAGTTTTTCGTGAAGGGGAAATGCTTCTAGAGAGGTTTCCTCTTTATTTTCTTCAATTTTTTGTCTGGCCTGCTCAACATTTTTTGTTGTAACTTTGTCTGTTTGTTGTCGTTCAGCAATCTCTCCTGCAACGCGAAGCAAATCAATTGCCCTACGAGCATCACCGTGTTCTCCTCCTGCAAGCGCTGCACATAGATTTAGGGCTGATTCCTCAACAGAACTCTCTACAAAGGCTTCGTTGATTCTTTCTTCAAGAATTTTTTTAATTTGTTCAACATTATAGTTTGTAAAGACAATCTCCTCCTCGCCAAGGCTGCTAATTACTCTGGGATCCAGTTTTTCTTTAAATGTTAGATCGTTTGAAATTCCCACCAAAGTCAGGGAACCTTGTTTTAGTCTCTCGTTTGCTCTTGTAAGTTGGTATAGTATATCCTTGCCTGTTTTTGCTACTAATTGGGCAAGATAATCAATTTCGTCAATTATAAAAATTGCGTTAAGTTTTCCTTCATCAATCTTATTGAGAAGTCTTTTGAAAACCTCGCTTATTGCCAGGCCAGTTGTGGGTAATTCCTTCTCATCTAGGCCTAATTGCCTTCCTATACTAACTAACAATCCATAAAGTGTTGTCTCCTCTTTAGAGTTTGAATATATTAATTTAATTGGGAATTTGGATTGCTCAACTCTTTCTTGGATTTTAGAAATTACTTTTTTAACAACTAATGTTTTGCCAGTTCCAGGTTTTCCATATACCAAAAGGTTGGATGGTCTAGATTGTTTTAGGATGGGTATTAATGATTGAGTAACTTGTTCCTGTTCAGAATCTCTATGTAGGATAATATTTGGTACATATGTAAAGTGAAGAATGTCCCTGTTTTTTATGATGGATTTCCCAGATTCTGCTGCATCAAGCAACCTATCAATTGGATCAGACATACTCACACACCTTTATTTCCTGTCAATAATATTATAACCATATTTAAATTAAGAGAGTATAGAATAGTAACTCTAGTTTAGTTTGTAATTAGTTATTTTTTGATTTTTAAAAAAAAAATAAAAAAATATAGAATGGAAATATTGGTGTGTGGGTTGAGCCCAATTCTACCTACAAGTTAACACTTTGTTAATATACAGTTAAGAATTTTTTTGAAAAGCCTATTTTAACCCCTTTATTTCCATTCTGGGCGTTAAGATGGATGTTAACATTGTGAATATACAAGAATACACCCCATCATTACCACTCTAGTCATAAAAATTACCTATTATGAGGGTGGTTTTCTAGGCATATTGTTAATAATAAAAATTTGGCTAGGCACGGCTTATACAGTCAATGTTAACAAACCACCTAGTTAACAAATATTCTTGGATCAATTGAACTGTTAACATCTGATCCTCAAGATCTTAAAGATGGCTAAAAAACGTATTCGAATAGATATGGAGGACTCTGATGGTGCATGCTATGACATCAAAATAGAGGGTAATGTCACCAGAGACAAAGTTCTTAAAATATTCGAAATGATGGATTTGATGAATATTGAGGAAGAACAAGAAGTAACCAACATGGACTCGACAGGCTCAAAAATTTGGCATATTGTGGACAAGTTCTTCCTTGTGGGTAAATTTACCTCCACAAACATTCTTGAAAAATATGAAGACGAATTCAGCGAACCAGTAAAACTTAGTGTAATATCCACCTACTTATCACGATTTTCATCAAAAGGCAGAATTGATAGAGTTAGAACAGGCCGTGAATGGACCTATCAAACCATTAAGATTAGTCAAAAACAACGATAAGTAGTCAAGAAATGGTAATTTTTCTAATAATTAACCGGTCGTTTCCAAGAATTAACTTAACATATTCACCTTTTTGAATATCCATGTATTTTCTAAACTGTTTAGGAATGGAAATTGTTCCGGCTGAAGTGATTTTTACTAAGACCTCATTCTCTTGAACAGACATATAATTTCTATAATTTAATAATATATATAATTTATAATTAATAAAAAATTATGTAATTACCCTAAAAATTTGAATGAAAGAACAAAAAACTATTTTAAAAAACTAAAGAAACTTGTTATGCAATTATAGGGTTGGTTTGAACTTTATCAACCTTTGTTTTTCCTTTTTCAGTAATTGAATAAGTATATGGTTTGGTTTCAGTATTCCTTTCAACATAACCATCTTCAAACAATTTTTTCATTAATCGTGATGTATGCTCCCTACTTCTCTTTAATGTGATTTGTATGTCACGTGATGTCATAGCTTTGTTTGTGATTAGATGCAACACATGGTCTATCGGATTCGTATAATCTAAGCTAGAAACACTAGGCGTGGAAATTGGTTTTTCAGGCACAACTTCAGAATGATTAACATCCTTAACTTCCATCTCATGTGATTCATTCTTTGCTAACTTCTCTAAGAACTGTTTTAATTCTAAATTAGGGTCATCTGTTTTTTGTTCAATTCCTTGTATTTCTATAGCATCTAGACGTATTTTCATATCAATTAACTGCCTTTCATAGTACTCTAAACGATCAGATTGTGATACATCAACCATTTCACTCCTAGATTTTATGAACGGACGTACTTTGTAGTACCCATACAACCCACCTAAACCGACCATGAATGCTAAAATTACACTTAATATCACTTCAGGATCAGGAATTTCTACTAACATCACAATTTTCTATCTAAGTTGTGATTTATCGTGATTGAGCAATATTGTTTTACACTTTAGATTAATATCGTCACACTCATAATCACAACAACTCAACTTACTTTTGACCACAATCATCACAAACATCACATATTACATGCCTTTCGAATAGTCATATCTATCACACTAGTGATCTGCTCTTCTCTTTCTGGGAAGACATCACCAACATTCATCACACGGACATACTCTGAAAGTTTGGATATTACATCAATGTCATCAGGTAATAAAATACCCAGACCGTGTAAAAGTATGATTGAATAAAATAACGCGACTAATTTTTCCCTTGATTGCCCAACTTGTCTGTAATAGGCTCCTTTTGTTATAGAAAACCTAGAATCCAAAAGATCCTTCTGATTTAAAATAATTTCAATTTGTCGTTCTGTAAATAGTGATTTTTTGATAATTTGACGTATAATATTGTTAAAATTAGACTCTTGAAACTCTGCCATAGCTATACAAATCTGTATATCAACATTCCAATTAAACTTTAAAGAGGAGTCGTCTACAACCCCCCACTATGACTAGAAATAAAGTTGAATCGTTCCTAAAATCTGAACTAAAAAAGAAAAACGCATTATTATTTGTGTTAATTGATTCTGAAGTATCGCATTTAGAGGCATCAAGCAAGCTTGCCAAAGATGTTGAAAAGATTGGTGCTTCTGCAATCTTGGTTGGAGGCTCTTCTGCCACTGATCAGATTGAGATGGCTCAAGTGGTTAAAAGCATCAAAAAAGGCATCAAAATTCCAATAATCTTATTTCCTGGGAATGTTACTGGCATTGTACCCGATGCTGATGCAATTCTATTCAGCTCACTAATGAACTCAGAAAACCCCTATTTTATCACACAAGCTCAAGCATTAGGAGCCCCAAGTGTTCTCAAATTTGGTTTAGAGCCACTCCCAACTGCTTATTTGGTCATAGGTGAGGGAACCTCTGCTTGGTTTGTCGGTTCAGCACGAGGAATTCCATTTGAAAAGCCAAAAATTGCTGCTGCATATGCTCTTGCTGCTCAATTTCTTGGTATGAGATTTGTATATTTAGAAGCAGGTTCTGGTGCAAAATCCAGTGTTACTCCAGAGATGGTTCAGACAGTAAGGCGTACTTTTAATGGATTTTTGATAGTAGGAGGAGGAATTAAAGACGTTAAAACTGCTCAGAATTTGGTCAAAGCAGGAGCTGATGCTTTGGTTATTGGAACGCTCCTTGAAAAAGGAGGAAATATTAAAAAACTCCAAGAAATAGCAAAAGCAATTCAAAGAAGCAAGTAGTAGAGCTGTATTATGTCTGATAACGATGCAGTTTCTCGTATTAGTGGTATTGAGATGCCAGATTATTATTATGATTATTACTCAAATCTCTCATCTGAAACATTTTCCATCTATGAGAAAGCAGCAGACGCAAAATCAAGCTTGGTAGACTCTTCAGGCATAATTGAGCCTAAAATTGCGTTTGATTTGGCAGATCGAGTTGCCAAGATGCACGAAATTGATATTGCTGAACCACTTAGAGAACTACTAAAAATAAACGGAAAGGAGATCTCTGCATTAATTTTATCAAAACAAATTGCTCTCGGTAAATACACTCTTTCTGATGCCACCTTAGAAGACAAACTAGATCTTGCAGTTCGTGTAGGATTGGCCATTGTTACTGAAGGAGTAACCATCGCACCTTTACAGGGAATTAGTGAAGTAAAGATAAAGAAAAACAAAGATGGTACTGAATATCTTTCAGTTTCTATCGCAGGGCCCATGCGTTCAGCAGGAGGCACAGAATCCGCTGTAACAATGCTAATTGCGGACCACGTTAGAAAGGCAGTTGGACTAACAAAATACCAAGCTAATTCCTTTGATGATGAAACAGGTAGATTTGTTGAGGAATTACGAATCTATGAAAGAGAGGCCAGCAGCTTTCAATTCCATATTTTAGACGAAGATATAGAACATGTCATTTCTAACCTCCCAGTAGAATTAGATGGAGTAGATACGGATCCGTTTGAGGTTGTAAATCACAAATCAATGGCTCGTATCAAAACTGATAGGGTCAGAGGAGGCGCTTTGCGTGTCTTAAATGACGGATTGATTGGAAGATCTAAAAAACTTCTCAAAAGGATTGAATTGTACAATCTAGATGGTTGGGAATGGCTTAATGATCTTAAAGGCGCAATTCAAACAGGTGAAAATCAAGAAGACGTAGCTGCTAAAAGAATGCGTGAGGTAATTACAGGCAGATCGGTCTTATCCATGCCTAAAAAGCTAGGTGGGTTTCGACTAAGATATGGAAGAGCATGTAATACAGGCTTTGCAGCAGTTGGGATTCATCCAGTACTTGGCGAAATTTTAGATCATACTGTAGTTGTTGGAACACAGATTAAAATTGATATTCCAGGAAAAGGGGCAACTGTTGCCTTTGTTGATTCTATTGATACTCCGATAGTTCGTCTAAAAAATGGCAACGTTGTAAAGATTAGAGGTGTTAAACACGGATTAGAAATTAAAAATGAAATTGAAAAAATCCTACATCTAGGAGATATTCTAATTTCATTTGGAGACTTTCTTGAAAACAACGCTCAACTTATTCCTTCAGGATATGTTGAGGAATTCTGGATAGAGGAATTAAAACAAAAAACCCAAAAATATGAGCCTGATGACCAATATCTAAAACAATTTCTGACTAGAATACCCACAATGGATGAAGCATTGAAAATTTCCCTTGATTTTCAAATTCCACTCCATCCACACTATCTATATTTTTGGGATAAAATCTCATCAGAAGAACTGGGTCAACTTTTAGAACCAAAAAAAATCAATGAGACATCTATTGAATACTTAACTCAAATCAAAAAAATCCTTGAAAAATTGGGGGTCCCTCATAAAGTCGAAAATGAAACTGTAAGATTAGAAAATCTAGAGGCAAAAATTTTCTTCAATATATTATTTAGAGAAAAACCAATAATTACTGATTTATCGGTTCCGCAAATTTTAACAAAATCATCGGGGATTCAAATTAAGAACAAATTCTCAACCTCCATCGGGGTTCGAATTGGAAGACCTGAAAAAGCAGCTGCTAGACAAATGAAACCTCCAACACATGTATTATTTCCAATTAGTGACAAAGGAGGACCTACTAGGGATCTTCTAAAGGCATCAAGAAATGAACACTTCTTTACTAACATATACAATAGGCACTGCAACCAATGTGATGAACCTTCTATAGGCATAAAGTGCTCTAAATGTGGCACTAAGACGACAATTTCCTATAGGTGTCCTAACTGTAGAGATATCATCAATGAATCATATTGCGAAAAATGTAAACGGAAGGCATCAACTTACTCGCACAAAGAATTTCCACTAAAAGCGAAATTAGTATTAGCTCAAGAAAAGATGGGCTTGCGTGTCAAAGAACCACTCAAGGGCGTCAAAGAACTAATTAATCAAGATAGAATTGCTGAACCTCTAGAAAAGGGACTTGTACGTCAAAACTTTGGACTTACAGTCTTCAAAGATGGGACTGTCAGATTTGATGCAACAAATTCTCCCTTAACTCAATTCAAACCATCATGGATTGGGACATCGATAGAGAAACTAAAGGACCTTAGATATTCTCATGACATTGATGGAGACCCTCTTGAAAACTCAGATCAGATTGTTGAACTTCGTATGCAAGATGTGATAATTCCTTATGACAGCGGAAATTATCTAGTTTCTACCTGCAAGTACATTGATACTCTTTTAGACAAGTTTTATGGAAAATCTCCATTTTATAACGTAAAGAATTCTGATGAGCTGATTGGCCATCTAATAATTGGTTTAGCTCCACATACCTCTGTTGGAATTGTAGGACGAATCATTGGATATACTGAAACCCATGTTTGTTTTGGAACTCCAAACTGGCACTCTGCAAAAAGAAGAGACGCTGATGGTGATGCTGATTCTATCATGCTTCTAATGGACAGTCTACTTAATTTCTCAAGACAATTTCTTTCTGATAGAATAGGCGGATTAATGGATGCCCCATTACTAATTCAACCTCTTGTTTTACCACACGAATCTCAACCACAGGCACACAACCTTGAAGTCACAAAGTCACTCCCTTTAGAATTCTTTGAATCCACACTTAAACAAATCAAAGCATCAGATGAAACATCCGTAGAAATTATTAAATCACGCCTTGGAACTGAAAGACAGTTTTACGATTATTTCTTTACACATTCAACTTCATCCCTAACCACTTCAAAATCCCGTAGTGCCTATTCTACACTTGGTTCCATGCTTGACAAATTTGACATGCAAATTAGAAATGCTGAATTAATTGATGTTGTAAACCCTTCAGAAATTGTTTCAAATGTCATTTCAACACACCTTGTTCCAGATATTATGGGAAATCTTAGGGCATACGCCAGACAAAACTTTAGGTGTACTGGCTGTGGAAAGTCATTCCGTAGAATGCCTCTAATCCAAACATGCGTCTGTGGTCATAAACTAATTCCCACAATTACCAGAGGCTCTGTAGAAAAATATCTGAAACTTGCAAAAAGACTTGTTGACAAATATGATGTTGGTGAATATCAAAGAGGAAGAATTTATGCTCTGTCCGATGAAATTGAATTGGTATTTGGTAAGAGTCAAGGAGATCAATCACTTCTTTCTGATTACGCCTAGAATTATCTTAATTTGACGTATTCATAGGCGCCTAATTTATTATCAAAACAGAATTTAACTTTTTGATAGTTTTTTCTGAAAGCCATAACTTTTGCAAGTATCCTCTTTGGATCCTTTTTCTCAATAACTACTTGTTTTATCATAGATGCAATTTCCTGCATCTCGTTCTTTTTCATTCCAAGTCGTGTAATTTCAGAAACTCCTAATCTAATTCCACTTGGATGGAAATAGTTTCTTCCTGCCTTAATATCGCCTGGAATCAGCTGTCTGTTTACTATAATGTTAGCTTTTTCTAAATCTACTTCTACTTTTCCACCATCAGAATAATCTAAAACATTAACTGCAATCTGATGTGATTTTGTAAATCCTCTTTTCTCACCTAATACCTTGAATCCCATATCACTCAATGCCTCTGCAAATGACTTAGCATTTTTTATGACCTGAGTTGCATAGTCTTTTCCGAACTCTAAAGCTTCTGCAAAAGCAACTGCTTTTCCAGCCATATGATGAATGTGATGGCTGCTTGTAAGACCAGGAAAGGTTGCTTTTTTGATAACCTCTTCATATTCTTCAGAGCCTAAAACAAGTCCTCCTTGAGGTCCAAATAAGGTCTTATGAGTACTCATAGTCATTGTATCTGCACCCTCACGTAGAGGATCTTGGAATTTCCCACCAGCAATTAATCCAGCAACATGAGCTGCATCATAATTAATATGCATATCATAGCTCTTTAGAAAATCTGATAATTCTTTGACAGGATGTGGAAACAAGAATAATGAACCGCCGAACATTGCCATCTTTGGAAGACGGCCGTCTTTTTTTAGAACCTTGACTTTTTGTTTTGTCTTATCAACATCAATTGTCATTTCTTCAGCATCGAACGGATAGAACTCTATTTCTAATCCATGAACCAGACCAGCAGTTCCAGAGTGCTCCTTTTTACCATGTGAAATATGTCCACCTGCAGGAATAGAAGGTGCCAACATTACATCGCCTGGATTGGTAAAAGCAGAGTACACTACAAGGTTTGCAACAACTCCTGAAATTGGTCTTACATCAGCAAATTTTGCTTTGTACAATTTTTTGGCCAATTTCATGCATTCGAACTCAACATCATCAATGTAGACACAACCAGCGTATACTCTCTCCCCAGGCCATCCTTCAGCATACCTATTTCCAAAATCTGAAATAATAGCTTCTCGAACAGCAGGGCTTGGAATATTTTCACTTGCAATCAATGGAATTGAATTCTCAAACCACTTGTGATGTTTCTTTAATTTTGTGAAAATTTTATTGTAAGCTTGCTTATTTTGTGACTTGGCCATATTTTGCAACTTGATTTTCCCAATTTAAAAACATCGATGCTGCATCAAATTTACACACTGATCTGCAAGATATAAAAGGGGAATCTAGAGTTTCTGCATCTATGGGTATGCAAGCTACTTCAAAAGGTACTATGCCAGTTGTATTGCTAAAGGAAGGAGGCTCAGAAACCAAAGGCAGAGACGCACAAAAGAATAATATCGCTGCATGCAAAATTATTGCTGAAATTGTTCAAACCAGCCTAGGTCCACGAGGCATGGATAAAATGCTAGTTGACTCCTTGGGAGATGTTACTATTACAAATGATGGTGCAACCATCTTAAAAGAAATTGATGTTCAACATCCAGCTGCAAAAATGCTAGTTGAAATTGCTAAAACTACAGATAATGAAGTTGGAGACGGTACAACCTCAGCCGTTGTCTTGGCAGGTGCTTTACTTGAAAACGCTGAATTATTAATTGATCAAGATGTTCATCCAACAATTATTGTTGATGGTTACAGAAAAGCTGCAAAAAAGGCAAAACAGTTTCTTGAAAGCATTGCTGACCAAGTATCTGCAAACGATAAAATCATTCTAACTAAAATTGCAAAAACCTCAATGCAAACTAAACTTGTTAGAAAAGATTCTGATCAACTTGCAGAAATTGTTGTAAAGTCTGTTCTTGCTGTTTCAGAAAAAGAAGGCGAAATTTACAATGTTGATATTGATGATGTTAAGGTAGAAAAAAAGGCTGGAGGCTCTATCAAAGATTCTAAGATTATACAAGGTATCGTTCTTGATAAAGAAATTGTTCATGGAGGTATGCCTAGAAAAGTTACTGAAGCTAAAATTGCATTAATTAATACCGCATTAGAAATTAGTAAGACTGAAACTGATGCAAAAATTAACATTTCAAATCCTCAACAACTGAAATCATTTCTAGATGAAGAAAATAGAATGTTAAAGACAATGGTTGACAAAGTCATTGGGTCTGGTGCAAATGTAGTTTTTTGTCAAAAAGGAATTGATGATATGGCACAACATTATCTAGCAAAAGCTGGAATCATTGCAGTTAGAAGAATTAAAGAAAGTGATCTTACAAAACTTGCAAAAGCAACAGGCGCTAGAATTGTTATAAACCTTAATGATCTTTTTGAAAAAGATCTAGGTAGTGCAAACATTGTTGAAGAAAGAAAAATTGAAGAAGATAAATGGGTATTTGTAGAAGGCTGTAAACATCCAAAAGCAGTAACCTTACTTCTTCGTGGAGGCTCACAGAGAGTAGTTGACGAAGTTGAACGCTCTGTTCATGATGCACTAATGGTTGTAAAAGACGTAATGAAAAATCCCTTAATTGTTGCAGGTGGCGGTGCTCCTGAAACATTTGCTGCAACAAAAATAAGAAGCTGGGCAAAATCTCTAGAAGGAAGAGAACAGTTAGCTGCAGAAAAATTCGCTGATGCTTTAGAATCAATTCCGTTAATACTTTCGGAAAATGCTGGAATGGATCCAATTGACACACTTACACTTCTTCGCTCAAAACAACAGAAGGGAGAGAAATGGACTGGAATTGATGTTATGAAGGGAAAGATTGCTAATATGAAATTAAGTGATATTATTGAACCACTCGCAGTTAAACTTCAGATTGTGTCTGCAGCTTCTGAAGCTGCATGTATGATTCTTAGAATTGATGATGTAATTGCTACCCAAAAATCCGCAGGTGCCCCACCTGGTGGAGGAGAAGGAGGTATGCCAGGTGGCATGCCTGGAATGGGTGGCATGCCTGGAATGGGTGGCATGCCTGGAATGGGTGGCATGCCTGGAATGATGTAAATCATTTTGAAAGATTTCTTCAAAAGTTTATTTTATAACCACATTCACGAACAACATTGAATAAAACGTCTTCCAAAATTCTTACTGGTTTTAAGTATATTTACCTAGTTGTATTTTTTGCATTACTTGCTGGATTATTTCATCCACTAATTACTAAAACAAGTTTTGATGGTGTAATAATTGGAGTTTTGATATTATTTGTGGGTCTTGGTGGTGGAGTTTTACTGTATAGAGCTGCTACATCTGAGAATAGACGAGGAATATTTCTAGGAGGAGGATTTGTTCTGATAGTAATTTCATTATACTATATCTTTCAGCTTACTGGAAGGGCCTAAACATCAAAGTATAGATAAAATTCATGCGGATGTGGCCTAATAGCTATTTCACGTTGGTCTCTTCTTTCTAATTCTATTATCTTGTCAACTACATCATTAGTGTAAATTGGGATAAGAAATTTTCTGTCACTCTCTAACTCATCTAGTGCTTCACCAAGACTTTTTGGAAGAACACCAATGCCCCTTTTAGCTCTATCTGATCTAGTCATCTTGAAGATGTCCTCACGTACTTGGTCTCCAGGATCCATCTTCTTTTTGATTCCATCCATTCCAGCTGATGCCACTGCAGCAAACACAAGATATGGATTAGATGAAGGATCAGGAGCTCTAAACTCTAGCCTTTTTAGATATGCGTATCCTTTTCCTTTGAGATGTTTTGGAACTCTAACAATAGCAGAACGGTTTCCTGAACTCCATGCAATGTATGCTGGAGCTTCATACCCAGGTACAAGTCTATGGTATGAATTAGTAGTAGGATTGCAAATTGCTGATAATGCTTTGGCATGACTAATAATTCCACCGCAAAAGTATCTTCCAGTTTGACTTAATTCAATTTCGTCGTCTGGATCAAAAAATACATTTTCTTTTCCTTTCCATAAACTAACGTTAACGTGCATTCCAGAACCTGAATCCATCGCAATTGGTTTTGGCATCATTGTTGCAACCTTTCCATATTTCTGTGCAACATTTCTGATAACATACTTGTAGGTCTGCGCAGCGTCTGCTGCATTCGTCATGTTATCATATCTGATGTCAATTTCACATTGTCCTGCAGTTGCGACTTCATGGTGATGATTATCACATAATATTCCAAAATCCCTATTCAAAATATTCACACATTCATTTCTGTATGGTGTAAGAGTGTCTGACGGCGTACTAGGATAGTATCCTTCCTGTAACCCCATTGGATATCCATCTCCTGATTGACTCCATGGAGCTTCTTTTGACTCAATTGAATAAGACTGTCCTTTGTATGGTGTTAGAACATCCCAATGTACCTTATCAAAAACAAAGAACTCAACCTCTGGACTCCAATTACTAAAATCAAATCCCTGAGATTTGATATATTGTTCAGCTTTTTGAGAAATTCCTCTAGGATCTCTTGATAACCTTCCTCTATCTTCTCCCCAAAAAACATCACAAAGAAGTCTAGCTGTTTTATTTTCAGTCATCCAAGGAATTATTGCAAATGAATTTGGATCTGGTTTTAGAAGTAGATCTGAATCGTTAATACTAGTAAAGCCAACAATTGACGAACCATCCAATTTAGGTAATCCATCTCTCATTTGTTCAGGGGTAAACATGTCAGTTGAAATTGTAGTATGATGAAAATGACCTGTAAGACCAGTAAATTGCAGATCGATAAACTGAACGCCCTCGTGTTGAATCCTAGAAAAAACTTCATCAGGTGAATATTTTACTTGGATTGCTTTTCCATGACTAACTTTATACGGCAATTTTTTACTTCAATCAAACACAAATACACCCAGCATTTAAGGATTAGGTAAGAAATGTCTGAACCAAACCAAATCGATATCAACTCTTTACATCATACAGTTTTACGAGAAACTGAAGATGATTCTATATTAGAAATTGATCCAAACTTTTACAGAAACCTCTCTGACTTTATCGGGAATTTAAGAAAACAAGAATTTGATGGTGTAGAAAGTAAAATTAAAGACACTCTGATAGAAATGGCAACTGAACTAACATCATTACTGATAAATATTAGACTAGGAAAAATTTCTAAATCAGAAGATATTCAATTTGGAAACCTTCTAGATGAAGAAAAGTTCATTTTAGATTCACAAGAGGAACAAAGGGAAAGGATTGAAATGATTCTTTCAGCAACAATTAATGGGAAATCAAAATTCCTTGAATCACTAGCTCAAAATCATAAAACAAAGAGAATTGTCATCCGATTTCTCAAAGAAGTAGAAGAAATTGTGGGTGCTGACCTTGAAAAATATGGCCCTTTCAAAACTGAAGACATTGCTACGATTCCGTATGAAAACGCTCAAGCCTTAATTGCCAAAAATGCTGCAACTAAAATTCGTTGGGATGATTAGATAAAAATTACACCTGTTTTATTTTCATATTACATGTCTCACACAGGAGTTGAAGTATTTGATTTTTTATTATTTTCAATTTATCCAGTAATTGGAATTCTTGTTATTGAAGTAATTAGCAGATTAATCAAAGTCCCAAAATGGATTAAACTATGGGTACAAGCAGCAGTGTTAATTAGTTTTGGAGTTTACTATTGGTTTGTTTTGCCTGCACCACAAAATTTTCCATTAACTGCACTGGTGATGTTTGCACTTGCTATTGCTCTAATTTATCAAGGTAGACGTGCAAAAATTTCTCCTGAAAAGAGTCCTTACTAATTTTAAGATCTTCCAAAAATTCGTTTGAAAATATTTGGTTTGTTTGGTCCTCCATCTCGTATGACTTTTCTCTCACCAAATTTTTTTGCTCGAATCAGACTGAGTTTTACGCATCTATGCTCTTCTGGAAGTCTATGTTCTGCACAAAATGGATCCTTGCAATAATTACACTGGAATGGTAAATCTGTTAAATCTCCACAATAAGCACATTTTTCAGATATCACAATTTAATTTACCATTTTCTTTTAATAAAGATGCTAGTGGTTTTCTTAAAACTTGTAACTTCTTAACGCCTAAACATTTTTACGATGTTGAAATTAAACGCGTTCAAGTGATTTAGATGATTAAAGATAAAGTAGCAATAATAACGGGAGCAAGTAGCGGTATAGGATATGCTACTGCTTTAGCACTATCAAAAGCAGGCGCAAAAGTTGCTATAGGTGCTAGAAGAGTTGACAGATTAGAAGAACTTGCAAAAAAGATCTCTACTGATGGTGGAGAAGTATTTTATCAAAAATTAGATGTCACACAAAGATCAGAATGTGAAAATTTTGCTAAGGCAGTTTTAGAAAAATGGGGTTCCATTGATATTCTTGTAAATAATGCAGGTTTGATGCCTTTGAGTCTCTTCAAAAGCCTCAAGGTAGATGAATGGGATAGAATGATTGATGTGAATATCAAAGGCGTGTTGTATTGTACAGGCTCAGTAATTTTACATATGAAAGAAAAAAAATCTGGTCACATTGTAAATCTATCATCTGTTGCTGGAAGAACTGTTTTCCCAACTGGTAGTGTTTATTGTGCAACAAAATTTGCAGTTGCAGCATTTAGTGAGGGATTAAGACAAGAATTTAGCGCACGTTCAAACATTCGAATAACTACCATTGAACCTGGAGTTGTAGCAACAGAACTTACTGATACAATTACTGATGAATCTTTGCAGGGATTTATTGAAAATGCAAAAAAAATGGAAGCATTACAAGCAGAAGATATTGCAAATGCAATTTTGTATGCAGTTGAATCTCCATCTCATGTCAATGTCAATGAGGTTTTGATAAGACCTACAACACAAGAACGCTAAGTTGACAAACATTCCACATGTTGTTATTTTAGGAGGAGGTTTTGGTGGCCTTTCTGCTGCCAATGAATTAAGAAATTCTCTATCTGTCTCACAAGTAAAAATCACTGTAATAGACAAAAAAGATTGGTTTATGGTAGGATTTGCAAAATTATGGATAATTAATGGAACTCGAACTTTTGAAAACTCTATTGGCTCATTAAATGAACTACCAAAAAAAGAAATCAATTTCATAAAAGATGAAATCTTAACAATTGATCTTCAAAACAAAAATGTAAAAACTACATCTCAAAACATCTCGTATGATTTTCTAATAATCTCTATGGGGGCTGTTTTAGCTCCTCAAAAAATTCCTGGATTAATTGAAAATGGATTCAATCTATATGATCATAACCATCTCTCAGAAATCCATGATAGACTTGAGACTATTGAGTCTGGAAAAATTGCAATATCAATAATGGGGATGCCTTACAAGTGTCCCCCTGCACCATTTGAGGCTAGTTTGCTAATAGATTCCATGCTTAGAAAACGCGGAATACGTGATTCTGTACAAATTGACTTTTACAGTCCAGCTCCTATAACCTTGCCGGCAGCTGGCTCTCAAGTAAGCAAACAAATTCTTGATCTTGTAAATTCTGAAAAAATTACTTTCCATAATTCTAGTAAAATAAAATCTGTTGAATCTAAAAAACTAATTTTTGAAAATAGTGATGCTGATTTTGATTTACTTTTGGCTGTTCCACCACATATTGCTCCAAAAGTAATCTATGATTCTGGATTAGCAAAAGAATCAGAATTTATCCCAATAGACAGAGATTGTAAAACGCCTTTTGAAAATGTCTTTGCTGTAGGCGATGTTACTATCTTATCAGTTACTGAAACATTGGCAGTTCCAAAGGCAGGAATTTTTGCAGAAGGAGAAGGTATCACAGTTGCAAAAAATATTATTTCAAAAATTCAATCCAAAGAAGAATTCAAATTATTTGATGGAAAAGGCGGTTGTTTCATAGAATCAGGTAGAGATACAGCATCTGTTGTTGAGGTTGATATGTTTTCAAATTCAAAACCCTTAACAAAACTTACTGAATCAACCTCTGATAATCTTTCTAAAAAACTAGAATTTGAAAAAGAAAGACTGTTAAAATGGCTATAATTTATCCTCTTTGTCTTTCTCTTTTGAAAGATGTTCCAAGATAGCTCTTACTTCAACACCTAAATCTTGTGGATTTATTGACAGAGTTAATTTTTCAGGAATATTATTTTTAAAATCTTCATCTTCCATTTCGATACTTCTTTTTTGAACACAATCTAAATGATCCTGATCAGTGGCAGAAATCTTGTGACAAATGTTACAAATCTTCATGATTTTCATTAATTAATACGACGATTTAATAATTTCATTTTGTGTCTGTGAGACAAGGGATCGTCGTCTAGCTTGGTATGATACTAGTCTGGGGGACTAGTGGTCGCAGGTTCAAATCCTGCCGGTCCCATTATAATTTTAGAATCTTCAATAGTTTTTCAAAACTATCTTGTGTTTTTTCTTGCTTGTATTGTTTTAAGACATTAATGATTTTCTCTTTAGGAGGATTTTTGTAAATTTTTTGAGTTTTTTTTGCAATCCCTGATCCAATAAAAATTGCTTGAGTAACTGATGTAACATTTGATGGTCTTCTCTTAGTACTAGAACTTTCAAAATCGATTAAGGTAGATTTTGTTTTTCCTACAATAACATGTTTTGAAATATTACTTAATTCACCATGATCAAAACCCATCTGATCTAATCTATAACAATCTTCTAAAATATTTCTGATTGCAGATTTTAATTTCTTTGCACTGCCTTTTCCTTTTAACGTATTCACCCATTCAACAATCTTTATTCCTTCAAGATATTCCATAACTAAAAAATTTTTACTAGCAACAAACATTTTTGGTCCAACATTTACTGAATTTACTAATTTTAGCAAGACTGCTTCATTTTTCATTTCATTTCTTTGCGAATCTGTTCTTCTAATTTTCAGCGCAACCTGCTTGCTACCTTTTTTTGCCAGAACTACAACTCCAACGTATCCTTTTCCTAAAATTGCTAAATTTCCAAGTGTAGTAGAACCTGTTAATGAAATTGATTTGATTTTTAACTTCTCTAATTCATTAATTCTTGATCTTATTTGATGACTTGTAGCTTTTGGATATCCAAGAATTTTTGAGTATGGCTCATCAGTAAATTTCTTAATTGAAATGAAGGAGTGTGCCATCTGTTGAAATCAACTCACCTGCAGCCTCTTTAATTGATTTGCTTAAACTTTTGTTTCCTACTGAAACCCTGAAACCTCGTTTAAAATCACTTTGTAGACCTTTTGGTATATCTGTTCGAAGATTCTTTTTCAAAAATTCTGTCATAAATTTAACTGCTTCAGTATGTTTTCTTTTTTCTAACGAAATTATTTTTCTATTATTTCCAATCCACATTAATTCTGTACTTACAAGATTCTTAGAAATAAAACTCTTGGAACTATTTTCTCTGAAAAACTCTGGTCCGTTTTTTGTATATATTTCTGGAATTTTTGTAGACTCTAACAAGAAAAAGAGATAGACCTCTTTTCGTTGATCTGTATAAGACTTACTTCTTAACACATTGAATCCACCCAATTCTAACTGTGTGGCTAATGATGAAGTGGCTCTTTTAATTTGTCCCCATATTATATCTGGGCTTCTAATTTTAAAGTCAAATTTTATCACTAACAAATTTTTCCAATGTTTATTTGAAACGGTTGATTTTTTGTTCTTGAAGAATTCTAATGTTGGTTTTTCTTTAAAAGCCCTAGAAACAAGAACAAATTTTCCAATATTTTCATCAGAAATTGCTGCAGCTAAGTTTCTATTATTATCAATTGGATCCACAATTACTATTGATGTTTTAAATTTCTTCGAAGTCTTTCCAATAATTTGATTTTCTTTTACTTCTGATATTGATCTCATTAAATTTTCAAAACTTCCAAAATGTTTGATTAAAACTTCTGAAACGTAGCCACTAAATCCTTGCTTTGCAATTTCGGCTCCGTAAATTCCATTTGACTTTAGAAATGTTTTTAGAATTCTAACCTCGTTTCTCATTTTGGACGTTAATGATTTTCCCATGAATTTTGTATGAAATGGAGACCTATCAGCAGCACTTTTCCATTCTCCATTTTTTACATCATAAAATGGCACAACATTAATCTTAGTATTCTTAATTTTAGCCTCAACATACGGATGCTCAGAATACCTAACATACGGAGAATGTTTTTTCAATGCTTTAAAACCAATTTTTCTCGAGATTTTTTCAAATTTTTCTTCCAACGTAGACTTCTTGAATTTGATGAAAATATCCACATCTGCATCTTTTGATAACCAAGTACCTTTTGCAAATGAACCTCCAAATTCTAATCCTGTTACTTCTGGAAATTTTTTAATTTCTTTTTTAACTAACTTAAACGCTAATTCAGCAATATGGTTTTTTGATTTTTCCATCGTTCTTGATGGAGTGACAGTCCTAGAAACTTTGGAAATAATTTGCTTCATTTTACTGCTTTAATCTCCTCTAAATCAGAATAGATTGGCCCATCTGGTGTAAGTTCACTTTTTTTCAATTTGATATTAGTAATTTCTTGCATTCCAAAATCTATTGTTTTCTGGCTATCCAATTCATTTGTTATATCTCCAATCTTCTTTTTAATTCTAAATACTGTGATATGAGGTTTGAATGGCTTATCTGAAAAAAGTCCTAAGGGCTCCAATGCTTTTTCAACTTTTTTTGATAATTGAATTAGCATATTTCCTCCATCATCATCTGTTCCAACCCAAATTACTCTTGGAAATTTGGATTTAGGAAATGCACCTACTCCCTTCAAGTTTACACTAAAACTTGAAAATTCAATCTTACGAAGTGCTTGGATAATTTTTTGTGATATCTCTTCTGAAATTTCACCTAGGAATTGTAAAGTAAAATGATAATTTTTTGGTTCTACGGGTTTTGCATTAATTTTAATTTCAGTTTGAAATTTTTTTATAGAATTAATAATATTACCATTTGAGATTTCAATTGCTACAAAAGTTCGCATATAACATTCTTTTAAGTATCTTTATAATAATTTCCGGTAGCTTCATAGACCAGCCTTTTTTTTGATATGTGTTGACAAAACTAATTGTATGCTTAACAGGCATGCCTGGGGCTGGTAAATCTACTATTGCTGAAGGATTGAAGCCAAAAGGATATGACATTATCAATATGGGAAATGCAGTTAGGGAAGAAGCAACAAAAAGAAACTTAGAACCAACCAGATCTAATCTTGGAAAACTAATGCTAGAGCTTAGGGGAAAAAATGGTCCTGGGGCAGTAGCAGAATTAATCAAACCACAAATAGAATCATCTACTGCAAGTGTGATACTAATTGATGGAGTCAGATCTAGTGATGAGATACAAGTTCTTAGAAAATTTGGTGATGTAAAACTACTAGCAATTCATGCATCAGCTGATAATAGATTTGGTTTTTTACAAAAAAGAGAAAGATCAGATGATCCTCAAACAAAAGAACAGTTTGAAGAAAGAGACAATCGTGAATTAGGTGTTGGAATCAGTAATCCAATTGCATTATCTGATGATACAATATTAAATACTGGTTTAACAAAAGACGAGTTAATAGAGACTGCCTTCAAAATCATTCAAAGTTGGATAGAATGAAAATTCCAGCTGTTAGTTGCAAAATAGAGATGTTTTGTTCAGTATCTTCTTCTGAAGATCCAAAAAAAATCCAAAAAGCAATTTCAAATATTTTTCCATATTCAACTATAAAAACTGAAAATTCCTCAATTAGTTCTCAATCTGCAGATCTCAAGTCTTTGGAAAAGATTTACGAAACTATTCACACAAAACAATCTCAAAAAATCTATAGACGTAATCTTGAAAAAAATTTAGAAAATGAAACTACTTGGTTTTATCTAAATAAACAAGCAGCTTTTGTTGAAAAAATAGCAATTTGTGAAAAAGCAGATGAATCCCCTCTAGGACCAATTAAAGTGATTCTCACTTCAGCAGATATTGATAGAATAATTGACTGGATTGTTTCTCGGTATGATGAAACTTAGCTAAGAAAATTCAATCATTTCTGAATCTTTTTTTAGTTTGAATCTAAAATTCTTTTTTTAGAACTATACCATATGTTCATAAAATTAGCCATAATTGGTTCAGTTTTATTAGTAGGCGTAATAGCATTTCCAAATGAAATTTATCAATTATTCGAGACTTGGGCATAATGATTTCCAATTTTTAATCAATTTCTTAAATTATTGCAATCAAAAAAGCTAAGGATCTCAGTATGTTTTGTTCATTGGAAATGCCAAAACAAACAAGAATCCCTAGCAACATAAGATGTCAGTCATTTCTTATTGGTGTTTTGTATCTGGTCAGAGCGTTGTCTCTGTATGAGGATGTAATTAGGCGTGGAAGACCGTATGTTTATCCAACCATTCTGATGGTACAACTATACATCATAAAATCATGGATGAGAATTCCTAGCAATAACACGCTGCACTATTTCTTGTTCATCAAATGTAATAATGACAAATTGCTCAAGGCCTGCAGGCTACAGCAAATTCCAGACAGAAGAACAATTGACAGAAGATTCCAAGTGTTGCCAATTAGTACCATCATCAACAACATGGGAAATCTGTTTGTCTCAGAAGGGTTGGTAGATGATGCATCTGCATCGGTTGATAGCACAATGCTGCAAGCCGCAGGCCCAGTATGGCACAAATCTGACATCAGACAAAATCGTCTTCCAATTGCAGGAATTGATACTGATGCCAAGTGGGGTTATTCCAAATCAAGGGGCTGGACATTTGGATACAAACTGCACATGAGTTGTTCCACTGGCAAACTGATAGTTCCACTGTCTGCCTGTATCAGCACTGCAAATGCTCATGACGGCAAACCGTATGGTACACTAGTTGATTCACTTGCAGGGCTGTTCCAAAACATATTGGCAGATCCTGCGTATGATGATGGCAACCTGTACCATTGCAGCAATGAGAAAAATCTGAGACTGATCTGTCCAGTCAAAGTATATCCATCTACGCCGCCAGACAGAATAAAGCTGGCAGAGTTTTATGATTCCAAAGAAGGTCAAGATTTATACTCTCAGAGAAAGGTGTCAATCGAGCCGTTATTTGAGATTGTTAAAGACATATTCAACATAAGGATATTGCCAGTAAAAGGACTTGAGAATGTGAAGTCATTTGCTCTGGTTTGTGTCTTGGCGTATCAGCTTGCAGTGTACTACAACTGTGTTGCAGGCAATGAGAATCCAAGAATTGTAAAGAGAATGCTTTGCTGTTGAAGATAATTTGAATTTATTTTTGTAAATCATTATGCCCAAGTCTCAATTATTCCCTGAATCTTCCTCAAGTATCGTTGATGCCACAAAAAATGATCTTGAGAAAATAAAAGATGATTCCATTCAAAAAACAGAGTCAACCATTGACGCTGGTGGTGAACTCATTAATAATCAAGTTAAAGATTTCACCGAAAGCTCCACTGAAAGTATACTCGAGAGTATCAGCGATTTTAGTGAATCCGCACAACAAGCTGTAGGCTCTGGTGGTATCTTATCAGATGATCAAAATGAAAATAATAATGAATCTATGGGTCAACACGGTTCATCATCAACCAGTACAGGATCCTCCACAGGATCCTCCACAGGATCCTCCACAGGATCCTCCACAGGATCCTCCACAGGATCCTCCACAGAATCCTCCACAGAATCCTCCACAGAATCCTCCACAGAATCCTCCACAGAATCCTCCACAGGATCCTCCACAGAATCCTCTTCTAGTACTACAACCGAAAGTCAAACAATACAAACATTTGAAACACTATCTCTTACATCTAGCCAGCAATCAAATGGTGATGTTATGCTTCAATATGAAGATACTTCTGGGAAAACAATCAGCGTCACTGTGACTTTACGAACAACTGAAAATGAACTCTTCACAGGAATTTTTTATTCCTCAATGTTTGAAACAATTGTACAAGACGTAACAAAAACATCTTACTTTATTGATGTGATAATAGAACATGAAGAATATGGAACACTTTCTTCATCCGTATATAATCCAGTAAACAGTCTTGGCAGTATAATTAACGGAATACTTTACGAATCTTAATTATTTACTTTACTAAAAACTGAAACCAGTTCAGGTAGTATAATTGCACTTGTATTTTTTATAACTAAATCCATCTCTGATGACATTTCAGTATTCTCTGGATTGACTTCTATCAATATTGCATTATTTTGTTTTGCATAGATTGGTAGTGTATTTGCAGGTGACACAACAAGAGATGTGCCAGCAATTATCATCAAATCACATTGACTTGCAAAAATCATGGCTTTTTGCCATACATCTTGTGGCAGAGATTCTCCAAACCAGACAACATCAGGCCTAAGTATATTTCCACACTTACATAAAGGTGGAAATTCAGAAAATTCTGTCATTATTTCATCTTTAAAATCACAAACCGAACACTTGATCTTTACAATACTTCCATGTAATTCCAACACCTCTGAGCTACCCGCCTTTTGATGAAGTCCATCAATGTTCTGTGTTAAAACCACGACTTTGGTAAATTTTTCAAGTTCAGCAATTGCTTTGTGACCTGGGTTTGGCTGTGCTGCAAAGATATTCTTTCTTCTTTCATTATACCACTTCCAAACCAATTTTGGGTTATCATAAAACGCATCAATTGTAGCCAATTTCATTGGATCATAGTTTCTCCATAATCCATCTTTTCCTCTAAATGTAGGTATCCCACTTTCTTGTGATATTCCAGCCCCTGTTACAAATACAATTTTTTTAATATCTTTAATGTGATCTTTAATTAACTCAAACATTTTCATTTAATTTCTATTTCTAAAAGATCTCTTGCAGTTATTACTGAATTATGAATTTCTTGTGCTTCTCTCAAATGCCCAGATTCATCTTTGTATCTAGCTGAAAAATGTGTTAGAACTAAATTTTTTACTTTTGCATTTCTTCCTAAAGTTGCAGCTTGTTTTGCGGTAGAATGACATGTATCTTGTGCTCTCTGTTTTTCTTCATTAAGAAATGTAGAATCAAATACAAGATAATCACATTCCTCAAAAAATTTTTCTAATTCTTTAGTAGGCATTGTATCGCCTGAAATTCCTATCTTTTTGCCTGGACGTTTTTCTCCTAATACCTGATCTGGTCTTATTGTTTTTTCATTAATAATAATCTCATTTCCATTTTGTAATTTATTCCACAATTCTCCTTCAGGTATGCCTAATTCCTTAGCTTTTTCAACATTGAATCTTCCAGGCTTATCTTTTTCTTCAAATAGATATGAAAATGCGGTAACTGAGTGATTTGCTTTGCATACATATATTGAAAATTTTTTATTCTCAAGAATTTTTCCTTCGTTGATAATAGTAATTAAAACAGGAAATGATAATCCAAAATTTAATACTTTGATATTTGCTGCAATGAATTCATCAATTCCACTTGGACCAAAAATTTCTAAAGTTTCAGTTCTGTTTTGCATAGACATTGTTTGTAGCAATCCTAGAATTCCTACGCAATGATCTCCATGTAGATGTGTAACAAAAATTTTCATCTTCTTATTCCATCCCAAACCTGATTTCATATAGGAAATTTGTGTAGCCTCTCCTGCATCAAACATCAAGATCTCTCCTTCACTTTCTAAACAAATACAAGACAGTCCTCTGTTTTCAGTGGGTTGTGATGCTGATGTTCCTAAGAATACAAGTTTCATTTAATTAAAATTGTCCTTGTCAAGCTTTTATGCCTATAGATTTCGTATTTCTTTAATCCACTTAACTTCAAATTACTTTCCAATTCTTTTTTGTACATAATTGCTATTTTCTTACGTCTAGGCAGAATTGAGAAAAATTTCTTTAGGATTTCTTCGGGTTTTTCTGATGCTTTTGATGCTCTACCATATGGCAGGTCAGTGACGATTCCATCAAACTTTCCAGAAATTTTTGATAATGCTTGAAAATCTGACTTGAAAACCTTTGATTTATACCCATTTACCTTAAGATTTTCTTTTGAAATCTCATACATTTTTTCGTCAAAATCTAACCCAATTGCATGGATACCCATAGATTCAGCCTCTAAAAGAGTTGTACCAGTACCACAAAATGGATCACATACTGTTTCTCCTTCTTTTAATCCAGTCAAGTTTATCATGACTCTTGTTAACTTCCAATCTAATTCATGAGGGTGATTTTTGATCTTTTTTGGTCTGTTTTCTTCTTTGACTCGTTTTGAAAATCCAAAAAAACTCTCTTTATCTGTAAAAATTAGATATACTGTCATATCAGGATCTTCTAATTCCACTCTTGCATGAGAAAATTTTGATATCATATCACCCATAGATCTTTCTAATTCTGGAATATTCAATTGCTTTGATGATAAATTAATTATTCTGCAAACAAAGGTATTTGCATTTTTTAGCACTTGAAAATTATCCTCATCTAAAAACAATCCTGACATCTTCCGCAATATTTGTCCAGAAACTTTAACAAATGAAGCACGTTTTGCAATTTCATTCCAATTTGTTTTAGATTGAATGATTATCAAATTAGAAATTATTTTAGCTTTAGCAAACCTATCATGTGTTTTTGATATTGCAATTATTTCATCACTTGCAAGCTCTAGATAATCTTTAGATAAAATAAAAAAACTTTCTGGCATTATACTATTGCCTGTGCAATTGTATTGGAAACATCAACGATTGATGTTTTACCTGGAATTGTATTTGCACTAACAATCTTTGTAACTCCTGCTTTTCTTATCTTTTTTTCAGCATCGTTCATTAAAAGAGCATGTGTACATGCAGCATACACTCTCTTACATTTTTGTTTTTTAAGAAATTGTGTAGCCTTGATTATGCTTCCTCCTGTACTAATCATATCATCAACTAAGATTAGATCTCTATCAGTAACTTTATCTGTATTTTTTGTTTTAATTTGCACTTTGCCTGTTTTTCTATCTCTCTTTTTTTCTAAAGCGATATACTCTGACTCAAATTTTTTTGCAAATTCTTTTGCTCTGTCTTTTCCGCCTTGATCAGGAGAAACAACCAAGGGGTTTTTTAGGCTCAATTTCTTAAAATATTTCACTAGATCTGGAATTGCAGTTACATTTTTTGATTTGATATTAAAGTGCTTGAGACCAATCTTACTGTGAATATCAACAGTAATTATTTTTGATGCGCCAGCAGCTTTAAACAATTTCCCAAGAACTTTCATCGTAACAATTTCACCTGGTAAAAATTCTCTATCTTGTCTTGCATATCCCATGTACGGAATTACAGCAATTACTTTAGATGATGTTTCTTTGGCTTTTGAAATTAATGATAATGCTTGAATTAGATTTGTATCAACAGGAGGATAAATAGATTGAACTACTACAGTTTTGTTTTTTGATAGTTTACCATTAAGAGTAATTTTGCTTTCGCCATCAGGAAAAATTCTAACTTCAGATCTTACAATATTTGCTGTTAGTTTTTTTGATAATCTTTTAGCCAGATCTTTTGATGACTTAGATGTAATCACTGTAAATTTACTCAATAAGAAATGTGATTTGATGGGATTCTTAAGTTTTGAGAAGATTATTCTTCTTCTGCTGCACCTTCAGTATCTTTAGTGCCATACTCCTTAACTACTTGGTTACGCATTTCATCGAATTTTCCAATTTCCTCTGCTTCCTTTTTCTCATCACCTTGGTATATCGTTCGTATAGGCCAAGGTATCCTAATGTCATAATTTTTGAATTCTTCATACATGATTATTCTCATTTCACTTTTCATTTTAAACTGAGAACCATAATCTCGCACAAACACTCTAAGTGCAAAATCAAGTGATGAATCATTAAAATTGTTAAACCTTACAACAGGATCACTTACATCTACGTGTATTTCTTTATCACATCCACAACTTGGTTTATGTTCATCAAGGTATGGACATCTTTTCTGTCTGGCGAGGTGGTTACCCTGTCCATCCTTAACTTCTTTCATGGCACGTTTACCTATCTTAATTAGAATTGCTTCTACTTGCACAGGATCATTTAGATATGAAACTCCAACCTCAATAAATGCAGGAACAAGCTTGAATTCTTTAGTAAAGTTGATTATTTCTTCTGAGACGATTTGTTTTGTGGGAACAATTGCCAAAGATTCGTTGAGACCATGTCTGACATAGGTTACTCTGGGTGTAATCTTGAATACTAGACCAGTGTATCCACTTGGCAAAGTTATCCTATCACCTTCTTTGATAACCTTGTCTTTCTTTATCATGATATATGCAAAGTAATTTTCCATTGTTTCTTTTAGTGCGAGTCCTATACCAAGTGCAAGTCCTCCAGTTGCAGTTGCCAAAACTACCAAATCTACTCCCCACCATGTAACTACACCAAGCACCGTAGCAACAAAAATTCCTATTGGAAGAACTTGTTTTGCAGATTTTGGAACTCCTTCTTTTTGTTTTCTTGCATATCCTGGTGGTCTTGAACTTGGAATTAACGGGTTGAAATTATTTTGTCTCTTTTGTTCTCGCCATATATCTATAGGATAAATTTCATCTGGCGTAGCACCAGGTTTTAGTTTTTGTCCTGTCTGGTTATTTCCAGTTATACAATTTTCATAATATTTTTTATATTTTGCTCTCTCTGATTTTTTCCACTTTTCAAATGGATCATCTACTAGTTTATCATAACTACCAATAGGCAAACCTCTGGAAGTACGATATTTTTCAAGAAATTTAAGACCATCTTCTGTTTGAATATATTTTTGAAATTCATCATCTTTCATGTCGTAAGGAGTTGTCTGAGGTGGAATCCATTTGAAACATTCATGGAATAAATCATCATCGTCTGTAAATCCTCGCATGTCATTCCACTGTTCATAATCTTCTCTTTCCAGAATCGATCTGTCACGTTTTGATAAAGCAATTGGAATTAGGTGTGATATTGTCCAGCCAATAACTAGCACGTTAACAGAATTAAGAATTTTTGCAAATTTTTCAGCACCACCTAATCCATCTTTAATCTCTACTTCAAATAATTCAGCAGTTTGTATGTATACATTAATGGATGATACTAAAGCTATTGCAAAAAATGGTAATACTGCCTTGCGAACAAATCGAGAAAAATGTGGTCGTGTATAGTTGAATTTTTGAGAAAAAACCCAATGTGAAAATTTATGATAAACTATTCCGATAACTGCCAAACCAATGATTAAAAGAACAAAGGCTAGTTGAAGAGACTCTGAAGAAGCCAGAAGCTGAGGGATTGTTTCAAACTCTCCTACAGAAATCTCTGGAACTCCTTCCTCAGCCATGTCTACTCAATTAAATCACAGTTTAATATAGAATACAAAGTTAACTTCTATTATCATTATTGATTGAAATTTTTATCAAACTTTTGTTAAATTCCAAAATTTTTATGCGTAACAAACCTGTAACTTTTATCAAGGGTTAACGCACTATTTACGCAGTGACCTATCAAGAATCAATTTGGGGTGATTCACCATCTCTAAAATCATATACATTACCAAATTTTTGTGATATTCCACAAATTCAGAATCTTTCTGAAGAAACTCGATTTGAGATGGAAGTTGTAGGAAATGTTCTGCCCTTTAAAGCAAACAACTATGTTGTTGAACAATTAATTGATTGGAACAATATCCCAAACGATCCAATGTACGTTTTGACTTTTCCCCAAAAAGGAATGTTAAAACCAGAACATTATGAAAAAATGGCAACTATTTTAAAAAATAATTCTGACAAAAAAGAAATAACATCTGCTGCAAATGAAATTCGTTTACAACTAAATCCGCATCCTGCAGGACAAATGGAACTTAATGTTCCAACACTAAAGGATGGAACCAAGTTGTATGGTATGCAACATAAATACAAGGAAACTTGTCTCTTCTTCCCAAGTCAAAGCCAAACTTGTCATGCATATTGTACTTTTTGTTTTAGATGGCCACAATTTGTTGGAATGGATGAAATGAAATTTGCAATGCGAGAGGGAGAGCAACTTGTTCAATATCTTATAGAACATCCAGAGATTAGTGATGTACTCTTTACAGGGGGTGATCCAATGATCATGAAAGCCAAACTATTTTCAAAATATATTGATACTTTAATTGATGCAAAACTTCCAAATCTTAAAACAATCAGAATTGGAACAAAAGCTCTATCTTATTGGCCTTACAAATTTTTAACAGATCCTGATTCTCAAGAAATGTTAGATATTTTTAGAAAGATTACTGATAACGGACTACATCTTGCATTTATGGCGCACTTTAATCATTTGAATGAATTATTAACAGATTCTGTAAAAAGTGCAATTCAACAAGTGAGGACAACAGGTGCACAAATTAGAACTCAATCTCCCCTTTTAGCACATATTAACGACGATTCAGCAATGTGGGCAAAAATGTGGAGTAAGCAGGTTCAGTTGGGGTGTATTCCATATTACATGTTTGTCGTTAGAGATACTGGTGCTCAACACTACTTTGGTATTCCTCTTGTTAAAGCACATGATATTTTCAAAAAGGCTTATTCTTCAGTAAGTGGGTTAGCAAGAACTGTTCGTGGGCCTAGCATGTCTGCAACTCCAGGAAAAGTTCACGTTATTGGAACTGCAAATGTAAATGATCAGAAGGTAATTGTTTTGAGATTTTTACAAGGTAGAAACTCTAACTGGGTAGAAGTTCCATTCTTTGCGAAATATGACGAAAATGCGATTTGGTTAGATGATTTAAAACCTGCATTTTCTGAAAAATTCTTCTTTGATGAAGAGATGAAGAATTTCCAAGCAACTAAACTAAATGAAGATTATCCTGAATCTTAGAATTTATCATGATGTAATAACCTACAAGTATAGGAATTATGAAAAATTAATCTAGTTGGTGTTAAGTATGGTAGAAAACAATTATGATATTCTAGGAATCGTGGAAGGTTCAACTAAGAAAGAAATTCGAGACGCATTTAGACGATTGGCATTACAATTTCACTCAGATCGTGGTGGAGAAAATGAACAATTCATAAAAATAAAACAAGCATATGAGGATCTCAAAATCAGTAAAAAATATCCCGATACAGACATTGAAAAAATAAAAAACTCAAGAGTATTTTCTGGTGATACTGAAGCTGATGTTAGAAGAAAGAATCAGATTCTAGGTCAACAATTATACAAAGAAATGAAGGCTGCTGAAGAATGGGCAACAGCCTTGAACAGATCAAACTTAACTGCAACAAGATTATTTGGATCAAAAACTCTTGGAGAAATTGAACTAGAAAGAAAGGCAAATGGTGCTTTATCAATCAAAGGAAATTTTATGGCTGGTAATCTAACATATGACGGCCCAATAGTTATGCAGGGAAGTATAACTAGTCCCTCATGGACACAAGAATTTAGAACAAATATACATCTAACTAAAGGAGATTTCAAATTTATTAATCCTTTAGAAACTAAATACAAAATTGAAAATGGCGCTAGAATTAGTGCAGATAATGGAGATGTTATAGTAGGAAATATCTTTGGCAGAAAATATAGAGTTGAAGATCCAGAGGGAAGAGTTGGCATCTTTCAGATTCAAGAACACAGAACACATATTTCAGCCCCTAATGGAAAAATTATTGCTGAAAATGTAGTAAATACTGTTTTACTTGATGCTGATACAATTATCATTCTTAACGTAGAAGATGATGTAACACTATCTGCACGTAAAATTTTATTTTATGGAGGAAAATTCACCCATGATTCTGTTATTGAATTAAAACAAGGTGGCTCAATACGATTTTTTGAAAACTTTTCAATTCAAGGGTTAAGTGGTGATGCAATAATCAAACTTGAAAATGGTAAAAAAATTCGATTGTTCGATCTAAAAACTAAAAAAATCAAAGATTTAGCTGATGAATTTGTGCCTAACAAGGAGAATTATGAAAAAGGTGCTACCATGGTTGGATATGGATTTACAATTACATATGATATGTTAGATAATCTTTCAAAGAAACTAAATAAAAAACAAAAAAGTAGTTGGGCATTAAAATTTAGTTTTTCTAAAAATTAATCAATACTATTACTGAAAATAACCTCTAGCATTTAATTGAGACTTGGGCATAATGATTTCCAATTTTTAATCAATTTCTTAAATTATTGCAATCAAAAAAGCTAAGGATCTCAGTATGTTTTGTTCATTGGAAATGCCAAAGCAAACAAGAATCCCTAGCAACATAAGATGTCAGTCATTTCTTATTGGTGTTTTGTATCTGGTCAGAGCATTGTCTCTGTATGAGGATGTAATTAGGCGTGGAAGACCGTATGTTTATCCAACCATTCTGATGGTACAACTATACATCATAAAATCATGGATGAGGATTCCTAGCAATAACATGCTACACTATTTCTTGTTCATCAAATGTAATAATGACAAATTGCTCAAGGCCTGCAGGCTACAGCAAATTCCAGACAGAAGAACAATTGACAGAAGATTCCAAGTGTTGCCAATTAGTACCATCAACAACAACATGGGAAATCTGTTTGTCTCAGAAGGGTTGGTAGATGATGCATCTGCATCGGTTGATAGCACAATGCTGCAAGCCGCAGGCCCAGTATGGCACAAATCTGACATCAGACAAAATCGTCTTCCAATTGCAGGAATTGATACTGATGCCAAGTGGGGTTATTCCAAATCAAGGGGCTGGACATTTGGATACAAACTGCACATGAGTTGCAGTACTGGCAAACTGATAGTTCCACTGTCTGCCTGTATCAGCACTGCAAATGCTCATGACGGCAAACCGTATGGCACACTAGTTGATTCACTTGCAGGGCTGTTCCAAAACATATTGGCAGATCCTGCGTATGACGACGGTTCATTAGACCTCTTGCGTAATTATTCCTAGGCGTAAATTCTGAGGAAGAGTATTTCCAAAAATTCTCCAATATTGAATTTTTAGGCACAAGTTTGATCAAAATTCAAAATACTGTCAAAAACCCTTCTAATTGCGCAAGAGGTCTATTGTATCACTCCAGTAATGAGAAAAATCTGAGACTGATCTGTCCACTCAGAGTATATCATTCTACACCACCAGACAGAATAAAGCTGGCAGAGTTTTATGATTCCAAAGAAGGTCAAGAGCTGTACTCTCAGAGAAAGGTGTCAATCGAGCCGTTATTTGAGATTGTCAAAGACATATTCAACATAAGGACATTGCCAGTAAGAGGATTTGTCAATGTAAAGTCATTTGCCCTGATCTGTGTTTTGGTGTACCAGCTTGCAGTGTACTACAACTGTATTGCAGGCAATGGGAATCCAAGAATTGTAAAGAGAATGCTTTGCTGTTAGAATCACTTGAATTTATTTTTGTAAATCATTATGCCCAAGTCTCATTTAATTAACTAATTACCGTTTTCAAAATGTGAATTCTCTAATTTTATTTTTGATATTAGTTGTTTTAGCCTCAACATCTATTGCGTATGCAGAAGATTTTGTTATAGATATTCCATTTGGTGCATATAATCCTGAATTGAATACTCTTGCAGAAGTCTGGTATGATCCACCAGTTATTAACGTTAAAGTTGGTGATACAATAACCTGGTTAAACGATGACAAAGAGGGGCATACTGTAACTAGTGGACAAAGTGCTGGAAGATTCGGTTGGATGAGTGAGAAACAAGGCGGTTTTGGAGACCCAGATGGAATCTTTGATAGTGGAAGATTTATGCCAAATGATTCTTGGACACATACATTTGAGGATACTGGTACTTTTTCATATTTTTGTACATTTCATCCTTGGATGAAAGGAATAGTAAATGTGGAACAAATAATACCTGACTATCCTCATGATGCAGCTGGCAATAAAATTGAAATGTTTCCAGTAATACAATACACTCCCGACAAATTAATTGAGTTTGATATTACTTGGGAGCCAAATGTTATCAAAACTTTTGAAAAAACCAAATTCATCTATCAGACATATGATGCTTTAACAAATTCAAATCTAAACAAAATGAAATATGAAATGATAATAACTCAAAATGGTAAAGAATTATTTCGAGATTCAGGATTAACTCAAATTGGTGGTGATTATCGAAATTTCATATTTGAGACTTCAGGTCAAATAGAAATAAGATTTCAAAACATTGTGAGTGGTGGAACTTCAGGTATAGAAAGTGCTGCAAGGGAACCTGTTGATAATCCAATATTTCGTACAGTCGTGTTTACTGCAATGGTATATGATAATCCAGAAAAAACTACAACATCTGAAATAGTTGTACAGCCAGCACGAAGAATGGATATCTATTACGAATTTTTAGTTGCTGCTATACTAGTTCCTGCATTAATGCTGTTTGGATTAATAGCATACATGAAATTTAGAAAGCCTAAAAAACATTCTGACCAAAGCAAGCCTAGTGCTATAAAAATCTAAAATAATAAAAAGAAATTAAAAAATGATTGAACTAATCTAATCGATTAATTCGGTCCAACCTTTAATGAAGACTGAGTTCTTGTAGAGTGGAACTGGTTGTCCAACAGTAAAGTCCATTGGTCTCATCCAAAAGATTGCTTTTGTTGGGCATACACCGATGCATGCACCATCTGTGATACATCTTTCTGGATAAAATACAAATGCTTTACCTCTTTTCCAGCCTTCAACTGGTTTTACTCTAAGGACATCTGGACCAAGAGTTGTACAGATTTCTACACATAATGCACAACCTATACACATCTGTTCACTGATGTCTGGAAGTATTGCTACTGGCATTATGAAAAATTTTATGATTTTTGGCTTAATATAACTTGCCTTAAAAATGTCTCTTATAACGCCGTTTCAATTTTTGATCGCATAAAAATCAAAATTAACCCTTTTCTTGTTCTATTTTGAATATCTTTGAATTTGTACCCATATCTTCAAGAGTACTGATCACTAAATTATTTCCAATTTTTTTAAGAAAATAAATCCCTGTTTTTCTTGATTTTATGATCTGTTTTCCTCCTGGTGATAATATCCACTCATTATTTTCTTTCTTTCTTGTCATTGCAGTTATAACAACAGATGAACTTGTCTTTCTTCCAACAGATGAGAGTAACATAATACATGAATTGATGAATCTAGCAGATTCAAGATCATCAAACATATTGTAAACTCCATTAAACGAATCAATTACAACCAGAAATCTCTTCTTTGATACTTTACTTATGATTTCTGATAATTTTTCTCTCCAACTTGTTTTATTAGGATGGAAAATTATTACATTATTTTTTTTCTGAATCATTCCAGATTCAACATATCCAGTATAAAGCAAATCTATATCTACAAAAATTATTGGACTTTCAATAGAATTGATTAGCCTGTTAAGAAACTCTGCTTTATGGAAAGACTCTGAACATAACACAATGCTTGGTATGTTCTTCCCAAATTCATTTTGAATACGTGTTAAATTATTATCTAAAATCTGCTCAGGACTTTTATCCAACATCCCTTTAGCAGTTTACAGATATAATAATGAATTTAGTATCAGAAGATATTTCAGGTGATTTTCCTAATTCAGGTAAAATCTATCTAAACAATGCGTCGGTCTCTCTAATTCCTTCTCAAAGTATTGAAGCCATGAAAGAGTTTCTAATCTCATACAATTTAATTGGACCAGATTCTAAGGATTCAGAAATATTTGTTACTGAAAAACTACGTAATGTAAGAAAAATAATTGCAAAAATTATCTCCTGTCAACCTGATGAAGTTGTTCTTACCCAAAGCACTACTGATGGGATCAATATTGTGGCAAATGGTCTCTCTTTTGATGCTAGCTCCAACATAATAATTCGTGGAATGGCACATGAACATCATTCAAACTTTTATCCTTGGATTAAATTAAAAGAAAAAATTTCAATAAAAAATCTTCTTATAGACAAAAACGGTTTTTTCAAATTAGATGATCTAGAATCCTATATTGATGTTAACACAAAACTAGTATCTCTAAGTCATGCTCTGTATAATACTGGTTCAATATTGCCTGTAGAAGAAATCGGAAATATTCTTCAAGATAGAGTTCCATTCTTTATTGATAGTGCACAAACTGTAGGATGTATAGGTGACATCGATGTATCTAAGATTAAATGTAATTTTATGTCATTTAACGGCTCCAAATGGCTTTGTGGCCCAATGGGTACTGGCTTGTTTTACTGTAATAGAAAATCAAGCGAATTATTAGAACCAATGACAATTGGTGGTGAATCTGCAATAATTTATGATGATACAAATCTTGCTTTCAAAGAACTACCAGATAAATTTCAAACTGGTTTTAGAAATTATGTAGGAATAGTTGGATTGGAATCATCTATAAGCTACTTGCTAAACTTTGGGTTGAAAAATATTCATGAGAAAAATCAACACTTGTCAAATCTTTTCAGAGAAGAATTATCAAAAATCCCAAATGTTATTTTGTATGGACCAGAAGATCCAAATGATAGAACTAGTATTGTATCTTTTAATATCGATGGTTTTGATTCACAAGAAATGGTAGATAAACTTGAAAAACAAAATATTATTTTGGCAGTAAGAGAAATTATGGAAAAAAAGATTGTACGAGCATCTCCTCACTTTTTTAACACAGAATATGAAATGCTTCAGGTTATTGATGCAATAAAGAAACTATAGGTTTTCTTGCTCTTCTATTACCATCATAGTCAATGTTGATTGAACTTTGCCGATTTTTCTGACTTTGTTGGTGATAATTGCACGTAATTTTTCACTATCATCAGAGGACAACTTTAGAACAATGTCGTATACTCCATACACTCCTTGAACCTCAGATATGACATCTTCTTCAGCAAGAATCTGCTTTACTTCATTAATAATTGACTCATCTGAACCTAAATCAGAATTTAATAGAACATATGCAGTAGGCACATGCAATTTTTCATCAAACAGTATTTAACCTTTCATAGTTTGAAAACTGATTAATCACCATTACGATTTGTTGGTGTGAAACCAATAGATCTAACACTGACAATATCAAAATCTATTCCAAGCTTTCCTGGTTCTCCAAAACCTCAATTCATTCTTTGGTCTGATCTCAAGGAGGATGGGTATAATCTTGAACTATTATTCTTAAGTTCACACACTGGAACACATCTTGATGCACCATATCATTTTGTAAAAAATGGTCTTAAAATCCACCAAATTCTACTTGAAAGACTCATAGGAAAAGCTACAATTATCAAACTCCAAAAAACCAAGAACACTGCCATTACCAAATTAGATATTAATGCATTTGAAAAAAAAAATGGAAAGATTTCTAACTACTCATCTGTCTTCTTCTATACTGGATGGCAAAAAAATTTGAAAAAAGATAACTATTTCACAGAAAATCCAGGATTGAATATATCAGCCGCTAAATATCTTGCATCAAAAAAGATCAATCTAGTTGGAATAGACTCTCCAAGTATAGATCTCGGAAAAGATGAATCATTTAGTGTTCATCACATTTTGTCAAAAAACAATATTTTGATTGTAGAGAATTTGGCAAACTTGAATAAAATTTCATTAAGGGAATTTAATTTTACAATTCTTCCACTAAAGCTTAAAGATGCTACAGGTTCTCCTGTAAGAGCAGTAGCATCATAATTTACTCACATACAATTCCGTAATGCTAAAAATATAGAAAATATCAACATCTTACATGAGCAAACCTGGAAATATCTGGAGAAAGGTTCATGGCAAAATAACAAAAAAACCAACTAACTTTTCTTGGCTAATTGAAGAAAAATTAGCTGGTTCTGGAATGCCAACAACTTCTGATGAATTTGATTGGGTTCTAAACCAAGGAGTAAAATCAATTGTAACTATGACTGAGAATGCTCTACCAGATAGCTGGGTAAAAAATATTGATTATCTGCATGTGCCAACTACTGATCTTAGCGCTCCTGATATGGATAAAATAGATTCAGCAGTAGATTTTATCCATGAACAAATCAAAAACGATCAAGCGGTAATGGTTCATTGTGCTGCTGGAATGGGAAGAGCAGGAACAATTCTTGCATGCTACTTTGTAAAATACAAAAAATTTTCAACAAATGAAGCAATTAAAAAAATTAGAGATGAAAGACCTGGCTCTATTCAATCTGAAATACAAGAGCTGGCTATAGGTTTTTACGAAAAACATGTAAGAAATTAATTAGACGAATTCTGAAACTAGTTTTCCATCAACAACCTTAATCTTCAAAGTCTTGTTATCTTGGAAGATCAAAGTTAATCCGCCTTCTGAATCAGGATCTTCTACCTTTACAAGTTCTACCATTTTGATTGGATCAAATTTTCCCATTCATATTCACCTATTCTGGAATCGATACGGTATCAATTTTTCCATCAACTACTTTTACGAACAAAAACCTGTTGTCTTTAATAATAAAGGTAATTCCGCCTTCCTTATCAGGTTCTTCTACTTCAAGTATTGGTTGTCCTAATAGACCATCGTATTTTGCCATATTGATTCAATTAAAAAGTTCCATATATCCCTAATTGATTGTGATCTCAATCTCGCTGGAATTATTTTTGATACTTCCTGGTTCTGTATAGTCATGCTTTTGCCATGATGCAAATGCTTCAGCCCCAATCTTGTGTTTACCTTTTCCCAAATCTGATGCTTTGAATACAAATTTTTCATTAAAGTCAAATAATTCCTGTCTTACCTTCTCTTCAGAAAGTCTGATAAACGGCTCAAAGTTTTTGGCTACTTGAACCCAGATTCTTTTGTCTTTATTTGGATTGACCAGTTTTGGATTTCTTGTCCAAAAGATTGATGCCTTTCTGTAGGTATTGACAGTCCTACCTAATTCCTTCTTTCTGAATCCCCCCGATGTCAATTTTACACCGTATTTCATTTTGAATCCAACATCATTGTTGTTGTATGCTTTTGTCCAATTTGTCTCATTGAACGCATCTCTAATGCCTCCTTCAACTAAAAACTGGACGTTAATCTCAATATTATCGTCAGATGAGTACTCATCATTGGATTTTACCAATTGAATCTCTGAAATCTTGCTTTCTCCCATACTAATCGCTCATAATGATTTATATCCACAATAAGTTCTTTTTCCGAATACATGAACGCTCAAGTGATCAGTTTAGAACCTAAAGAAATTAGCATTTCAATAACAGAGACTGATATAGGAATTTTGTACATTATTCAACATGAGCTTTTAAAGGAATCAAATATCGATTTTGCAGGTGTTATCATAAAGCATCCACTTACTAATGAAATCTGGATGAGAATCACTTCTAGAACAAAACCACTAGGAGAGATGAAAAAAGCTGCAGATTCAGCAATAAAAATGGCAGAAGAGTTCAAAAAATTATTTAATTCTAAAATTAAGGTAAATTAGATTGAAATTTTGCCCCAAATGTGAGGTTAAATTAAAAAAGAGTATTTCTGGCCTTCAATGTTTAAAATGTGGTTATATTGAAGGACAAGAAGTAAAGAATACAAAAAAAGTTGTTGATGAGCAAATACCAAATAAAGAGTTTAATGTTTTTGAAGAAAATGAAGGAGATGAATCACTCCCAACAATTAAAATAGAATGTGAAAAATGTGGAAATGGTGAAGCTGTTTGGTGGATGCTTCAAACAAGAAGTGCTGATGAACCTACAACTCAATTTTATCGTTGTATAAAATGTAGACACACTTGGCGAAATTACGCATAACGTTTAACTTGAACTTAAAGTCAAGAAGGTTAATTTGACTTTTGGAGCAAAAACAAGTGGTTCAGACGATCTAAAGGCAATAATCTCTGCGATATCAACACTTGTTGAGGAAGCTACTTTTGTTGCGACAGCAGAAGGAATTACTTTTAGAGGAATGGATCCATCACATGTTGCTCTTATTGATATATCGTGGCCTAATTCCGCATTTGAAAAATATGAGTGTGATAGTGATATTAAATTTGGAGTAAGAATAGATGAATTTTCGAAACTAATCAAAAGAGCAGATAAAAAAGATAGTATAGAGATTAGTATCTCAGATCAAAATATGTTACTTGTAACAGTTGGAAAAAATAAAAAATATAAAATGCGTTTAATTGAAAGTTCTGCAACTGATACCCCATTACCAAAAATTCCTTATGATTCAAAAATCACTTTGTCCTCTTCAAAGTTTGACAAGATTCTCGGTGATGTACAGGTTGTATCTGACTATCTAACAATTCAGACATCTGATTCTAAAGCAGATTTTTCAGGTAAAGGTGACTCTGGTGAAGTCGTAATTGATCTTGATAAAGATGATGAAGACATTGAAGAAATTTTTTCAAAAGAAGATAGCATTGGAACTTACAGTCTTGAATATCTTAATCCTGTGATAAAAGCCGTAGGAACTACCGCGGGCTTGATCACCTGTGAATTTTCAAGCGCAAAACCTCTTAGAATTGAATTTAAAGTCGCAAATATTGGTAGAATTCACTTTTACTTGGCTCCACGCGTGGAAAGTTAAAGCATTTAAAGATTAACTAATTCAGGTATTTTGAAATGAGACTCGTTATAAAATATGGTGGAACATCAATTTCCACTGCAAAAGATATTCAAGCTGTAGCTAAACACATTAACACATTATCACAAAAACATCAAATTCTAGTTGTTTGTTCTGCAATAAGTGGAACTACTGATAATCTTATAGAAATATCTGAGTCGATAAAAAAAGAAAATAAATCAAAAGCTGAACAACTTGCATTAAAAATTACTAATAGACATAAACAATTAGCAAAACAAACTATCAAAAAATCTGATGTACGAAAGAAATTATTAGAAAAATTAGATCAAGACTTTACAGAACTTCTTGCATTGATTGATGGAATGGTATTACTAGGTGAAGTTACACCCAGATCAATGGATTATCTAATTTCACTTGGTGAAAGATTATCAATAAAATTAGTTTCATCAGCAATTAATGATTCAGGTAAAAAATCAGTTTCTCTTACTGGCAAAGAAGTAGGAATTGTAACTGATTCTAAGTTTGGTGAATCCAAACCACTTTTGGATACAACTAGACTGAGAGTATTAAAGACAGTGAATACACTGTTCTTAAAGAAAACAATCCCTGTTGTAGGAGGATTTGCGGGTGCAGATCAACATGGACATGTAACTACATTTGGCAGAGGAGGCTCTGATTATTCTGCAACAATTATTGGTTCTTGTATTAAAGCAGATGAGATTTGGTTGATGAGTGATGTAGATGGACTTATGACAGCAGATCCAAAGATTGTCAAAAATGCAAAATTACTCAAAGAAGTTTCATACATAGAAGCAATTGAAATGGCTCTGTTTGGTACAAAACAGGTACATCCACGAACATTTGAGCCTCTACTAACAAAGAAAATCCCAATGAAGATTAGAAATTCTTTTAATGTAAAAAATGAAGGAACCTTAGTAACTGCATCTACTTCTTTATCTGCTAAAAATACCGTAAAATGTGTAAGTAATGTTCAAAATAATGGGTTAATCGATATTCGTGGTGGTAGTATGGTTGGAACCCCAGGAACTGCAGCAAAAATATTTGCAACACTGGCAAAAGCTGGAATCAATGTAATGATGATCTCCCAAAATCCTTCAGAATCAAGTATTACAATTGTGGTAAAGAACACAGATCTTGATAAAGCAGTCAGTACATTAGAAATGGAACTATTAGGAAAAATTATCAAAAAATTAGAAGTCACAACGAATGTAGCTATTATTGCACTAATTGGTTCAGGTATGCGAGGAACTGTTGGGGTTGCTTCAAAAGTTTTTAGAGCAATTGAGAAAAACAAAGTTAACGTATCTATGATTACTCAAGGTTCATCTGAGCTTAATCTTGCATTTGTTGTAAAAAATTCTGATACGAATACGGCGGTGCGGGCTCTACATGATGCGTTTACACTTAATAAAATTCATTAAGAAAAAATCATTTAAGGGAATAAACCAATCAGATTCATTGAACAAATTAATTGCTATTTTGATTATTGGAATTTTTGCTGCTAGTATCATTTCTGTTTCTTCAATCTCTGATCAATTTGTTGATGCAGGTTCTAGAAAAAAAATTCACTTTACTCAAACTATCATATCCTCTCAAGATCCAGGACAAGAACATCAAAATCATCAATTGGCACTAATTCTATCACCAAACGAAGGAACTCTTTATGACGGTTCTATGACATTTACCTCAAGTGAGCCTGTTCAGATAGTTGTTTTACACGAAATTAATTCCCAAGAGGCAAAAGGTCAACCTATCTGGACTGTTGATGGGAATACTGTTTATGGCTTATCTTTGATTAATTTAGAGGAAAAATCAGGTTCTTTTGAGTTTACAGGAGCTGCACTTGCATTACATTCTTCTAATTCAAAAGAATTCGCTGTAACTGTAAGCGTTGATGGTTGGATACGAGGACAACCTACTGAAGTAATAATGCAAAAAATGGAATTAGAAAAAGAAGATCCATCGTTGTTACTTTCAAGAACAAATGTTCCAGCTACAATCCCAATGCACAAAGGAATCTATGGAGGAAATCAAATTCTTTACATTATAACTGACGGCAGTGATGAGGATTATGCAAAAATTATCTCAGAAAAACAAGGATGGAATGTTGAACTTGCTCCAGCTATTGCAGATGTACCAGAGGACACTCTTCAAAAGTTATTTATTTTTAAAAATGGGATTAAAGGTGATGGAATTTATGGATTTCAAGATGAAGTATTTTCTAGTACTCCATTACAAGAATCAGAATACAGCGCATTGAATTCTATAATTGAAGTTACATGGAAAATAGGTCAAAAAGAAATAATATTTGAATCTGTAGCTGATGTAATTGCTGCTGAAGAAGGTGGTAGAGTTGAATTTAATGAAACAGGAATTGTTCTTAACACTCCTCAAATTATCTGGCCTGATGGACAGATGACAGTACGTTCTGACAAAGAAATTACAGATGAAATGTCATATGGTGGAGGTCAGATAATTGAAATTAATGAGGAAGAATTGAATGTAACCTTTGTAGCTCATAGAGGTTGGGGACCTAATGGAATAACCATTTACTATATTGTTACTGATGCTACTCCCTCAGGACCTGCAGAAACAATGGGGGTTGTCTCATCTCCTACTTCTGCAAATCTATTAACTCATTATGGAGCAGTTGATCTTTTCCAATTCAAAAATGGAATTAAAGGCTCTGGCCCACTAGGATTCCAACCAGGAATTGCTGGTGCAGCTCTTGGCGATGAAAATTACAGTCCAATGTGGCGAATTTATCTAGTTGAATGGAATGATGCAGAATCAGCAAAAATTCTAGAAACAAAATCGGACATTGACTCATTTCGTGCAGATAACTTGATATCTGTGAGTATTGCACGACCAACCAATGCTGATCATATAGTTAATCGTCCATTCATAGATCCATTTCAATAGAAATTTCACTAAACGGATAAATTACTTAACAAAAGATTTGTTGTAAAATTGACTGGTAAACTCTACATTGTTGGTGTTGGTCCTGGCAACCATGACCACATGACATTTCGAGCAAAAGAAGTAATTGTTGAAAGTGATACAATTGTTGGATATGAAACTTATGTGAATTTAGTTCAAGATCTAATTGAAGGTAAAACAGTTTATCGTTATGCAATGACACAAGAAGTTGAAAGAGCTCATCAATGCATTGATCTTGCAAAATCAGGAAAAATTGTTTCACTTGTATCAAGTGGGGATCCTGGAATTTATGGAATGGCTGGACTAATTTATGAAACACTTGCTGAAACTGGTTGGAATCCTAAAGATGGCCTCCAAGTTGAGATCGTTCCAGGAGTATCAGCACTTAATTCTTGTGCATCAATAGTTGGTTCACCATTAATGACTGATTTTGCAGTTGTTAGTATGAGTGACCTGTTAGTTCCATGGGAAATTATTCAAAAAAGAGTTGATGCAGCAGCGCAAGGTGATTTTGTAATTGTTATTTATAATCCAGCTAGTAAGAAAAGAATTCATCAATTACAAGACACTAGAAAAATTCTTCTAAAATATCGAAAGCCAACAACTCCTGTAGCAATTATCAAAGGAGCATTTAGAAAATCTGAAACAATTGTTATGACTGATTTGGAAAATTTGCCCAATCATTCAGACAAATTAGGCATGATTAGTACTGTAATTATCGGAAATTCATCCACATATACTTACAAAGATTTAATGATAAATCCAAGAGGATACAAATCAAAATACAATTTAGAAGAACAGACCAATCCAGATCTCAAAGCCTAATAGTTTTTCTCTATTATCTCGTACAGTTCTTCACTAAGATTTAGCTTTTCTCTAATTGGGGAAATTATTTTTATCAAATAATTTCCAACGGTTTGTTTCAAATCTCCTGGGTGTAATTTCTTTTCAGCAAAGTCTGTTTCCAATTGATTATAATCTGTATATGATATATTACCACCAAATTTTTCAGGCCTTTCAACATTAATTTCATTAAACTCATGAAAAATTATTGTTTTTGCAATCTCTAATAATGGATTATTCTGAGTATTTGCTTCTTCACACCATGCTTTGCTAAGCTTTTTCTTTATTTCATCATCTGTATTATGGATAAAGATGCCTGAATTTGGATCTGACTTGCTCATTTTTGCATATTTCCCTTGATACCCACATTTTGGACAAGGACCTTTTCCTTCTGGTCCAAATACATAACCACATTCTGCACATTCTACTTTAACATCGGCTATTTTTAGTCCTGGTAAAAGCCCATGATGAACAGCAACAGGGACTTTCCATTTCATTTTAGGAAAAATTTCTCTTACTAACATGTGGATCTTTCTCTGATCCATTCCTGAATGTACAATGTCTAAGTCAAGTGAATGAATATCAACTGCTTGCATAGGAGGATAAAGTAATTTTGCAAGATCAATCTTTGTTTCATCTTCAGTTCTTCCCATAATAGTTAGAGTACGCATAGTACGTTTCAGAGACATATGTTTAGTAAATTCAACAAATTCCCTCCAGTATTCTTTTCTTGAATCATAAAGTTCAGAACCAAGAACAATATTTACTCCTGGACATACAAGTTTGAAAGCATCTGCATAATATTTTGAGACTTTTGTAATTACATCCCAATCTCCTCCTAATTTGTCATTAATCAGAGTGTGCCAATCTGCAAGAAATACAGTACAATTTATCCCAGCTTTCACAAAATCATTAATTTTGAAACCAGTGCTGATTAAACTACCAAGATGTAAGAAACCAGAAATTTCTAAACCAATGTAATGCTTTGGCGAAGAATTTGTCTTGAATAATTCAACCAACTCATCATGTGTAACTACTTCTTCAGTTGGTGGTCTTTCAATCAAATCTATTTTTTCTAAAATGTCCAAATCAAAACAACTTTTGAGATCTAAGCCTATAAAGTTATTCTAAACAGTTCTAAATTCTTACTTACACTTTTTCTTATGTTTTCGTAAATCATCTTCAGTATTAAATTCAGTCCCACAAACTCGACATTTCTCTTTTTTCTTATTGTGTGCTTTTTCCTGATGTTTCTTTAATCTTTCAGGATCTGATAGAATTGTCCCACATTTTTTGCATTTTAATACATTTTTGCTAGATCCAAATAATCCCATACCAAATGTAATTATACATACTAGAAAAAATAGTTTTTACGTAATATTAATACAAAATATCCGATCGAGCTATATTTCTGGTTCATCTAAACTTTTTCTAGGTTTTATGCTGAGATAAAATGCATGAGTACTAATAATAAAACCTGCAAGAAATACTTTGGTTGCAAAAACTAAATTCCATGGTCTGTCTGGATCTGGATAAGCAATTGATAATCTATCAATGTCTGGAACTATTCCATCAATAATTCCTGCAGTAATCTGTGCATTTAACACTGTAAAATTGTATAATACTTCATAGAGCGTAATAATTGAAAATCCTAGTAACATTAATTGAAGTAATGCCATCTTTGTACCAACAATTTTATTTCCAGCAGTTCTTCTCCAACCAATTCTAGTAACACAATACCATCCAATTATTGTAGAAAAAAATATCCAAGTTGTTACTCTTGCAAAATTCTCAAAAGGAATAGTTGTATTGTGAATTGCTTCTCCCATTACATAAGTGCCATTTTCCATCCATTCTATCATTGTTACATATACACCAAAAACTAAAGATGATGCCATGATAAATCCACAAATATAGGAAATGTAAAGATAAACCTTGTAACCCGTATCAGTTTTTTCAAGATGGCGTGGTTTCATAATGCGTTTGCCAAATTTTGAAATATAAAAATTCATCTTATTGACGATTTATAGATTAGTTATAAACAGAATTACTATTGAAAATTGCACTTAATATCCCTATACTGGGTAAGGAAGAAATTTCTGCAGTTACTTCTATACTTAGAAATGGTGCCTTAACATCATCTGCTAACCAAGGAGGTAAATATGTCCAAGCTTTCGAAAAATCTGTAGCCTCTTTTGTAAAATCAAAATATGCCATTACAATCAATTCTGGTACTGCTGCCTTACAGGCTGCTCTTTATGCATTAGATATCAAAAAAGGTGATGAAGTTCTAGTTCCATCATTTACTTTTGTTGCCACAGCAAATGCTGTTGTTTCGACAGGAGCAAAACCTGTTTTTGTTGATATCATAAAAGAAAACTATACCATAGATCCAGATGATCTACTAAAAAAGATAACAAAAAAAACCCGTGCTATTATTCCAGTTCATCTTTATGGAAATATCGCAAATGTAGAGAGACTCTCTGAAATTACTAAAAAATATAATCTTCCTATTATTGAAGATTCTGCACAGTCTTTAGGTTCTACCTACAAAGGAAAACATACTGGTACTTTCTTTGAAATGGGATGTTTTAGTATGTATCCTACAAAAGTAATGACTTCTGGAGAAGGTGGTTTTATTGTAACTAACAATAAAAAACTTAGAGACAAATTATTGATGATTAGAAACCATGGAATGCTTCCTAGAACATTTAGCCTAAACTTACGATTGCCTGAAATCAATGCTGCAATTGCAACTATTCAAATAAAAAAACTTCCAAACTTTCTAAAGTCTAGAAAAAAGAATGCAGAACTTTTATCAAAATTGATTTCTGATCTGAAAATTAAACTTCCTCACCAACGAAAAAATGAAAATGTTAATTGGTATCTTTATACTATTGCAACTAAAAATCGCGATAAACTTTTGAAAAAACTAAACAAAAAAGGAATTGGCGCTGCATCTTACTATCCTATACCAGTTCATAAAACGCCATTTTACAAACTAAAAATGAAACTTCCTGTTACTATCTGGGCTGCTTCACATGTTATTTCTTTACCAATCCATCCAAAAGTAACTCAAAAAAATATTGAATTTATTGTCAAAACTATGCGTGATATACTGTGAATACTTTAGGCGAGACAATTGGAGAACTATGTAAGATTATCTTACCCATTTCTGAGGAATTTTATCGTGGAAATCCCAATTCATCAATAGCAGTTTGTACACTTTCAAGCATAGATTTACTCAAAAAGTTTGTAAATTCTGAAATTCTAAATCATATATCAATAGCAGGTAGACTACTTTCTGAAAATAAAGGAATTGATTCGATTATCGAATACGTAAATAAAAATCAAAAAATTACCATTATCATAGTTTGTGGAAAAGAAGTTTGGGGTCATAAAGCTGGTCATTCATTGTTTCAATTGTACAAAAATGGAGTTGATAAAAATAACAGAATAATTAATTCAACTAGTCCAGATCCATATCTTACCGTTTCTAAATCTGAGATACAATATTTTCAAAATAACATAACTCTTGTAAATTTAATAAACGAAACTGATTTTAAAATAATTTTAGATAAAATTAGAATTTCCTAGTATCCATTTCTCTGTCTTTCTCGATTAATTTCGTTTTTCTTTTTGTATTCATCTAAAATATCATCAGGCGTTAGATTTAGCTCAATTGATGCCTGAACAACAAAATGCCAGATGTCGATTAATTCTTCTCTTGCTTCAGCTTCATTAAACTCAGTTGGTGTTTTCCACCATTTCCAATTTGTTGTCCTTTGCAGCTCTACTGCTTCATGCATAATTGCAGTACACAAAGCAGAAACTCTTCCTTCAGAATCTTTTGGATATCTATCTAGATTCATCATATCTGATAGACCTTTTTGAAGTTTGAATATTGTATATAGTCGATCCTTTTCTTTTTCAGACATTTCTTGTGACAATGATAAATAAATTTGAGAAATAATTGAACTTAAGTCTTTTTAGAATCGGATTATTTTTTCATACATCTTGAATCGTTTTGCAATGTCACCATTTTTGATCTTTAGTAATCCATCTAACCCATATCTCTCAACCGCAAAAGATCCTAAGACATTTCCATAAACTACTGCTTTTTTAATCTCAGATATGCTGGTTGATTTTTTGCTAGCAAGATATCCTATCATCGCCCCTGCAAAAGAGTCCCCTGCGCCTGTAGGATCTACAACATCTTCTAACGAAAAACCTGCTGTTGGGAAAATTACATCATCATAAAACATCAAGGAACCATGTTCACCTTTCTTGATGATTACATATTTTGCACCCCAACGCATCATTTTTTTTGCACATTTTATTAAGTTGAATTCTTTTGTAAGGAGTTTAGATTCTTCATCATTTATTACAACTGCATCTACAGCTTTTATCATCTTAATCACTGCTTCTCGTTTTGTAGAAATCCAAAAATCTATAGTATCACACATAGAAAATTTTACCCTATCAAACTCTTTGATTAGTGAAGTATTCTGTTCAGGATCATTGTTTGCAAGATACACAAATTGAGATTTTCTATAAGTTTCAGGTACAGTTGGTTTAAAATCAGCAAGTACATTTAATTCAGTTTTCAAAGTAGACCTACTACTTAGTGTATTGTCATAACTTCCATCATAACGAAATGTTTTACCCTCTTTGATAGTCAATCCTTGTAAATCAAGATATTTAGATAAAATATTATGATGCTGTTTTGGAAAATCTTTTCCAACTACTGCAATTAATCCAGTATTTACAAAATTACTTGCAGAAATTGCTGCAAAAGTTGCTGCCCCTCCTAGAACATTTTTCAATGTTTTTTTTGGAGTTCTAATTGTATCTAATGCAGTAGAACCAAAAACAGTAAGCATTTGAGAAGAAATTAATTTTGATGTATAAATTCTCTTGCTTGTTCTTCTGTTGGATAGTAAACAAATGGAACATCAAAAGATGTAAAGAATACATCATATTTTATTACTCCAGAAATTTTTATAGATTGAGATTTTTCATCAACATTAGAATCTGTATGAAAAGTACCTTTAACATAACTATTACTTAATGGTTGTAATGTGAATGGTTCTAACTGACCTTCGCCCACCATTTCATTATTAGCAATAATAAAGAATTCAGTATTGCCTGCAGTTAGTATTAACAATGAAGGATTTTCAAATTGTAATTCAATATTATAGTTTGAACCTTTTTCATTTACGTTCAATAATTCACTCTGAGTAATGCTTACTCCTATCTGTGATGCAGATGCATACTGTGAATATCCAAAAATACTCATGCCTAGAACAAAGAGAACAATTAGACCCACTTTTTTGGGTGATTTCATGATTAATTCTTCCAAAATCACATTTTAACTCAAAAGGGAAAAAAATCTCAATAAATTGTGTAAAAGTTTTGATCTAATCTTAAAGCTCCTTAGAGCTAACAAAATAAATCAAAATCTGATGATTATTTGTCATTGGCTAGAATTAAACTCAAAATTGGAGAAAATGAGATCGAGGTTGACTCTAGAGATTTCTACGTTGATAATCAAACTCTAGGTGAAATCATAGATGGTATTTCACATCATTTACCAGAAAATCATGCAAAAATTGTGTATGGAACTGAATCTATCAGAAAATCAACTCAAGCCGAACACCAAATCCAATATGGTTTAGAATACTTGGATGATGCTGAAGTATATGAACCAGAATTTAATGAACCAAAATACATTACTCCTCACGAAATTAAATCAAAATTACGAATTTTAGAAACAAGTAGATTCTTTGATTCTCCAAGAACAGTCACTGAAACTGTTCAACAACTCAGGGAATATGGTTGGGCTACAGGTCTATTAGATGTATCAAAAGCTTTAGCAAAAATGGCATCACACAAAGAACTTATGAAAAACTCTCATGAGAATCGAACTCAGTACTTTGTTCAAGAACCATTAGTATCTAACTAGCAGAATAATTACACTTTTCACAATTAGAAAAAGTTTCTCCATCTAAATGATCAAAATGTGTATTACATTGGTTGCATGTATGGTGCATATCAAAATATCCCTCTTTCTCAACTTCTATAATTCTATTTGATTCAAGATCTGTACTTTTACATTTTATACAATGACAACCACATTCAACTTTCATGATTTTCTCCGATAATGTATGTATAGTTAAAATACCTATACAAATCATTGGAAAAGAAAAGGGATATACCATTAGAAATTGATGATCATTTCAAGCTTTATGGAAAGGAACCATGGGAAGTAGATTATGGTGAAAAATGCCCAGTTTGTAACGTTAGAATTGATGAATATGGATTCTGTTCGTGTGGTTCTAGCGGAGATTGAATTTACTCATTAGTGGCACGACAAGAATCATCAAAATCCCTACTGCCAATGGAGCAATTATTGGAAATTCAGGAATTACTGTGGTTCCTATAATTGTAATTTCTCCTGAAGTTTCAGGTCTCATATTAAGCCAAACATGAGTTCCATTATTGATAATTTCATGTTGCAAAATTTTTTCTTCATCAAGAAATACTGAATATGGATTCCATAGCAATTCTAAAGGAATTATGGTAGTAACAAATTGATTATTATCATTTACTTTAAAACTAATTTTTTTTGCAGATTGATTAAAATCAAAACTTTCTATTTCCGACAAAGTTCTAACCTCTACAAGAAATTCTTTATCTTCCCAATTTACTTGTTTGATATATTTTGGTTCATTAATTGAATATTCTAATATCATTTTACATCCGTGACATGCAATTCCACTTTTTTCACCCAAGAAAACAGGGGTTTCATTAATAAATAATAAATCTACTTCTTCAGGCATAATAAAAGAAGTGGTTTCAATATATTCGAAATCCCATGTCCATAAGTTATCTTTTTGAGAAAGTACATTATGAAGGTTATATTCTATAATTGGTTCTTCATTAGATGGTTGAATCAATATTATACTGTTATCTCTATTAGTTGAGAATAGTATTTCTTCTCCCTGTTCATTTGTAACTGAAATATTTAAAACTGTTCCGTAAATCAATTCAAGATCTTTAGGTAAATCTGATGAACGTACAACATGTTTGACATGAACCTCACCGTCTGAATTAATTGTAACCTCAACTAATTTCTGTACAGCATCTATACCCAATGAAATTTGGGCATCAGCCACAGGAATTACAGATATTAAAAATAGAATTACTAAAAACCCAAAACCTTTCATATTCATTTATTTCACACTTACACGAATCATCTGTGTTTTTTCTAAGGGACAATCATTGCCATCTCTTTCAAGATTTACAATTTTGTCTGCAACATCCATGCCTTCTGTCACTTCACCAAATACAGTATATTGCCTGTCAAGGAATGTACTATCAGATGTTACTATGAAAAATTGTGAACCTGCGCTATCTGGATCCTGTGATCTAGCCATAGAAACTATGCCTCGCAAATGAGATCTTGAATTAAATTCAGCCTTGATACTATATCCTGGCCCTCCCATTCCCCATGAACCCTTGTTATCAGTTTTTGTATTTGGATCGCCTCCCTGAATCATAAATCCAGGAATAACTCTGTGGAATAGAGTTCCATCATAGAATCCTTCTTGGGCTAATTTTTCAAAATTTCTAACTGTTTCTGGCGCTGACTCAGGTATAAGTTTAAATGAAATCTTTCCAAAATTAGTTTCAATATTTGCTGTAGTCATCAAAAATTATCTATTATCTTATCATATGAGTCTTTTGCGAAAATCTCTTTGGAAATTCTTATAGATGCTTTAAGTATGTTGAAAAATTCTTAGCAATCAATACGTTTTTCGTTTATAAATTTATCATTGAAGACTTGAGGACTTAATTTTTTTTAAAAAGTAAAAAATCTGAATTCATTATATATGACATTTTAGAATTACAAAAAGTTATAGTCTTATATAGAACAAATAAAATTTAGTATTCGTTGAATCGTACAAACCAAAGCACGATAATTAAAGAAGCAATTAATTCTTATCTTGACAAAGGAGTAACTGACAAGCAGGATATCTATACTAAGGTAGTTGATGAACTTGGCGTTCCAAGACCAACTGTAAGAAGAGTTGCAAGAGATCTGAGAACTGAATTATTACAAAAGATCCAAATCTTACAATCTGATATGCCTAAACCAACTACTATTTCTGAGAAAGATGAATAAATTCGGCTCCTTTTTCTTTTTAATAATATCATTTTATGATTTTCAGCATTACTCTTATAAACAATAATTTTTTCAAATAAATAATGGGCTATTTAGGAAACCACTTAGCAACAGTAACAACTGGAATTTTTGCTGCAGTACTAACAGGACTTTGGCCATACTTTCTTGACTTTGCACCAATACTAAATTTCATTTTCATCATGGCAGTTTCTATTACATGGTTTCTCACATTTGCATGTTGGATGTCCCAGAAAAGTACTGATTACATGCATAAACAGGCACCAGAGCACACTAACAGCAAAAAAAAAGCTTGAGTAACACGCAAACCATTGTTACTACAACTACAGGTAGCCAAGTAGGTCTTTCGAATATAAAAAAAGTCCAAAATGAATTATCTTCTGAACTTAACGTTCTAAAAGAATCCATGAAACTAAAAGATAGTGAAATTGAAAGATTAAATCAGGAAATTTCTAACCTGCAAACTCTTGTTCAGATTGAATCATTAAAAACTGAATTGGCCAATCTGAAAATGTTGGCTTCTAAAAGAAAAACTAAAAATAAATAGTTCTAATCTTTACAATGGCAACATTCTATGCCATGATTATTCTTACAACTAGGACAACTTACAGCACCACCATAATGGCATTTACATGAACAAAATTCAGTTGGGTCTTTTTTCAAACTCAATAGTATAATTTCTACGTCATGTTAATATTTTACTTTTTAAGTTTGAACAAAAATGAACTAGAACTAATTTTTTATTCTAAATATGGAATTATTCTATAATGTAGAAAAATATAATCTTTGTAAGTACTATTATAGATAGTTTGTTAACTAGTGTATCTTCAAATACAAATTCATTTGCAGAACCAATAGATTATCAAACTAAAATAACTCCAATTAGCAATTCTATAACAATTGAAAAATCTACTATTTAAATAAACATCTCTGCAGAGAATCAACTTTGATGGGGATTTGTTGAAGGAACAATCATGGAGTAACACGCTTTGTTCAAACCCCTGTAAATGAAGATGATTCTAATAAATACAAATTCAGATACTAAGATAATTTTAACAGTACTACTACCCTCAAAAATAGTCTCGGTTTGATCTTCGTTAGAGTTTGGTACTATCTACACTCTAATCTTGACGCAATCTCCAAAGTTTCATCTACCATCTCTTTTAGTCTATTCTGAGCATTTACATCTGAAACAGAATTATCAGTGATAGCTTCTGTGGTTAGAAACACAGCCTTAGGATTTGCTACTACTCTAAAGTATGATAACAGTTGTGTGATTAATGTCTGAACATCGGTAAAACCGATATTCCCAGAAGCTAAAATTGCCATTCCAGATACTTTTCCTGCAGTTTTTTTATAATTGATATATTCAAACAAATTTTTCAATGCTGAACTAAAAAACGAATTGTAGATTGGAGTTCCTATTAACCATACGTCTGCATCCGTTATGTCATTTGATGCTGTTTTTGTAGCTTCATTGTATTCTTCACCATATCCTCTATAGCATTCAATTTGACCATCTGAAAGATTGATCAATTTTGTGTCTTGGTTTTTTGATTTAGCATAATCAAAAACATACTTCATCATAACTTGTGTAAGACCATCTTTTCTTGGACTTCCAGAAATAACCATAACTTTCATATCTCCAACCCACCTGTCTTTGTATATAAATTCCCATAACTTTTAAAATTTAACGGGCTTGGAGGGCTTCGATCCCTCGACCTGTAACTTAGGAGGTTACCACGCTATCCATATTTCGCGTCAAATGACTCTGCGCTACAAGCCCAGCAAAAAAAAAAACACTCTTAATTATTTAAAAGTGATTGAATGTATACGCTTAGAATTTAGAAATATGTATAATTGTTTTTGAAATCTCTAAAAATGCAACTTGTTGGAAAATGTAATCCTACCAAAATAATGCAAGATAAACTGTTTAGTGGACAGTGATATTACATGAATTGTAATTTGGATCTTTAATAACAAAAACTATGATAATTAAAAATCATTATTCAATACAATCATTATATGATTCTTCACCAATAAGATTGATTTTTCCTATACATGGATCATAAATTTTTCTAAAATTCTTTGGGTTACTTATTGTTTTTATTCCTACAAATGTACGAATTTTGGTCTTTGGAAATGCGTCTGCTAGTCTATTAGCAGCCCCAATCAATGTAGCTCCTCTGGTTATAAAATCATCTATTAGTAAAATTTCACTTGGTTCGGAAAGTTCTTTTTGTACTGACATTGATTCGTAATGTTCATGAGCTTTTGGCCTATTTGTATTTGAGCTTGTATGGGATTTTCGTAAAGGTGTTGTACGTTCAAGACATGAACTAACTTTTTCTCCTAGGCCATTATTTACTAAAGCACTTGCTAAACGTTGTGGAACCCAAAGTGTATCTGCTTTAGTTAGAGAACTACTTGGTGTTGGAACAAGAACAGTATTTGCTTTAAAGAAATCAGCAAAAGGAAGTTTTTCTAAATTATTTTTGATTCCTTGTGCTATGTATTCTGTCATTAGAATTTCTTCTTTTTCTAAGAATCCGTCTGTCTTCAATTTTGCTTTGAATGTCCTTGAACGAGCTTCTTCATCTGTAATTCCACGAGGAGAATATGTAAGAAGAGACCCAAATTCAATATCAGTAATTTTCATAATGATTATTGAAATACGTCAATCATTTTGAAACGTGTTGGTAGCACTTCTAGTATGTCAATTGGATCAGATAGTTCTACTGCTCCATGCTCGATCATTTCTATAGGCCAATCTAATTCTTTGTTGTTTACAACAGATTTCCAAATGAATAATGGTCTTCCCATTCTGAGCGTTTCCCATCCCTGATGTTTTGAACCACTTGATTTTCCAGCTTCTACAATTACTGAGGCATCAGAAATAAGAGCCATCGTTCTGTTTCGTAATACAAAGTCTTTTGGTTTTGTTGGATACCCTATAGGAAATTGTGAAACAACAAGATGATTTTTCATAATTTCTTGTTGAAGATCAAAATTTTTGCTAGGAAATGTTTTGTTTAATGGTGTTCCAATAACTGCAATAGTTCGTCCATTCATTCTAATGGCTGTTTTATGAGCAGCAGTATCAATTCCTTCAGCAAGCCCACTGACAATAATTACTTGATTTTCAATCAATGTTTTAGCGATTCTCTGTGCATTTTCAATCCCTTGCGTAGATGCTTTTCTGGAACCAATGATTGATACTTTTGGACATGGTAATGGAATTTCCAAAGAACCTTTTACAAAAAGTGTTCCTGGATCAGCTTTTGATTCAATATCATTTAGCGCACGACCTAGAAGTTTTGCGGCATTTATTGACGAATATTCCATTCCATCAAGCATTACTATCAATTCTTACGAGATCTAGTCTTTTTAATACTTTCATGATGATTTGTATTGACTAAGACATAATTGACAATAAATTCGTCTAACTAGGCAAAATTGTTACATATTTTGAGGTTGATTTCATAAATTTTTCCTGAAATGAGTATGTTAAACCAAATCTAAATATATCTGAGACTTGGGCATAATGATTTCCAATTTTTAATCAATTTCTTAAATTATTGCAATCAAAAAAGCTAAGGATCTCAGTATGTTTTGTTCATTGGAATGCCAAAACAAACAAGAATCCCTAGCAACATAAGATGTCAGTCATTTCTTATTGGTGTTTTGTATTTGATCAGAGCATTGTCTCTGTATGAGGATGTAATTAGGCGTGGAAGACCGTATGTTTATCCAACCATTCTGATGGTACAACTATACATCATAAAATCATGGATGAGGATTCCTAGCAATAACACGCTGCACTATTTCTTGTTCATCAAATCTGGCAATGACAAATTGCTCAAGGCCTGCAGGCTACAGCAAATTCCAGACAGAAGAACAATTGACAGAAGATTCCAAGTGTTGCCAATTAGTACCATCATCAACAACATGGGAAATCTGTTTGTCTCAGAAAGATTAGTAGATGATATATCGGCATCAGTTGATAGCACAATGCTGCAAGCCGCAGGCCCAGTATGGCACAAATCTGACATCAAACAAAATCGTCTTCCAATTGCAGGAATTGACACTGATGCCAAGTGGGGTTATTCCAAATCAAGGGGCTGGACATTTGGATACAAGCTGCACATGAGTTGTTCCACTGGCAAACTGATAGTTCCACTGTCTACCTGTATCAGCACTGCAAATGCTCATGACGGCAAACCATATGGTACACTAGTTGATTCACTTGCAGGGCTGTTCCAAAACATATTGGCAGATCCTGCGTATGATGATGGCAACCTGTACCATTGCAGCAATGAGAAAAATCTGAGACTGATCTGTCCAGTCAAAGTATATCCATCTACGCCGCCAGACAGAATAAAGCTGGCAGAGTTTTATGATTCCAAAGAAGGTCAAGATTTATACTCTCAGAGAAAGGTGTCAATCGAGCCGTTATTTGAGATTGTTAAAGACATATTCAACATAAGGATATTGCCAGTAAGAGGATTTGAGAATGTAAAATCATTTGCTCTGGTTTGTGTTTTGGCGTATCAGCTGGCAGTGTACTACAACTGTGTTGCAGGTAATGAGAATCCAAGAATTGTAAAGAGAATGCTTTGCTGTTAGAATCACTTGAATTTATTTTTGTAGATCATTATGCCCAAGTCTCATATATCTAGAAAATCCCCATAATGAATTTGATATGTTGAGTGGTACACTTTTTCCTTGTTTACTAAGTATTGATTTCTTAAGAGGTAAATTTTCAGTGTTTACTAAATCATAATTTATTATATGATACCAGAGACATCAAAAATTGTTCTAGTATCGTTTCAAAATTATTTCTTTTTTTGGTGGTTTCTTAGATAAGAGTCCACATGGGTACCATTTTTAGTAGTATACCCACTTACACGTATTTTTTTATGCATGTTAATGATTTCCTGAAGGTTATTTTATTTAAACATCCATCTAAAACTAAAACGTGAATCATAGTATAAAATGATGAGTTACTCCAAAGTTAAGTGATTCCAAGAAATTAAAGTTATAACAATTTTAATGAGCAGGGGATTTAAAAATTAATATTTAATCCATATTTTAATAATACATCTTTTTTGATCGCCATACTGATTCTGGTAACTTTTGGTTCTGGTAACTTTTGGTTCTGGTAACTTTTAGTGATCGGATCACCAAAATTTATCCATGTGAATTGTTTTTATACATTTCTTGCTTTTTCAAACATCAGGGCATTGCTCTCGCTAGAGAAGAATTCCAATCAAAAGATGTGCAGACATGTATCCATACGAGACTATTCTCTCAATGCTATCTTCATCCTAGTTAGGATTATTCGCAGTTAACAGGCGAGGCTTGTCCCTCATAAATTTTAACGCGACTTGTAGCCCTAACTATAATTTTGTACAAATTCTCTCCTTTCTTTTAACATCCAATAAATCACTCGCAAAATCTTTGATGCACCAGCTACTGCAGCTTTGGATGTTCCTCTCTTCTTTTTTATTCTATTGTAAAACTTTGTAATGTCACTGTTCTTGGCATGTATTGCATGAGTGTGAATGCATTCTGTCAGAACCCATCTTAATGTCATGCTTCCTCTTTTTGTAATACTGCCATGATGTATGGTATCAGCTGAATTTCTGACTGATGGTACGACTCCTGCATATGCACACAGTTTGTGAGAGTCATTGAATCTTTCAATGTCCGCAATTTCAGATGCAATGACTAGTGCAGAATAATTGCCAATTCCGGGAATCGAGTTTATCAGAATTGCATCAGGATTGGTCTTTACGGCAGCGTACACTTTTGAATTAATCTCTGCAATCTGCAAATTTAGATGGTTTATCTGTCGTAGGAATCCGTCTACTCTATAATCTCCTAATGCCCTGAGTCTTCTACAGTATATTTCAGTAAATGTAACTCCAGGAATTTTGATTCCACCCTGTAACAAAATCCCATGAATGGAATTCTTGATAGCAGTTCTCCATTGAACAAGTTTTTTTCTGTATCTTACTAACTGGCGTTGTTGTACTATCTTTTTGTTTGGAACATAGCATTTGGCAATGTATCCACCACGTAGGAGATCTGCCAATATCCTGGCATCAATTTTATCTGTCTTTTTCTTAGATGATGCAATTGCTTTTGTCAGATATGGGTTTGACAGTGTCACATTTTTATATTTTAATTCATCTGTCAGAAATCTATATGTGTCATACCAGACTGATGAGGATTCCATGACAATATTGGCATGAAGTGGTATGTCTGTAAAATGTTTCTTGATCGATTGGTGAGTGTTCTCAACTTTGTTGTTTTGTAATACTTTGCCTTCATTATTCATTATTGCTACTTGAAGGAATTTCTTGTGCAGGTCAATGCCCACATACATGGTCTTCTTTGATTTATTCCTAATCTGTTTCTTTGGGCTTTTCTTGGAATACGATGAACTTTGAATCTTAGAATTAGATTCATTTCTTATGCTATCTGAATTCCTTCTCTCTATATTCACATATAGTTAACAGACCCCCAATTACAGCCTTTTACTATAATTTAACTGTCCAATAATCCTAATTATCCAATTTAGGATTCTTGGGAATATCCAAGATTCTACAATTATCAAGTTGTATGTGTTACGCATGGCAAAGTTTGAGATTGTTGCAGTAAATAATATGCAACAGTTATTGTTGCAATTGCAAAACTGCAACTTGCAATGGCATAAAATATGCAATTTACGCCTAACAATCTTCAATATGTTAGGTATGAAACTGTAAAATTGCAACTTGCAATAGTTCGCAATGCCTAGCATGGTGTTACAGTTGCAATTGTTAACATTTAGAGTATGATGATGTAAAGTGTGTAATTTACGCCTTACATCTTCCAATAATCCTAGGTATGATTATTAGAATTGTGACAATAAAGTAATGTTTGAATCCTGTATTTTCTTGAACCTTTTCTGTAGATCATAATGAGTGGATTAACATCAAAACAAGAGTCGATACCTCAATGTTATGATGAAAAAAGTGTAACGCCTAGAATTTTACAGTGAAAAAGTGTATTAATTACAAGTGTAATTGCAAAAGTGTAAGTTGTAATAGTGTAAAACACGTTTTGTAGGCATTACACTATTGTAATTGTAAGGCGTAAAATTACAAAATTACAACTTGTAACAGTTGTTAACGCCTAGCATGGTGTTACAGTTGCAACTGTTAACATTTAGAGTATAATGATGCAAAGTGTGTAATTCACGCCTTACATCTTCACAGAATCATAGGTAGGATTATTGGAAATATGGTATTCGTGATAGTCGTGAATCTTGAAATTTCTTGAACCTTTTTTGCAGGATACATTGATTCAAAATATATGGTTATCTTCTATTCCAATGACAGTCACAGTTACATCCTTTGGTGCATCTCATTCTTTTACAGTCAGAGCATTTTGGACTAAGACCAAAAGGGGGAGTATTCATGATGATTCTTAACAGTCAGTAATAATAAAAGATCATACAATTACTCTAGCAAATCACATATTCCTTACTGGATTTATAGAATTATGGTCATAATTTGTTTGTGTGGACATGCTGGCAAGTACCATTCCACAGGTATGCCAAACGATTGTTCAAAATGTCAAGAATGCCAGTATTTTAGACCAAGAGAAAATAACACATCATACAGCAACAAACCAATTAAGGCAAAGTTTGTAAATTAAAGATAATTGCAGGAAAGCATCAGATTATTAGAAATTCTAAAGGTGTTTGGATTCATAATTCTTGTAATAATATTAAATAAATCAATTAATAAAAAAGATTAGGATTGATTCCATGATGGGAATCCACCTTCAAGAGTTACTGCATTAAAGCCGCCCTTGTTTAACTCATCAGCTGCAATATTTCCTCTATATCCACTTGCACAATAAGTACAGATTTTTTTATCTTTCAAGTCATTAATCTGTTCTTTTTTGACATTTCTAATCACTAGACCTAATGGCATATGTTTAGAATTTTCAATTTTTCCAGATTTGATTTCATCAGATTCTCTCACGTCTAGAATAACAAAATTATCTTTTTGTGTTTTGAGGTCATTTGCAGTTATTTTATCTGCCATAATTTATTATGAAAAGATGATTACTAATGTATTGCGATCTAGCAAACAAATTCAAAATAAATACTATACAAAATTCATTTAACCTGTCACAATATTGTTTTTTAATTTATCATAATTAACAATATTACAAATATATGGAAATTTTAAAAAAAGATATGATAAAAGAGCATTCTGATAAATTTAGTTTTTTTATAAAAAATATGCCTGTTATAAAATTAAAATCGTTAATTTTATGAACAACGGTTAGTTGCTTTGTGAGAGTTCCAATTGAATTAACTGTTGTAATTTAGTATTTAGGGAATGCTGATGATTTGTATGAATAATTTCTACATTATGGGCCAAACGCATTGATGCGTTTAACAATTGGAACTCCTGATGACATGATTGCAAAAATGAAAATACCATTAACTTCAACATAGTCAAAATCAATTGAATACTTTCTTAATAACATCAACTTTAAGATTAGTTTAATGACAACAACAAAGACAAAAATAATATTCTTATCTGTAATATTGCTAACTGTATCAATATCATTAGTATTTGGTACAAATTATGCAGTTGCAGAAATACAAGAAAAAAACAATGACAAACCTGAACCAGTTGAAGAAGACAAGTTCGCTGAAGCATCAACAATTAACTTCAAAGAATTTAGTACGCAAAAAATGGTAAATTATTCCATAATGGCCATGAGCAATCCTGAAGTAACAGAACTGTTAGGAACTGAATTTGAATACAATGGTGCATCTTATGAACTGAGTCCAGAACCAAATCGAATCACAATGACATACTCAACTCCTGATGGATACGATGTAAATGTATCATTTGAGGATGGAAAAATCTCAGATGTAGAAAAACATGAACAAGTAAAATTTGGTTACGTTAATCAGTACTTGGGAAAGTAACTACCCAACATCCCCCAAATAATATTCTGATTTGATTTTTCTAAACGAATCAACAATAATGATTCCAAATATACACTTGAGAGTCTCAATTGTAATGATTGGGTTTGTATGTGAAATGGAATGGTTATTTCTCAACGTACAATTTGCAATTATCCATGCATTAAACAAAATCAAAGGATAAAAAAAGTATAAGAATCTTACACAATGATTCATACTGCACGTTCTTGGCCTGAATTTTTCCACACATGCATAACCTGTTTCTATTCCCCATCTTTTGCGATACTCTTCTGGAAGAGTACATAGATTCCAAAATATCTTCTTTATTCTAAGATTAGTTGCAAACACCATATACTGATCCGTAAGATTTGATTTTGTTACATTTGGGTTTGGAAGAATCACTAGAGTAAATGATTCGATATGCTTTGATGTAGAATGAATTCTATATTCTGAAATTGATTCTCTATTGCCTGCAACATATTGGATGATTGCCTTTTTGATTCCAGGTGTTTTTCTTGCTGGCATGATAAATGTATCGTGGTTTTGTTTTATTTCATGAATTACTGCAGTTGAGAAAAATTCTCTATCTAAAAGAACTAGACGTGTCTTGATACAATTTCTGCTACAATCAGACAGTAATTTACGCACGATTACTCCCTTTGAATCACCTTTTCTGATTGGGACAGCGCCAATTTGTGCCCTACACTGCTGCTTATCTACACATTGTATTGTCCCATATCCTTCAAATGCGTCAGTTCCATTCTTTGGTTTTGATTTTACCAGATATGGAGAATCTGTTTTGTCATATCGTGGGATGAAATGCTTGTCAATTGCAACAGTCACTGGTTTGCAAAGAAATCCCATCTTTTTCAAATGTAAAATGGTTTGATCAATTCCACCATACAGTGAAAGTAACATCTTTTCTTGAGGTATCTTTACAATGTGTTTTCGAATCCAAGATCCAGATGGAATAGAGGCATTTGATTTTATTTTTAATCTCTTTGCAGTTGATTCAGAGTAACAATTCTCAATACATGAGGACATGATAAAACGATGTGCATCATCTGAATTGTATTTTGCATTACTTTTTTGTGAACAAGAAAATAACAATGTGGTAGACATTATTTTAGCAATATTTGCAAATGCGGTACATGTAGAATGTTTAATGTGTGCAAAAGTAACATTAGAATAATTCACAATTGATGGAGCCGCACACCTCCATCAAGCTTTTTCTATCATCATTATTTTATCAAATGATCAAAAACCAGTTTCTGATGAATAATTGTGTTACTTTCCCAAGTACTGATATTGGATGCTAAAGGAGAGAAGGGAATTTGTACAAAATTACAGTTAGGACTAATACAAGTCGCGTTAGAATTGTTGAGAGCAAGTCTCGCCTGGTAACTGCGAATAATCCTAACTAGGATGAAGATAGCATTGAGAGAATAGTCTCGTATGGATACATGTCTGCACATCTTTTGATTGGAATCATTCCCTAGCGAAAGCCATGCTCCGATATTTGAAAAAGCAAGAAATGTATAAAAATGATTCACATGGATGCATTCTAGTGATCAACACTATCAAACACGAAATATGGATCTTCTCTAAATTGAGATTTTACAGTTTTGAGACAAGTTTGTTCAGAAATTATGATATGAAATAATGTGTCAGACCCTGTTGGTGCATTTTGGTGATCTCGATCACTATTTTGCACCAGAACCTTCTACCAAATCTTGTGATGTATACTTGAATGATTCCTGATACTTGGACTCGAAAAACCCTGCTGGTGCATTTTGGTGATCTCAGGATAATTTGGTCTGGGATGAATTATTTCCGATTACCAGTGAAAAGATTATAATTAAAAAATTATTTTGCATTTAATTCTATGCTATTCTTTCTCATAATCATGTTGATTTTTAGATATTTTGTGGAATATGATAATTTGACTCGTCTACTTTTCGGACACCCCCTAAAATGGGATAAATTTTATATTTTTGTGCGTAAAAGGCATGCCGCAAACCAATATCAATTGTAATATAACAAAGATGTATAGGTACTAACAAGAACATGAAAAACTTTTCAAAAACAACAAAGGCAGTTCTTGCAATTTTAGTAGTTGCAATAGCTACAACAACAGGAATAACCCCTGCATTTGCTGACTTTGAAGACTACTCTTGGAGTAGATCTTCAGGTGATGGACACCTAGGTTTGCTTAATTGTGGAACAGGAAGTAATAGTGATAACTGTGACATAAAAATTAAAACAACCAGTGGAGTTCAAGGATATTCACAAACCACACTAAACAATGAAGTTAATGATGTTGAGACACATTTTGACACTGACGTAAACAAAAAAATGTCGATTGACAGGGTATCAACTGCAGACAGTATAATTCATCAAACAAATCGCCCAAACGGTGAAAATGGGTATACAGATTATGAAAGACACTGTACTGCATATCATTGGTTATGGTGGTGGCACTGTGTTACATGGGACGACCATTATGTCAAAATGGATGTACAGCTCAATGATAATTCAAGCGAGGTAAAATTCAAACTCGCAGAAAATTCAGGAGCAAACCCACAAGAGTTTGATCTAAGAAAGACTCTAGGTCATGAACTATGGCACGCAATGGGAGTGGACCATGATAATACTGATACAGATAACATTAGTTACTATGTCTATGTATTTGGTTCAACCAGTGGATATGAAGCAACAGCAGGCGAAGAAGATCATTTGGAGGATTTGTACCCATGATCAACAGAAAAATTAGCAGTATAATGGCAATGGTTGCCATTGTTGCTATCGCTTCTGGAGTATATGGTATAAGTGAAAACTCTCCTGTTATGATTCGTGAAGGTCATTCTCAATTGGCAGATAGAACATTTGATGAAAGAGTAGCAGCAAATCACCTTACAATAGTTGGTGAAATTATTGGCTCTGAAGTTGAAATGTTTGAGGAAACAATAACAGGTACAGATTGTGATGGATGTGAGGAATATGTTATCGAAAAAACTACAAAACCAAAAGCAAAAATCACTGTCAAAGTAACTGAGGTACTCAAGGATGATGGTATTCTCAATGGTGAGAAAACAGTCACATTCTATGATAGCCATTTCACTGGAATTGGTAAAGTAAACGATGCACCAACAAAGTTTGTTTCACAAAACGCAATTGATTATCGTGTAGGAGACAAAGGCATCTTCATTATCAATGAAGATAGAGGTCTTAACATGATGGGCTTTACACACTACTATCCAATCAAAGATGGAGTTAGTAAGGTAACAAGTGAGTTTGATACAATGACTGAGAAAACACCTATTGATGTAGAAAATGCTAAAGAAATTGCTAAATCAATAGCACAAAGAACACAATAGATATCAAAAATAAGGGTTTACCCTTTTTTATTTTTTATTTTAAAAAAGAATCATAATTGGATTCCCTTATATGATTGGATTACAATATAGTTAACATATCAAGACAAGAAGATGACATTTGTCCGCACTGTAATGAAGGTCATTTAACAGTACATCCAGACAGAGAAGTTAGAGAATCTGAATAACTTCACTGCTTCTTTCTTAGCATCAAATTTTTCCTTTACCATCAGTTTTCAGCTTCCTCTTTCTCTTCTGTTAGATTGTATTTTTTTGAAATAATTGCATTTCTATGCGTTTTTACTTCCTAAAATATTTGGCAGGTGGAGGGCACTACAGTCGGTTTTGGGTGTAGATGCATACAATCTGAAAATACTCTCAAAAGGCATTTACCTCAACAACGTCAGGCTGGCCCGTGCTGATAACCCGCTGTATGAGATGATGTCATTTATTCACGTAAAGTACGAAAAAAACTTTGAGTCAATCTCATGGAATGATCTAGCTGAGCAGGTATCGTACTGGTTTTACACCTATTTGCTGTACCGGAATCCGCAAAAACTAAAAAAGATACTGTACCATGATGAGAAGCTACGGCGCTGGTACATGGATTTTTTCAGACAGGCAAAGGACCATTACGCACAGAGGATGCGTACGATAAGGGGCAGCAGCGACATTCTGTCGTAATATCACCTTGCGTGCCTTCTTATCATTTTTCGCAGGGTGTCCACCTCAAATGGCTTGCTGATTAGGCCTGCAAGGGATTTTGCTTTTGCGTCCATGTATTTTGTGTCATCTAGCGCATAGCTTGACGTAAATACTATTTTTGCACTGCGGTCATGTTTTTTTATACGCAAAAATGTCTCGTACCCGTCAATGCCTGGCATCTTTATGTCCAAAAAGACAATGTCTGGCTTTAATTCCCGGTACCGTGTTACGGCCTCACTTCCACTAGTTGCCGGAAACACATCGTGGCCATCATTTATCAGTATCAGCTGCAGGGACTCGAGAAAATCATAGTCATCATCTACTAGGAGTATCTTCTTTGTAGCCATCATTTATCGGGTTTTTGGTAAACTTATGGTAAATGTCACGGGATTGGTATCTACAGCAATGGTGCCACGATGTCCCTGTATGATGTTTTTACAGCCAGTAAGGCCAAGGCCGGTCCCCTGCATCTTTGTAGTGAATAGCGGCTCAAATAATTTCGGCATGTCTTTTTTTGGGATACTGGGGCCAGAGTTTTCAAATGACAGCGCAATCATGTCTTGCTTTGTGTCTAGTTTTACCGTAATATATCCACTATCACTGCCAATCGCCTGTATGGCGTTTAGTATCAAATTGGTAAAGACAAACTCCAGCTTTTCGGCATCACAAGATACGGTAATGTCATTTCCTGGCAAGCTCAGCGCAATGTTTTCAGGTATTGCCATGCTATTGACTGAATGCCTCAGTATTTCTTGCATGGATGCAGGTTCTAGAACAAACGGGGTGGCCCTTACATAGTTTAAGACGCCGTCTATTTGGTGGGACATTCGCTTTATGGAGCGGTTTATCCTGTCTGTCTCATTGCGGATCAGCTCAGATTTGCTATCGCTTAGAATCAGGGTCACAGAGTTGCGTATTGTGCCCAGTGGGTTTCTCATATCGTGCGCAATCATTGCTGCAAACCTGCCGACTGCTGCAAACTTTTCACTTTTAATCTGCTCTGCTGCATATTGGTTGAAGATTCTCCAGACAAAATAGATCATAAAGACATGCGTTGCGACATTGATGGTGCCAAGCGTTACCTGCAGTAAAATTAGCTGGGCTGATAGCTTCTCTACATCGTGGCCCAGCTTTTCAGTCAGCGTATCAGACAGCGCGACTAGCTGGGTGCCAACCTGTTCTGCATCCTCAATGTTTTGGCGTGTAAAGCTTTTTTCGGATACAAGCATGGTCACCATGTCATGGTACTGCCTAAACTTGTCTTCTATGCTGCTCAGATCACCATCAAACCGCAGTGGAACGGGTGCTATCTCTATGCCGTTTATGCTGCCGCCATGCCTTAAATGGTGGATGTTCTCTTCCAGTCTGGCCAGTGTGTCAAGGATCCTTTCACCGTGTTTAGGGTCATCAAACAATGCATGATTTAACTCAATTTGTACTAGGCTTGCAAGCAGTCTGTTTTTTTCTGCAATATTCACAATATTTCCAGTAAGGTTTGTCCTGGACTCAAAGTATACGATGATCAAAAAGCTTGTAATAATTAGCGTGATCTGCAGGGCAACTAGGACGGCAACTTTATGCCTGAACTCCATCGTATGATTAGTTTTTTCAGGCAATAAAAATCAGTGCTTTTTACTCTTGGCAAATGTTTTGCATAAAGGCATGCCGCAAACCAATATCAATTGTAATATAACAAGGTGTTATGCCCAATACAATGAGTACAAAAACAATCAAAACAACTTTCGCATTGTTATTGGTTGCTGCTTTTGCAGTAGCAATTCCTACAATAGCTGAAGCAGATGCATATTTGTGTACATCACAACATTCTGGTTCTAAATGCTATGCAACACATCAATATGATGTTACAAGTGACTTTCATGGACTAAAAGCAACTACTGAAGTACAATATCATAGTGGTTCTGATGGTACCGTTACATTCTCACATTGGTTAGATCTATTCGGTGGAGATATAGTTGAAGTAGCTTGGCAAGACACTGTTGATGATGCAAATGATCCTTACTATGTTTGTGGACATAATACAGTTCCAGTAGACACATGGGGTTCACCATCTGATAATACAGCTTATGTATTCGAAGTAGAAGATACTAACAAAGATGAAACTTGGGATATGAGAGCTGCTGGAACAACAGATACTAATTGTGATTATGCAGGTGATACAATTAATGCAATTGATTCACAGGTAGGATATGAAATAACACACAACAATGAAGTAAGTTTAGAAACTGTAGATACAGATAACATAAAATTCTGGGATAGTGGATTTTGGTTCCTATGGCAAAGCTCCTACGGAACTCATGGTAAATTCTTACAACCAAGTGGATTTACTCCAGATCACTTTGTAGACTATTGTGGAAGCGGTTCTGAAAACTATTATCACTCTGAACATGGATATGGTAGTGATCCAGGAACTTGTTGAAAATGAATAAGAAAATTTTAACAATTGGTAGTTCTGGCATTGCAGCAATCCTATTAGTGATGGCAGTAGTTTCACTTGATGATTCAATTCAAACACAAGAATTCGAATTAAGTCAACCAATTATTCCAGAACCCACAATGAGCACTGTATCAGAATCCCCAATGACTCCTCTTCCAAGACCAATTATGAGATTGATCAGTCAACCAGTTGATGATATCTCAATGGGCACTCAAATATCCAAAATAACAGTAAAAGAAACTGCACTGATACCAAAAGGATATGAGATCAAAGGAATTAGTGCAAATTCTGAAAGTGGTACATACTTGATGTTATTATCTGATAAAGAAATAACCAGTAGCACATCACAAAAAGAATTTTTTGCTAATGGTGGAATCATTGTTACAGGTGAGGACTTATCTCATTCAAATGTGGATAGAGCAGATTGGGAAGAACGTTGGTTAGAACAAAATGATGGCAAACGAGTTACTATAAATGGAAAATCAGGAGTTATGCATGACATTAAAAATCATAGCTTTGCTGATGGTTCATTAGTAACAAATCCCGCAAAAGTTGTTTTTTATGATGAGAATACCATTTACGTAGTAAAAGGTATTGTCAACACAACAGATCTAATAAAGATAGCCGAATCTTTATAGTCACTTCCTTTATTTTTTTTATTTATGAAAGCAATATTTTTACTAATTGTATTTGTATTAATTCCATTAATGATAATCCCAGAATCATTTTCAGCTTGTATTTTAGATGAAGAAACAGGAAAATATATGGAACCATGTCAAGGTCTTCCTACTCTTCCAATACCATCATTAAAACAACAAATTCTTGATAATACACCACTACATGAAATTAAATGCCCTAATTCAGATCATGTATTAACACAAAGGCCTAACAGTAATTTGGCTTGTGTAACTATGTCTACTGCCGAGAAGCTTGATTGGCAGTTGATATACACTGGAAGTATCATAAATTAACATCATGAAAGCAAATTTTTACTACTTGGATTTACGTTAATTCCATTAACTATCTCTAGTATATCTGCTCAAGAATCTTATCCTATTAGTAGCCCAGCGAGTATTCATCCTGATGATTTAGACTCACCTTTGAAACAAGTACAAAATGGAATATCTCCTGAAAATGTACGTTGTTTACATGACAGAGATTTGCATTTTAAAGCATCCAATGGTTCTCCTGTTTGTTTATTTCCTGATTCTGTTGAAACTTTAATTCAACGTGGATATCTAAAACAATAATTTTTTGATACAATCCTGGTTTAATCAAACGTTATATCAAAAATTCACGTAATCATAATTGTCCCTAGAATGGAATGTCCGATTCAAACCCCACTTTGTATACAAATGTCGAGTTGTAAATCTAGGGACAATGTCAATTTAGTAAGTGAGAAATTTTATGAAAAAGATATTCACAGTTTGTCCTATATGTAAGAAAAAAGAACATTATTCCTTGGAAGATGTTGAAAAGTGCTGGGAAAAATAAAGACGGAAAAAGGATTGATGCTAAAGTTATCGTGTCCGTAAAAGGTGGTGGCAGTTTGAATCCTGGAATGGTAAGAGATTTGGTCGGAACAATGGGGAGTGAAAATGCAGAACTTGGGGTATTTATTTGTCTTAGAGAGTCAACAAGAAAGATGAAGGAAGCAGCTGCAAAAGCAGGAATATTTGAAACACCGTTAGGACAAAAATACCCAAAACTACAGATTTATTCTATATCAGATTATTTCAATGGCATTATGCCAAAACTTCCATCTTTGGCAGATTTTGTCAAAGCTCCAAAGCCAAGCAGAGATACTGGAGCCCAGACTACATTCTAGACACAAATCCAATTTGAACAAGATCCGTATTTCAGGTCTCTATAACTTCACAGAACCGTTGAAAAGATGGCGTACTTTACGTCAAGACAGGATCTCGGCGTTGCGCTGCTTGGTACGGGGTTCAAGTCGACAAGGCAGGACGAGCCGATTGCATTCAAAGTTGCAAAGGAGAAAAGATCACATCTTGAGATGGTTGATGGGACATTCTGGAGGACGTATGTCATTTATGATTTCTCAAGAAAAATAGAGCCGGCATGGGTCAACCAGCTCTCTGCAATATGCGATATGACAAATGTGAGCATATCCCCTATGAAGGTAAGCTCTGCAAAGCGCATGCTCGTAACGCATGCAAACACCCTGGAATCCACAACAGGAAAGAGACAGCACCAGGAGGCAGCAGAAGCAAGGGAGGTTGTAGACATGCTGGTAAAGAACCAGACGTCAGTTTACGAGTGTGGGATCACGGCAGTAGTCACTGCCACTAGCAGAAAGGAGCTAAAGTCAAGATGCAGGGAGTTTGAGAGAAACGCAAAGATGAGACAGATAAAGTTTCTTGCCGTAAACAGCAAGCAGAAAGACACCCTTGATGGCTGGGGGCACAAGTTCCTCTTTGAGGAGATGTCATGCTCTGTGTTTTATCCGTTCGAGTCCTCAGACATGATAGAGGCAGACGGTGCAGGTGGCGTGTACATTGGTACAAACGAGCTTACCGGCACCCCTGTAATCTATGACTACCTGAACAGGACAAACTACAACATGACGATTCTGGGATCATCGGGGTTCGGAAAGTCAGTTGCAGCAAAGACATACATTGATAATTTTTATGCCATGATTGCAGAAAAGTACGGACCAGACCAAAAGATAATGTCGTACATCCTAGACCTGCACGGGGAATATGTGGAGCTTGCAGACTATCTGAAAATGGACGTGATGGACCTGATGGGACGTGGAGAGATGGGCCTTGATCCGTTTACGCTTCTGGAGTCAAGTGACATGGCAGTTGACTTGATTACAGATGTGGCAAACATGCCACCAGAACTCAAATCACTTACGCTTTCAATGGCAGGCGGTGTGAGGTCAATCTCAGAGATGGTACACAGACTTGAAAACGACTCCACTGACAATGCCGAGGACTGCCGAAAGGCGTCAACTTACCTGCTGCAGTTCGTAAAGGGCGGTCTTGCAAAGATGTTTGGCGGTGAGATGAAGATCAAAGACCGAACAATAATTGCAATGAGAAAGGCAACAGAATCCGACATCAACTCAATGCTGATTGCACTGACCATGCAAAAGATATGGATGGACATAATAAGCGCGCCAAGACACGTGTCAAAGCTGCTAGTTATTGAGGAGGCGTGGTTCGTACTGCGCCTGCCCTCAACTGCTGCAATACTTTCAAACATTGCACGTTCTGGAAGAAAAGAAAACCTGCATCTCATAGTGATGACTCATGACATTGATGATTTTCTACAAAACGAGTACGGCGCGGCTATCCTCAAAAACTCTGCTACCGTGTTTCTGCTGGGACTAAAGGCATCAACTGCAAAGACACTCCAGGAGGTGCTTGACCTGTCTGACAATGAAAGAGACGAAATAACATACCTTGACAAGGGACAGGCAATAATGCGTGCAGACAGAAACCGAGTGAAGCTAAAGGTAAAGCCCACTCCAGAGCAGCTAAAGATATTCAATACGGCAGCATCAGGCTTTGTGCCCACGGGTGACTAAGAAGAGGGTTCCGTACTTGTACGGTGGCCTTCTCGCCGTGTGATTATAATTTACAAAAAATTGTGCTGATTTCATCAAAAACAGACAAAAATGACACCGATATTCGCATTTCAAGTGACCCCAAATTTTTTGACTTTTCTGAAAAATGGGCAAAAATTTTGACTCTAGGCGTGGCTTTTTACACTTAGCTACATAAATTTATGTAGCTAAGTGTAAAAACGAATTTCGCTATTAAAAACTTGGAAAAACAGAGAAATTCATCTCCAAAGTAGTAAAGGCATTGCAGCGTGAACTACCACCCAACAAGTTGGGTGGCCTCTTCTTGTTTCATTGAATGCTTTACACTCTCCACAAGCGTCACTTCCCCCAGCTCCTGAGGTAGTCTGTTTAATCCTTTGTTTAGGATATTGATTGATGCGTTTTGATCTCTATCCAAGATCAAGTTACACTTGTCGCATCTGTGAATTCTAATGGCTAATGATTTGGATACTTTATGTCCACATCTTGAGCAGTCAACAGTTGTGTTTTTGGGATCAACTTTGACTAGCATCTTGCATTTGTATTCCAGTTTTTGTATGAAAGACCCCCAGCTTGCATCCATGATTGGCTGTGCCAACCTGTGATTTTTTACCATGTTGGTCAGCTGCAGTTTTTCAACAAACACAACATCATTGTTTTTGGCATACTGTGCTGAGAGTTTATGCTGGAAATCATTTCTTTTGTTTGCAATCTTTTCATGTATTTTCTGCAATTTGAGAATTGATTTTAGCCTGTTGTTTGAGCCCTTCTTTCTTCTTGATACCTTTCTCTGGATTCTTCTCAGTGGCTTTAGCATCTTTTGCAGATTCTTTGGGTTGGGTGTCTGCGAACCGTTGCTATCGTATGCAAATGATTTTACTCCAACATCAATGCCTACCGCTTTAGAAAATGAGATCTTTGGAATGCTGGTTGCTGATTCTTGTATGTCTACAGTCAAGCATGCAAACCATTTGCCTGATTTTGATTTTGTTACTATTGCCTGCTTGATGTCTGAATCTTCTGGAATCAGACGGTGTTGCCTGATTTCTATACATCCAATCTTTGAGAGATATAATAGATCAGTGTTGCTGTGTCCTTTGAGCTTGAATCCAGTCTGGTTATAGGTAAATGTCCTAAAGTCATGATACCTGCAAAATCGCAAACTTCCTGTCCTGTATCCTTTTTTGGATTTTTCAATTAACGCTTTTTGAGCTCCGTCTATCTGTGATGATACTGACTGGAGCATTTTAGAATGGTACTGATACAGCCATGATTCTTGTTGTTTTAATTCAGTCAGAAAATAGTTGCAGTCATTTCGTGACACAAATCCATTTCTGCCAAAATCTACAAGCTTGTTGTATACCCATCTGCATACTGCCAGGTTGTTTTGCAATTTCTTTTCTTGAGTGTCATTTGGGTACAGTCTGAATCTGTAGTTTCTTGTTATCATGAAGTTACCTAGCTTTGATATTGTGATGCAATGTTAAATTGCTTGTCGTGAGAACCGCTGCAAGCTCGGCTGTATACAATATCAACTATCATTTGGTATGGTGTCCAAAATATCGCAAGAAGATTTTAGTTGGCAGACCAATTGAGACATATTCGTGAACAGGAAAAGTAGGCGATTCATCCACCGTACAAGTACGGTGGTCTTCTCGCCGTGTGATGATAACAATACTACCCTTTGATGATATATGTAATGGCTTCATAGGAACAACAGTCTGTGACATGTTATAATAGCGATGTATTGTAGTTTAAATCTCTTTGTTTCATTTACGCTGTTCAACTTCAGGGACATTTGTTATTTTTTAGGAACAAAAAATGTAAAAACACTGAGATTGAACAGTGTAACAATTTCATTGAAATGGTTATGGGAATCCAAGAATTGTAAAGAGAATGCTTTGCTGTTAGAATCACTTGAATTTATTTTTGTAGATCATTATGCCCAAGTTTCAGATATTTCTTTTCATAGTGATAACTTCCTTCTTTACTTCGTCTGAAAATTCTGTAGGGCAAGAACTACTTTCTAGAAAAGACATGATTTTACTTAATTGCTTCTCACTTAGCGGTTCTGGACAAAAAATATAGTTTGTTGCAGAGCTAGCACAAATAAAAGGCTCAGATTTTACACAAGATAGATGAATGTATTTAATGTCACCATCGTTATTCAAGTCAACTGAAAGGTGTACATTTTCACTCCCAAGATTGTAATGCCGAGTACCAGAATAAGGCATAATTTGTTCTGTAGCATTTGGATATTTTTCTTTAAACGCTTTTACAATCTCGCTTTTATCCACCCAACTTCTCATCTTCTCGTCATTTGGAATGAATAATGACCACTCATTCCAAATACTGAGATATTCCAAAGAAAAGAGAAACGCAAAAGGGATAAAAAAACTCAAGAGTATAATTGCTATTATTATATTTTTTTTCATCATTTCAAAAATAAAAAAGGGAAAAATTAGTGTTTGGTAATATATCTAACTTACTTAGTGGTGCTGTCCAAATTTTTCCCGGAAATTCCCAGAAAAGCTTATAGATCATGACGAAACCCGGCTGCAAAGCTTTTGGATCACGATCTTGACACTACGTCAATGTCAAAACGACGAAAGAAAGGCAGGAAAGACGGGAAAGACAAGCAGCATGACGCTCACGTCCGAAGGTGCAAGATCCAGATGTGCAGGAACTATGCGGCATACGAGAAGAAGAGGAGGGGCGAGGGCAGAAGGATGGTGACGAGGACCAAGAAACTCAAAAGACTGATCCCTGCTGTCTGGAAGGATGACGTCCCCAAAGACGAGACTGCCGCACTTTTGTGCGTGCTGGACATGGTGTTTCGTAACCACTCGTACAGGGTCCACGTCACGTACATGGAATTGCATCCGGGTACGGTAAACGCCTACGGCCTAAAAAGGATTCCATCAAAATCGTCCCTGCACAACATGGCAAGGACGCTGTCAGGCAGGATGGGGCAGATCAAGGAACTTCTCCTAGCACAGGCAGGAGGCGACGCGTACGGAACCGTCATCGGCGACTCGTCTGGGTTCTCTATCATGAAGTATGTGGACTGGGAGGAGGCCAAGAAGGGACTCGTCTCAAGGCGCGAGTTTGACAAGCTGCACGTGCTGGTGGCCCCGCACGGCATGGTATCTGCATGCGAGGTGACGTACGGCAGAAGACACGACTCACCGGTGTTACGTGACATGTACGGGAGGATCCCGCACGGCACCGGCTACGTCCTGCTTGATGCTGCATACCTGGCCCACAAGAACTGCTCCATGATTGCAGAAAGCGGAAGGGAGCCAGTCATATGCCCCAAGAAGAACTCCGTTCCCAGTGGGTTTAGCCCGATGGGAAGGATGCTACGTTGGCACAGGGACGACCCGGATGGGTTTGCAAAGATATACGGCCAGCGAAGCCTGGTAGAAAACACGTTTTCTGTCATAAAGGAGAGGTTTGGCGCCGTCGCCCGTGCAAGGATTGCTGCTATGAGGAAGCTGCAGCTTGCCCTAAAGTGCATCTGCTACAACCTGGTCGCGTAGGATCGTGCCGTACACGTGGGGGGAGGCTTTCCTAGCGCAAGCTGTCTTCTGACCCCTATCTTTGGGACGAAGCCCTGAAGGAGACTGTATCATTGGGCATACTTCTGGCATTGGCAGCACCACTATCTTTGTCCATTTTCGTGCAAGACCCACAAAACCTGTGATCGAGATCCGTCAATTTGGACAGCACCATCAAATACAAAACACCAATAAGAAATGACTGACATCTTATGTTGCTGGGGATTCTTGTTTGTTTTGGCATTCCAATGAACAAAACATACTGAGATCCTTAGCTTTTTTGATTGCAATAATTTAAGAAATTGATTAAAAATTGGAAATCATTATGCCCAAGTCTCAAGTATCTAAACAAATGAATCAATGATTAATTGCAGAGGATTTGTTCAACAGAGTAATCAAAAACCCAGCGAAAGCTGGGTGGTGTTTATACCATACTCTTCAGTTTATCAGGCTGACTGTCTAAAGATCAGGTAGTGCTTGAGAGCTGAAAGAACAATTCCTACCCCCAAAAAAATGGCAAAGACGAACCCAAGAAAAATTCAACCACGCTCAAAAAATTCTAGATGATTACGCACAACAAGGATATAAAATTACACTAAGGCAGCTCTACTACGAGCTTGTCTCAAGAAATGTCATTGCAAACCAACAAAAAGAGTACAAAAGTCTGGGCAAACTCATCAATGATGCCAGGTACTACGGATATGTAGACTGGGAGATAATAGAAGACAATGTCAGGATGCTTAATTATGGTGGATACTACGAAGATATTTCAGACCTGATAGATCGAGCAATAGCTTCCTATGTGCTTGATCGCTGGCAAAAACAGGATTACTATATCGAAGTTTGGGTCGAAAAGGATGCCATATCCAGCTTTATAAAACGAGTAACTGATAGGTTCCAGATTCCGTTGATGGTTAATCGCGGGTACAGCTCTGCTACTGCTGTATACAAAGGCAAAAAGAGACTCAACAAAAAACTCTACCTCGATCAAAAAAACTGTGTTATATTATATCTAGGAGACCACGATCCCAGCGGATTAAACATGATTGAAGATATTGAAAAGAGGCTTGGTATTTTTAGGTGTCATGCTGAGATAGATCATATTGCCTTGACAATGGCTCAGATAAAAAAATACAAACCGTCCCCCAACCCCACAAAAATTACTGACTCTCGGTCCAAAAGATATATCAAAATGTATGGAAATGACTCATGGGAGATAGAGGCTCTAAAACCCACAGCCCTAGTTAAGATATTAGAGGACAATATCAAGAAATATCTTGACAAAGACAAATTTCAAGAAGTAATAAACAGAGAGGAAGAAGACAAAGAACGCCTGAGAGATATAATGCATCGAGACTTTGATAACTAGATTTAGCAGCCCTGACACTTACATTTGCCCTAAATTATGCCAAAAATAATTCTCTAACAAATTTTGAAAAAAGATCTTCATTCATGCTAAAAACAAAGAAGGTTTTTTCTTGTTTGTGTTTTCAATTTTTTTGTGGAAGAAAACTAACCCCTCATTCCAGTTTCCAAAGGTGATGGCCTTTGGTGATTTCCAAGATGGATCAACAGACAGCTTGATTAGAGATAAGCAACATTTTGAAACTTTGATGAATTAGTTTATGGACATAATGATCATATAATTATATTACAGTACCATATCCCGAATGGAGTCATAATGGCTGTACCCAATCGAGAATTCCGAGATCCAATTCATGGATTTATTCCAGTATACGATGAAGAGTTACTGATAATTCAAGATCCGATTTTCCAAAGACTAAGAAGAATCAAACAACTTAGTTTTTCGTATTTTGTATATCATGGAGCTGAGCATTCAAGATTTGGTCACGTGTTAGGAGCTATGCATCTTGTTGACAAGGCATTAAGAAAGATCAATCAGAATTCAGAAAAACTTGGTAAAAAAGTTAACATCGAAGAAGAAGATATTAGATTAGCAAGATTTGCAGCTCTTCTTCATGATGTGGGGCATAAACCATTTTCTCATGCTTTGGATAAAATTTTTCCAGACTCACACGAAGATTATTCTGCAGCCTTTGTCTTGAAAAGATTTGCAGGAATTATTGAAAATTCTAAAATTAATGAATCTAACATTGACCCCCAACAGGTGGCAAATCTAATACAAGGCAAAACTGATCCTGTAAAACCATTCCTAACAAGTTTAATTTCAGGACAGCTTGATGTCGATAAATTTGATTATTTATTGCGTGATTCTCACTATGCGGGAGTAAAGTATGGATTATTTGATCTGGATAGATTATTAGATTCATTATTTGTAGTAAATGGCAGTTTAGTTGTGTTGGATGATGGTTTCTTTGCTGCTGAACAGCTAATTGCGGCAAGATATCATATGTTTGGTCAGGTTTATCTCCATAAAACTAAAAGAGCATTTGAGGGAATGGCCATAAAGTTGGCTGAACATTTGAGTTCAGAGGATAAATTACAGTATCCTTCAATCAAATCCTTTGACGATCCAAAAAACATAGATAATTTTGTAAAGTATGACGATGCATGGTTTCTAGAAAAAATCAAAACTGTAGAAGAAGAAACACTACAAAGAATTTCAAAGGACATTGAAAAAAGAGACCCCTTCAAAGAGGTAATTAACTCTGAAATTTTAAGAAGAAAAAGGGGTTCAGGTGTTTCAGAAGGAGAGGGCATAGGTTATCACAACGCAATAGAAGATAACATAAAAGCAAATTTGGAATCAATTAGAATCAATAAAAATGAAATTATTTTTGATCGAGCAGAAAATCTTCCGTATAAACTGCGTCCTTATTCAAATACCATAGATGGTACAACAGATGAATATGCAGATAATGTTTTCATCTATGATCCCAAGTCGGACTCAAAAGAACCGATTGAACATAAATCTAAAATTGTAAAAGCTATTGCACAGAAGTTTAATATTCATCGGATATTTACAACAAAAGAAAAGAAACCAATTCTTAAGAAATATTTAGACGAAAATTACAATAACATTAGCTGACATAGGGATCTACTTTCGCATTTCAAAGGATAAATACAGCAGGATCCCCTAACTACTACTGAAGGGAGCAAAAGTGAAGGCAGTTAACTGTAAACAGCGAAAAAATTATGCCATTCTAAAAACCATGAAAGAATTTGACAAAATTGAAGGAAGAAAGGCTCTACAGAAAATTCTCTATTTCATAAATCTAGAAGCTAAAATTTTTCCATATCAATGGAATACATATGGACCTTATTCTGAAGAGATAAAATATCAACTCGATGATATGGTCTTAGATGGTCGAATCAGTGTTGAAAAAGTCGAATTAGCGACTAGAGGTCGGATTCAATATAATATGAAATTAACAGAAAGGGGACAATCTTTTCTTGATTCTTTAGAAGCAACTCCTGAAATTGATTCTAAAATAAAAAATGTACATACACTTCTAAACGGTAAATCACCTAGAGAAATGGAATTATTGGCATCAGCTCACTATATTGCTACTTATAAAAATGGTGAATATTTTGATAAGGTGTATGAGATCATTACTGACCTAAAACCCAATGCGGGTTTTAAAGAATCTGATGTTGATATTGCAGTAAATCAATTAAAACCACTTTTAATTAATTCTTAGAATTTTTCACTAACCAACTACTGTAATCCAATACTCAGAACGGATTTTGTTTTGCAGACTTTGTTTGTACCTGCGTATTACTTTTGTTAAATCTCATCTTCAATTTCTTTTGGGAAAAACTTTAATCTAAAATTAATGTATTAGCTGATACTGTAAAGTTGTGTTGCTGACTAAAAATTACGTATTATCAACTGTAGATTTGAGAGAATTATTTTTCAACTTGAAAATGATCTACTAACACCTGAAACAAATTAAGAATTTTAACATTTGGGTATGAAAAAAATCAAAGTACGCAAATACGGTTAGCTGGTATAGTTAGTAGAAAATAATGAATTTTGATATTATAATAAAAAGTGTGGGTACTATGCCTGTGTACCATCATTTTGAACCGACATAATATCTATTTTGATATCTTTTTGCTCTATCTCCAATGAATCAAGAATTTTTTGTATTGCATCTCTGCTCTCGGCATAGCACCAGACCTGAATCCTTGAGAACCATTCCATGTTCTTTACCATGTTGGATTTTACCTGTTCTGGGTGTGCCCTTACCTCCTGCGGTGTCTCGACTTCTATGGCCACAGAGGATGTGACACTAAAGCTCTCATTATCCAGTATGGGGACAGCTATCGCATCGGGCTGTTCTATTGAGATGTCCTGCCTCAGCGTTTCAAAGTAGTGTTCCTGATCCAGATAGCGATGCTTTGCTCTTTGAATTAGGTAGAACGACTCCATTCCACCTTCTCGCTGATTCTTTAGGACTGGGTTGAATATCCTGTCTAGCTTTTCAGAAAAGCCAAACTCTATTCTAGATGACCGTCCCTTTTGCATGATCACTAGGCCAAGATTCACAAGCTCCTGCAGCCTTGATTTGACGTCTGTCTTATTCACTCCTGATATTCCCGAGATTTCAGAGAGATTCGGCCTGTACTGTTGCTGCTCTGGCTGAGACGATAGTGTATTTTGTCTGTTTTTGAGCAGGCCATATATGGCAATACACAGCTTGTGGGCCTTTGGTTTGTACCGTGAAAAATCCATTGATAGCATGCCTAGAACCTTTTGGCTTTTTTGCATTGAGCTAGGTTGTGGCTGTACTTGGACTGGAGCAGCTGTCTCAATGGTGGCAGAAGATAATAGTTTACCCGAGCTAGTATCATCTTGTTTCTTATTTTGTGCTAGCAGCTCTTCTACCTTACTCACCAGATCCTTGTTGCTTTGAGTGATTTTTGCAAGCAATTCCTTCCCATAGTCATAAATCCTCGATATGTGATCATTTACTGCCCATTCTGCCTCTTTTTGCGCTGCCTTACTGGCAAAGTCTTGTATCTTTTGGTCTAGACTCAGTTTTTGTACCAGATCTTCTACCGCATTGCGAATTGTTTTCGAGTCTTCCTTGTGCTCAGCTCTCAATTCGGCACTAGCATCTGTTAGAGACTGCAGGGCTCCTGATATTGCCTCAAATGTTGTCTTGAGATCATATCCAAACAGTTCTTCTCCGCGCTTGATTCCTTTTGAGAACATCTTCCAAGACAGTATAGAGCATATTCCAGACACCACAACAGCTATTATGGTATTTAGTGGAACCTCAAGATGATGCACCAGCGGCCATATTGCTACAACACCAAACACTGCTACCACAAGTACAGCCACATACCGTATGGCATTTTCTTCACTCCTAAGATGCTGCATTTTGCCTGACTGGAGGGAACCTGCAACTCCATACGGTAACCCAAACGCGGTAGTAAATGCAACCATCAGTATCATGATGTTTGTGATGTCTGATGGGATCATTTTGGAATGCTCCTCCTTTTCTCGCAGATAGATGTTCTAGTTGTCGGCTCATTGGGTTTTGTTGCTATTTGTTTTTCATTAGTCATTAAAACCTAAAGCCTGATTAGTATTTAAGGCCCAAAATTTGGTGAAAAATTCGATTTTAATTATACATGTAAAACCAAAACCTGTTTTTTGCCCCTTAAATCAAAATCATATCTAATATTATGTGAAAGAAAAACTACAACTCAAAAAGGAACTACAAAGACTGCAAAAACTTACCGGCAAATGCAAAGACTTTGAATTGGTGTGGATTCCAAAAAGAAACTCGCATATTGAAGGAAAAATAAAAGACAACACAATAACCATCTATTCCCAAGGAATAAAACAGGCAACAGAGACATTGCAACATGAGTTTATAGATTACATTGTATGTGATGCGATAAAACCATACATCAAGCTAGTAAATGTACTGTTGTTTACAATTTCAAAGGATGCATACTATGCAAAAGAGGAATCAGTAGAAATGCTGTTGAGTCTTTTTAATAATAAATGAAACATGTCATCATGCAAAGAAATTATCTTCTTTTCTTTTTTATTATAATGCGATTACATGACAACTCCTTTACTGGTTTCCATCCGTTCTCGATAAATGACATCAGCTCATCATCATCAGCTGATACAATTTTACTTTGGAATTGTTTTTCATCATGGCATGTTGTAGGATTTATTTTTTGTAATATCTCTTGCTGAATTGCATCAATGATGCTTTTGATATCGTCATCATTATTTGTGTTTGTTGTTCTTTGCTTTTCTATTTTTAGCTTCATTGGATCAATTCCATACATTTTTGCTTGCTCTTGCCACATTTCCAAAAACATTTCTTTTTTGCTTTGTTGGTTCATGTTGTCATTGCTTTGATTGGTACATAGAAATGACTCGCTTTGCAAAAATGCACGGCGCATATCTGTAATCATCTCATCAGTTAACCGTCCCTTGTTTGTCGTGTATCGAGCTTCAATGTCTCCTTTGTGTCCCATGAAAAACTGTCTGTATGCATGAGTCATCTTGCCATTACTTTCTGCTAATAGTAACTGTGTGTCAAAGTATGCTCGCAGAACATACGGTCTTGCCTTTGTAATGCTCCATATTGCATCTCTGATCTCTGCTGTTATTCGTGGCGTTGTGATAAATCTGTGATTTTGATGGGATTTGTATGACAATGAATTTTTAAAGTTGCCTCGTAACTCGTATCCTTTTTTTAAAGCAATCAGTGGAGAATCTGCATGTAATTTTTCACCACCTGCAATTCTTTTTCTAAGATAACCCAAAACATACTCACATCCTTCCCTTGACAAAAATGTAATGTACTTGTTTCTGGTTTTGCTTAATGCTGCTTTAACTATTATCATGGCTGGAATGCATGTAAAAGAAATCTTACTATCATCAATTGTTAGTTCTGGTAAATCAGATAGTTTTAATCCGTCAGTTGCATCAGCATTTCCCATTACTTGAGGACGTAGGCCAGAAAAGGCCATCAAGCTAATGCTTGCCCTGGTTCTTGGATTTGCAACATCAATAATTGACTTTAGGATTTCTTTTGTTGGAATTATTTCATCTTGTATGTTTACTGGAACTCCAGCATTTGTAATTCGTATCTTGCGTTTTAACTCGATATAGTTGTATGACAGCCACGACTTTATCGCCTTTAGTATTCCGTCAATATAATTTGGAGAATAATTCTGTGATTCTAGCCACGATACATGGTCTAGCAAAATATTCTCAATTGCAATGGCATCTTTTTTGCCAACTGATGCTAGTTTAGCAGGGGTTGTATCTGTGGTATAACAAAACAGGTTCAGTCTTCTTAATCTGATATCGGCATTTAGCTTGCTTCCACGACATGTGTTCTTGTACCATCTCTTTACATTGTCATCTTTTAGTAATTCTCTTGCAGCTTGCTTTGTTTTCTTTTTGTTTTTCATTTTTTCCCGTAATGCAATGTTTGTTTTACATAAAAGGGGGGTTTTCGAATGCTGGGATGAACGGGCTTGGAGGGCTTCGATCCCTCGACCTGTAACTTAGGAGGTTACCACGCTATCCATATTTCGCGTCAAATGACTCTGCGCTACAAGCCCAGTAAAAAAAAACACTCTTAATTATTTAAGCGTAATCAAGATTATCTCTAATCATTTCTTTAATACCATTCCAATTTTTATTTTCACTGTCATTCCATTTTTCAAAATACACAACATCTTTTAGTTCGAGTCTTGGTAACCAACCTACAGTCTCAAGATCTGGTTTTTCTGCAAATTCATTTACATATCCTAAACATAAGTATGCAACGGGAATAACATGCTCTGGTAATGTCAGAGTTTCTTTTAGAGTTTCATTAGAAAGAATACTTACCCATCCAAGACCTATTCCTTCTGTTCTTGCTGATAACCATAAATTTTGGATTGCACAACATACACTGTATAGCCCTGCTTCAGGAATGCTTGATCTGCCAATAATAAAAGGACCAAATTTTGTAGGATCATATGTTACACAAAGATTTACTGGAGACTCTAAAATTCCTTCTAGTTTGAATGAAAGATATTTTGATCTCTTTGGTTCTTCAACTAGTTTTGATGAACGGTTTTTTTCTTTTTCAAAAGATTCTTTAATTTTCTTTTTTGTTTCAATATCTTTTATCAAGATAAAATTCCATGGTTGAGAAAATCCTACTGATGGGGCATGATGTGCAGCATGTAGTATTTTTGATAAAACATTATCTTCTATAGGTTTTGAGATAAAATGAGATCTTACATCTCTTCTTGAATAGATTGCCTTATAGAAGCCTCTTTTTTCTTCTTCAGTAAAATCCTCTGTCAACTATTTCACACTTTCTTTCTTTTTATTCATCCTTTCTTTTGTTAAACGTTAATAATGCCAGCATCTAGTCTTGTTTTTCAATGGGCCGGTAGTCTAGCTGGTTAGGATACCGCCTCGACACGGCGGTGATCGTGAGTTCGAATCTCACTCGGCCCACTTTTTAAATTAAAACCCTGTTTTGAATTCTTTTTCAATAGTCATCCATGAAGATTGAGTAGTGATAATTCCTTCTGCTGAAAAACTATTGATTCTATTTTCTATGGCATTTTGATAAATTTCTGAATTAACTTCAGATTTGCTAAGAACAAATATACTTTTTAAAGGAATTTCTACATCTGGAAAAAATGCAGCTCTTCCAGGCATTGAAATATCTTCTGTAGAGTACTCTCCTGAACCTAACAGTATCCCATCACCGTAAAGATGATATCCAATTAGTGGAACTGTAAATGTTTTATCAGTTGGATTCTTTACAAGAAATGTAACATCAAATTTTACTTGATTATCTATCGTGCTAACATCTCTTAGTTCTACATTTGTTAATTCAATCTCAACTTGCTCAAGCTGAGCGGTATCGAGATTGCCAAAGTAAAAAATTCCTCCCATCAAAGCTAGAACTCCAGCCAATGCAGCATAAACCGTTATCTTGCTTTGAAGTGCCATTTCAATGCTACCAGATTATGTACAACTAAAAAAGGTTGTTAAGATCCAAATACATAATATTTGATTTAAAATATTATATTCTATGACCGTACTAGAGCAAGCAATTCTTACTTGGATTCATCTTGTTGCAGCTGCAATATGGGTAGGCGGTTCACTTTTTATTGGCATTGTATTTTCTCCACTTTTAAAAACAATGACTGATTCCCTCGAAGAAAGAATGCAAATAATGATTCGTGTTGGAAGACGATTTAACATAATTGCTGTTCCATCATTGATTATTCTAATGGCAACCGGATTGTATAGTTCTCATGTGTTGCTAGGTAAACCTGAACTTCTTGTTTCAACAAGTTATGGAACATTTCTAATTGTTAAGATAATTCTTGTCATTGTTCTAATAATTACATATGCAGTACATGTTAGGATAATTCGTAAGGATATTGAAGAAAAAATTATGTCAAAACAAATGTCAGAATCCCAAATTCAAAAATTAAGAAAAAAAATTATTATTCTTGGCGAAGTCACAGTAGTTTTATCATTAGCAATTCTGTTTTTTGCATCTTTACTTGATGCTGGAATCTGAGACTCCCTCAATAATTACTCCATATCCACCGTTAATTTTTAGAAAATTCACAGTTATTTTCAATTTTAATTCTTTGTGATAGTTTTTTAAAAAGAAATTTTCTATATTTCTGTATGGACGGTTTGTTGATCGGAAGATTCCAACCTTTTCACTTGGGTCATCTTGAAGCATTTCAGTTTGCACTATCAAAAGTTGATAAATTATGGGTAGGCCTAGGTAGTTCTAATAAACCTGCACAAAAAAACAATCCTTTCTCTGCTGAGGAACGAAAAGAAATGATCCTAATTTCAATTGATGATTCAATGAAAGAAAAAATTTCAATTTATTTTATTCCAGATTTGGAAAATCATATTAAATGGATTGAAAAAATAGATACCATTGTTCCAAATTTTGATATAGTTTTTTCAAACGATGAATTAACAAAACATCTGTATTCAACAAGATCTGTTCAAGTAACTTCTATTCCATTTTTGAAAAGAGATGTATTATCTGGAACTAAAATTCGAGATCTAATTATCAGCGACCAAGAATGGGATAACCTTGTTCCTGAAGGTACAAAAAATTTTTTGATTAACATTAGTGCAAAAGAGCGTTTGAAAAATCTCTAATTATAAATAAACCCCATATCTCACTGACAGAGTAGACAACACATGGAATATCTTTCAATGCTTCCAGGTCCAACAAATGTACCTAATAGAGTAATGAGGGCAATGCTTGCACCAATCATTAATCATAGAAGTGATGATTTTGTTGAATTATACACTGATGTTGTTGAAAAAACCCAAAAAGTATTTGAAACACAAAATGATATTGTAGCATTATCTGCATCTGGAACAGGTGCTGTAGAAGCAGGAGTAATTAATCTAGTTAAAAAAGGTGATAAAATCATAATTCCTGTAAATGGAGAATTTAGTAACAGACTATCACAACTTATTGAAGGTCAAGGAGCTAATGTTGTTAAACTCGAAACTCCACCAGGACAAAATGCAACTTTTGATCAAATAAAAGAAGCATTTGATAATAATAAAGATGTTAAAGCATTCTATGTTGTTCACAATGAAACTTCAACTGGAACAATGGTAAATTATCTTGATAAAGTATCTGACTTAACATCTAGAAATGATGCATTCTATGTTGTAGATTCTGTTTCTTTACTTGGTGGTACTGAACTTCCAGTGGATAAATGGAATATTGATGTATGTCTAACTGGGGCACAAAAAGCACTTGCTGCTCCTCCAGGCATTTCGCCAATATCTGTAAGTGCTAAAGCCAAAAAATACATGATAGAAAACCCACCTTCTACAATGTATTTCAATTTAGCAAGATACTTCAAATATTATGAAGAATCCAAACATACTCCTTTCACTCCTGCATTACCTTTACTTTATGCATACAGAGAAGCCCTAACAATAATGTTAGAAGAAGGACTACAAAATGTCTATAGACGTCACAAGATTTGTTCTGATGCATTATACTCTGGATTAAGTGCAATTGGTTTAACACCATATGTTGCAAAAGAAGAAGATCGTTCGATTTCAATTGTTGCATTAAATTATTTGGATGGACTAGAAGACAAGACTTTCAGAAACACACTAGCAAACAAATTCAAAGTCTTAGTGGCAGGTGGATTTGGAGACCTTAAAGGAAAGGTATTCAGAGTTGGATGTATGGGAGAAGTTAGTCCATATCATGTAATGCGAACCATTTCTGCAATTTCATCTACCTTAGCAATGATGGGATATGATACAGATGCTAAAGCAGGACTTAAAACTGCAGAAGAAAAACTAAAAGCTCTCTAAACTCTGTTAACTTAATATAAGGAAATTCGAGACCGAACACATTGACTTTCGATAAAGGTTCATTAATTCTAGTAGACTATACTGCAAAAGTAAAAGATAGTAGTGAGGTCTTTGATACTACTATTGAAGAGGATGCAAAAAAACATTCTATTCATGAACAAAATGTCAAATATCAACCAAAACTAGTTTCTATTGGTGAAGTATCTTATCCTGTTCTCAAAGGATTAGATGAAGCACTTGCAAAAACATCTGTTGGAGATAAACTTACAATTGAAGTTACACCTGACAAAGGTTTTGGTGAAAGAGATTCTAAAAAAGTTAGAATGATTCCTATTAGAAAACTAGGTGAAGATGCAGAGAAAGTTTCAGTAGGTGATACAATTGAAGTTGATAATAAAAGAGGAATTATTCGTTTTATTGGATCTGGTAGAGTCCAAATGGATTATAATCACAGATACGCAGGAAAAACAATTCTATTTGATGTAAATGTAATCAAATCACTTGACTCTCCCAATGACAAGATTGATGGAATTCTTAAAAACAGACTCCCTGTAGAGGATTCAAAAATTGCATTTGACTTAAAAGATAAAGAAGTAAACATTACAATTCCTGAGGAAATTTTACGTGCAGATGGTTTACAAATTATGAAACACTTTATTCAATTAGATATTTTCAAATTTGTTCCAACTTTGGAAAAAGCAAGTTTTGTTGAAACACATATCAATAAACAAACTCAGGAAATGAAATCTGAAACAAAAGAAAAAGCACCTGAACAAAAAGCTGCTTAAATCAAATTACTTTAGTACTCTTAGCAAGGCTTAGTGCTCTTTTTTCAGTCATTTTAATTTCTTTTAAAATTGTATATCTCTCTGGTCTTAATCCTTGTGCAATAGTTAGAGCTTTTATTATTACATCTGGCTTGAGACCAATTTGTTTTGCAGTTGTTGGAGCTCCAACATCTTTCAACGTCTTTACAATTTTTTTCCAATCTTGTCCATGTAATTTTGCCATCATTATAGAACCAATTCCACATTTTTCTCCATGAAGTCCAATACCGGGAGCAATTTTATCAAGTGCGTGTGAAAAAAGATGTTCTGCACCAGAACATGGTCTACTACTTCCTGCAATACACGATGCTACTCCTGCACTGATCAATCCTTCTACAATCACTCTTGCATCCAAACCACTCTTTGCAAATTTGGAAGAATTTTCCATAACTATCTTAGCGCTCATCATGGCTAGATCTGCTGCATATCTCCCATAGTATTCTTTCTTCTTTTTGTGACCTAATTGCCAATCTTTTACCGCTATAATGTTTGCAATAAGATCTCCACAACCGCTAGCTAACAACTTTGCTGGAGCTTTTCTAATTACATCAATATCTACAAAAACACCCATTGGTGCAGATGCCACGATTGAGTGAGGCTTATCACTTTTTACAGAAACAAATGGACTAGCCATTCCATCATGAGAAGCAGCAGTTGGTAAACTTACAAATGGCTTATCTAAATTATATGAAATTAATTTTGCTGTATCTACAGAACGACCTCCACCGATACCAACAATCAAATCCGAATTATCTTTTTTAACTGCTTTTTGAATTTGATTCAATGATTTTATTTGATTATCTTTTGATGTGTGCCAAATAAATTGGATTTTTTTTGATTTGAGTGATTTTTCAATTTTTTTCCTTAAAATCTTTTGAACATTCATTCCAGATATCAAAGAAACTTTTTTTGGTTTGCTTAATGAATTTAGAAATCTTCCAAAATCACAAATATTTTTCTCACCAATTTCAATGAGTCTAGGTAATTCCATCGTATGCGATTGCATGCGATCTTGATTCTTTGTCATTATTTATGATTTCAGGGGATCAAAAAGTTATTTAAAAGGGTGACATGCCACTTACTTTATCTTAATAGGTGTATTTTTTGTCGAACAACGTTGAAGAAAAAATTCTGCATGGGACTACCACTGTAGGTATCAAGGCTAAAGACGGTGTCATATTATGTGCTGATATGAGAGCCAGTGCAGGTTATTTTATTGCAAACAATAACACAATGAAAATTCAAAAAATTGACTTGCACGCAGGATTAACCTTGGCTGGTGGTGTAGCAGACGCACAAAATATTGTTGATATTTTACGTTATCATTCAAATTTACACAGAGTTGAAAAACATAGTTCAATCCCAATTCATTCACTTGCAAGACTTTGCTCATTGATATTCCATCAAAATAGAGGTTATCCATTCATGGCTGATATCTTGGTTGGTGGTTATGATGCACACGGTCCTGCATTGTTTAATATCGATATGTTTGGTTCAATTGAAGAGAAATCATATGTTACAACTGGTAGCGGTTCACCAGTAGCTTATGGTTTGCTTGAAGAGGAATATCGTGAAGAACTTACAGTTGAAGAAGCAAAAAAAATAGCTCTACGAGCTGTTAAAGCTGCAATAGTTAGAAATATTGGTACTGGCGATGGAATTAACATCGCAATAATAGATAAAGATGGATTTCGTCTTTTGACCGATGAACAAAAGAAAGCAGTCATCGAACTTTAGTGATTTAATGCAAAGAAAACAACAACAAAAAGAATTACCTTCTAGCCAAAACATAATGGCCACTATACTGCAAAGTATTCCCAAAGAGGCAAATATTACAAAAATAGAATACGAAGGACCACGAATTGCTCTTTATACAAAGACTCCTCGTTATCTGATGGAAAATAATGAAACAATATCAAATCTTGTAAATGTAATCAAAAAAAGAATTGTTGTAAGGACTGATGAATCAATTAGAAAACCTGAAGATGAATCTAGACGAATTCTTGCAGAATGTGTTCCAAAAGAAGCAAATCTACAAGGAACTCTCTTTGACACAGCTATTGGTGAAGTCTCAGTTGAAGCAAAAAGACCTTGGTTACTACAAAGAGATGCAAAGGAATTCAATCATATTGAAGTCACTGAAAAAATAGGATGGAGATTACGTATTAGAAAAGCTACAACTATACCTTCACGTACAATTCAAACTATCAATACAACTCTAAAACAATCCTCTTCTGAGCGAAGTAAACAGCTTAAAGAAGTTGGTGATGACATTTTCAGACCTAGGCTCTCTCAAAGAACCGAAGTTTCTCTTTATACTCTTGGTGGATTTGGTCAAGTTGGTAGGTCTTCCTTATTACTATCCACTCCTGAAAGTAAGATCCTAATTGATTGTGGAATTAACCCTGGCGCACGTTCACCAATGGATGCATTTCCAAGACTAGATTCTCTAAATCTAACATTAGACGAACTTGATGCAATAGTAATTGGACATGCACACTTGGATCATACTGGATTCTTACCAACATTGTGTAAATATGGTTACAAAGGTCCAATTTATTGTACAGAACCAACCCTTCCTATGATGAATCTAATTCAATTGGATGCAATCAAAGTAGCTACTGCACAAGGCAGAACTCCAATTTATTCAGAACGGGATGTTAAACAAATTATGAGACAAACAATTACTTTACCATATGGAACTGTTACTGATATTTCTCCTGACATAAAATTAGTTCTTGCAAATGCAGGTCACATTCTAGGCTCTGCCTTATGTCATTTTCATATTGGAAATGGCAATCATAACTTTGTTTATTCAGGTGATATAAAATTCGGGAAAAGTATTCTGTTTGAAGCTGCTAGTTGGAATTTTCCAAGAGTAGAAACATTGTTGATCGAAAGTACTTATGGTCTTAAAGAAGATATCCAACCAACTAGGCAAGAGGTAGAATCTTCTTTCATTAATGCAGTAAACAACACTTTGGCAGATGACGGTAAAGTTTTGATACCTATTCCTGCAGTTGGTCGTGCACAAGAAATCATGATGGTAATTGATCATTATATGAAATCAGGAGAAATGGTTGAAGCGCCAGTATTTACAGAAGGAATGATTTCTGAAGCATCAGCTATTCATGAATCCTATCCAGAATATCTAGCAAGAGAACTCAAACAAAAGATCTTAGAGACTGATGATAATCCATTTGATTCTGAATATTTCACTAATATTGAGCACGCAGATTCTAGAGAAGAACCAATGAGAGAGAATTCACCATGTATTATTTTAGCAACATCAGGAATGTTAGAAGGTGGCCCTGTTTTAGAATACTTCAAAAACATTGCACCGGACAAAAAGAATAAAGTGTTGTTTGTTTCTTACCAAGTTAATGGAACTATGGGAAGAAGAGTTCTTGATGGTTCTAAACAAGTGTCCATGTTAGGAAAAGAAGGTAAAGTTGAAGTTGTTACCATCAATTGTGGTGTTGAAAAACTAGATGGGTTCAGTGGTCACAGTGATTATAATCAATTAATGTCATTTGTACAAAGACTAAGGCCCAAACTTCGAAGAGTACTAGTTAATCACGGGGAACGTAAAAAATCAGAAAATCTTGCTATGAATATTAGACGAATATATAGAGTTCCTGCTCATTATCCTCAAATTCAAGAAGCAATAAAATTATTTTAGATCATATTCTGGTTTCCAGATCTTTATACTGGATGGAGCAACAATAATTCTTTCTTCTCCTAATCTTGCAATATCTGCACCAGCAGCTTTTGTAATAGAATACAACTCTTCAACTACTTTACGAAGTTGCTCCACATCTTTTTGTGCTAATGGCGTAACTCTTAGAATTAAAATCATGTCCTTTTTGATATCTTCTTTGATAGAATGAACATCGCTGATGTCTCTAATCGTTATAGCCTTTAGATATGTAGGAGTTTCTTGTTTTTGCATCCTTGCTAAAAATGCGATCTTCTCCCTCAAAAACTCTTCCTTAGTTATGACTAATTTTTAAAAAATTTCACGCCTACATTCTAAATTTAATGTAGGATTGTTCTTCTGCACTTTTCGTACTGATTTCTCTAGATGAATTATCATCTCTTACTGTAACAATTCCTTGCTGATCTTTTGGTGCATCTGAATATCTTAGTGTTATCGATGAAGCAAATTCTGTATGGGACTTTGCATTCTTGCCACGTAAAATTGAAACCGGTCCTACATGATCTCTAGCCTCAAGTAAAATATCTCCTGGTAATGCTATTGCTTTGATCATTTCATTTTCATCTTTATTTCTTCCAACAACAAACTTTGTTTCTTCATCTAATCTAAAATGTCTTCCAATTTTTAACAAATCAACATCATTAATTGTTGGGGTTTCAATATGATCAAACAAATCTTTTGCTTTAACTCCAAATTGTGGTTCTGTTAACAAACAACCACCACCTGCATTTGGTGGATTTTCAATTCCATATTCTTTTGCCATTTGTAATTGAGTTCTTCTCGTTCTACCTTTAATCATTCCAAGATTTTCTCTTTTGATCAATCCTTCTCTTTCAGGATCTGTTTCTGGTAGTAATGCAGCTGACAATGGCCTTACAATTTTTCCAACCAGATCTGATTCTTTTTCAATAGTTCTTAACGCAGGTCCATGTTGACTCATTGGACGTTGGCCTAATACTTCACCTGAAATAATAAATTCTGCCCCAATTTCTTCCATGTGTTTTTTTGCAGCATCAAACATCATTGCTCTACAATCAATACATGGATTAAAACCAGCACCAATTCCATGTTTTGGGTGCTTTAACATCTCAATGTATTCATCACCAAGATAAACTGTCTTTAAATTAACATTAAGATCATCAGCTCTTTCTCTGATTTCAAATCCACATCCTCTTCCACAATCAAAATCACAAAAAGGAGTTTTTATTGCGACAGCTGAAACTTCAAAACCTTGTTCTTGCATCATTCTAACTGCAAGTTGACTATCTAAACCTCCTGACAGTAATGCAACTACTTTCTTCTTCTTTTCTTCTGTCATAAAGACCCGATCTAAATTTCCATATACAAACTTTACATCATACATAAATTGAGAAACAGAGATTTTTGTGTGTGAAACAGCGAAGAAAAAATCTTCTTAAACATGCCCAAAAGATCGATTGTAATACACTAGTCACATTTGAGCCTGAGAATCTGTTTTACATGACTGGATTTTGGGGTGAGGCAATAGGATTGCTTGAAAAAAATGGAAAAACAACCATTATCGCTCCAGAACTTGAAGTGGGAAGAGCAAGAGAAGAATCTGAAGATTGTGATGTAATTACAGCGGAACGTGGAACCGGCCTGATTTTATCTCTTATTAAAAAAATTAAGAAAAATCGTGTTTGTACTGATTGCCAAAATTATTCCATTATGATGTCTCTAAAAAAATTTATTCCAAAAATAAAATCATCTACAGATCCATTTTACAGTTCTCGTATAATTAAAGACGAAAAAGAACTCCAAATACTCAAAAAAGCTTCTAAAATTATTGATGAAATGTTCGATATTTGCTTAAAAAAGATGAAGGTAGATCAAAAAGAATCAGAATTACAAACAATTTTGATGAAATATGCAATAGAACAACAAATGTTTGATACTGGATACAAATCAACGCTTAATCCTCTGATTATTGCAGGGGGACCAAATGGTGCTCTACCTCATGCTCAAGTTAGTCAAAGAAAATTCAAGAATGGTGACCTTGTAGTAATTGATCTTACACTAAGATACGAGGGATATGTTTCCGATGCAACTAGAACATTTGCACTAGGAAAAATTTCAGCTCAAGCAAATGAAGCCTATGAAATTGTTAAAGAATCTCAAAAACTTGGTCTGAAAGCTGTTAAACCAAATGTATATTGTAAAGATGTAGATATTGCTTGTAGAAAATATATTGAAGAAAAAAACTATGGTCAATACTTTATCCATTCTACTGGTCATGGAATAGGATTAGAAGTACATGAGCTTCCAACTGTTTCATACAAAAGTGAAACAAAATTAAAAGAAAATATGGCAATCACTATAGAACCAGGAATCTATATTGAAAACAAATTTGGAATTAGAATAGAAGATTCACTAATTGTAAGAGATCGATCTATAGTGATGCACAAATTTACTAAAGATTTGGTCACAATTTGAGCCTAATCATAAAAGTCTACTAAATCAATTATGTATTTTGATTCTTGATTATTTGATGTAATTTTTCCAGAAGTCATATCTACATTCCAATTATAATTCATTTCTCCTTTATGTGACTCAAAATTCAAAACAACTTGATACTCTCCTGAACCTACACTTGATACAGTTAATTCTACACTGGTTTTTTTGTTGTCATAAATTTTTTCATCTGGGTATTCTTCGCTAATTTTCATTGAAATTGCATCCATTACAGTTAATCCGGATTCATTTGGTCCATTATATCCCATTAAGATATCCATAACTTGTTGTTCTTCAGATGAAAGTTCTGGGAAACTATTTTCTAAACTCCCTTTCATTAAATCAGGAACTACAAATAGTATGAACAATCCCATTATACCAAGATAAATTGGTGCTCTTTTTCTAAGAAATGCTTTAAAATCAGATTTTTTTGGTTTTTCTTCTTTTCTATCTTTGACCAATTCTATCTCTCCAAATCTCTAGTATTTTGCTGTTAAAATTAAAACTTGCCATGGAAATAGAATTTCACCATTTTTCTTTGTGTATTGAGTTGTTTTCTCTTTTACCAATTGTTTTAATTCATTTCTTTTTGAATATTCTAATCCGTCTAGCTTTTCTTTTAGAGGTTTTGGAATGTATTTGATATAATTTCTCCAGTAATCTTCAAATTTTCCGGGACAATAATGAAAAACAAATTCTTTTACAGATATTTTTGAGAATCCTGCTTTACTGATCTCTTTTTTTAATGCAGATTTTGTACCAAATCTATCAAGATCAGGTGAACCAGGAGGGACATAATCTGGAATGTATTGAGTAACTGAATCTAAAATACTGCTAAAAAAAGGAACCCTCTTTTTACTCCCATGAACAGAAATTCCTATTTTGCCTGATTTTTTGAGGCTATTTCTCATATTTTTTAATGCTTTTTGGGCATTTGGAAAGAAGAACAATGCATACTGACAAGTTACAATATCAAATTTTTTAGAAAAATGAAACTTTTCTGCATCGACATTAATGAAATCTAAATTTGATTTTCTATCATTCCACTTTTTTGCTATTTTAATTGCAGTAATAGAAGTATCAGCACCTATAACATATCCTGAATTACCAACCTTGTTTCGAATTTTTTTTGTTACTACACCTGTACCACATGCAAGATCTAATACTGTATTACCTTTGTTGATATTTACTAATCCTATTAATTTCGTAGTACTCTGAAATGGTCCTATACTTACACTGGCCCATCTTTTATGATAACGAGGAGCAACTTCGTTCCAAATCCTTATGTTTCTTTGTTTGTATTCAGAATGTTTAAGTTTCATTTTATTTTTTGTTCAATTTGTTTTTTGATAAACTTTGCAATTTTTTGTTTTTTCATCCATCTTGATACAACAACTTTCTTAGAATCTACAATTATGACCTGATTATTCTGAGTATTTTTCTTATATCTAGATGAACCAATGTCGTTTGCTACTATCATATCTGAAGATGATTCTTTTAATTTTTTTTGAGCCGATTTGATTAATTGATTTTTTGTTAGATTTGTCTCTGCCTTAAAACCTACTAACAATACATTTTTTTGCAATTTTTTGATTTGATCTATAATTTTTGGTGCTTTCTTGAGGCTGATTTTTATTTCATTTTTTGAACTTTTGATCTTATTCTTGCTTGGATTTTTTGGAATATAATCTGCAACAGCTGCAGTCATAATTACAATATCAAATTTTTTCTTTAATTCAGTTTTAACAGCATTGAGCATTTCTTTGGTAGATAAAACATTGATAATCTTTGCACCTTTAGGAGGTTTTTCTTCTCCAGGACCATAAATAAGAGTAACTTTGGCTCCTGCAGAAATTAATTCAGATGCTAAACTTACTCCTGTTTTTCCTGAACTTTGGTTTGCAATTACTCGTACAGGATCTATATGTTCAATTGTTGGTCCAGCAGTCATTAACACTTTTTTGTTCTTTAATGCTGATGAGAATCCAAATTTCTTTAAAACATATTCTAAAACATCTTCTGGTTCTGAAGCTTTTGCTTTCCCTTCAATCATTTGAGGAGAAATAAATTCAATTTTATTTTTTAGAAATTGTATATTCTTTTTTACAGCTGAATTCTCATACATCGAATCATGCATAGCCAGACACATTAAGATTGGAATCTTTGATCCAAATCCTACAGTAAGTACTGTAGAAATTGGCGTATCATCAATACCATTTGCTAATTTTCCTAGCGTATTAGCAGTAGCAGGATATACTATTACTAGATCTGATTTATTATAATCTGCTAATCTAATATGTTCTAGCTCACCTGTAAGTTTTGTAATTACCTCATTTCCAGTAGCCCATTTGAAATAATCAGGCTGTATTAGTTTTGTAACAGCATTACTTGTTACACATGTTACATCTGCCCCATGTCTCATAAGTAATCTTGCAAGTTCGATTGCTTTGTATGCTGCAACACTTCCTGCAACACAAAGTACAATTCTTTTTTCAGATAATTCTACACCATGTGAACTAACAATATCTAAAGATGGATGATCTCTTTTCTTTATCTTCTTTTTAGCTACCAATTTCTTCACGTAATTTTTTTAGCTCTTCTTCATTCATTGAGAACCAGTACTCTGCTGCAGGAAATGCACCTGATTCCACATCTTTTTTGAAATTTTCAAGTGATTTTACAATATCTTCAGATAAATTCATGTATCTTTTTGCAAATTTTGGTTTTATCTTATCATACATTCCTAACAAATCTTGAACAACTAGTACTTGTCCATCACAACCTACTCCTGAACCAATTCCAATTGTAGGGATACTGACAGTTTCAGAGATTATCTCTGCAACCTCATGACTTACCATTTCTAATGCAATACTAAACACACCTGCTTCTTCAAGCTCTTTTGCATCCTCGATTAATCTCACTGCTGTGTCTTTTGTTTTTCCTTGTACTTTGTATCCCTGTGAAAGCATTGTTGTTTGAGGTTGTAATCCAATATGACCCATTACTGGAATTCCTACATCCACGATTGCACTAATTGTCTCAGCCATCACTGAACCTCCTTCAAGTTTCACAGCATCAGCTCCTGCTTTGATTAATCTACCGGAATTATTGATAGCATCTTCTATACTTGCTTGGTATGACATAAATGGCAAATCTGATACTAGTAACGAATTTTCTCTTGCTCTACTAACTGCTTCTGTAAACATACACATTTGATCCATAGTTACAGGAATTGTATTTTCATAGCCAAGCATTACCATTCCTGCACTATCCCCAACTAACAATACATCAATTCCTGATTTATCACATAGAGAAGCTAGAGTGTAATCATAACTTGTAATAACTGAAACCTTCTTCTTTTCTTTTTTCATATTTAGAATATCTTGTACCGTTTTATGCAACTCTAGCTCTCCTTGTAAGATTATTTTTTATTTGAATGACATTTTCTGTGAGATTTTTCTTATTATCAAAATCATTAACAATTTTTTGAAGAATTTTTTGATTCTTTTTAGACAGTTTTTTAGACTCATTAATTAACAAATCAATTGCTCGTGTAACATTATCAACAATTGTAATGTTGGCAGTTTGTGAAGTTCTAGAAAGAGGATTTAGATCAAATGTAATAACTGTCTTTCCTGCCTTCCTAAGTGCCATTGTTCTGTCTCCATCTTCTAGGGGTACAACTACAACATCAGCTGCAAAAATTCCGTTTTTATCCACAATCCTTCTAGCTGAATCAATACCAGGCAGTTTTGTAGACGAAGTAAGATTTGTACCTAAAATCTCTCTTGCTCCATTCTTTTTGAGTGTCTTAATTATTGCCTGTTGTCTCTTTTTGCTAGCATAAAACAGATTTACCTCAAGTTTTGCCTTGATCTGTTTTGATAGTCTTACAATTTGTTTGGGACATAACGCTACAATATTTCCATTAACTGAGATTACAGGCATGTCCGCCAAAAGAAGTTGTGCTGCTGCAGCCTTAATGGCCTGTTTTGCAGCCTTGCCTGTTTTTTCTCCTAGTAGGTAATCAAAAGCTTCTCCTCTCCCTTGAGCCAAAAGTCCTTCTTTTGCAACCAATCCATTATCAAATCCATTTACAAGTTTTTCACGAATCAAAAGTGATTTAGCTCTTGGATGTGATTTAGGAATTAATGGCATGCAATTTCAATTAATTGTAAAGAACTCTTGCCCCATTATCATCCAATTCTGATTTTATTACTATTCCATCAGGATATTTTTGTAAAATCTCTAAAACTTTATCTTCACCTTCTTTTGGAATCATTGAAAAAACTGTCTCTCCAAAAAATGCAATTCCACATTTAATGTTATTTTTAGATAACTCATTAACCAATTTTTGCATTCTTGGAGTTATAACATCTACAAATTTTGCAAATTCTAATGACATGTCTTGAAAATGTTCATAGTTTTTTGATTCCAATAATCTGTTTACCATTTTTCCACCAAGACCATTAATTTGAGATAAATGTTCTTTGATGAATTTATTTGTAGAAATTGGAGAGAAACATATCATAATAACAGAGATTTTATCTGTAAAGATTTTTTCAACACAACCAATTCCTGGGGCACCCGGTTTTACACGAATTTCAAAACCCCCATGAAATGACGCTAAAACATCCCCTAATCCAGTTTTACAATTAACTTCTGCATTATGTGCAATTTGTCCAATTGTTGTTTTATCTAATTTTGTTTCAAGAGCTTGATCTAATGCAAATGATAGTGATAATGCAACTGCGCTACTAGAACCTAAACCATATCCAACTGGAATTGAAATCTCATGTTCAATATCAAAAAACTTGTTTGAAAATTTTCCAAGCTTAAAGAATTCATTTAAAACAAATTCTGAAACATCTGTTTTATCTGATTGATATCCTTTTGTTGTGATTCTGAAGTTTGATTTTTGATTATCTTTTGTATCTACTTTTACTCTTGTTGTAACTCCTTGTTTAATTGAGAATCCAGCTCCCGTAGATCCGAAATTTTCTAAAGAATTTTGATTGTGATCTAAATGAGCTTTGAAAAAGCCTGTGATGTGAGCAGGACAAAATGCCGTAGCCTCCATTAATCTTAGTTTAAATTTTACACAAAATATAAGAATATGGCTTAAATTAATTAAATTAGTATAAATTGACTAAATTTATTCGACGACTACAAAGAATTGGAAGTAGCATTCTAGTATCCCTACCAAAAGAGTGGGTTGATGCAAATAATCTAGATAAAGGCAATCAGGTAGAACTTGAAACCGGACAGGGCAGTATTTCAATATCTGCAAACAAGGAGATACGTCCAACAAAAGAACTTGTAATTTCCTACCCGTTACCCAAAGAAGAAAATATTGTAGCTAATATTACTGGAGCTTATCTTTTAGGATATGATATCATTCAAATAAATTCAAAATCAATCATTCCAGCGGAGGATAGAGAAAAAATTCGTAATTCTATGAGAAGATTAGTTGGAATGGAAATTATTGAAGAAGATGCATCTCATATCAACACGCAATTTCTTTTAGATACAATAACGCTTAATCCAGAAAAAATTCTCAAACGAATAAGCTCAATTGCTCTTGGTATGTATGATGATACATCAAATGGATTAATTTCAGATGATAAGTCCAATTTACAAACATTATCAAAACGTGATGTTGAGGTAAATAGACAGTATTTCTTACTTGTCCGTTTAATTCGCAGCACCCTTGTTGACAAAAGATTAGCTAGTGCATTTAATTTAGAAAATATTGACATTATTGATTATAGAGTTGCAGCAAATCTTCTTGAAAATGCAGGTGATTCAATTGTTGAACTTTCAAATTTTATTTACAACTCATCTTTATCAAAAGAACACTCAAAAAAAATCTTCTATACAGTCAAGGATTTTAGTAAACTTGCAGAAAAATCTATTGATGCATTCACAAAACCTGATAGACTTTTGGCTATTGAAGCAATATCATTACATAAAAAATATGAAGAAAAACTTAGTAAACTAAGAATTACACTAGATAATAAAAAACAGATTCCGATAGATTTTCTTGATTTGGTGTATATGTTTGAAAGAATAGCAAAATCTTGGGCTGATGTAGCAGATCTTGTACAGCCTATATACAATGAATAATTAGTATAATTTCTTTTTAGCAGCATAAGTCAAGACTGCACAAATTGTTTTTGAATCTTGAATTTTTCCAGATTTTATCATTCTAAGCAGCTTTTGTATATCCATTTTTACCACAGATAATATCTCATCATCATCTAGTTTCAAACCAGCAATTTTCTTTAATCCTGAGGCTACAAAACAGTGAATTATCTCAGAATTATAGCCAATTGATGGATAGTAGGTGATTAGTGAGGTCATCTTTTTTGCTCTATACCCAGTCTCTTCTTCTAGTTCTCTGAATGCACATTTTATTGACTCTTCTCTTTTTTCTAATGTCCCAGCAGGAATCTCTAAAACATATCCATGGGGAAATCTATGCTGCCTAACAAGAATTACTTTATTTTTTTCATCAAAAGCAAGCATTGCTACAGCACCTCGATGTTCTATTATTTCACGTTTGACTCTTCTTCCCTCTATTTTTCCATCATAAACACTAAGACCTAAAATTTTTCCTTCATAGATTTTCTTTTTCTTCACAAAAAATCTTAGAAACTGTTATTATTTAATTTGTTTGATATGTTAAATGTAATCTAGATGATTTTTTGAAATCATTAATAGCCTTTTCTAGCCATTTGATGTAAAACGAAATTTCTTTTGGAATGAATAAATCTGCTGATTTTACATTTTTAATAGCTCTAACTTTTTGGGTTAATTCATCCATCTTGAAAATGTTATCACTATACATAAACAAAACAATTTGATTTTTTGCAATAAAAGGAATTTGTAAATATGATTCAGAAAAAGTATTATTCATATTTTCTAATGTTTCTTTTAGATCACCTTCTATCCAAGTAAGTATTGCATGAGGAATAAAATCTTCGATTTTTCTAGAATCATAAATTAAGGTAAACTGAATTCCTTCGTTTTTCTGTAACTTTTCAATACATCTCGTTATTGTTTTTGTTGACATGTATGTACTTTTAGCAATATTTTCAATTTTCTGTCTAGGATCTGTTATTAATTCCTCTAGAATTTCTAGATCTGTTTTTGTAAGATTTGAATTAAATCTTGGATTCTCTGCTTCAAAAATTGATAGGACTCTAACATCCTTCATCAATTTACTTGCAAGCTCAATTTTTTGTTTCATATTATCTTTTACAACAATACTACAAACCGAAATTCCACCTACACATGGTACCACAAAATATGGTTCACCTACAAGACTTACTTGTTCTAAAATCTCGTTAACGTTTTCTCCTGACACAACAAAGTACAAAACACCATAACCAAATACAGATGGTTCGACTTTAATGAAAAATTCTCCAATAACCCCTCTTTCTTCCATTTTTCGAATTCTAGTACGTACTGCTCCACCAGAAATTCCCAATTTTATGCCTATTTGCCTATCAGATTCTCTACAATTATTTAAAAGTCTGCTTAGAATTTTCATATCTAAATTGTCCATTTTATCACCTAAAATAGCTCCATAGAATATAATATTTACTTATTTTATATAAAATTGTCTATAATTACAGTATTATAATCATATACATTAAATATCAGACTATTTTATTTACTTTTGTGGATTATAGATTAAGATTAGCAAAAAGAATGCTTTTCAATAAAAAAAGCAGTTTGATTGGTGCAGTTTTAGCTGTAACCATTGGAATTTTGGTAATTCACGTAAATTTTGTAATATTTCAAGGATTGTTTGATGCCATAGTTAGAGACATCAGTAATTACCGAAATGGTGACATTCTTGTAACTGACGATGCCGATTATATCGATAAATTAGATTTATCAATTGTAAATTGGTTTGAAAGAATTCCATACGTTGAAGCGGCTACTCCGCGGCTTTCATCATCTGCCGAAATGAATATGACAAAAAATGGAAAACGAATTGAAGAAACTAGAGTACCAATCGTGGGAGTTGATCCATTTCGTGATATTAGAGCATCTACTGTTCATGAAACTGTTTTAGATGGAAACTTTGTCTTCTCAAGAAATTCAATTGTATTAGGATCTAATGTAGCAAAAGATCTTGGAGGAGCTCAAGTTGGAGACAGTGTTAAAGTTCTAGTAGTTGATAGATGGGGGGAAGATCAAATTCGAAGATTTACTGTTTCTGGAATTACAAAATCACCTGGTGGTCAAGGATTTGATTACACGGCTGTTGTACATATTGATACTTTACGTGACATGTTAAGTAGATCTGGACAAACTGGTTCATTCATGGTAAAACTAAATGATCCTTCCAAAGCATTAGAAGTAAAAGAATTCTTCTTACGTTCTTTTCCTAACGATGATTTTCTTGCAGAAACTATAGAAGAATCAGCAGAGCAACAACTTGCTGGTTTTAGATCTGGCATTGCAATGATTAACATGATAGGCTATTTTGGGATGATGTCATCAGCATTTGCTATTGTTACAATTCAGATGATGTTAGTGAATGGGAAAACTAGAGAAATTGGTGTCATGAGATCAATAGGAGCTAAAAGAAAAGATATTCTAATAATTTTCATTTTTCAAGGAATGATTATTGGAGCAATTGGTGCTGGGGTAGGAACTGCTGCAGGATTAGGCTATACCTTTTATGCAAAGGAAACAAAAATGTCATTCAATAATAGTCTCCCTCTTGAAGTCACCTATAACTGGGAAAAGATCACACAAACTGCTTTGACTTCATTTTTCTTGGCAATTATTGCATCACTATACCCGTCGTATAGAGCAACCAAGCTGTTACCAGTGGAGGCTATGAGAACTGTCTAGAGTACTTGAAATCAACAATCTAAGTAAGATTTACGGAGAAGGAGAATTCAAAGTAAAGGCTCTTGATAATGTATCATTTTCAATTGAGCGGGGAGAAATTGTCCTAATTGTTGGAAGTTCTGGCTCTGGCAAATCAACATTACTTAACATGATTGGATTATTAGATCGTCCAACAAATGGAAAGATCTTCATTGATGGAATTGGCACTACAACACTTGATGACAACAAAACTTCCTCATTTAGAAATAGAAAATTGGGATTCATCTTCCAACTTTCTAATTTGCTTAGTGATCTTTCAGTATTGGAAAACGTATTGTTACCCAGACAAATTGCCAAAACTATTGATACTGCTGAAAAAGATGCTAGAGATTTACTAAAAGCAGTTGGACTTGAAAACCAAATGCATAATCGTGCAAACAAGATTTCAGGTGGACAAGCTCAAAGAGTAGCAATTGCAAGAGGATTAATCAATAGACCTTCAATTGTTTTAGCGGATGAGCCAACTGGTAACCTTGATTCAGTAACTTCAGAAACAATTGTTCAATTAATGAAATCAATGGCAAAAAAACTCAATCAAACATTCATTATTGTTACACATGATAGACAACAATTTGGTGATGTAGATAGAGTAATAACAATAAAAGATGGTAAAGCCTTCGAAGGTGATCAGCCCTCAGAAATGGAGGTTTTAGCATAATGAATCTTAAACTCTTGTTATCATTATCTGTTATCGGACTTGCACCATTTGTTTTTGACAACTCATTTGCTCAAATAACCTCTGGAGGGAATTCTCCTTTTGAAAGAGACTTTGGAGATGTCAAATTTCTTGATGCCTATTTTGGGACAACTGCTGAAAAATTTGAGGTTGACTCTGGAAACAAAAACATACCATTTACTGTAGTAATGGCAAATGTTGGGACTCAAGATATTACGGGAATTAGAGGTCAACTATCATTACCTCTTGGATTTTCAGCTTCAGATGGACCTGGTTCGTTAATCTATGCAGATGCTAACTCAAATTCTGTTGCAGGAGAAAATTTTTATCTAACATTTTTTGTTGATATAGATAATAGTGTTAGAATTCAACAATATCCTGGTACTATCAAAGTAGATTATTCACGACTACGAGAATCTGGAGTTCGAACTTCATTTGAAGATTTTAATTTTAAAGTAACTGGACAAAGCGTGATAAATGTACGTGCACTGGATCCATTTCTTACATCTTTACAACAAAACCATATAACAATTGAAATTTCAAATGATGGAACAGCACCAATTTCAAGTGTGGATATTGGACTAAAAAATACACAAAGTGAAAGAGCATCAACAACTCAATCCATTACTAATATTGAGAATGTTGTAGTTCTAAATACTGATTGGGAAATTGGTGGAATTGATCCAAAATCAAAAAAATTTATTGAACTTGATATATATGTACCAGAATCTTTGAAAGGTGATACACTTCGTGCACCTATTGAAATAATTTATTTTAATGCACATGGTGATAAACAAACTATTTCACGAATTGCAGATTTCTTTGTTAAAGGTTTTATTGATTTATCAATCTATAATATTGATGTGATTGAATTATCTGGCACACAAATGCTAATTGGAGAAATAATTAATGAAGGAAATGAAGATGGATTGTTTGGCTTTGTAACTATTGAACCTAGTGGAGATTCCAATCTTAAATCCAATACTCAATTTATTGATGAAATTGAGATTGATGCACCTGTACCCTTTAATGTTCAAATTGAATTTGATGGTGAACCAAGATATGGAGAACACGACATTACCATTACTGTAAGATACAAAGATAGTATTAGAGATGAGATCTTTCTAACTCACGATGCAACAATCTTTGTTAAAGAACCATCGAACAGTGATGAAGGCAGTCTTGATCCAACAATGGTAATAATTCCAATTATTCTGGCAACTGGAGCAGGAATTTACATTATGCGTAGGCGTAAAAAAGCAACAATTGAGGCAAGTTAAAGATTAAATTTCAAATCTAAAACAGGAAAACAAGGTCAATTCAAATTGAGATCAAGTATTATTGTTCTAATTTCAGTTTTAGCTATAGGGAGTATTGTAATTTTTCTAGGTTTTCTTACAAATCAAAAATACATCGAAATCTCTGAAATCTCTAGTCAATATGAAAATTTAGAGAAATACAAGAATGAATTAGAAAAAATCAATCAATACAATCAACAAATCCTAAAAGAACTGGAAGAACAGTTCAAAAACTCTGACAGTATTAATCTAGATCAACTAAATGAAGAGATCGAAGTAATAAAACGAGTTGTTAATGAAAACAAGGAAGAACTTGAACAGGTAATCCAAAAATTATCCCAAATTGAATCCGAACCATGATCTAATACTAATTTACAAAATTTAATCTAGTCGTCACCAAAGTACGATATGTTTTTGGTATGAGGCTGAAGCACTTTCTAGACCGTAAGATTATAAGCAATTACTAGATCTTGCGATTATGCCAGAGGATGAAATTGAAGTTCCAAAGGAATTACGAGAATTCATGCTAGATGAAGCAGAAGAGACCATCCTTGGAAAAAAAAATGGAGCGCACAAACAATATCGTTATGGTAATTTACACATTAGAGAATATGATGATAAGTTTCTAGTTCATAGTGATAGAATTGATCCTAGAACAGATCCAATTGGGCATTTAGTTCATGATGCACCTGAAGTCTTAATCGGTTTAGCATGTGCAATTTTTGGTGGTTCACAAATTACAAAAAAGTTTCTTAATAAAAAATCAAAAAAGACAACTCTTACTTCTAGTTTGATCTCATCAATCATTTCTGGATATTTAGGATATACAATAACAAAAAAAATTAAAAACTATTTGGAGTAAATTTCATGTCTACTATTAGAACCATCCAGGTACTTGTCAAACTTTTACCATCAATTTTTGCATTACGTAGAGATAGAAAAAAATGGATTCATCAAGAGGGAAATGAAATAGATTTAGAGCAATTTCGAAAAAATGCTCGTAAGGTACTTGATACATTCATTTCATTAGGACCTGTCTACATAAAATTAGGACAATGGCTTTCTTCTAGAGCTGATATCTTACCTCAACCTTATTTGGAAGAACTTGGAAAACTTCAGGATAGTGTTCCTCCTGCTCCTTTTGATCAGGTTAAACCAATAATTGAAAAAGATCTTGGACCCATTGATGAAAAATTTGATAAAATAGATTCTAATTGTATTTCAGGTGCATCATTAGGACAAGTTTATCGAGGTTCGATTTCTGGTCAGCAAATTGCTATCAAAGTAAAAAGACCTGGCATTGAAAAAATTGTAGCAAAAGATCTCAAAGTTTTAAAAAAACTTCTTCCACTAGCATTAAGATTTGTTGATCCAAACTTACGATATTCAGCAAAGGCCATGCTCTCCCAATTTATTGAAACCATTTACGAAGAGATGGATTATACTATCGAATCTGAAAACCTCAAAAAAATCAAAAATGACATGAGAAACACAGACAAAGTAGTTGTGCCCTCGGTTTTTGATGATTTTTCCTCAAAAAATGTCCTAACAATGGAATATCTTCCAGGGATCAAAGTTACGAACGTACAGGCTCTTGATGAGAAGGGAATTGATAGAGAACAACTAGTCATTGATGTTCATAAGGTCTTTTTTACTATGCTTCTCAAACACTCAATTTTCCATGCAGATCCTCATCCTGGAAATATCTCAGTAACTGACGATGGAAAACTCATCTTATATGACTATGGAATGGTTGGACGGATAAATAATGAAACAAGATTCAGGTTAATCAGATTATATCTTGCACTAGTTGAAAAAAATCCTCCAAGAGTTGTTAGTGCTATGAATGATCTTGGAATGCTAACTCCTGGATATAATAGATCAGTAATTGAAAAGGGAATAGAACTTTCCATTCGTGCCATGCATGGAAACAAGCCTGATGAAATGGAAGTACAAAGCTTGATGGAGCTTGCAAATAAAACTATGAGTAAATTTCCATTTGTGCTACCAAAAAATTTAGCTTTGTATATGAGAATGGCGTCAATAATTGAAGGAATCTACAAAACACATAAAGTTGATTTCAAGTTTGTTAAAGTCCTAAAAAATATACTTGAAGAAGAAAATCTGATCCCAAGAGCGTATATTGAAGAACTAAAGATCTCTTTTGAGAATTTCTCAAAATCAATTGACTCTGTATTGCGAATTGGACCTGAAATGAAAGAACTCATGGATGAAGTTCAGATCTATATGAAAAAAAAGAAGCCTATAGTTTTTATCAGTGGGAGTATATTTGCTTCTGCAATTTTCATTGGTTCAGTATTTTTGTATCAATCAAGTGAGTTTCTTGGTTCAGTTGGAATGATTAGTTCTGGTTTAATAATGGCAGCTTCAGGACTGTTCAGAAAATATTAGTTTATTCAATCGAGATATTCTTTGCTTTTTTTGTTACAGGAATAATTAGTGTAAGAATTCCATTTTGGTATTTTGCTGATTTAATTTCTTCTTCTTCTTGTTTAATGTCAATTGGAAGTCTAATTTTTTTATCTATCACATTAGGTCTTTGATTTGAAATTAGTGATTCTGATTCCTTTTCATCAATTATTTTTTGAGCTTTGATAGAAAGAATATTCCCGCATAAAGTCAACTCAATATCTTTTTTGGCAAATCCTGGAATATCAATTACTACTTTAAGGCTGTCCTCATTTAGATGCATATCAATTGGTGGTAGAACAAATTCATAGAATTCTCTAGATTTGTTTCCAATCTCTTTCATTACTTCTTTAACAAGTCCCATTTTGTGATATATACTCAATTTTTGGTTATAAACCTTGACAGGTTTCAGCAAAATTTGTTCTATACACTTGAACTTAAATTTTGTATGAAAAATATTTTTTTAGAAAAACAAAAAGTAGTTTAGAATTTTCGTGCATCGCCCTCTAAAAGACCTGAACCATGATGAATTCTATCAATATGTTTTGAAAGATCTTCTTTATTCTCAAATATTGATTCACAATAGGGGCATTTAATTTCATCAGTCATAATAGGAAATTGGTAAAGGTGGTATATTAAATAATTCACAAATAATCAAACATGATAGATTTTTAATCAATTAATTTCTCTATTTTGATAACTTATGATAATTGTAATTGAAGGTGGAGATCAAGCAGGAAAATTAACACAATCAACTTTATTGGAAAAAGCGCTTAAAAAAAGAAAGATCAAAACAAAAGTATTTCATTTTCCCGACTACAAAACTCCAATAGGAAAAGAAATCAGAAAATATTTAGATGGGAAAAGAAAATTTTCCCCTCAAGTAATTCATTGTCTTTTAGCTGCAAATAGATGGGAAAAACTAAATGAAATTTTAGCAGCCCAAGAAAAAAATTCTGTTCTAATAATGAATCGTTATTATCATTCTAATCTGGTTTATGGCATAGTAAATGGTATGAAGCAAAAATGGCTTGATAATCTAGACGCTGGCCTTCCAAAAGCTGATCTTGTAATTTTACTTGATATTACACAAAAAGAATCATTTCATAGACAGAAAACTCACAGAGACAAGTTCGAAAAAAATGAAGAATTTTTAAGAAAAATCTCTAAAATCTATCGGATAACTGCTAAGAAAAAACATTGGCAAATAATTGATGCGTCAAAGTCTAAACAAGAAATACATGAAGAAATTTTGAAGAGATTCTTAAAGAAAATCGGACTATGAAAAAAAATTATTTAGACATAATTGATCCAATTCATGATTTTATTCGTGTACATGAACATGAGATATCAATAATTGACAAACCTATTTTTCAAAGATTAAGACGCCTTAGACAGCTTTCTGGTGCTCATTTGACATATCCCGCAGCTCAACATACAAGATTTGAGCATTCATTGGGAGTCATGCACATTGCAAGTCTAGCAGGTCATGCATTAAATGAAAAAGGAATTTTCAAATCAGATGACATTGAAATCCTTAGGTTAGCTGGTCTCTTACATGATATAGGACACGGACCATTTTCTCATCTTTTTGAGGAAATTATCCAAGAAAAGAAAATTTCACATGAAGACTTTGGCAAAAAAATTATCCTAAAATCTGAAATTGGTGACATTTTATCAAAAAATGGCTTTGACAAAAAATTAGTTACAAGAATTGCCTTTGGGGATTCTAAATTTCAATACATGAATGAAATTGTTTCAGGTACACTTAGTGCAGATATGATGGACTATTTACTTAGAGATGGTTATTTTACAGGAGCAGAACATGCAAAAATTGATCATAAAAGAATCACTCAATCACTTGATGTACATCAGAAAAAACTAGCCTTGGAACGTTCAGCATTATATTCTTTTGAATCAATGATGCATTCTAGATATCAAATGTTCAAGGCAGTCTATTTTCACAAAACTGTAAGAGCAGCAGAAGTTATGCTGATTGAAGCATTAAGATTATCTGATGACGAATTTGGTTTTACTACTTTTAATCTAAATGAATATGTCAAACTTACAGATGAATACGTTTTATCTAATATAATCTCATCAAAATCTCCAAAATTAAAACGTGCTAGACAATTTGCACAAGATTATCAAAACAGGAAATTGCTGAAATGTGTGTTTGAGAGAATCTTGACTAGCAGAACTAACTTGAAAAAAACACGAACTGATGAACTTAGAACTGCCATTTCTAAAAAATCCAAAGTTGATGAGAATGAAATTTTTGTAGATAGTTCTGCTACCCCATCAATTCCCCTTGCACCATCTAAAAACGAATCAAAATCTATAATTTTGATTACAAATGAGAATGGAAAATCCTCTGCAAAAGAGATGCCAATTTCAGAAATCCCCATGGTTTCAGCAATTTCTGGATTCATGAATATCCTAAGAATCTATACACATCAAAAGAACAGAAAAAAAGTTGAAATTGCCGCAAAATCAATCCTTGGTGATCTAAAGTGAAAAAGAGAATTGTTATAAAATTATCTGGAAGAGTTTTTGGTGCAGATAATGTCAAAGTACTAAAAGACTATGCTGAATTTCTAGTAAAAATAAGTAAAATTTGCCAACCAATTGTTGTTGCAGGTGGTGGACACATTGCACGACATTACATTTCTCATGCAAGATCTTCGGGCGCGGATGAATCTACTCTTGATGAACTTGGAATTGAAATTTCAAGACTCAATGCAAAGCTATTGATTTATGCTCTAAAGAACAGAGCATATTCGCATCCACCAACTACTTTGCAGGAAGTCAGACATGCAGTGGATGATGGATTAATAGTTGTAACAGGTGGTTTACATCCTGGTCAAAGCACCAATGGTACTGCTGCATTGATTGCTGAAAAAGTACACGCTGAACAATTCCTTAATGCTACTGATGTTGATGGAGTTTATGATATGGATCCAAATAAATTCAAAAAAGCAAAAAAATTCAAACGGATTGAGCTAAAAAATTTGAAAAAAATGTTGATTCATGAAGATTCTGTTGCAGGAGGCTATGACTTGATGGACATTGTTGCTCTAAAAATCATTGAGCGCTCTAAAATCAAAACAAGAATCATAAAAGCTAATCCAAAAATTATTGAAAAGGCCATAAAGGGTGGAGATGTTGGTACCCAAATTATTCTCCCTTCAAAATAGTTATTCAGAAATTTTGTTTTGAACTGTTGGTCTTGTTTCAGACCAAATCTGAATCTCCTTTCCTGAATATTCAGGAATTCCTGATTCTCGAAGTTTTTTGAAAATTGCTATGGCTTCTTCTTTTTCTACTGTCTTAGATTGGGCCTTTGTAAAGCCGTCTTTATCTACAATTATTGCAACATCCCCATTTTCAGAATTAATCACAGCAGTAAATTCTTCCTCTCCAACTGGTTGAAATTTTCCATCAACTTTTTTGGTTGTCAAAGTCAACATTCCAAATCCAGCTACTTCAAACATCTTCATTTGTGATTTGCTTGCTCTTTGTTTTCCTTGTTGTACTGCTTGGAAGTATTGCATGATTTTTTTCTGTCTCTAATAATATAATAACTATCTTAACATTTAAGATATCTAAAGAGAAGTAAAAATAATGAATCGTAAAATCTTTCTTGGTGTTGCAATTGTTGTACTTGTTATTATATTGGGAGGAATTCTTTGGGTGGGACCTACAATGGTTGTAGCACCTCAAGGTGAAATTCCTTCAGAAAATCAAAGCATTACACAAGTTGAACCTCTTCAAATTGAACTAGAGGATATTTCTGTTACAGAAATTTCAGCACGAACAGCTACAATTAAGATTGCATTCAAAATAATCAATCCTAATCCACGTGCTGTGATTGTTCAAACTATGGATTATCAATTATTTGAAACAGGTTATTCTGAGTCTGAACAAATTTCAGGCGGTGAAATAGGAAGCAGACCTACTGGAATGGTAGAATTTGGTTCAAACTATTATGTTCTTCTTGGTGATAACTCCATTATACTAAAAGATACTATCAATTTGAAAAATTCTGGAAATACTCCTGAGTTGTGGACTGATCTTAAAGATAATACTGCAACTTGGCGAGTTTCTGGTGATGTATTTTACAATCTAAGCTCTATGACAAGTGGCCAAGAAAATGAACTTCATTTTGAATTTACCAAATAGAATCGATAGTATCATAAAATTTTAAAATTATGATACTTTGTTTTTAGAAAAAAAATATTGGCAAAGTTATAAAAGCCCGTAAAGTCGTTTTTTATCAAATGGCAGAAGCAGGTTTAGCCGCATTTGGCTCAGCAGTGGGAGTTGCAATTGCACTAGCAGTAGTGTGTTTCGCTCTCCGTGGTAAAGGACATCCCGAACCACTAGAATAATCAAGGAACAATCCTTTTTCATATTTTTCATTTATTTAGTTAATTTTTCTTTTCCTTGCCCAATATTCCCATTAGGGATATCTGTTTGCTAGTCTTCTTTTTCATGAAACATCTTTCATAATATTGACAATCCGAACAATCAGATGATGGTTCTAGGATAGGCGTTTTTTGTTCTTTAAGAAGATCATTAAGAACTCTAACTCTTCTGATTATTTCCTCAAACATCTTTTTGTTTCGTGTTAATGAAAACGTTATTTCTTTCTTATTTCCTGTAATGTAAACAATCACTCCATCGACTTTGTCATATATCCACATGCATGCATTAAGATATAGAACATCATTTGCTTGAGGGTTTTCTAATTCATCTAATGTTGATCTGAACAAAAGAATAGAATCATCTGTTATCATATCAACCTGTGCCTTTAGCTTGATTTCGTCTAATGCAAATTCTTTTGGTTCGCTTCCATATTGTAATTTTCTTAGTAATCCTGAGAGAAGTTCATTGAATCCCCTTCTTTCAATCTCATTAGGATCTATCCTATCATAATACGAGCGTCTTAGACATTGGGTTACTTCTTGAAGATGAATAGTTTGAATATCCTTAGAATCTATCTCAATTTCTAATTCTTTTCCTATAGAACGTATTGCATTATGAGTAATACTTCGAAAATCTCTATCTCCCATCATAGTAAATCATCTTAAAACTAGATCAATATAGGTTAATTCATAATCTTGTTTAGATAATTCGAAATTCTGCCAGAAAATGCAAGTGTGACAAAATGAACTCCAAATCCTAATACTGCTCCAATAATCAGATTTCCAGTTCCATAGTAAATTCCCAAAAATACTCCTAGCGACGGTAGAGCAAAAATCAATGCCATAGAGATACTTACCCAATTTGTAAGAATATCGATCGACGTTTCATTTTTTTTCGATGGAAACTTGCTCATTTTTTATACCAGATTATTCTGTCTCTAAAATCAATTTTGACATAGTAGTTTCAGTTGGTATTTTTTGTTCAACTGCATAAGCAATTGCTGCAAGATTTCTTACTTCAAATGCAGTTAGTTTTGTAATTCCTACTGTTGTTGCTAAACTGAACATTTTTGTGAAAGAGTTTAACGATGCTTGATAAATTAATATTTCAAAAGATCTTTCAAATTCAGCTATTGCATCTAATTCATTTTCATTTTGAGGAACCAAATCCTTATATTTTGTGTTAGAAAGTTCGCTAAATGCATCTCTCATTGATCCAGCTGCCATCATTCTTGCTAGCAATTCTTTTGCAGCTGGGGATTGAATTATAATTAAATCCTGAATTTGTTGCTCATCAAGTCCCCAAAACTTTCCTCTAATTACACTTAGAATGTTGTAAAAATCAATATCCATTCCAATTAATTTACTTGCATCTATGTCTCCAGATTTAAGTGCCTTTACAAGACGTAAGTACAAAATTTTATCAAAATATGTATCAAAGATTTGGATATTCTTTTTATCTGCATACAAAGCAGCTGCTTTTGCAATCTCTTCACCAAATTCTACTTGGCTTAAACTTGCAACAGTTTCTTCCAAATCTTTTGCGACAAGTGCTTTGACTACAATATCTCTTTGTTTGATTAATTCTTCAGCACGAAGATTAATGTGAGTTTCAATCTCTTCTTGAGATTTTCCCAAAACCTTTCCTTTTAGAATTTGTTTTAAATTAGAAATAATAAATTTCAAATAATAAGCATCCAAGATACGTGACTCACCAGCAGTTTTCGCAATGCCATAATGAATTTCAGCTAGGTGACTTTTTAGAGCAGACTCAATACCAAGAGATGTGTAAGGTTTCTCTACTTCAGCTACTGCTTCTCCATAAACTGTATTTTTAATTCTAGTCATTAATTCATCAAGATCTCTTGATTCTGCAAGAGTTTGAAAATCAGCTTTTTTTAGTAATTTTCCTCTTTTACTATAGGATTTTACGGATGCATAGACGTTTTTAGATCCACCCATTTTGACTGTTCTCTATACGTAACTGATTTTAATGTTTGGCGTTTTCTTGTTTGTGTTTAGGACTGAGTTATTTTATTGAGAAATCTAATGGTCTCTTCCTTTTCTTGTTTGGGTAGTTTTAAAAACGCCTCTAAAAACTCCTTTTGAATACCTAAAGATTCATCTGAGATTTTTCCAAGTTTTGACAGATCAAAAGGAAGCAGATCTTTAATTTTATTTTCACAAAAAGCCTTAACATATTTTTGAAGAATTGAATATGTAAAATTTGGGCTAGTCTTTAAAAGAGTAGAGAGGATTTTCTCAAATTCTTTTTCAGTAGATTCAGACTTAGAAAAAAACTCTTTAAGTAAATTTTCTCTATTTGTAATTTCACTTATTGACAGTGCTATCAAGATACCCTTTCTGGTCAAATGATAGTATGGGATTCCTATTTTTTGAAGAGCCTTTGGGCCTCTTTTTAGAGGCAATCTTCCATTCTCTTCTGCAATCTTCATTGGTAGTAAAATCTCATCTAAATCACGAAATATTCCCGAATAGATATTCTTCCAAGCAATTTCTTGTTTTTTTGCTATTCTTTGAGATATCCCTGTCCTAGTTCTTTCTGCAGGATTGACATTACTGGCAAGTATTGTGATGATTGCTCTTTGTCTATTCGCTTCTCCTGTTAATTCATCACCTTTAGTCTTGAATGTATCAAAAATTGCTAGTTTAATGACTGATTTTACCTTCATTTTTCATCCTTGACCTAATTTTCATATTTTATGTTACTATCAGAATATACTGAAATATAATAATTTACTTTTTTACAAATTTTAGTGTTTTCAAGCCTTAAATCCTCTCCAATTTCGATAAACTTAATGAATTCTAGGAACTACAAGTATGCTCTATTACTTGTAGCCGCAGTATCAATCACAGCAACTAGTGCAATGTCTATGGCATATGCACAAAGTGTTGATGATGGTATGGACGGATATGTCGTGGGAACCAGTGGAATTTACACTGGTAACCCTAACGAATGTTGGTACGATGACGGCGATGGCGGAATGCTCCCTTGTATGGTAGATACAGGTGATATGGCATGGATGCTAACGGCAACATCATTAGTACTCTTCATGACTCCCGGCGTTGCATTCTTCTATGGAGGTTTATCCAGATCAAAGAACGCAGTAAACGTCGTCGGCATGACCTTTATCGTTATAGGTCTAATGTCAGTACAATGGGTTCTATGGGGATACTCACTAGCATTTGGCGCAGTTGATTCAGATGCAAATTTGTTTATGGGAAACTTGGATTATGTAGGATTTAATCAAGTCTCAGCATGGGCACCATTAGGTGAACCAGGACCTTGTGCAGACACATGGTCTAATGCATATCAGATGCAACAGTTCAAAGATGCAGACATTTGTAGTCAAGGTTGGCCAGGTACAGTACCTCACCAACTATTTGCAATGTTCCAAGCAACATTCGCAATTATCACCCCAGCACTAATTGTTGGTGGTTTGATTGACAGAATCAAATTTAGCGCATTGGTCATATTCGTACTCATATGGGGTACCTTCGTCTATGACCCAATAGCACATTGGGTTTGGGGAGGTGGTTACATAGGAGGAGGATCTATAGACCTTGATCCAGACTTATCGCCATCATACGCATTAGACTTTGCTGGTGGTACTGTAGTACACATTACTTCAGGATTCGCTGCATTGGCAGGAGCCTTAGTCCTTGGCAGAAGACTTGGATATGGCAAAGTTCCAATGGAACCACACAACGTTCCAATGGTTGTACTTGGTGCATCCATACTATGGTTTGGTTGGTTTGGTTTCAACGCAGGAAGTGAAGTAATGGTAGACGGCATTACCGTAAGTGCATGGACTGTCACTAATACCGCAACTGGTATGTCTTCAGTTACATGGCTCTTGATGTCATGGGCACATACCGGAAAACCAAGTATTGTTGGAGCTGCAACAGGTGCAGTAGCAGGATTGGTAGCAATCACTCCAGCTTCAGGTTGGGTAGGTCCAATGGCCGCGATTATAATCGGTATTGCTGCTGGTACACTTTGTTATGCAGCTATAGCATTCAAGAATGCACGCAAATGGGACGACGCATTAGATGTATGGGGAGTACATGGAATAGGTGGTCTTACAGGTGCAATTTTGACTGGTACATTAGCTAGTCCACACGTTTGGGATACTGGAGACGGTATTGGCGCATGGACTGGTACGCCAGAAGGAATGGAACAGCAAGCAATCAGCATCATTGGTGCTGCAATATCAGTAGGTTATACCTTTGGTGTTACCCTTGTAATCTTCAAAATAATGGATGCCATCTGGCCAGGCGGAATCAGAGTCACTCCTAAAGAAGAGGAGATTGGCGTTGATTTGGCACAGCACGGCGAAAGAGCATACGTAAACGAATAGAAAAAACCCTTTTCTTTTCTTTTTATTTTTTTCAATACAAATCAATTTAGATTTGATCAATTCACTAAAATCATGTTAATTTCATCTGCTGAACTTGATTCAATTCTAAATGACTCAAATATTTTGATAATTGACACTCGCTCTTTTAAGGAATATTCAGAGGGACATGTTCCAGGATCCGTCAATTTAGATCTGTTTGCATTTCATTGGATAGATACAACAAAAGAAGGAATACAAAATTTTAACAAACAAGCAGAGATGATTTTTTCATTTGTTGGTATAAGATCTGAAAAGAAAGTTGTTTTTTATGATGATGTCTCTGGCATGTTAGCTGCAAGAGGTGTTTGGATGTTGGAATATTTTTCACACCAAGATGTATCTTTGTTAGATGGTGGTATGAAAAAATGGAAAAAAGAAAATCGACCAATTGAAACAAAACCAAATCCATTTCAACCCTCAAAATTTTCTGGAAAAGTTAATCCTGAAATTATTTCTAGTTATGAATACATTTTAGACAATATTGATACGCTAAAGATTATTGACGCTAGATCTGATGAAGAATACAATGGAACTATTGTAAGGGCAGCGCAAGTAGGGCATATTCCAAAATCTGTCAATATTGATTGGAATCTTAACATCAATGATGATGGTACTTTCAAATCAGATGAAGAACTATCCAAACTTTACCAAATCCCAAAAGACACTGAGATTGTGACTTACTGTCAAGGAGCCTATCGTGCTGCCAACACGTTTCTTGCATTGAAGAAACTTAGTTTTACAAATGTCCGTGTTTATCTAGGCTCTTGGGGAGAATGGGGAAATAAACTAGATTTACCTGTGGAAAAATAATTACGAAAAGTAGACCTTAAGCATTACAACAAACTACGAACTAACTACCATAAGGCCAAAAATGGCAAATCCAGCCATAATGAGCGCAGGAATTAAAGTGATTATGAATTCTTTTGACATTACCTTTCTATCTCCTACTATTTTTTATTCTTCCAAGAATATGAATTGTAAACCATCTCTGGAACTAATTGTTTGAATGGTTGGGAACCACCATCATACCATTTTGTAAAGAACTCATAGAGATGAAGCCTTAGAGACTGTATGTACACAATCAAACCTTCAATCATCATAATTCCTATTTGTCCTCCTATGATAAGTACAAGAGAAGCTGGATTATCAAGTCCTCCCAAGGATTCATAGGCTTGGTTAACTGTAAGCAAAAGAGCTGCATGTACTAGAAGCATAATTCCTATTCGTGCATAACTGATTGAGTGCGCTAGACATTCAATAGTCTTTCCAAGTAAAACTTCCATTATGACACTTACCATATCTCCACCGTCATCTGGATGTTTTTTGTTATGTCTTATTCCACCAATTATCATCAATACAACACATGCAAGAATAATAACAATTGAAACTCTAACAACTAACCATACAACTGCCCACTCTCCAACAAGTACCGATACCCAAGGTACAGCTTCAGTGTGAATTCTAGAATACATATTCATGACATCATATCCAGAACCTATTGCTCCCATCATAACTCCAAAAACTCCTAACCACATGAACATATTGGGAATAGCTTCAAAGATCAATGCATCTTTGTCTTTCTTTTTTGCAAAGTTGCGAATACGTAAAAGGAAAGCCCATCCTAGATGAATAACTCCTAAGAACATTGATACTTTGAGAATCATGATTACTTGATCAAATGTCAATTCTGCTACACTGATAGCTCCTATCAACCACGAAATTGAATGAAGTGGTCCACCTTCATGTAACAATGCTTCAAAGCCTGCAAAATGTTCTAAATGAAAACCAAATACTTCACCCTGAAAAACTCCAGCTAGCGCACCTGCTCCACCAGACATTGCAAGTAACATTCCCCATCTTGATAGAGTACCCTGTCCTTTGAATTTGAATAATAAGCCTAAACCCATTAACAATAATCCATGGCCTAAATCTGCAAACATTAATCCGTAAAAAATAGGCCACATGAGTGCAATCATCCATGTGGGATCAAATTCTCCTCGCTTGGGGATTCCTTGACTGTTGGTAATTACTTCATATGTTCTAACCCATTTGGGATTATCCAAATAAACAGGAAGATCTGAAAGCGTCTCTACATCTTTTATTTCTTCAGTTATTGATGTCCATTGACTTGTTGCTTGTTTGAACTTGTTTTCCATTTTCTTGGGAATATAGCCTTGAATAACTGCAAAATTTTTAGTACCTCCTGGCTTACGTAATGTTTCAAGAACTTCTTTTGCTACAAACGCATTTTCATGCATTGTTAGAATTTCACCACGAATTTTTTTTGTGATAGACGCTAATTCTTTCGAAATTGATTTTTGTTTTCCTGTTAACTCCTTTATCTTTGCTTCTGCTAAAGAATATGCTTCACTTGGAATCTGAGGGAAATCTTTGGATATGCTGAATGGATTAGAATTAAGGGCTCTCATAACTCTAAGAATTTTATCCGAGTCATCAATATCAGAAATTATTATAATAGCTGATTTTTCTTTAGATTCTAAATTGTATTTGAAAATTGGTATGCCTTCTAATGATCGTTCAATCTCTCCATAATCCGAGGAATTAATTACAAATAGATTTGTATAGAAATAATTCATGGATCCAAAACCACTTAGATCAACTTTCAGCTTGTTTGCAACTTGTAATGTTTCTTTTAATGATATGAATTCTTCTAGAGAGTGATTAACTTTTGAATTTTCTTCTAATACTTTAGCTGCTTTTGTAATGCTTTCTGGAGTTTTCTCCAGATCTGCAATCAAATCTTCAATCTCTTCAATCTCATAATTTTTCTTTTTAATCACAGTACCTTTGAAAAGAATCTCCATGATGCCAACTCGTAGAGGAATATTCAATCCCTTAATCACATCTTCAATAAATTGATGTGTTTTTTGAGCCCGTAAAAGAAGATCATCAATTTCAGGAGTAACTGTTTCATTTTCCATCTCCATTTTATGAAACCATTCAAATTCGGTTAAACGTGATATTGCTTTTGGAGATTCAGTTCTCGGAAGTATAACACTGCCCATCAAAAGTTCTGCAACAGTCACACTTCAAACGACGATTATTACATTATAATGTCTTTCTAAGTCCAAATTAAAAATATGATTTTTTTTGAATTATTCAAGTTACTTCTAAACATTAAAATCCATTATTGAATGACCACTTCGTATTGGCATCTAATTTATCATTAGAACAAGCTATTGACAAAATTCTTAAGAAAACTGAGAAAGAAATTCTATTAGATCTTAAAAACTCCGGTTTAGATTCTAAACAAACACTAGATGACTCACTTCCTAAACTAGAACAGGAATATGATAAAATTATTTCAGATGGAAAAAAAGAAGCAGATAAAATTGGGAAACAGATTGTTGGTAGTTCCGATCTAGATGTTAGAAATAAAGAACTCTTGTTATTAGAAGAAGGAGTTGACAAGGTCTTTTCAAAAGCGTTAGATCAAATAGCAAATACTGATCGAAGTGGCGATTACTCAAATCTAATTAAGACTTTGTTAGATGAATCAACTAAAATTTTAGGTACAACTGAAGTTACAGTTTTTACAAATACTAAAGATAAAGATGTAGTACAATCAATACTATCAAAATACTCTGGTGCAGAATTGTCCTCTGAAACAATTGATTGTCTTGGTGGAGTTTTAATAAAATCCAAAGACGGTACAATGACATTTGATAATACTATTGATGCAAGGATTGAACGCTTTAAGCCTTTAATAAGGAAAGAAATTGCATCCACATTCGGAGTGGGAAATTAGAATGGTAGCTCAAGGTAGAATTGTTTGGGTAAGCGGTCCAGCAGTTAGGGCTGATGGCATGTCTGAAGCAAAAATGTATGAAACTGTAACTGTTGGTAATTCAAAATTAGTAGGCGAAGTAATTCGATTAACTGGCGATGTAGCATTCATCCAAGTTTATGAATCAACCAGTGGTCTAAAACCAGGTGAGCCTGTAGTTGGTACTGGAAATCCACTTAGTGTCTTGTTAGGTCCAGGAATAATTGGACAACTTTATGATGGAATTCAACGACCTCTAAGAGAATTATCAAAAGCCTCTGGTTCATTCATTGGTAGAGGAATTACAACTACTCCTGTAGATATGACCAAAAAATATCACTTTGTCCCAACTGTAAGTAATGGTGACGAAGTTTCAGCAGGAAATATTATTGGAACTGTTAAAGAAACTGATCTAATTGATCATTCCATTATGGTGCCACCAGAGCACAAAGGTGGAAAAATTTCAAATTTAGTATCAGAAGGAGATTATGATTTAGAAACCGTATTAGCAACAACCGAGAAAGACGGTCAGAATATTGAACTAAAAATGTATCACAAGTGGCCTGTAAGAAAACCACGTCCATACAAGAGCAGATACGATCCAACTGTTCCTCTACTTACTGGACAACGCGTTATAGACACATTTTTCCCAATTACAAAAGGCGGAACTGGTTCAATTCCTGGAGCATTTGGAACTGGAAAGACTGTTACATTACACCAAATTGCAAAATGGGCTGATTCTCAAGTTGTTGTTTACATAGGTTGTGGTGAGAGAGGAAACGAGATGACTGAAGTATTAGTTGAATTTCCACACCTCAAAGACCCACGTAGTGGAAAACCACTCATGGACAGAACTGTCCTTGTTGCAAACACTAGTAACATGCCAGTGGCAGCAAGAGAAGCTAGTATTTACACTGGTGTAACAATTGCAGAATATTACAGAGATATGGGCAAAGACGTAGTACTTGTAGCAGACTCTACAAGTAGATGGGCCGAAGCACTCAGAGAAATGAGTGGTAGATTAGAAGAGATGCCAGCAGAAGAAGGTTATCCATCATATCTTGCATCAAGATTAGCAGAATTTTATGAAAGGGCAGGTCGTGTTAGAGCAGCTGGAAGTCCAGATCGTGATGGTTCAGTTACTTTGATTGGTGCTGTATCTCCATCAGGCGGTGACTTTACAGAACCAGTTACAACTCACACAATGAGATTCATCAAAACTTTCTGGGCTTTGGATGCAAAACTTGCATACTCTAGACATTATCCATCGATCAACTGGATGAACAGCTATTCTGGTTATCTTGCTGACATTGCAAAATGGTGGAGCGAAAATGTCGATAAAGATTGGTTAAGCCTAAGAAGTGAAGTATATGGAATTTTACAAAGAGAAGATACGTTAAAAGAAATTGTCAGACTTTTAGGTCCAGAAGCGTTACCTGATGAAGAAAAACTAATTCTTGAAGTTGCAAGAATGGTTAAGATTGGTCTTTTACAACAAAACTCATTTGATGATGTTGATACTTTTTGCAGTCCAGAAAAACAATACAAACTAATGAAATTATTAGTTGACTTTTACACGAGAGGTCAACAAGCAATCAAAGGAGGTGCAACATTAGCTGATATTCGTGCAATGTCAATTATAGGTTCATTACTCAAAGCAAGAATGGATATCAAAGATGATGAGATGCCAAAACTTGATCAACTTGATGTAGAGATGCAAGAACAATTCAAATCAATTACAGGAGTGAAAGTATCAAATTGACAACAGAAGGAGGAGTTCAATATAGTAAGATTGCTGAAATCAAAGGTCCACTAGTAGTCGTAGATGATGTTGACAATGCAGCATTTGATGAACTTGTTGAAATTGAAACTAATGAAGGAGAAAGAAGACTAGGTAAAGTTCTCGAAGTAGGAAACGGTAAAGCAATCGTTCAGGTTTTTGAGGGAACTACCGGATTATCAATTGCTGCAACTAATGCAAAATTTGTAGGTAAAGTAATGGAAATGCCAATATCAAAAGAGGTACTTGGTAGAGTTTTTGATGGTTTAGGTAGACCAAAAGATGGATTACCAGATCCAATTGCTGATAAATTTATTGACATTAATGGCGAACCAATGAATCCAGAACAACGTGAATATCCAAAAGACTTCATTCAAACTGGCGTATCTGTAATTGATGGAATGATAACTTTAGTTAGAGGACAAAAACTTCCAATCTTTTCCGGTTCTGGCATGTCTCACAATCTTTTGGCAGCACAAATTGCAAGACAAGCAAGTGTTGTTGGAACAAAAGATGACTTTGCTGTGGTCTTTGCAGCAATAGGTGTGCAATACAGTGAAGCAGAATATTTCAGACGAAGTCTTGAAGAATCTGGTGCACTAAAGCGAAGTGTCCTATTTCTAAATACAGCAGACGATCCTGCAATAGAAAGAATTATCACTCCACGTGTGGCCTTAACTGTCGCTGAATACTTGGCATTTGAATTAGGGATGCATGTTCTAGTTGTAATGACTGACATGACAAACTATGCAGAAGCATTAAGAGAAATTAGTGCAGCAAGAGAAGAAGTTCCTGGAAGAAAAGGCTATCCTGGCTATCTTTATACTGACCTCTCAACAATTTATGAAAGAGCAGGTAAACTACAGGGAAGGAAAGGAAGTGTTACTCAAGTTCCAATTTTATCAATGCCATCTGATGATATTACTCACCCAATACCTGACCTTACTGGTTACATTACAGAGGGACAAGTAGTACTTGGCAGAGATTTGTTCAGACAAGGAGTTTATCCACCAATCAATATTTTGATGAGTCTTAGTAGATTGATGAAAGATGGAATTGGTGAAGGAAGTACCAGAGCAGATCATAGTGAAATCTCTAATCAAGTTTATGATGCATATTCTAGAGCACAAGAAGTAAGAGCACTAGCAGGTATTGTAGGTAAAGCTGGACTTACTGAAATTGACTTGAAATACATGGATGTTGGTGATGTCTTTGAAAAAGAATTCCTTACACAAGCAGCTGATGAGAGCAGAACTATTGAAGAAACACTTGGAATTTTATGGAAGATTGTTTCTAAATTACCAAAGAATGAGATTACTAAAATCAAAGATAAATTCATAGACCAATATTATAAGGAAGAATAACAAAATGTCATTTGGACAAAATGTTGCTGCTACAAAAATTGAACTTCTCAAATTCAAAAAATCTAGTCAAGTCGCAACAATGGTTCAGAAAATTTTAGATGATAAACGTAAAGTTCTCTTAAAAAATATTGAAGAGATGATTGAAGAAGCCTCAAAAGCAAGAGGTGGCATTTGGGATCCACTACAAGATATTTACAAATCTGTCAATGAATCATACCTTTCATTAGGAACAGGAACAGTTGACTCTGTTGCTGAATCCACACCACCTGTAATGCAAGTAGATGTTCATGTACGAAGAGTAGTTGATGTAAAGATTCCAGCACTTACAGTAACTGAAAAAGACACAAAATCACTGCCTTATGGATTTGCAGATACTAATTCTTCAATTGATAGAGCAGCAAAACAAATCAAAGAATTACTTCCACAAATCTGTAAAGCAGCAGAATATGAAAACTCAATCTTTAGCCTCGCAAAAGCACTTGAAAAGACACAAAAGTTGCTTAATGCTTTAGAAAATGTCATCATTCCTCAATATCAACAAAAAATTCGATTCATCCTTGCAACTCTAGAAGAAAGGGAAAGAGAAGAATTCGCAAAGTTAAAAAAAGTTAAAGCTAAGATGGAAAGTAGAAAATAATGGCAAAAGAAGAAATCAAAAAATTACTTGAAAATTCTAAAAAGGTATTAGATAACGATCACGAAAATTTCGTAAAATCTATTAAAAATGATCTAACATCATTCAAAAAGAAAACACTTGATCAAATTTAATGTTCCAACGCCATCATGATTTAAATATGGAATTATGAGGTATGCATACAAATGAAACTTAGTGTTTTATTGTTATCAGTGGCAGCTATTGCATTGGTAGCTGCAGGTCTTACAGATGTAGCATATGCTCAAGAAGAAGGAACCGGTGGTATGAGTGATGGTTCCAAACTCATTGGTGCTGGTATAGCATTTGGTGTTGCAGCAGGCGGTGCTGGTGTTGGTTTAGGTCAAGTAGGTGCAGCAGGTCTTGCAGTAATAAGTGAAAATCCAGCATTACAGTCTAAAGTATTCATCTTTGTAGGTATGGTAGAATCAATTGCTATCTATGGTATAGTTATGATGTTTATCATCTTAGGACAATAAGCCAAACAAAATCTTTTTCAAATTTAATTATATCTTAGCTTATTTACATCTAGTTCTCTTGAGCAATATCTACACTTCAGTACTCTTCCATCCTTGTCAATAACATCCATTATTGATTCTATGTGCTCAGTACTGTTTGTGATACAGTCTGGATTTGAGCAACGAAATATTCTATCAACTTCATTTGGAAGAGCAACCCTTCTCTTTTCAACAAGCTTGTAGTTTTTGATGATGTTAATTGTTGCATTTGGCACAATGACTGCAAGTTTGTTTGTATCGTCGTCTTTTAGGAATTTGTTTTCTACTTTAATGATGTCTTTTTTCTTGAATTTACCACTTGGAACATTCAAGGCTATGGTAATCAGACTTCCATCTTTACCGTCAATTCTTAATGCGTCGAGAACCTGAAGACCCTTACCTTCATCAATATGGTCAATTACAGTACCTTCCTTGATTCGTCGAACCATAAGTTCGGACTGTTCCATCAGAATACTTTGTATAGTCACTGGTATATAATATTGAAAGAATGGACGAGTTCTATCAAAAAGATATCATCTCAATTAAGGAATTTGATAAAGAAAAACTAGAGAAAATTTTTGTATCAACAGATAAGATAATGAAACTAAATCCCTCAGAGCGAAGAGAGATTTGTAAAGGAAAGACTCTAGCTTACCTGTTTTATGAGCCAAGTACCAGAACTCGTCTTAGTTTTGATTCTGCTATGGCATCGGTTGGTGGTAATTCATTAGGAATCTCTGATATCACTTCTTCTTCTGCACAAAAAGGTGAGAGTCTTGCTGACACTGTACGAATAATGTCAATTTACTCTGATGTTCTTGTTTTACGACACACTTTGGATGGTTCAAGTAGATTTGCAGCTGAAATTTCAGAAAAACCTGTAATTAATGCTGGAAGTGGAACAGAAGAACATCCTACCCAGGCAATTCAAGATTTGTATACAATTAAAAAAGAAAAGAAAAAGATTGATGGTCTAAAGATTGGAATTGTCGGCGATCTAAAGTATGGACGAACTGTTTATTCTCTGTTGCATGGACTTGGAAACTATGATGTTGATGTTCGTTTAATTTCTCCAGAATCCCTTAGAGTGAGATCTGATTCAATTTACGAAATTAAAAAGAAATTGGACTTTACTGAATCTACAAACATTGACGAACACATTGATGAACTTGATGTTCTTTATGTAACAAGAATCCAAAAGGAGAGATTCCCTGATGAAGAAGAATATCTAAAAGTCAAAGGAAGCTATGTTGTAGGATTGGATTTGCTAAAACAGATGAAAGATGATTCCATAATTTTACATCCTCTCCCAAGAATAGATGAAATCTCAACTGATATTGATAATACAAAAAATGCAAAATACTTTGAGCAAGCTGAATATGGAAAGCATATACGTGCAGCCCTATTAAGCCTGATACTCAATGAGAATGGGGTTTAATTTATTTTAGAATCCGCATTCCATATATCTAGAGACATTTCACTATGACTAGTTGACACAAACAAAAGTAATTCCCATATTTCCTTTAGATTTGGTTTTATTTCCTAGACAGGAACTTCCACTTCGAATCTTTGAGCCTCGTTACAAGCAATTAGTTGATGATTGCATGTTAGGTGACGGCCAGTTTGGTGTATGTTTGATTGATGAAAAAAATTTTGTAAACGGTTGGAATTCTCCCAAATTGATTGGAACAATTGCTAAGATCACCAAGTGTGAAGACGTAGAGATTGATGGATTACAGCTACACATTGAGACCATAGGCAGAAACTCATTTAAAATTAAAAAAATTATTTCACCATCAATTCCTCAACCTGCAAACTATGATCCACTTTCAGTAGAGGGACATCAGGAAATATCTGAAATACATGAGAAAGTTGGAACTGAAGAGAAAATGTACATTCAAGCTGAAGTTGAAATGATTCCAGAAATTGACGAGAATATTTCACTAGACCAATGGGAAAGACTAGTTAAATTATGGAAAAAGAAAACTGTTTCACAAGCATTACCTCAAGTTGTTGAACCACATACATTAGAACACGTTTTAGAGCAATACTATCTTACTACTGATACGCCTACAATTGATTATATTTATTCATTGTCTGCACTTGGTGCAAATGATCCAAATGATCTTCAACCAATTTTGGAGGCAACAACAATGGATGATTTGATTCAAAAAGCTGAAGAATTACTGACAATAAAATAACCCTAATTGATGAAAATTATGTTGTCACTAACAAAATTTGGAATATTTGCAATGGTTGCCTGTTTGTTATTTCCAGCAAGTAGTGTTTATGGACATGGGTTAGGAATTGATACCATTTCTTCAATAGATATCCAAGGAAAAAAAATCTCAATCACAGTTGAGATGCCAATGTATTTTGAAAATGACCAAGAGCAAATCACAATTACTGCAATTGAAAAGGAAACAAGAGAAAACGCAAAAAATGTCACATTTTTAATTGGTTTGTTTCATGAAAATGAACTGATTTTTAGAAATTATTTCTTTGCAGAAGGTGGTATTTTACCAATTAAAATAACACCAACACAAGAAGGCGAAGTCACAATTCATGGTGAACAAGACTCTTTGCTTGGAGCATGGCATGCAACTGAATCTAATCCTATAGAAATTACAGGACCACTGTTTAATTCAGGTGGTCTGTACAATTTTGAGATTGAAGTAAGAACCATTGATGAACCAACTAACATCATAGAAGACTCTGGTATCTATAATGCAGATCTGAGTATTATTGAGACTACCTCTTACATTCAAAAAGATGCAGAAAACATTGATGTGAAATTTAGTGTACAGTCATATTTTGATAAAATTTCTAATTTTGAGTATGATCCTGAGGCTAAACAGGTAACATTTGAGATGCCATTTGACTGGAGTGAAAAACAAATGTCTCATGTACCTGTGGTCCATGTAGAAGTTCATTTTCCAAAAGATTTTACCGAATTTGTGACTCCTAGTTATTTAGGTTATGCAAATGGAATTGAGCTATTCAAGGCTTCAGTAACAGTTGATGATTATACCGAAGAAGATGAAAGAAGAATTCATTTTGTTTTATTGCAAGATCATCTGAGATTTTTGAAAAATGAAATGAAAAAATCAGATGAGTCATTACCTGACAATATTGTATTTACACTATCTACTAGCAAAAACATTGAGTTGCCTTTAGTTGCATATACAAAAAGTGAAGATTTTAAATTAAATCTCTCATGGGATCCTGTAGAGATAGAACCAGGAACCAACACAAACTTTGTTTTTACTATTAGAGATGGACAAACTGGTGAACCACTAAGAAGTTCTGATTATACCTTTGTAATTATTCAAAATGGAAAGGAGATTCATCGTACATCAGGAACAGCACAAATTGGTGGTGACTTTGAAAAATTTACATTTGCTGAAGATCAGACAGGTCCTATGGTAATAAAATTTGAAAATATCCGAAATACTGGACAAGAAACTGAGTTTCTAATTGTTGTAGCACCGGAATTTGGAACCATTACAATGATGATATTCGGGATTGCATTAATTGGAGTAATTATTCTTGGTGCAAAATATGATACTTTTACTAGGATCTGAGTAAATTTTTCTCTGAATTTAGAAATATCTAGGCTTAAAAATCCTTTTTATGATTACATATGAGTTTCTAGTGGAACTAACAGACATATCATTGGATAAGAAAGAACTCAGAAAAATAGTCAGTGATGTAAGAGCGCAAAATTCCATCTTTTCTGACAAATCATACCTTGATAACCTAACTACTCCAATGTCAATAGTTGGGCGACAAAGAGAGTCAAAGAAGCTGGTAGACTATCTCCTCTCTTATGAAAAGGGACTGGTTGTTCCGTTAATCTCAATTTATGGTAGAAGCGGTTCTGGCAAATCAACTATTGTGCAGTTTGTCTGTGAAAACCTAGATCTTGATTTTTGCTATGCAAATTTACGAAAAGCCAAGACAGTATTTGGTTGTATCAACCTTATCTTATCTGAAATGGGACATCCCAACCTAAAAAATGCTCAAGGGATAAACCATGCCTTTGTAATACTTGAGGACTTGATTAAAGAGACACTTGAGAAATCCGGAAACTCTCTTTTTGTTTTGTGCCTTGATGAGTTTGACACTTTATTTTATGACAAAAGAGGAAAGCCATCTGACTTTGTCTACAAGCTTCTTGTTTTGGTTGAAAAACTTAGAACTATGCAAAAACATCTGTGCATTGTTACCATATCTAACAAAATATTATCAGAATTTAATCTAGATGATAGGGTTGTTTCAAGAATTGGCTCATCTGAGATATACTTTGATTCGTATTCACAAAATCATGTTCTAAAGATTTTACGAAACAGGGTAAAAAAGTCCTTCTCAGAAACAATTGATGATGACGTCATAAAATACTGTGCTCAGATTAGCTCAGAGGAGCACGGTGATGCAAGACGAGCAATTGATCTCTTGAGAACTATCGGTGAGATTGCCAGTTTGGAAAACAAAAAGATCTCAAAGCAACACATAGATGAGGCAATAAAGCAACTCCAAAAAAACCAGATAACTACCATCATATCTGGTGGATCGTATCACTTTAGACTTGCGTGTGCTGCTCTGATTAGAATCACTTTTCTTAGTGATGAGGGATGGCATAGATGAGATCAAGGTACGAAAAAATATTACAACTAAACAAGAATTACTTCAAGATTATGATGAAATTATAATTCAGTTAGAGGATTCAGCCTCAAAACTAATCAATGTTGTTGTGGCATTTCAGAAACATGAAAAGTCTCTGTAAATGACTTTATAGTTCCAAAATAATTACAGTTTTTGCATCTGTAAAAGATAGTTCCGTCTGAATTTGTAGCCAATTTTTCAGGCTCGTTTTGCACACAGTCCTGCTTGAAATAATCATGTTTACTGTCCATATTTTTATTGTACAAAATTTGTATAAAAGTATGTTAGATGAGTTGCGCAATTAATCCAGTTTGAGTAGCATCTCAATATTTTCTAACAATAAGATCCAAAGCTAAGGCCGAATCACTTTTGATTCATGTTCAATTACAAAAAAATAACAAAAAGACGTAAACAGTTTCTGTCTGTGACAGGTCTTACAGTGGGTCAATTTGACTCCCTATCAAAAGAGATAAAGAAAAATTACAAAATTACAGAACAAAAGAGACTATCCAAAGATAAAAGACTGCGAGAGATGGGTGCAGGACACAAGTTTGATTTATCACTCAAAGATAGAATTCTGATGTTTCTGATGTATTATCGAATGTACACAACATATGACATGTTAGGAATGATTTTTGATCTGGACAAATCAAATGTAATGAGGGACATTAGATATTTGGAGCCTGCAGTAAGAAAGTCAATTCCAATTCCTGCCAAAAAATATGCAGATTCAAAGAAACTCAAAACCATACAAGAATTACAGCAGTTCTTCCCTGAACTGATTGTAATTACTGATGGTACAGAGCAACCAATCCCAAGACCAAAAGACCGCACCAAAAGAAAATCACACTATTCAGGAAAAAAGAAAAAACATACAGTACAAAATCAGATTACGATAAATCTTGATGGGATAATAATCCACAAATCCATACATTCGCCTGGAAGCCATCATGATTACAAAATATACAAATCAAAGCATCCAACATTGTCTGAAAGATTATTGCAATTTTATGATCTTGGATATTTGGGGGTTCAAAAAGATTTTCCAAAACAAATCAGTATTCTACCATACAAGAAAAAGAAGAGGAAAGAATTGACCGCATATCAAAAGGAATGGAACAAGATTCAATCAAAAATAAGAATCAAAGCAGAACACGTCATTGCCCAAATCAAAAAATTTAGAATAAATCGTGCTGTATTTAGGAACAAATTGTGTCGGTATGACAGTATCAGTGAGATTGTTTGTGGAATTGTTAATTTCAAGACGCAATGGAAGCAAGAGTTTGTTGTGATTCCATGACATCATAAAGAATTTGAAATCAAATAGAAGAAAATGTTAAATTTTGTTTGTAATTGCGCAACTCATCTGTTATGTAAGATAAAACCCACAAGGGTTGAAGTGGATCCCATAAAATGAGAACGTTTTTTGCATGATTTTATGAAGACTAGTGACCATCATTATTTGTTTTTCATCTCCCATTGTGTGACAAACTCATTTGGAGTGATATATCCAAGTAGGGACACAACTGGTGATTTTATTCCATTATATCAGAATCTTGATTCAGACAGCAAACTGTTCAAATCAATTACAGATACAATTAATCTGATCAAAAAGAATCCTACCTGGAAGATCATGTGTCACATGCAAAGATTCCATCTTATTATATCAAAAAATACAAAATAAAGACATTCTTTAGAATAGAATTAATTGATTACTGGAGGTTGTTGTACTCAATTCAAACCTTTGATGATATTGGCATTGGAATTCTTGTACTTGAGGCATTAGATCATGAGAAGTACAACAAAAGATTTGGTTACAAGAATTAGTCGTATTCATCAATGAATAGATATGTTAGATACAAATTTATTATATACTAGATTGTACTATTATTAATTATGAGTAATATCCTAGATAAAGGCCATGATCCACGTTTGGCCAGTATTGAGATGGTAGAGGATACTTTACAGGAGCATCATGACTTTCCATCCAAGAGTGCTTTGCAGAGATCTCTGCCTAGAACCATACAAACTCAGACATTTAACAGGATTCTAGACTATCTTGAAAAGTCAAAGAAGATAATATTTACCAAGGATCGTGCAGTTATTTGGATATTTGCCACTGATCCAAAATTGAAGAAAGTGTGGCAAGAATCAACCCCGTTGTAATTGTTTTGAATAAAAAAAATCATTAGTTTCATCTGTTATGAACAATCTTTAAGAAATAGCAATTTCATTAAATAATGATTTTTGAATGTTAGCCTATGAATTATTTCACAACAACAAATATTCTGATGTGCCTGATGTAAAAAAACAATTTCCTATAAAAAAAATCTTCTACAAAAAGGGGAAAATCGTAATCGATAAAACAACTCTTGAAGAGTATGGTTCAGCAGAAACTGAAACTACAAAGCAATTACAAAATTGGTTAGTAATGCCTCTAAATACCATTGATCTTAAAAAACTTAATCTTCCAGATTATAGAACGGGAACTGCGGGAGCAAATCCATACATTGAGATTTATGGATATTTGAAAACAAACAAATCTTCAGAAAGTAAACTTACTCTTTCAATTGGAAAAAAACCAAATCATATCGAGTATGTTTTAGATTTGACTAGTGGTGAAATCCAAAGTAACTCAAATGGAAAAATAATCCTAAAGTTAGATCAAAAAAATTATTTTCTAAAATCAAATTCTTTATTCTCCGAATATATCAACTCAGAGATAATTGATGAGAAATGTATCTTGAATGTCAAAGTGTATGATAAAATTATTCAAAAATTCCTAGAATTTGCAAAAAAACAAGAATCAAATTTTACAAAAATCGGAAATAATTTATTTAGAATTTACATTTTACCAGACAACTCGATAATTGAATTTAAAAAAGAATCCAAAAAAAATAATTCAGAACAAGAGTCCTTTGTAGACTATTTTGGAAATACAGTTACAAATTATGCATCAACTCCAACTAAGACTGCAAAATTCATTTCATCTGATGATAAGGCATTCACCATCAACTGTATGCAAGGAACAAATTTTTATCAAAATCTAGGAATTGGTAATACTAGTCTTGAGAAAATCTACACTGACTCATCCCAGACATTTAACATCAATCGTTTGGGTTGGACTTTTACAGATATTTCAAATCCTGATTTCAAATTTGTTGAAACAAAAAAAGGTATTCTAACACAACTGTATGAAAACTATCGATTACTCTCAAAGGATAAAGGTACTAAATCTATGGCACAACTAAAAGTAATTTGTATTCGAATCAATCAAGCAAAACAAGAAGTACTAATTGATGAAAATTTAACCATGGATAAAATGAACAAAATGTTTTCAAACATCAAAGAAATTCCACCACTATGTTTTGAAAAAGTGTTAATTGATACATCTGGGCAAAACCCAATTTGGAACACGTATCTTTATGTTGTAAAGAATTTTCTTGCAGGAAATAAAATTCCAAAAAGTTACTTGTTATCATTTTTTAATAAAATTCTAAAACAAAGCAGATACAACTGGGTCAAATTAAAAAGTAAATCTGAACAAAATGACTTTTTTCTAAGAACTGATTTCTGTCTTAAATCTTTATCTACTTCAAATGACACAAAATCATACATGGACCAAAATGAAGAGTTTGCAGAAAAAATTGGACAAATTGCCAGAACATACATAGAATTTAAACAAAGTAATTCTGAAACTGATAATTCGCTATCAGATATTTTGACTTACTCAAAATATGACCGAGAAAGATTACGTTTTATTGTTTCGCGAATAGGACGTGGGGTACAATTATCCAAAGTCTCAGATGATATTAAACAAGGAGTAACCAAGAAAATTAGTTCTTTGCAGCCTAGTAAAGAAATTGAAGATGATTCTTCATCAAAAGATTACTCATACTTCTTTTTCAAGGGATACTATATTGATTTAGAGATAGCAGCATGACTACTGAAATCTTATTCTACTATGAATCAAAGCAGAATCCAAATGGGGATCCTGGATTTGAAAATCAGCCTAGATTGATGCCTGATGATACGATAATGGTGACGGATGTTCGAATTAAAAGAACTATGCGAGATTATGCCCGAGATGTCAAAGGCGAAACATTGTTTGTTGATTATGATAAAGATGGAAATGCAATTGCCGCAGATGGTAAAGCCAAAGAAATTGTAGGTTCTCTTAGTGGAGATGTAATTGGAAAATTACTTGACAAAACATTTGATGTGCCACTATTTGGTGCACTAGTCCCGATAAGAAAGGGTTCTGGAGATGAAGGCAGTTCAGAGAAACTAACAGGTCCATTACAATTTGGAATTTCTAGAAGTGTAAACAAAGTTCAGATAATTAATCCAACAATTGTAGGACGATTTGTTGGCAAAGAAAAAACAGGAAAACAATTCTCCACATTTGGAAAATTCTATTCTGTAGAATATGCATTAATCAAAGTACAAGGTGCAATTAATCCTAGAAATCTTTCAAAGTATGGTGAAGATAAAAAACTACTTAAAAAATTTAATGAGAAAACAACAATGATTCATGAATGTATGTGGCATGGAACTAATCAACTAATCACTAGATCTAAATATCCACAACGCAGTATCTTGTATATTGATATAGATTACAAAGATAAAATCTATAATGATTTGCCAAAATTAGTTGTTGAAAATGACCAACTAAAAGGCATGGCAAAGAACCTTGGTGATACACCATTTGATTTCTCAGAACTAGTGTCAGTCATGTCTAAAAGAAAATCAGAAATCAACAAAATCAGGATTCGTGGTGCTGAAGATATTTCAGTTGATGTGGATAGTTTGGCATCGGATCTTAAGAAGAAAGGACTCCCAATAGAAATCCTATCAGATTGAAACTAATTTCATTTAGGATTTCAGGAGCATTTGCAGCATTCAGAGATCCATCTGTAACATCAAACCAAACTGTATACTATATTCCATCAAAAAGTGCAGTTGTCGGGATATTGGGGGCAATGATTGGAATCAAACGTTCAGATAGTCTGGGAGAACTATACAGTGATGAATTTCAAGAATTTTTCAAAAACACCAAAATTGGTATACAGTTTGAATCTATACCTAAAAAAGTAACTTTTTTTACAAATCATCGCTCATTAAAAGAGCCAAAAACAAAACCCTTCAAAACAGAAGTAGTTGAAAATCCCAGATACACAATCTATATAATTACTGATGAAGAAAATTCTAAAAAACTCACAAACGCATTAAAGAAAAATGAATTTGTATTTTCTCCATATCTAGGTCATGCATATTGTCAAGCTGCAGTTTTTGATTTTAAAGAAATCGATGCCAAAGAAACAGATTCAAAAGGTGAGAAAACACAATGTGTAGTATTGGATGAATCCGAAACATACAATCCAGATTTTGAATTTAGACATGAAATGATTACAGAAGGAACAGTAATTATTGAAAGACATATTCACCATTTTTTTAATGATGAAAAATTTGATGGTCGTGTCCTAAAACACTGGATTCCAACAAATAACTCAGAGTTTGAAATAAAAAGAGATTCAGCAAGGGGCCTATCAAAGTTTTACAAGATAGGAGACCATGTTGTCTGTATGTACTAGAGAATTTCTTTCACATCCAATAGAAGATAAAAAGCATTCCCTTATCAAACATCTTTTAGAAGTTGGAAAAACAGCTGAAGAAATTTTTTCTCAGACAAGTTTTACCAACACATCTTTGGCGTTTTATTCTGGATTACTACATGATATTGGAAAGATAAATCCATTTTATCAGGAAATATTTCATGAAACAAAAAATAGAAAACAAGTAGAAGAAAAAATATTAGAAAAATATGTTCAAGAGCATTCAAGATTTTCTGCTAGGGCTGCAGATATACTATTGCAAAAAAGCGGTCTTGATTATAGTACAATTGAGAAAATCATGGTATTAATTTATGGACACCACACAAAGATTAGAAAAACACTTGGGAAAATTTCAAAGGGAGACAAATTTATTTCAACCCAAAATGCAATTGCATTAGCATTATCTGATTTTTCAACACAAATTTCTAAGAATACTGAATTTTCAAAACTTAACTGGGATTCATGTAGTGAGAAATTCTCTCGTCCAATGGATTTTGAAGTAGAGTTGGAATCCAAAAATTCCCCTGATGACTATTTGGAGATGTCTTGTGCATTTTCATGTCTACTTCAAGCTGATCGAGGTAGTTTTTATAGATGGTCTGTGCCTAATTTTGATTTGGAATTGGATACACAGTCTCTAATTTCAGATAGTCCTCTTGGAAAGACTCGTACAGAGTTTCAAGAACAGGTAATGAACAATTTTGATGAAACTCAAGGAATCTCAATAATTAATGCCCCTACGGGAATTGGAAAGACCAAAGTGTTTTTGGATATTATTAATCAGTATTCCAAAAACAAAGATGTTGAGCGAATCTTTTACTTTTCCCCATTACTTGCATTAACTGAAGACTTTGAGGCAAAGATAGCATCAGTAATTTCTGAAAACCAACAAGAAGATATTTTGATTTATACTCACCTGTATTCAGTTTCCTTACAAGATAAGAGAAAAGAAGGTGGAACTAGAATTTCCAATAAATGGGAATTTGAAAATGAATCATTTAACAAAAAATTTGTCATTACCACTACTCAGAGATTACTTATGACAATTTACTCTAATAAATACCGAGATAAAATGAAGATGGCATCATTTAGAAATTCAGTATTAATTATTGATGAAGTTCAAACCATTCCAAAACCAATACTATCTAATCTAAAAGAGATTTTCAAAAAAATGAGTCAACATATGGGAACTAGATTCGTTTTAGTTAGTGCAACAATTCCTCATGAAATTAGTGACATTAAACGAATTGAATTATCTTCAGAGACTCTAACTGATTATTTATCTCAGACAAAAAAACAAATCTTGATTCAACCACTAGATGTTCCAAGTATCCCAATAAAGAAAACACTAGTAATGGCAAACACTAGAAAAAAGGCAGTGTATCTGTATTTTCAAATTAATCAAATACATCAAGACAAAAAAACCATCTACATCTCTACTGGAATTAGAAAAAAAGACAGAATAAGAATAATCAAAGAACTACCTAAAATGTCTGAGTATGTCCTTGTTGCAACTCAGGTAGTAGAAGCTGGAGTGGACATTAGTTTCTCACATGTGTATAGAGAACAGGCACCACTTGATAATCTCATTCAGGTAATGGGCAGACTGAATCGAGAAGGAAAAGATCCTGATGCAAAATTAGTCATTTATCCCACAGATGGAAATCCAGTTCCATACAGTCCACTAGAGTTTCAAGTGACTCAAGAAAAAATTGCACACATAAACAATTCAGTGCAAATCTATGATATTTTGGAGCAATACTATTCTGAGATTTCTGAACGAAATAGGCGTAATTCTGAGGCAACAGAGGAACTAAAACGAAAAATTGCAAGAATGGACTTTGATGGAGTATGGGAATTTGTCCGAAATATGGTATTTCAAGAAGACAGTCGAGATACTGTGTTTATTCCAGATCCTGAGGATTGGGATGAAGTAAAAAATGGATTACTATATGGAGTGTCTCGTGAGAGTTTCAAAAAGTTTGGAAATTTGACTGCATCATTACCAATTCCACTAGATAGAGTAGGGGTAGAACTATTTGATGAGAAATTAATGGAGAAAAACATACTATTACCAAAAAAAGAGCACTTGGGAACAATATATGATAAAAATATGGGATTAGATAGATGGCTGGTAGAGTAAAGATCTGTTATGTTATATTGGACTTTGATTCAGATTACAAAGTAACACCTATTAAATTAAGAGGCTTTTTGGCACATCTTTTTGCAAACATTTCAGAATTTCATCATCACTCTGAAAATTCATATCACTATCCTTTGATACAGTACAAAAGAATTGGAAAGAAATTAGTAATAATTGGAATTGGTGAATTTGCAGAAATTGTTTTTCAAAACATGTCTAGATTAGATCATATTACTACTGAATCACAAAAGATTTCACTAAACAATATTGAGATTAAAAACAGTTCATACATAATTGGACAAACACAGGGAATGTACAAATTTACATCTCCATGGCTTGCACTAAATGAAAAAAATTATGCAAAGTTTAAGATGTTAAAAAATAGTGAAAAGAAATTATTCTTAGAAAAAATACTTGTTGGAAACATCTTATCATTACTAAAAGGACTCAGAATATTTGTCGATTATAAAATCACAGTCAACATAACAAAATTTAAAAGTATTAGGATAACTGTTCACCAAAACAAGTTTGCAGGTATTCATGCAGAGTTTGAGTGTAATACACTATTACCCGAATATCTAGGCCTTGGCAAAAGTGTGACAAAGGGATTTGGAGTAATAAGGATGATTTCATGATCATAGAAATTACTACTCATGGAAGTACTCTAAAAAGAAATCATGACTCTTTTATAATTCAGACAAAGGCTGAAAAAACTGAAATTCCTGCAGAAAAAGTTGATGCAGTAATAGTTTCTGCAAATGTCTTGATTAGTACACAAGTAGTACGTCTGTGCATTGAAAAACAGATACAATTAGTAATTTCTACATGGTCTGGAAAACCAATTGCTCGATTATGGTCTAGTACTCAGGGAAGATCCACACAACTAAGACGTAACCAATATCTGAATCAAGATACAGTTATCGGGTTTGACATATCAGTTATGGTTTTAGAGAAAAAACTAAGGGAACAAAAAGCATTTCTGATTAATTTGAAGAACAATCGAAAATCACCACCTGTAAAATTAGAGCGTGTAGTCATGACCATAAATAACTCCATAAAAAAAGTCAAAAATCTTAAACATTCAAAGGATTATAACGCAACACTTCTAGGATTGGAAGGGGCAAGTGCTGCAAACTATTTTCAAGCAATTTTTTCAATTTTGCCAAAAAAATGGTTAACTGAAAAACGCAGTCAACATCCAGCCCACGATTCCTTCAATGCAGTTTTGAATTATCTTTATGGGATGGCATATGCTGATGTTGAGAAGATTATCATACTTTCAGGCCTTGATCCAAACGCAGGATTTTTTCATTCTGACTCTTATGGAAAACCTACTTTATCATATGACATAATAGAAACAGTGCGACCAGTTGTAGATAGACTGACAGTTACATCATTTACTAAAAAAATGGTTCATGATGATTGGTTTGAAACACAAGATGATATTACAAATGGCATATTTCTTTCAAAAAATGCAAGACAATTTTTCATTTCAATGTATGTTGAAAATGGACGCAAAATTATTGAGACAAGATCCTGGGATTTTTGTAAAACTATTATAAAAAAATTACAAGGTAATATTACATGAAAAAGAGTATGTATTATGCAGTTTATGACATTACTGAAAACTCTACACGAAGTTCAGTTACCCACATCCTAAAAAATCAGGGATTTATCAGAATTCAAAAGAGTGTTTTTTGTGGAAGTTTATCTGGACAAAACAAAAAAGATTTGATTGAATCAATAAAGACAACTATAAATGAAAATGACTCTTTCTATCTAATCCTTACATGTAATCAGTGTTTTGGCAAGATCAAAATAATCGGCAAGGGATTTGACAAGGAATATGTTTCAGATAAAAAACCTGCAGTGGTACTATGATTTTCCCTTTGACAGTGACAGATATAGTTGAGTATGTTTTTTGTCCGAAATTTACATATTTTATTAATGTTTTAGGATTAGAACAGTTTGAACAAAAAAGAGGAACTGTTACTGGAGGACGTAAGTTACACAATCGACATGAAAAAGACAATTTGAGATATATCCAACAGGGATTTTCTGGAACGAAAATCATTGCACGTAAATTCTTTTCAGCAAAATATGGATTATCTGGTAAGATAGATGAAGCAATTGAGATGGAAAATGAAATAGTATTGATTGAGCGAAAATATAGTGATAACCACAAAATATATCCTACACTTAGAGTGCAGTTGGGATTACTTTCTGTATTAATTGAAGAGAATCTACACAAGCCTGTACGAAAGGCAATTGTAGTTTTTAACAAAAACAAAAGGAAGAAGATTTATGTCAAAATTGATGATGTAATAAAAAAAGAATCACTAGCAATGCTTGAGGATGTAAAAAAAATAATCAGGAGTGAAATTATGCCAGAGTCTGACTTTGATAATAGATGTTTGAACTGTTGTTTTAGAAGAGTTTGTCCTACTGGCTCTTTAAATACAATGGAATAATATGTTGATACCGTAAAATTGTGAAAGAAAATACAACAAAAATGAATAAAAACATGTGTAAATTATAGTATAACCGTTGCTGTCAAAATGACAAATCCATCATAACAAGGATTGAAACCTGGCATAACTTGCGGTTGAGACGTCATATGCTGTGTCAAAATGACAAATCCATCATAACAAGGATTGAAACACACCCCCACACCTTTATTCTCTCTAAATCATGAGTCAAAATGACAAATCCATCATAACAAGGATTGAAACTACAAGGGATCATCTTTATGATCAAAACAGATCTTGTCAAAATGACAAATCCATCATAACAAGGATTGAAACCGGACAAAACCACGATACAGGAAAATCTCTTTACAAAAGTCAAAATGACAAATCCATCATAACAAGGATTGAAACTTCTAAAGAAGAGTTTAGTTAGAACCATTATTTTTTCAGTCAAAATGACAAATCCATCATAACAAGGATTGAAACAGACAAAACAGGATATCATAAAATAGATGAGTTTGGTCAAAATGACAAATCCATCATAACAAGGATTGAAACTATTGCACACTCTACTGTGCGTACCTCAACTCGAGTCAAAATGACAAATCCATCATAACAAGGATTGAAACTTGTCATAGCTTGCGGTTGAAACGTCAAATGCTGGTCAAAATGACAAATCCATCATAACAAGGATTGAAACGAGTGCAGCCAAAAACAGCCAATTGTAACTGTTTTGTCAAAATGACAAATCCATCATAACAAGGATTGAAACCACTCAAAGACTTTGGAGTCGTTGATGTAAATCAAGTCAAAATGACAAATCCATCATAACAAGGATTGAAACATCGATTCTTACGATCTATTGGTGCAACAAAAAAGGTCAAAATGACAAATCCATCATAACAAGGATTGAAACTGACAAGGCGGTTCTGATGGAAAAAAACAACAAACAATGTCAAAATGACAAATCCATCATAACAAGGATTGAAACCTTTTTACCTCCTTTTATCGTATACATGATTTTTGTCAATAAGTCAAAATGACAAATCCATCATAACAAGGATTGAAACCTTCATTATGGCTAGGTACTTGTGCTATTTTTTTTCCAAGTCAAAATGACAAATCCATCATAACAAGGATTGAAACCTACAAAGTGGTACTTCAAGGATACGGAGTATAGAGTCAAAATGACAAATCCATCATAACAAGGATTGAAACCCTACAGTTACTGCAAGCTGGGATACCATAAAATTGTCAAAATGACAAATCCATCATAACAAGGATTGAAACAACACCCCCGATCTTTCACCCTCGTCAAACTGTATGTCAAAATGACAAATCCATCATAACAAGGATTGAAACCCGATCAGAGCAAGACGCTGGTGTACTGCCGATTTTGTCAAAATGACAAATCCATCATAACAAGGATTGAAACAAAGCATCGGTAATTGCAGCAACCATTCAAGACATGGTCAAAATGACAAATCCATCATAACAAGGATTGAAACAATGTTACTGATTGTGGAGTGGCTTCTTCTGATGACGTCAAAATGACAAATCCATCATAACAAGGATTGAAACTGGAATATAGACCATATGCATTTTTCAGATATGATGTCAAAATGACAAATCCATCATAACAAGGATTGAAACCGTTGATATTCCATGCATTGATGTCACCTGTATTGATGTCAAAATGACAAATCCATCATAACAAGGATTGAAACACAGAAGCTAGCCACGCACCTTTACCAAATTTGTTGTCAAAATGACAAATCCATCATAACAAGGATTGAAACCACATGAAGCAGTTTCCTAGGGTATGAGTGTACCAAGGTCAAAATGACAAATCCATCATAACAAGGATTGAAACTGACAGCATTACAGGGGAAGGCTCTACATATGTAGTCAAAATGACAAATCCATCATAACAAGGATTGAAACTTTGGTATCGGATCATGACTAGCGTTATTGATATCTGTCAAAATGACAAATCCATCATAACAAGGATTGAAACGACGCATCTACCGCAGCTTCCAACTCATTTTCTACAGTCAAAATGACAAATCCATCATAACAAGGATTGAAACAGGACTGCACCAACAGCTACCAGATCATCATACACTGTCAAAATGACAAATCCATCATAACAAGGATTGAAACACTGGATACAATCCACAATACATTACTGTCGGCTCAGGTCAAAATGACAAATCCATCATAACAAGGATTGAAACGAATCACGGCAGTAGAATCAACTCCTGCTCCGTAGCGTCAAAATGACAAATCCATCATAACAAGGATTGAAACCTTTCAGGTGGTTCAACAAACACTGATCCCACAGCATGTCAAAATGACAAATCCATCATAACAAGGATTGAAACGTTCCATCATCATTAAATGTCATTGAACGTGGAATGGGTCAAAATGACAAATCCATCATAACAAGGATTGAAACAAACTGTAAATGGAGCAACCATTATTTCCCCTCTTGTCAAAATGACAAATCCATCATAACAAGGATTGAAACTAAATTGTCATAGCTTTCATCTTCCCAACGGTCATGTCAAAATGACAAATCCATCATAACAAGGATTGAAACTACAATCAAGAATTTACACCAGCTGGTTGGGTAAAGTCAAAATGACAAATCCATCATAACAAGGATTGAAACCATATGAAAAACCAATACAACAATCTAGAATTATCGTCAAAATGACAAATCCATCATAACAAGGATTGAAACCCAGTAGCAAAAGCGTCTTTGATGCTGTCCTTGAAAGTCAAAATGACAAATCCATCATAACAAGGATTGAAACTGGAGAGGAAATCAACAAGGTATCTGATATTATCAAGTCAAAATGACAAATCCATCATAACAAGGATTGAAACGAGAATGGATGCCAGAATCGCATCCAGGCTGGGATGTCAAAATGACAAATCCATCATAACAAGGATTGAAACGTTATTCTGCCACATATTGCACACTTCATAATAGCGTCAAAATGACAAATCCATCATAACAAGGATTGAAACAATGTCCATCTTGTGGTAATTATGGTGTATATGATGTCAAAATGACAAATCCATCATAACAAGGATTGAAACTTTCATCAAAGGAATCATAATGGTAATATTTTTGATGTCAAAATGACAAATCCATCATAACAAGGATTGAAACCCTGACTCACCAGCAAACGCAGACATAATTGCAAAAGTCAAAATGACAAATCCATCATAACAAGGATTGAAACCGTCAAACCGCAAGCTGTTAAGGCAAATGTCAATATTGTCAAAATGACAAATCCATCATAACAAGGATTGAAACGTACCCTACAAACGCTGAACATGATACAAGATGTAGTGTCAAAATGACAAATCCATCATAACAAGGATTGAAACTGCTTGAATTTGAAGATATGAGATCCTTCTGATAGGTCAAAATGACAAATCCATCATAACAAGGATTGAAACTCATAATACGAATCTATAGCCATGCCTTAAAAATCAAGTCAAAATGACAAATCCATCATAACAAGGATTGAAACCACATCTACAATACACAAGTTAAAGTGCAACAAGCTTTACAGTGTCCATGTTTCTATTTGTCTGAAAATCTTTTGTCATTGTAGAGACTTTTTCTGCATCGCCATTCATAACAAAGAGCTCCATGCATTTTTCTTTCTCAATCTTACTATGAAGATGCGTTATAATTAGATCCTCAAAGTTATGAGTAATTCCTGAAACGACATGATCAAACTCGTCATTATGTACAACCAAAAGAATAGCATGAATATCTCCAGCCAAATCTGACTTTTGTTTTTCTTCAGAAACAAATGCTCTGATTCCTGCTCTGATGGCTTCAGACCTACCTGAAAATCCCATGGATGATTGTAGTTTGTCTAATTCTGAGAGAATTTCATCATTTAAGGAGATTGAGACTATTGGCATATGCCTAATGTTATTAATTATCTTATAAGTTTAGCAATTAAAATTATTAACATTTTATAGATTTATTAATAATTTACATTGAGTTGCTGCGTGAATATACAAATCAAACTTGCAATAATTGCAATAGCAGTAATAATTCCCTTAAGCTCCATTGCTGTTTATGGAACTAACTCAAATCAGCAATTTACAACAACTGATAGCTCAAAACTACAAGTTATCTCATCATTTTATACGCTTCATGAATTTTCACAAAATGTTGGACAAGAAAAAGTCGATGTTACTTTACTTGTTCCTATAGGAGTTGAACCTCATGATTGGGGGCCAACTATTAAAGATGTACAAAGAATGCAAAAGTCTGATCTAATAATTATCAATGGAATAGGTTTTGAAAATTGGGTTGATAATCTAAATGAAACTAATTACCAAGGAGTGATAGTTGATACCAGTAATGGAATTTTAGTTAAGAATTCTGGTCAAGAATATGTTAGCACTTCTGGAGATCCTCACATTTGGTTGAACCCTGTTTATGCAAAAATACAAGTGCAAAATATTGCCAATGCTTTTTCTAATTCAGATCCTAAAAATCAACAATATTATCAATCCAATGCAGCAAAATACATTGAACAATTAGATCTACTTGATTCAAAAATTCGAAATGAATTATCTAATTGTAATCATGATTTTATAGCTTTTCATGATGCATTTTCATATTTTGCAGACGAATATAATCTAAATCAACATACAATTATTTCATCAAATTCTCCTCACGGAGAAGCCACAGCGAAAACATTAGAAGATGTAATTTCCACAGCCAAAGAATTAAACATTAAAGTTATTTTTAGTGAAGAGAATGTTAATACCAGAACATCTGAAATAATTGCAAATGAAATAGATGGTAAAGTCTTAGTTTTATCTACATTAGAAATTTTTTCTGATGGAACTTATCTTTCTAAAATGACTGAAAATCTTAACAATCTAGAAGAGGCATTATGTTGAAAGTAGTTGAAATTAATAACCTCACGGTTCAATATCCAGATGTTAAAGCCCTTGACGACGTTAGTTTTGTGATCAATCAGGGAGATTTTTTAGGCATAATTGGACCTAACGGTGCGGGTAAATCAACACTATTTTCTTCAATGCTAGGGCTTAACACAAAGTACAAAGGAACTATCAAATTTTTTGGTAAGGATATTAGAAAATCAAAAAATTATCTTAAAGAAATTGGATATGTGCCACAAAAACCAATCTTTGAAAAAAATTTCCCAGTTACAGTCAATGATGTTGTAAGAATGGGTTTGAGAAATGAATCTGATGAAAATAAAATTGATGAAATTTTACAACAATTATGGATACATGAACTAAGCAACAGAAGAATTGGTGAATTGTCTGGAGGACAGCAACAACGGGTCTTTATTGCAAAAGCTCTGGTAAATAACCCAAAAATTTTGATTCTAGATGAACCTGTAACAGGAATTGATCAACAAAGCATTGAATTGTTCTACAGTATCCTCCGCGAATTAAATTCTAAACAAAAAATTACTATTGTCTGGTCTTCTCATGATTTGGACGCGGTTAATCAACTGGCAAATCATGTAGCGTGTCTAAATAGAACATTATTTTTCCATGGTGAGTCTAAAAAATTCTTTTCTGATGATAAACTGATTAAACAATATTCTGAGGCCTCGATGCAAGAACATATGCATCATCATTAATCATGTCTCTAGAAATTCTAACTTACAGTTTTATGCATAGAGCATTAATTTCTGGAATTGCAATTGCAATTCTTTGTTCAGTTGTTGGATTATTTTTGGTTTTAAGACGTTATTCATTATTTGGTGATGCAATTGCACATTCATCATTTGGTGGAATTGCATTAGGTTTGTTAGCAGGTGTCTATCCATTATGGACGGCTTATGGTGTTTCAATAGTAAGTGCACTAATTATTACAAGAATCAAAGACAGATACAACATATCTGGTGATGCATCAATTGCAGTACTCTTATCATCGGGAATAGCAGTTGGGCTCGTAATTATTGGATTATCAGGGGGTTTTACGATTGATATCTTTAGTTTCCTCTTTGGAAGTATTCTTCTAGTTAGCGTAGATGATACTATTCTAATCTTATCATTGACTGGAGTGATTTTAATTGTAATTTTATTCCTATATCGACAAATTCTCTATTCTACATTTAATGAAGAACAGGCAAAAGTTAGCGGAATTCCTGTAGAAAAAATAAACTATTTGATTGTGTTTATGGCAGGAATAACTGTAGTTACATCAATCCAACTTGTAGGCGTTTTGCTAATTTCAGCCTTGTTTGTGATTCCTAATGTAACTGCAATTATGTATGGCAAAGGTTTCAAACAAACAGCTATAATTTCAATGAGTTTTTCTGTCTTTTCTGTGGTAGTAGGCACTCTAATCTCATATGTCTTTGATATTACTCCTGCAGGAACAATTGTTTTATTGTCAATTGGCTTGCTTGCAGGAACTATGGTAATAAAATCTGCTGGACTATTATCTAAGCAATAATTGCTTTAGTAAAAAAAAATAGAAAAGAGGAATTTCTAAAATCTTGGAATAACTCTAGATTTTGCAGTTACTGCTACTATACTTATGATTGCTACAGCCAGTACCATCATTGCAATTGTACCAAATTCTGGAACAATTTGTATAGTATCTATTGTACCTGTTGGTCCAGTCCAATCATCTTCAGCATCCGGAGGACCAATTCCTAAGGAAACTATTTTGATATCTAATGGACTTTCAGGAGTTCCAACAGCATCTATATGATGATCACTAGTCATTTCCATGGCATGGCCAGGAATTGTGAATATTTCTTCATCATTTTGCATTCCAATCATTTCGTAGTTGACGTGTATTTCACTGAATTCAAGATAGACATGAGTTCCGTCACCCATAGCAGATTCGGTAATTGTTACCATTAACTCTACTTCTTCCATCATAGTCTCTTCCATGGTTTCTTCTTCCATCATAGTCTCTTCCATGGTTTCTTCTTCCATCATAGTCTCTTCCATGGTTTCTTCTTCCATCATAGTCTCTTCCATGGTTTCTTCTTCCATCATAGTCTCTTCCGTCATGGTTTCTTCTTCCATCATAGTCTCTTCCATGGTTTCTTCTTCCATAGTCTCTTCCGTCATGGTTTCTTCTTCCATCTGCATTTCTTCTTCAGCTGCTGCTTCTTGTACTACAAGCATACCTTGCATCCAAACATGAAGTATACAGTAGTAAGGAAATTCACCTACTGTATCTGCATTGTAGTCAAAAGATTCACCCGGATGTAGTAAACCAGACTCAAATGAACCATCTGGACTAGGGGCAAAACCGTCTACCGTTCCTGATGTGAATGTATGTATGTCAACATCGTCGGCGTTTGTCATTGTTATAGTATGACCTACATCAACTGTCATAGTATTTGGAGTGTAACAGCCTGCTTCTGTTGCTAAACAAGTTTCTTCTCCAATTGGAGTAAGCAGATCATTATCTGCTGTTTCAATATTGTGGGGATTGCCTTCAGATTCATCAGCAAAAGCAGCTGGTGTTGTTGCACCTATTCCAGCTACGATAGCAAATAGTACGAAGAAAGAACAAATTGCTTTAGTCTTCATAACAGATTACTTGCATGGATACATAAAAACTTCACTGGAATTTCCAGAAATAGAATTAGTTTTTCCTAAACTGGTATAACTTTAGAATTCCAAATGCAGGAATTCCAACATACATTCCGATGTTTAGTATAATTAGAGAGATCCCATATCCAAGCATCTCTTGCTCTGAGTCAATATCGGCATGATTCAGTAAGGATAATGATGATATCATTGGAGTTAGGGTTAATTTCATAACTTCTTTGAAAACAGGCTGTTCACGTTCCAGATCAGCAATTGTTGGTGAAAATGAATAATAGAATTGGTTAAAAGTTGTCATAAATGCAGTTCCAGATTCTGTTGATAAAATAGTATTATCTCTAAGCTCTCTTAGTTGTTGTACTTGTGGTGCTAGTTCTGAACCAAATGTTGCAGTAGCGATTAGACATCCACCACCTTCTTTCTCATCCACAACTTCAGTCTCTTCCATCATGGTTTCTTCTTCCATCATAGTCTCTTCCATCATGGTTTCTTCTTCCATCATAGTCTCTTCCATCATGGTTTCTTCTTCCATCATAGTCTCTTCCATCATGGTTTCTTCTTCCATAGTCTCTTCCATCATGGTTTCTTCTTCCATAGTCTCTTCCATCATGGTTTCTTCTTCCATAGTCTCTTCCATCATGGTTTCTTCCACAGCTCCTGCTTCTTGTACTATGATCAAGCCATTCATCCAAGGATGAACCAAACAAAAGTATGGAAACTCACCTGCAGTACTTGGTTCCCAATATTCTTCCTCTCCAGGAAATACCAGTCCGTAATCAAATACAGTACCTATAATATCATCTGATATGATCCCTGATGAGAATGTATGTTTTTCAGAATCAGTGTTTGAGAATATTACCTTTCCACCAACGTCAACTGTTACAGTACCTGGAATGTAACATTCCACTCCAGTTTCTCCTCCACATATGTTCAGATCCTTAGAACCTGTTAATGGTTCAATTGTGACTTCTGTTTGTGCAAAAGCAGCTGGGGTTGTTGCACCTATCCCAGCTACGATAGCAAATAGTACGAAGAAAGAGTAAATTGCTTTAGTCTTCATTAACAAATTACTATTATGGATGCATAAAAACTTCACTGGAATTTCCCAAAAAAATTTTTACACATAGAAATTCTGTGCCAACTTTAAATATGGAATTAACATAATTTTTTTGTTGTATCTGAAGTTAGTATTATTTATTATAATTATTGGCATTTTTACAGTATTTACTATTACTCCAAATGCATTTGGACATGGATTAGGAGGAGATCAAGCACCACCTCTGACGTTTGGTGATATGGAAGTAACTGTACGTACGCAACTGAGTCCATCTGATATTACAGTGGGTGAAGTTAGTTCTGCTAACATGCAAATACGCTTCTTTGATACATTAACTGATCTGAATCTTGACAAAGTAACATACAGAATAGAAGTTTGGCAAAGTGGTGAACTTTTAGCTAGAAATTTGTTTTATGATACAGATGGAAGATTAGATATTAAAATCAAACCAAAATTTGGATGTGATGAATTTAATCTTGTGGACTGCACAATTTATGGTGGTTCTGAACATGTTAGTGCACCTGGTGCTCTATTTGTACAAGGACAAGCATGTACTGATGACAATTTAGACATCTGTGCAAGACCAACAATTACTGGTCCAATATTTGTCAAAGGTGGCTTGTACAAGATTAGAGTTGACATTGAGGCTGCTACTAGTCCAAGAACTGTACTTGCTACATTACTAAGTTATGAGACTTTTGTTAGCGTTGCACAGGAACAAGACTTTTTGTTCAAGACTGCAAATGCAGAAGAAATTCCAGTTGTTATAAAAACATACTATGATGATGTTGATAACTTCAAATTTGAGCAATCAGATAATTCAATTTCATTTGATATGCCATTTGATTGGAATCCAGAGTATGTTGATTTGGTACAAGTAGTACATGAAGAAGTCAAAGTTCCAAAATCATTTACACCTTATGCAGAAGGAAAACAATTCACAGGATATGTTAATGGTGTAGAAATTGATCAGAGAACATTAATTAATGATCCTTATTCAGGTGATGATATCAACATTGTTCATTTTATGATTTCAAAAAATGAATTACAAAAAATTAATGAAACATTGGGATCAGATAACTACGATAACACAAAAATGGACTTTAAACTAGTTCCACAGAACGAAGTGTCAAAAAGTTCAACTGAATTTTATCTTGTTGATACTACAAACGAACAAGTTCCTACAACTGTGAATATCTCATGGGATGAAAAAAATGGTGCCAATCAAGAAATTCCGTTTGAATTTACATTCTTTGATGAAAATAAGCAACTAATCAAAGATATTCGATATGCCTATGTTGTTTTTGATGAACTTAATCAGGAAATATCTAGATATGATGGTGATGATCCTTTAAACCCAGGAATTCTTTCTAATGAAGGAATTGATGTTCAAAGAATTTTTGTTCCATCTCAAGGCCAAATTAGAATTGATGTTTTAGTTCTTGGAACTGGATTAGATTATGATCCAAAATATGCTGGAATTGGTTCATCTTTTATTGAAATAGGTCCAGGATCATCAGATACTACAACACTTCCTGTATCTGAGAAAGCACAAATTCCATCTTGGATTAAATTTACTTCAGGTGTTTGGGTAGATGGAGACTCTTCAGATGATGAATTTATTAGTGCAATTCAATACCTTATTGAGAATAAAATTATTGTAATTCCTCCAACCACACAAGGTTCAGATGGAGAATCTAGTGAAATTCCATCCTGGATTAAATTTACCACAGGTGTTTGGGTAGATGGAGACTCTTCAGACGATGAATTTATTAGTGCAATTCAATTCTTGATCAAAGAAGGAATTATGAGGATTCAATCATAGGTTTTTAAATAAATTTTGTAAAGTGATAGTATAATGAAAGATATCAATGATATTATGCCAAAAGTACCAAATATGAGATGGGGGGCTTTGATGAATAAAGTACCTACTAATAACAAAGTTGAAGAAATGAACAAAATTTTTCCAAGTAATGGTAAATGGCATACAATCTTTGAAGAAAAAGATCTAATTACAATTGATGGAAAACAAATCCGAAAAAAAGATCCCACCAAGTGGACATAGCTTGAATAATGTTATTATACGATTTTCATCGAATCTAAACAACTAATGTTTCCATTACGTGATGAGAACCCACATCCTCCAGGTTTCAAACCAACAGTAACTATAGCATTAATTATTATCAATGCAATTGTATTTTTTATTGAAGTAGCAGTTACTGGACAGTTTTTTGATTTTACAAATCAGAATGCATTTACAATGTTTTACGATTGGGGCGCAGTTCCAAATTGTGTGACTGGTGCAACTTTTTCTACAATAGACTTTGGCGCAGGACCTGTTAAAATTTTATGTCCCAGTACTCCATACATCTCTTTGATTAGTTCAACCTTCATGCATGGTGGTTTGCTTCATTTTGCTGGTAACATGTGGTTCCTGTGGATCTTTGGTGACAACATTGAACAGAAGTTTGGAAAAGCAAAGTTTCTTGGAATTTATCTAATGTGGGGAGTAGCTGCAGGATTAATTCACATCTATGGTGATGCAAACAGTGTTGTTCCTGCAGTAGGTGCATCTGGTGCAATTTCTGGAGTGTTAGGTGCTTATCTTGTAATTTTCCCAAAAGCAAGGATTCAAACTTTCTTGATGATGGGATTCTTTTGGAGAATGATGCACATTCAGGCTCGATGGTTCTTACCATTCTGGTTGATCTTTCAGAACTTACTTCCCTTCTTCATAGGAGGATTTGGTATTGCAGGTGGAGGAGTTGCATATCTTGCTCACATTGGTGGATTTGTAGTGGGTTTAGCAACTGGATACATTTACAAAAAAACACACAGTTCTAATTTTATGTATGGTACAAGATACGGCTACAGACCAGATTATTGAAAGCATAAATCACTGAATCTGTTTGAAAATATCATGCCTTTGATTACAGTGTCAATGTATCCTGGTAGAACACAGAAACAAAAAGACGAATTTGCAAAAGCAATCACAAAATCAGCAGTAGAGATTCTCAAAACAAAAGAAAATCATGTAATTGTTGTCTTTGAAGACAATCCTAAAGAAAATTGGTTTTTGGCAGGAAACCAACTTTAATAATTTTTAAAAAAAAGAGTAGACAAGAGTTTATCCTTTTATTATCATTTGGTTAATAAATCACATGAAAGCTGGAGTTATTCAATTCAAGGCATCAACTAACAAAGAAGATAATTTAACAAAAATTATTTCATATATTTCAAAGGCGGCTTCAAAAAATGCAATATTATGTGCATTTCCAGAATTTATGATGTTTTATACAAGTTCTTCCCAAACTCCAAAACAACTTGCAAACTTGGCTGAAACAATTAATGGAAATTTTGTCACAACAATTGCAAAAGCAGCAAAAGAAAATCAAATTCAAGTTGTAGGTTCATTTTATGAAAAGAGTAGAAAAAAAGATCGTGTATATGACACTTCTTTTTTAATTGGCAAGTCAGGTAAAGTAATCTCAACTTATAGGAAAATTCATCTTTATGATGCGTTGGGATTTAAGGAATCAGATAAAATGGTTTCAGGCTCTAAGATTGCAAAGCCTGCAAAGACATCTCTTGGAAAAATTGGTATGATGATCTGTTATGATTTAAGATTTCCAGAGATGTCAAGATTACTTGCTATTGCAGGCGCTGAAGTTTTAGTCGCACCATCTGCTTGGGTTAAAGGTAACATGAAAGAACAACATTGGATTACAATAAACAAAACGCGAGCAATTGAAAATGGATGTTATGTAATTGCACCTGATCAAGTTGGAAACATTTACTGTGGAAGAAGTTTGGTGGTTGATCCATATGGAAAAATTTTACTTGACATGAAAAAGAAGCAAGGTATAGGTTTTGTTAACATAGACTTAAACAAAGTAAAACAAATACGAAAAATTTTACCCTTACTAAAAAACAGAAGAACAGATGTATATCCTACTTTGAAGGCTTAGGCTTTTGGCTTTCACAATTAAAGTTTGAACATTGCTTGGTCCATTTTTGATTTCGTGAATAACGAAAAATTATCATTGGCCATTTGCATACCTCACAAGGCTTTTTTGTTGCTCTAAGTTTTGCTTTTTGTAATAATGGCGATGAGGCTTTGCATCCACCATAATAGTTAGAACAGCCTATGAATCGCTTTCTTGTTGTTCTTGATCTAATAACCATCAATTCTCCAAGTTTACAATGAGGACACTGTACCAGCCCCTTTTTTGGAGAATTTGTCCCAAGAATTATGTATTTTTTCTCTTTTGTAGACCAAGATAAATAGCCATTACTATCAAAGTACTGAATAATCTCTTTTTTGAAGATGTTAGTTTTTGACTTTGTGGTTTTTACTACATGTCTTGTTGTAGTCTTTTTAATCTGAACAGTTTGAAGACTTTTTTTCTTTGGTGACATCTTCTATGATGAGTTTACTAAAACGATTTTTATAGGGAATTGGGTCAGTGACATTAGTGGAAAAGGTTTGTGTTCTTGGTGCTGGTAGCACCAAATATGGTAAATTAGCTGATAGTATAGCAGATATCACTACTCAGGCATCAGTTTCAGCCATAGAAAGCGCAGGAATTGATCCAAAAGATATCAAAGCATCCTACATTTCAAATGTTTTTGGAGTTGCAGACAAGCAGGTACATCTTGGTCCTGTCTTAATGAGCAGATTGGGAATTCCAGATAAACCATCATTGACAATAGAGTCTGCATGTGGAAGTGGCTCTGTATCTTTTAGAGAGGCTTATGCAAATGTTGCAGCCGGATTTTATGATTGTCTTGTTGTAACTGGTGTTGAAAAAGTAACTCACACAGGAACTGAATGGGCAACAACTTATTTTGCATATTGTTCAGACTTTTTCTATGAAGGTCAAGCTGGTGCATCATTTCCAGGATTGTTTGCATCAATGGCAAGAGCTTACTTGACAGAATTTGATGCAACTGAAGAAGACTTTGCAAGAGTTGCAGTAAAGAATCATGAGAATGGTGTTCTTAATCCAAAAGCTCACATGCAGAAGAAAATTACAATTGATGATGTAATGAATTCTCCAGTAGTTGCAAGTCCTCTCAAACTTTATGATTGCTGTCCGTTCTCTGATGGTGCAAGCTCTGTAATTCTTTGTTCTGAAAAGTTTGCAAAAGAGAATGGTGGTGATTACATTGAAGTAATTGGTTCTGGCAGAGGTGGCTCATCTGCTGCATTGCAAGGACGTGAACATCTAACAACAATTCCAAGTACAAAAATTGCAGCTAAATCTGCATACAAGATGGCAGGTATAACTGCAAAAGATATAGACTTTGCAGAAGTACACGATTGCTTCACAATTGCAGAAGTAGTTGACACTGAAGACTTGGGATTCTTTGAAAAAGGAAAAGGTGTTGTAGCTGTTCGTGAAGGTAGAACAAAATTAAATTCTGATATTTCAATTAATCCTTCAGGTGGTCTTAAATCAAAGGGGCATCCAATTGGAGCTACAGGTGTTGGGCAAGTAGTAGAAGTATTTGATCAACTAACTGGAAATGCTGGTGAAAGAACTGTTAAAGATGCAAAAATTGGTATAACTCATAACTTTGGTGCAACTGGTGCAAGTTGCGCTGTTCATGTATTCCAAAGTGTGTAAAATGTCTGTTGAAGAGCAACTTATTGAAAATGCCAAACAAGGCAAACTCCTAACTCACAAATGTACTAACTGTAGTCATCTTCATTTATCTACAGCCTATTTTTGCCTAAAATGCGGCAGCAAGGGATTTGAGGATGTTCTTTTAGAGGGTATAGGCGCAATTGCTACTTATACCATAATTACTGTCGCTCCTGCGGGCTTTGAAAAATATACACCATATGCCTTTGTCGTACTTCAACTAGATAACACACATTTGAGAATTTCTGGATTTATGGGAGGAATTGCTACCCCTGCAGATCTGCCAGTTGGAACAAGAGCCAAAATAACCGATTTTGATGATGATCGTGGAATCATCATTGAAAAGCAGTAAAATAATTTGCTTGAATGATTAAAAAAAATCAAAATCGATTCTTAATAATTTTACTTAGGTGATCACTTTCATGTCCGTAGAAGTTACATGTGGTAAATGTGGAGAAAAGATCACAAACATGAAGATGCTAAAATCACTAAAAGATGTAATGAATTCTTATAATGGAAAATGTCCATCATGTGGACAGAAACTTTCTACATCAGAATTTTCACTTGATGTTTAAGAAAACTGATCCAAAAAGATCTTTAGAAAAGATCATTTTTATATTTTTAAAAAATTAGATCGTTGATGTTTGAAATCTTTGCATGTCAACAATAAATCTGATCAAAAACTGTCTGAAATGATATAGTCAGAAGTCTTATTTACCTCTTGATTTTAGAAAAGTGCATGGAATTAAGTGAAGAGATACCAGAACTAAAGAGAAGTGGAATCTTACAATCTACATCAAAACGTGTCAGAATGATCTTCTCTGTTATGGCAAGCCCAAACAGAATTGATATTCTCAGAATCCTAAATTCTAAGGGCCCTTTGACTTATTCTGAATTAAAATCCTTGGCTGGATTCAAGTCAAAAAAAGAAAGTGGCAAATTTGCATACCACTTGAGAAAATTACTAAGACAATCTCTTGTTGCACTTAATAAATCTGAAAGACGCTATACTATTACAAATCTTGGAAAACTAGTTTTGAGCTTGGCAAGACAAATTGAAGAAAGATCAATTATTGAAAGTGGAAAAATGTATGTTAGAACATCACATGCATCCATTGAGGAATTTAATTCTCATAAAATTATTCAATCACTAGTTCGTGAAGGGAGTCTTCCATTAGAACTAGCACAAAAAATTACTGAAGAAGTTGAAAATAGAATTTACAAATATCAGACTACCTATCTAACAGGCTCACTAATCAGGGAACTGGTAAATTCTGTTCTCCTAGAACATGGTCATGAGGAATATCGAAACAAACTCGCACGCCTAGGCCTACCTGTTTATGACGTTCAGGAGATGATTTCTAACTTAGATAATGTGAATAACGGTGCTGAAGGCCTTTTGTTTAACACTGGACAGACAGTATTCGCTGAACACTTACTAACTAATCTTTTGCCAAAAGATGTTGCAGATTCTCATCTTTCTGGAGACTTGCACATTGCCAACCCTGGAATCTGGTCAATGATTCCTGATATAGTATTTGTTAATGTTAAAGAACTGATTGAAGATGGAATTGATCTTGGTGGAAAATATCTTGATGTATCACGAATTCCTGCATCAAAACAACTTGATGAGATTACAAGTTCATTGTCTATCATAATTTCTCTTCTTTCAAAAGAAGCTTCACAAGAAATCGTACTTGATGGATTAGTTCAATTGTTTTCAAAACATTCAAAGTCTCTTCCAGAACTTGAACAAAAACTAACTGATGCATTTGCAACTGCATCTACAACTTCTAAATATAACAAAACAAGTACTAATGTCTCAATTCGATTACAATTGGGATCTGATACAAAAACAGTCAATTCAATTATTAACGCATACAAAAATTATACAAAGATAACACCAATCCCAAAAATTGGTTTGATAATAGATCATGACAAAGGAAAGATAACTGATATCTCGGAATCAGTATCTCAAATAATTTCACTTGGTGGAAAAGTAATGTTTGCTCAAGGTCAAACATCAAGTTATGGTATAACAAATGGATCTACAAAGAGTACAGGTCCACTTTCAATAATACTACAATCTGTTTCCATAAACCTTCCAAGACTTGCTTTTGAATCAAATAAAGATGAAACCTACTTTAGAGCAAGACTTGCATTACTAATGAAACCTGCACTATCTTCAATGGCACTAAGAAAAAAAGACATCTCCGATCTTACTAGAAGAGGACTTAATCCAATTCTTGCTAAGAACACCCAATACATGCAAAGAAGTTCTGTTTCTCTTGTTATAAATTTGGTAGGACTTAAAGAAGCAGTCTTTAACATACTTGGATTCCAAGACAACAAAGAAGGACGTGGAATTCTCCACAAAGTCATTGAAACTGCAGTTGACGTTGCAGCCAAAAAAGGTAAAGAATTAGGCGATTCTGTGGCTATTTGCATGACTGAAACTGAAGGTTCACATCGTTTTGCTACTCTAGACGGTGAGAAATACGGCAAGAATTCTGCCCTTAATTTAATGGAAAATGATTCTTATTCTGAAGGAGTAATGATTAATGCCTCTAAAATTGGTGATTATACCAATAAAAGTGAGTCTATCTCTGAGTGTAACAAATTCTCAAAATTACTTAATGGAGGATTACTTGTAACATTGAAAATTGACAAAGACGCAAAGGTTGATGAAATTAAAGAATCAATTGAGAAGGCATCTACACTTACACCTTCTTTCAAACCTGTTAAGAAGATTGCAATATGTAGTGAATGTGGTTTCAAAGATGAACCATTTGAAGACAAATGTCCAAAGTGCAAGTCACCATATGTTGTCTGAAATTCGTAAATGAAAAACTAGTTCCGATCATTTTTTAAAACTTTCTGATCAGTTTCTGATGTGACGATCATCGTTGTTTACTATCAAAATTATGCTAGTATGAATTTCATAGAATTGGTGTCAATATTATTGAACTGAGCTTTAAGAAAAAGTTGCAGAATCATTTATACCCATATCCATCTTAACCATTACGGGGAGATTATAATTGGACAATTCACAAGTAGAAAATACTATCAATGAGATCCGTAAGCGCAGCGGCGCAGTAACTGTCTTTAATAAAGATAAAATTTCAAACGCCATATTCAAGGCATTGGCAGCCACCTCTAAAGCCGATCGTGGCCTGGCCGAACAACTCACAGATAGCGTAGTTGACAAACTAGTAGAACAAGGATTTACTAGCTCTAGAACACCTACCGTTGAAGATATTCAAGATATTGTAGAATCAACTTTAATCGATAGCGGTAATAGCGATATAGCAAAAGCATACATCGTTTACAGGCACGAGAGAAGAAAACTGAGAGATGAAAAAAAGAAAATCTTGAATCTAAAGTCTCTTGATCCAGTTTCCAAAAAGTTTGATTTGAATTGTTTGAGAGTACTAGCATCAAGATATCTTTTCAGAAATGGGAAAAATGAGATCATTGAATCTCCAACTCAAATGTTTGAAAGAGTTGCAATTCTAGTCGTAATTGGTGATATTCTATATGATTCACAAATCTTTGACAAAGCAGGAAATACTAATCAGGATATAGATGAAGCAGAATCTTATCTTGAAAAACTAGATGCCTTTGACTATAAATTCAGAGTAGGAGATTATTATCTAAACAAATGGCATTTTAGGTCCTTAATCAATCACTATGTAACACTTGCAAACAAAGGTCAGATGAAGATTAGCTTCAAAGAACTTTTGACATTACTTGCAGCAAAGAAGCTTGATAGTTATGCAGATAAAATAACCGAAAACCTTGAGCTTATGACATCACAAGACTTTCTACCAAATTCACCAACAATGATGAATGCAGGTGGAAGATTGGGACAACTCTCAGCATGTTTTGTACTTAGTATGGAAGATGACATGGAACAAATCATGAAATCAACCTCTGATGCAGCATTGATCTTCAAGTCTGGCGGTGGCGTTGGAATCAACTACTCTGATCTTCGTGAGGAAGGAGATATTGTAGCATCAACATCTGGTGTTGCATCAGGTCCAGTATCCTTCATGAATATCATCAATACTGTGACTGAAGTTGTCAAGCAAGGTGGAAAAAGACGTGGTGCAAACATGGGAATCATAGAAGTATGGCATCCTGATGTTGAGAAGTTCATCACCAACAAAACAGAACCAGGTGTTTTAGAAAACTTTAACGTTAGTGTTGGTATCTGGGAAGACTTTTGGCATGCACTTGTTAACACTAAAGATGGCAACTATGTCTTACGTAGTCCACGTGACAACAAACCAGTTAAAGAAATTAATGCACATCAACTAATTGATCTGATTGCACTATCTGCATGGAAAAGTGCAGAACCTGGATTGATCTTCTTTGATCAAATTAACAAATACAATGTATTTGCTAAAGCCAGACAAGCACCAATAAGAGTAACAAATCCATGTGGTGAGCAAAGTCTCTATCCATACGAATCATGTAACCTTGGTTCTATCAATTTGGTAAATCTTGTCAAGAGACAAGCAGATGGAACTTATGAATTTGATTGGCAAAGGTATGAAGAAACAATCAGAAAGACAACAAAATTCCTGGATAATATTATTGATGTAAATAACTATCCAGTTGAAGAAATCAATGTAGCATCAAAAGAGTCTAGAAGAATTGGACTTGGAGTGATGGGAGTTGCTGATCTCTTATACAAACTAAGAATTCCATACAACTCCAAAGAAGGATATGAATTACAGGCCAAACTATCTGAAGCTCTAACATACTATTCAATGGAAGAAAGTGTTGCCCTTGCTAAATCTCGTGGTGAGTTTCCACTTTGTTCGAAGACAGAATATCCTGAAGGAAAGATTCCAGTATCAGGATATTATGAGAAACCAAAAGAATCTCATTCCTATGAATGGGATGCACTAATTGAGAAAATCAAAAAGTATGGTATTAGAAATGTCTTGGCTACCACAGTTGCCCCAACTGGTACTCTATCTATGATTGCAGATTGCTCAAACGGAATGGAACCTGCATTTGCTCTTGTGTTTGAAAAGAGAGTTACTGTTGGAAGATTCTTCTATACAAACAAGATTGTTGAAGAAGTATTGAAAGAAAATGGTCTTTACAGTGATGAACTTCTTGCAAAGATTGCAGACAACTATGGTTCACTGAAAGGACTTGACGAAATTCCACAATGGATGCAAGATGTCTTTGTAACAGCAATGGATATCCATTGGGCTGATCATCTTATGGCTCAGGGAGTATGGCAAGACTGGATTGGAAATGCAATTGCAAAAACAATTAACATGCCTTATGATGTAACTGCAGAAGATGTAAAATCTGCATATCTGTTAGCACATGAATTAGGGCTAAAAGGAATTACAGTTTATCGTGATGGTTCTAGACACAAGCAGGTACTTCATATGACAAGTGAAAATGCACAAAAAACATTTGAGGTTACACCAAGTGAACATATTACTAGTTTTGTAACAACAAATATCACAAACCCATACATTAAATCTCAAGTCAATGCTGCACTTGCAATTAAAGTTCATGATGAAGAAATTAAATCTGAATCCCTAAAACAAGAAGAGATTTCAGAAGATCGTTTGTGTCCAACATGCAAAAACAACCTTGTCTTTGTAGAAGGTTGTAGTATGTGCATTGAGTGTGGATATAGTGGTTGTACTTCTGGATGACCCCCTTAGATCGTGGTTATATGGGTATAATTCCATACCTTTTTTATGAAATCAGATAAAAAAGAAGAAGAATATAGTTTAATGATATTTATGGAATCTATAAAATCCAAAGTCTCACAAAAGACATACTTATTTCATCTTGAGAAATTTCGTAAGTATTCTAAACAGCCAAACTATGACAGCATTATAACAATAGGAAAAGCACAATTACAGAAAATAGTTGAAGCATACACAATACAACTAAAAAAAGAGATTAGTCCTAACAGTATGAAAGGTTATCTCATACCAATTAGAACATTCTTAGAAGTTAATGATATAGATTTGAATTGGCGTAAAATAAAACGTCTATTTCCTGCACAAGTTAAAATTTCTGGCTTATCTGCATATAGTACAGAGGATATTCAAAAAATGTTAGGCTCTATTCTTAGAGTTAGAAACAAAGCGATAATTCATTTTATTGCTTCTAGTGCTTTGTTTCCTAACCCCAACTAATCATTAACATTCTCTAATTGTTTGAATTCATTTGATTTTTCTATTGCATTGCAATCATTGTATTATACAAACAAACTTTCATTTTCAGTTCATGAATCATGTTTTCTCTTTTGTGCGATGTCACGTGTTCACCAAACATTCTCTTGAATGCAGAAAACACTGATTCAACAATCCATCTGTCCCCATAGCTTACGCTATGCTTCCATAATTCATAGTTGAATAATTGAGCCAGAACAGCTTTTCGTCTAGGATAACAGTCAGTGTTAACTGATGAGTTCTTTCTTGTCTTGATTCCTGCAGTGATATTTTCATGATACAAATATGAAAAACAATCCTTGGTGTCATATGCACCATCAGCAAGGGTTTTAGTTACATTTCCAAACTGTTTTGATTGTTCTACCAGAGACATAAAAGATTTTGAATCATGTGATTTATCATCTGTAATGGTAAGACCTGTAATTTGTTTTGATTTTACATCTACTGCCACATGAATTTTTAGAAAACCTCTTCTCTTCTGCCATTTTTGTCTCATCCACTCACCTCTGTCTGCAACCTTGACTCCAGTGGAATCAATTGCAATGATGATGTCTTTTCCCAGTTTTGGGTTGCACTTGATATCGAGTTTGTTGACACGTTTCCAAATGGCAGAATATGTCGGTGTTTTTGATTTTTCTTTTAGGTGTGATTTTATCAGTCCCTCTGTTTGTCTGTAGGGGAGATGCAGATACGCATGGCAATACCCTAGTGTTTCCATGAAACTTTCAGGATAGACGTACTGGTGTCCTTCTTTTCTGCGATTCATCTCTTTGAGTTCTGTACCCCACTGTTCCATGGCATCAAAGGAGAGCATGATTTCTCCTCTTCTTACAAGGGATTGGTTGTATTTTTTCCAATTTCTATTCATGAAATTGTACAAAATGTTCTGATCCAAACCTTGATTGGTAGAATTAGTTGGATAAACTAGTCATGTTAGGAAACACAGCACTCTTTTTCTATCTCAGATGACAAAAAATCAAACTGTTCTAGGCTAATCCCAGTAAATGACTGGAATGACCTTGGCTTTCTGGCTAGTTTCTTGTATGTTAGCATGAAATAACGAGGATGTTCTCAGCTTTGGATCTTGCTGTGAGTGAATTTGCATAATTTGATCAAATTAGACCTCTTGCGTAATTACCAACAAAACGCGTCATTTAACCAAACTGATTCATCAGGTCATGGAATCACAACAAAATCCTTCTGCCGTATCCTGAAATTGACCAGGCCGCATATGATGTCACTGATGCAATCATAGCGGCGCAGCCTGTTCCTGAAGACATCCTGCATTATCCTGAACTTCTTTATCTTTGAGATTGTGTGCTCTACTGTAATCCTGATTCTGGACTGGTTTTTGTTGAACTCCTTTTGCCTTGCAGTAAGTCTCTTGCCTCCTTTGCGCTTGCATGGAAGTACCGGATTGAACTCCGGAAAGTCCCTTGCCATTCCCTCGTATCCCAGGTCGACAAACGTCTGTAGTCCTTCTGGCAGTGTAGGGTGTTTGAGCTGAAACATCTTGTAGTCATGAGGTCTTCCCGGAGAGTGTGGAGGCTTGTGGACTATCTGGCCGTCAAGGTTTACCGTATACTGGTTCTTGACTGTGTGCATCCCTTTTTTGCCCGAGTAGTGCGTCTTTCTCTTCTTTTTGTTCTTCTTTGGCCTTGGGATCTGCTGCTCTGATGAGTCAATCATCACACAAAACTCCGGAAAGTACCGTTCAAGATCCTGTATGGTCCCTATCTTTTTGGATTCGGCGTACATCATCTTCTGGGGGATTGGTATTGAGCCTCGCATGGCAGGCTCCATATACCTGATGTCCCTGTACACGTTGCTCTGGTCCAAACCAAAGAGGTGTCCTGCAAGCTCGTACGTGATGTACATCCGGTAGTAGACCAGAAGCATCATAAGCCTGTCCCTGACTGGAAGAGCGAATCTGCGTCCTGCCCCAATCTTTCGCTCCCTCTTTTTGCGGGATAGCCTTCTTTGCTCTGTTCTTTTGTACTCTTTTTCTATCTCAGATGACAAAAAATCAAACTGTTCTAGGCTAATCCCAGTAAATGACTGGAATGACCTTGGCTTTCTGGCTAGTTTCTTGTATGTTAGCATGAAATAACTAGGATGTTCTCAGCTTTGGATCTTGCTGTGAGTGAATTTGCATGCTTTGATCAAATTATGTTAATTGCGCAAGAGGTCTATTGTGTCAATTACGCAAGAGGTCTAATGAGTGGATTAACATCAAAACAAGAGTCGATACCTCAATGTTATGATGAAAAAAGTGTAACGCCTAGAATTTTACAGTTGAAAAAGTGTATTAATTACAAGTGTAATTGCAAAAGTGTAAGTTGTAATAGTGTAAAACACGTTTTGTAGGCATTACACTATTGTAATTGTAAGGCGTAAAATTATAAAATTACAACTTGTAACAGTTGTTAACGCCTAGCATGGTGTTACAGTTGCAACTGTTAACATTTAGAGTATAATGATGCAAAGTGTGTAATTCACGCCTTACATCTTCACAGAATCATAGGTAGGATTATTGGGAATTAGCTAATTTGTTGTTACTGGGATCTGAGAAATTTTTGAGGCTTGTTTGCAATATATTTTGATCTAAATAATTAGATCATCTTATATCCCAATGACAATCACAGTTACAATCATTACTACATCTAATTCTTTTACAATCAGAACATTTTGGACTAGACCAAATAGGTGCAGTATTTATGATGACACTTGGCACTCAAAGATAATAAAAGATCATACAAATATCAGTAATTTTACCAAAAATTAGTTGAAATTAAGAGATAGAATTGATAAACTACATTCCTATGTTGATGACTTTGAAGTAATAATAAAAGAATCAAATCAAGATACAGAAGAGGATGTATTAAAGTTAAATGAGCCTGATATAACAGATAAAGAAAGTATAATATCATCAGTTCATTCTATGCTTGAAACAATCAAGAAAAGTGGAATGTATCACAAAGAACAAGCAAAAATAATTAAAAATATTGTACCTCCAATATCTGACTATCTTGATTTACTGTTAAAGGACTTTGAAAATAATAGACTAAAAATTAATGATGAATATGAAAATGATTTTATAAAAATGATGCAACAAGTTGATTTTATTCCAATGGAAAGAATAGAAGAAATGGAAGAAAAAACAAAATACCTAGTTGGATTAGATGAAAAAATTAATGAAATAATTACTGTAACTTATGATAGTTTTGTAGGAATGTTAAATTTCATAGAAGATAAAAAATGAACTGATATGGTGATTATTTGTTTTTGTGGACACGCTGACAAGTACCATTCTACAGGAATTCCTAACAAATGTACTAAATGTCAAGAATGTGAATATTTTAGACCTAGAGGAAATAGTACCAAACAATATTTTAACAAACCAATTCTAGCAAAATTTGACGGAATATGTAAAATATGTAAATTAAAGATAGATGCAGAAAAGGACAAAATCATTAGGAATTCAAATAATGTTTGGATTCATGAATCTTGTAAAATAAAAAAATAGTTATGGTTGATTCCATGACTGAAATCCACCTTCAAGGGTTACTGTATTAAAACCACCATTGTTTAGTTCATCAGCTGCAATATTTCCTCTATAACCACTTGCACAATAGGTACATATTTTCTTGTCTTTCAAATCGTTAATCTGCTCTTTTTTGACATTTCTAATCACTAGACCTAATGGCATATGCCTAGAGTCTTCAATTTTTCCAGATTCTAGTTCATCAGATTCTCTTACATCTAAGATAACAAAATTGTCTTTTTGTGCTTTGAGGTCACTTGCAGTTATTTTATCTGCCATGATTTGTCATGGTAATTTTGGTTACTAATGCTTTGCGATCTAATTGCAATAATTTACAAGCCTAATAACTTACAAATGTTTTTATGATTATTGATATTATAGATAGTAAACCCATCAGGGATGGGACTTGAACCCATGTATTCGAGGGAACGAAAATGTGTTTTTCAAACACACGCCATACCAATCTTGGCGACCCTGACGAGTTTTTATTTTTAAATTATGAGATAAAATATTCATGTTGGTATTGTTGACAATTTTGTATTCATCTATAGCGATCATAAAAAATAATTTATTCTAAAGAACAATCATTGTTTTATTGATTTGAAACTGAACGAATAACCGCGATTTACATACCTTGAACTTCTGGATAAATAACAGAATCACAACTTTTTTACTTTCTTTTCATTACCAATCTATATGGACAAAAAGATTTTAGGCGTGGTTGTAGGCATTGTAGTAATTATTGCTGTGGCAGCTGCAGTTTCGACCTTACCAAGTTCAGAAATTATTACTACTCAAAAAGCTAATGAAAAAATTGGCCTTGTAATTAATTCTCCAAATCAATCTATAACCTTACAAGAATTAGATCAGATTTACTCTGAAGCCTCAAAAACTGGAATTGGAAGAAGCAATGTCTATCTTTTTTGGAATTTAGTTGAACCGGTACGAGGAGAATATGATTGGCAACAATCAGATGTATTGATGAGCTTTAACAAAAAAAATAATCTCAAAGTCACACTTTACTTTTCTGTAATTAATGGAGAAACACTTGGACCTTTCCCAAGTTGGATTGGCAAGCCACCTATTAATTCCATAGGAGAAGATAGAGTTGTTAGTGTCCTTGATGCCATCTTGTTAAGATATGACATTATAGATACTCTAATTCTTTCAGGAGGAATAGAGTCTCAATTTAGATATCATGAGCAAAACATTCCTGTCTACAAAGATCTATTCAATGGAGTCTATGATAAAATAAAAGAGAAACATCCAGATGTAAAAATGGGAAATGCGTTTGCATTACATAATGTTTTAAATAAAAACTTGCAACATATTGTATCTGATTTAGCTATTGGTGATTTTATAGCCTTTTCTTATTCCCCAGTTGATATTCTAAATGATATTGTTAAAACTCCACAACAAGCAAAACAAGATCTACAACAAGTATTTGATCTGGTAGGTGATAAAAAAGTTGGAATTTTTGAGATTAGTTGGAGTACCTCAGATTTTGTTGGGGGAAGTGATTCTACACAAACAGAATTTTTAGAAAAATCCTTTGAATTTTACACTGAAAATGAATCTGAATTGGAATTTTTTACCTGGTATAGACAGTATGACAGGCCTGAAGGAACATGTGTGATTGATGAACAAGAAATTGGTGATGACACCCTAACTGTTGGAGGTTCTGGTTTTGGAAGCAGTGAATATATAATTGAAAGATTAAGCAACTACATCTGCAGTGCTGGTTTGATCAATATTGATGGAATTTCAAAATCAAGCTGGAATGAATTTAAAAAACAAATTGAACTGATCAACTAAAATGATTTCCTTAATTTTATCTGAATCAGCATTAGAACTTGTTCCATCTGAATTAAAACATCATCCATCAGTTATCTCTCATGCAAGAAAACTTGGAAAACATCCATCAGAAATCTTACTAGACAATTCTTGGCATTTTGCAGCTATGAAAGGAATTAAAAATGAAATGAAAAGAGGACGACCAGATCTAGTGCACTTTTCAATACTTGAAGCTACTACAATTCCATTATATCTCCAAAACAAAATAAAACTTTTTGTTCATACAATTGATGATAAAGTAATCTACTTTGGTCAAAATGTTCATGTACCTAAATCATATCACAGATTTGAAGGTCTAATTGAAAAATTATATCAAGAAAAAAAAATTACAACAAATAATGACGTATTACTTGAGATTAAGGAAAAAACATTTTCAGAGTTGTTAGATGAAATTAATCCATCAAAAGTAATTGGATTTTCAACTAAAGGTACACTAAACTCATATGAAAAAATTGCAGCAGAGATATCAGATGATACATGTATTGTACTTGGAGGATTCCAAAAAGGAAATTTTTCTGATTCAATTGAAAACAAAACAAGTACTTTGTATTCTATTGGCAATGAATCATTTGAAGGTCATGTTGTAGTTGCTAGGATGCTTTATGAGTACGAAAAAACCATTTTTATGTAGGAACTAAAATTTGCATTCTGTTGCAGTCATAGTATAGCCTGGTTAGTATTCGGGGTTTCCAACCCTGTGACGCGGGTTCGAATCCCGCTGACTGCATTTTTTCATAATAATGAGAACCAATTTTTAGGTGTACCTTCAGAAATTATTGTGAAACCTGCAGTTAGAAAAATTGCAATGGAGAGAATGCAAATTCTTATTGAAAATGCAATTACTAACGCCAAAACAAATCCTGAACTTTCTCAGCGTCAAGCTTTACTTGCTCGTCGAATCAGCAGTAGACATAAAATTCGAATGCCTTATGATCTTAGGATGGTTTTTTGTAAAAAATGCAAGTCCTTTATTGCACCTGGAATTAATTCTAGAATCCGTCTAGGAAGAGCATCTGTCAAGTCGATCAGAATTTCTTGTTACTTGTGTGGGCATACTTACCGCAAAATAATACCTCAATCATCTGTTCAGACACAAAGAGATTACTGACTTGGCTAACAAACTAACAAAGTCAGAAAGCAGAATGAGACATGGCTGGGGAAAAACATCGCTAATGCCCTCAAAATACACTCATCTTAACCAAGAAAACCTAGATGAAAAAATGCTGGAAATTATGGAATAAAGACGCAAAAACAGAATGTCCAAGTAGCGGCAGAAAAATCATCATGTGAAAATTTTTCTTATTTTGTTGAATGCTATATGTCAAAAAGTATAAATTTCAAGTTTAGAATATAAAGTAATGAAAGTAACTTGGGACGAAAACATTTGTATTCATTCAGGCAAATGTGTCAAGAACCTCCCTTCAGTATTTACAAAACAAGATGAAAAGTTTGTTATCATACAAAATGGAGCGCCTGAAGACCAAATTAGAAAAGTTGTTAAGGAATGTCCATCTGCTGCACTTAAGATTGAAGAATAGTCCATTCCGTACACAAATCAAGCAAGATAAATCTGCAAAAAATATCAGTTAATTGAGACTTGAACATAATAATTTACAAAAATAATCTCAGCAACACAGCATTCTCTTTACAATTCTTGTATTCTCATTACCTGCAACACAGTTGTAATACACTGCAAGTTGATACACCAAGACACAAATCAAAACCAAATGATTTTACATTGACAAATCCTTTTACTGGTAATGTCTTTATGTTAAAGATGTCTTTGAGGATCTTAAAGAGTGATCCAGTTGATATTTTTCTTTGAGAGTATAATTTCTGGCCATACTCTGAATTGTAAAACTCTACTAGTTTGATTCTATCTGGCGGCGTAGGTGGATATTATTTGACTGGACAGATCAATCTCAAATTTCTCTTATTGGAAGTCATCTCAAAACTGATAATTTAGTAAATAATTGACGATCATTTGGATCTATCAACCATGTAACTCAACAGTTTTCATGAAATTTGAAGAAATATCTGACAAACAATGGAAGATGGTACATAAACATCTTCCACCACCAGCTAGAACTGGAAGACCAAGAGATGATGACAGAAAGATTATCAACGGAATAATTTATGTTCTGACTACTGGATGTAGATGGGACGACATGCCAAAGAAATTCGGTGATGATTCCACTGCAAACAGACGGCTGAACTCCTGGCAGCAACAGGGAGTCTGGAAAAAGATTCTTGTCTGTGCAATCAAATCTGCACGCAAATCAGGTAAGCTGCAACTGCAAAAAGTGTCAGTAGACTCATCATCTATTCCAGCCAAAAAAGGGGTGACTGTATAGGATATGATGGATTCAAAAAGATTTCAGGCACAAAAGTGCATGTTGCAGTAGAACAAAACGGACTGCCAATATCTGTAGTCATCAGTCCTGCAAACAGACATGATTCAACGCAGTTCTGTGATGTTGTTAATAGCATCAGCATGTTACATGGAAGAAACACAAGAGACATCGAAGAGATTTATGCAGATAAGGCATACGATGCACAATACATCAGAGAGTACCTAGAAAAAAGAAAAATCAAAGATTGTATTCCTCACAGAAAAAACAATGCAACAGTACAAGACGATGAATATGATGATGCAGAAAAACACAGATGCAATAAAATTCGTTATGTTGTGGAAAGATTCTTTGCATGGATCAAAAATGGATTTAGAAGATTGATAATTCGATATGAAAGAAAATCAGAGAATTATCTCGGGCTTCTTAATATTGCATCATTTCTGATGTATTGTGGGGTTTTGAGATGACTTCCTAATCCTTCTTCACAAAATGATATTGACGAACTTTATGATTCTTTATGCTTTGTTTCCTAACTGCAAAAATCATTAACATTCTCTAATTGTTTGAATTCATTTGATTTTTCTATTGCATTGCAATCATTGTATTATACAGACAAACTTTCATTTTCAACTCATGAATCATGTTTTCTCTTTATGTGACGTTATATGCTCTCCAAACATCCTCTTAAACGCTGAAAACACGGATTCTACAATCCATCTGTCCCCATGCTTACGCTATTCCTCCACAATTCGTAGTTGAAAATTTGAGCCAGAACAGTTTTTCTTCTTGGATGGCATTTAGTGTTTACAGATGAGTTCTTTCTTGTCTTGATTCCTGGAATTATTCCTTCATGGTACAGATATGAGAAGTCATCTTTGGTGTCGTATGCACCGTCAGCTAATACTGTAATCACATTTCCAAATTCTTTTGATTGCTCAACTAGTGATACAAAAGATTTTGAATCATGTGACTTGTCATCTGTAACCTCCAGACCCGTAATCTGCTTTGATTTTACATCGACAGCCACATGAATCTTCAGAAAACCTCTTCGTTTCTGCCATTTCTGCCTCATCTGCTCACCTCTGTCTGCAACCTTGACTCCAGTGGAATCAATTGCAATGATGATGTCTTTTCCCAGTTTTGGGTTGCACTTGATCTCAAGCCTGTTTACTCTTTTCCAAATGGCAGAATATGTCGGTGTTTTTGATTTTTCTTTCAGGTGTGATTTTATCAGTCCCTCTGTTTGTCTGTAGGGGAGATGTAGATACGCATGGCAATACCCTAGTGCTTCCATGAAACTCTCAGGATAGATGTACTGGTGTCCTTCTTTTCTGCGATTCATCTCTTTGAGTTCTGTACCCCACTGTTCCATGGCATCAAAGGAGAGCATGATTTCTCCACGTCTTACTAGTGACTTGTTGTATTTTTTCCAGTTTCTATTCATGAAATAATACAAAATGTTCTGATCCAAACCTTGATGGGTAGAATTAGTTGGATCAACTAGTCATGTTAGGAAACACAGCAATTCTTTATCCAAAAAATTCTTCAATCAAACATTTAGCTGAATTTTATAAAATGAAATTAATGATTATACCGATCTGTGATTTTGTGCTGAAATATGTTTAACAAACTAGACACAATACCTCAATGATTTATAAGACGATTCTCAATTTTTTCACTTCATGGCAAAGGTATACGATATACCACCAGATGTATTGATAGGAAGACTTGCAGCTATTCTAAAGAATGAAGATATCCCTGCACCTTCATGGATTCCATTTGTCAAAACCGGGGCTCATACTGATAAACCACCACAAGACAGAGATTGGTGGCATACTAGATGTGCATCATTGATGAGAAAAATTTACCTTAATGGTCCTATTGGAGTTAATGAATTAAGAAATGAATATGGTGGTGGTAGACCATCTGGATATGGAGCTGCTCACCACAAAGATGCTGGTGGTGCAATTATTCGTAATGCCATTCACGGATTAGAAAAACTTGGCTATGTAGAAAAAGTTGAGAAGAAAGGCCGTGTTATTTCCAAACAAGGAATGCAAAAACTCGATAGACTAGCAACAGAAATTCTTAAAGAACTAATTGTAGAAAATCCTCAATTGAAAGTATACACTTAGATTTAAAATGAGTTTTCCAAATCCTAACGAACCAGAATATCATGGACATTCCCATAATGATGGAACAGAACCTCATTCCCATGATGGTTCAGAACCTCATGAACATTCACATAATGAGGCAGAAATTTCAGCACAAAAAGAACAGATTCTAAAACAGATTCTTACATCAGAGGCTAGACAACGATTAAACAATATCAAAATGGTAAAACCAGAATTGTCTAATCTTGTAGAACAATATCTCATTGGAATGGCAACTCAAAGAAAGATCCCTGCTCAAATTACTGATGATCAACTAAAGCAAATATTGCTCTCTATTCAGCAACCAAAACACGATTTTAAGATAAATCGAATCTGATCCAGATAAAATATAATTATGGGACTAAAATTGGTTTAGTCATGAAAGCAGTTGTTTACACTGAATATGCACCAGATGATAATTTTGCTAAAATCCTCAAAGTCCAGGATATAGATGACCCAAAACCAAAAGCAGATGAAGTAGTTTTCGAAGTTAAATCTGCTGCAATAAATTTTAATGATATTTGGGGAATGAGAGGAGATCCAGTTCCTGTTCCATTGCCACACGTATCAGGATCTGATGCAGCAGGAGATGTAATTGCAGTAGGTGGTGATGTTAAAAATATCAAAGTTGGAGACAAAGTAGTTTCTCATTCTAACATGTCATGCAGAGTTTGTAAAGCGTGTACTGATGGTAGAGAATTTGATTGTGTTAAGAGAACTATTTGGGGATTCCAGACTGGTCCAAATTGGGGAGCCTTTTCTGAAATAACTCATCTACCAGAAGTCAATATTGCAAAAATTCCAGAAGGAGTATCATATGATCAAGCAGCTGCTGCATCAATGACTTTACTGACATCATGGCATATGTTAGTTGGAAGGGCCAAAATTACACCAGGACAAACTGTCTTGATTATGGGTGGTGGTTCTGGAGTAGGTAGCTTTGGTATTCAAATTGCAAAACTATACAATTGTGATGTTATTGCAACAGCAAGCCCAAATAAACTAGACAAATGTCTTGCACTTGGAGCAGATTATGCAGTAGACCATAGAAAAGAAGACTGGCATAAAGAAGTCCGAGCAATTACAAAAGAGATAGCAAAGAAGAAAGGTGAAGTACCAGGAATTGATGTCTCCTTTGATCACATTGGTGAAACACACTGGAACAAACAACTAACCTTACTCAAATATGGTGCAACCCTTGTTTCATGTGGTGCAACAACTGGATACAATGCCCAAACTGATCTAAGACATGTCTTCTTTAAAGGAACTAATATCTTAGGTTCAACACAAGGAACCAAAGCTGAATTAGAACAAGGTCTTTACTGGATGGGCCAAGGTAAAATCAAAGCAACAATTGATTCAACCAATACCTTTGAGCAAGCAGCAGAGGCCCATACAAAGATGTTAACTGGAAGCCTCTTTGGCAAAGTCTTACTGAAGCCAGAGGGCGTTTAGTCATTTAATGACACAGCTTTTCCGTAGCCTCATTTTTGTTCCTGGAAATAATTCAAGATTTCTTGAAAAAGCAAAAAAGATACAAGCTGACATTGTTTGTTTTGATCTAGAAGATTCTGTTCCAGACAATGAAAAAACTAATGCAAGGAAACTAATCAAATCTGCATTAAAATCTCGCAAATCATATGAATCTTCAATTTTTGTTCGTGCTAATTCTCCAACATCTGGAGAAATCCCTTCTGATCTTAAAGAAGTAGTTCAAAAAGGCATTGATGGAATCGTTATTCCTAAAGTAAACAATATCAAAGATATGAAAAAAATTGAAAAAATCTTATCTGGATTAGAAAAGACGCGAAAACTAAAACCAATTCAAATAATTCCCTCCATTGAATCTGCAGAGGGAGTAGTTAACATGTTTAGCATTGCATCTTTTGGAAAAAGAGTTTCTGCAGTAGTCTTTGGTGTTTTTGATCTGCTAAATGATCTAGAAATTGAATATACAAAAGAACCAGAAGGAGCCAAGTATTCAAGAGCAAAAATTCCTGTTGATGCACATGCAGCCGGAGTTGTAGCAATAGATGCAATTTGGCAGGATCTTAAAGACTCTAAAGGATTAGAAAAAGATTGCAAAATTGGTAAAAGTCTTGGGTATTCTGGAAAAAGTATCATACATCCAGATCAAATTCCTGTTGTACACAAATTGTTCCATCCAAACAAAAGTGAAATTTTGTGGGCCGAAAAAGTCTGCAAAATCTATCTTAAATCAACAAAGAAGGGAAAGGGTGCTACAACAGTTGATGGAAAAATGATAGATGAGGTACATTTCAAACAAGCAAAAGCACTTCTTGAACTTGTAAAACAATCATGATTGACCTTCTTGATCCTACAAATGTAATTACTAGGATGTTTAATTCTGAAAAATATGATGATATGTACAATTATTGTAAAAATTTGCTTGAAAAAATTCCCAATGATATGGTTGCACTCCAGAATATTTCTCTGTCTCTGATATATTTGAAAAAATATGAAGAAGCTATTATTTATTGTGACAAAGTTCTAGAAATAAAAAATTCAGACACTTATGCACTGAAAAATAAGATCTATGCTCTCGAAAATTTGAAACAATATGAACAAGTTTTAAAATTGTGCAAACAAACTCTTTCTACAAATTCTAGAGATGTTTGGGCTCTAAACAGTATGGGACTATCTCTAAATGAACTAAATCGACATCAAGAAGCACTTGAATATTATGATAAATCTCTTGAAATAGATCTAAATGATGTTACTGCTTTAATGAATAAAGCTATTTCTCTTAGTCATTTGGGTAACTACAAAGATGCAATAGAATATTATGATAAAGCTCAAACAATTGATCCAAGTCTAAAAGAAGCATCTATAGTCAAATCACAATTATTTGAAAAATTAGGTATGAAAGATGATGCATTTTTAGCAGCGCAAGGTGTACTTAACAAAGAAATGGAAAAAATCAAGACTGATGCCAAAGAAAACAAATGTTCTGTTTTTCATCAATTTTGTGAAGATGAATTTGAAAAGTATGGTTCCAAATAATTCCCTTTGATATTGATCAAAATAATTTTATACACAGAATTTGTATCAGTTTTTGATGTTTACAGGAATTGTAGAAGGAATTGGTAAAGTAGAAAAGATTTCCAAAAATACAAAAAATAGAAGTGCTATTCAAATGACTGTAAATCTAGGAAAATATGCTAAGGGATTGAAAATTGGACAAAGTGTTGCTCTTAATGGAGTTTGTCTTACTGCAACAAAACTATCAAAATCTAGTTGTATTTTTGAAATGATTGAAGAAACCACAAAAAAAACTGATCTTGGAAATCTAAAGGTTGGCGGAATTGTAAACATTGAACGGAGTTTAAAAGCAGGTGATAGATTAGAAGGACACTTTGTTTTAGGCCATGTCGATGGAGTAGGAACTATTAAAAAAATTCTAAAAAAACCTAAAGAAGTTCAAGTTTGGTTTGAAGTTCCAAGAAAACTATCAAAATATGTAGTGAAAAAAGGTTCTATTGCTATAGATGGAATTAGTTTTACTGTTGTTGGTATCAAAAATACTCTTGCATCGGTGTCAGTAATTCCTCACACCATTCAAGTTACAAATTTTCGCACCAAAAAAGTGGGCGACAAAGTTAATATTGAAACTGATATTCTTGGAAAATACATTCTAAAATAAAGCCAATTATCTACAATTTTAGTGGTAATTACTACTTTTTTAGTAAACTTTATAATTAGTTCGTTAACAATTTTTGTATATGTCACTTGAATCTGGATTAGAATCTCTAAAACGTGGAGAATTTGTTCTGTTGTTTGATTCAGCTGGACGAGAAAATGAAATTGATATGGTTGCAGCTGCAGAATTTGTTACACCAGAACATGTTGCAAGAATGCGTCAACATGCTGGTGGATTATTATGTATTGCAATAGATCATAATTTTGCAACGTCACTTGAATTAAGATACATGCATGAAATTCTTGCTGATTCTCCAATTTCAAACAAAGAGATGATTATGGGTTTAGCACCTTACGGCGATTATCCAACTTTTTCATTGTCTGTAAATCATTATCAAACTTATACTGGAATTACTGACAAAGACAGAGCATTAACAATTAACGAAATGGCAAATATCTTTAATGTTGAAAATAAACAGAAAAAATTCACTTCATCTTTTAAAACCCCAGGTCATGTTCCTTTATTGATAGCATCCAAAGGGATGTTGGCTGCACGTCAAGGACATACTGAAATGTCTGTTTATTTAGCTCAAATTGCAGGATTGACTCCAGTTACTGCAATTTGTGAAATGATGGATGCTGAAACATATACTGCATTATCTGTAGATAAGGCAGAAAAATTTGCAAAACAAAATGGGTTCCCATTAATTGATGGAAAAGAACTTTTAGAATACGCCAAGGTGCATTAGCTTTGAATATTGCTGTAGTGGTTTCGGAATTCAATAACGAAGTGACATCTAGGATGCTTTCTGTAGCTCAAGAAAAAGCAAACTTGATGAAATTAAAAATTGTTTATACATGTAAAGTCCCTGGTGCCTTTGATATGCCTATTGTTGTAGATGCATTATTGAAGAAAAAAGATGTTGACGGTATAGTCACTTTAGGTGCGATAATTAAGGGACAAACAAAACATGATGAGGTGATCTCTCATTCTACTGCAAAATCACTAATTGATTTATCCATAAAATACCAAAAACCTGTTTCTTTCGGAATATCCGGTCCTGGAATGCAGGAAAGACATGCTTACGCTAGAATAAGACCTGTTGCTGAACGTGCTGTTGAAGCCGTTGTAAAAATCTCTAAAGAACTACAGAGGATCCAAAAATGATTCAACTTAGCATCTTGAAAATTAGCGAATATGGTCCTTGGACATTGACATTAGGAAGTGATAGAGAACATGAACTACAAATGCTTCAAGCATCACTTTACAAAGAAGTACAGAAACTATTTTCCGAAAAAAATTGTCTGGTTTTTCTTAACCGAGCAGATGAATTTTTTGTAGTTTCAAATGGACTTGAGTTAGATGATCATATTCAAATCCAAAAAGCACTAGAAAAATTATTTGATATACGTTTAACCATTTCAATTGGTTATAGTGAATCTCCATTTGAAGCAAACTTAAAGGCATATGAAGGCAAGAAAAATGAAACCATATTAAACAAAGAACATAATATTTTTGGTTTTGTTAATGGTAAATCTGACTCAAAAGTTTCAATTATGCATTTAGATGTAGATGATCTTACTTCAAAAAGACAAACTAATTCCCCTTATGAAATTTCATCAATAATTTTTGAGCTATATTCAAAGATGTCAAAATTTTTTCTGGAAAAAAACTCTCTTACCTTTTTTATGGGTGGTGATAACTTTATGATAATTGCAAATGATGATGCAAAAAATTCTGTACAGAATTTCATTGACATAATTAAGAGTGATGACAAAATTTCTTTGAATTGTGGAATTGGTAATGGATATACTGCTAGAGAAGCAGTAAAACTAGCCACACAATCTCTTGATACTATACGAGAAATTCGAGATTCAGGAAAAGAAAAACCTGAAGTTTATGAATTGTCATGTTAATTAAAAATCTAAGCATTTTATCAGGTCAAGAATTAGATTTTGTTTCAAATACTAATATCAAAATTCAGAATAAAATATTCAAAAAAATTCAACCAAAAATTAGACCAAGTGTTAAAGAAGAAACTATAGATTGTGAAGGTCTTCTATTAATTCCAGGATTCATAAATGCTCATACACACATAGGTGATTCCATTGGAAAAGATATTACACTAAACAGTTCTGTTAATAAAAAAATTCATCCTGTATTCGGAGCTAAATCTAAAATTCTAAAAAACACTTCACAAGAAAATCTAGCCAATTTTATGAAAAATACATGTCATTCAATGATTAGAAAAGGGATCACTACATTTGTTGATTTTAGGGAAGGTGGATTCGATGGTGTTGCTTTACTCAAAAAAGTATTATCTGATGTTCCTTTACGTTCAATTATTCTAGGTAGAATGGAATTTTATCAGGGATCCACTGAAATCAGAAAAAACCTGCCTTTTCCTAGAGAAAAAGTTGAAGATCTTGCTGGGCTCCTCAAAAAATGTGATGGAATTGGTATAAGTGGTGCAAATGAGAATAGCACATCAGTACTAAATTATTATTCAAAAACAACAAAACTTAGAGCCATACATTCTTCTGAAACCAAACAAAGTGTTTCTACATCAAAGAAAATTACTGGAAAATCTGAAACAGTTCGGGCTTTATCTCTAAAACCTCATTTTTTGGTTCATATGACTTATGCCTCAAAAGGTGATCTTAGCGCTGTAGCAAAGAAAACTAGAGGAATTGTAATCTGCCCAAGGGCTAACTCATCTCTAGCTGAGGGAATTCCAGACATAGAATTGATGCAAAAGGTAGGATGTACATTAGCTTTAGGTACGGATAATGTAATGATAAATTCTCCCGATATGTTTAGAGAAATGGATTTTCTTTGGAAAGTAACTATGGGGATTCATAAAAAAAGAATCGATCCAAAAGAAATTCTTAAAATGGCTACAGTTAATGGAGGAAAAATTTTGAAAAAAGATATTGGAGTGATTAAAATTGGAAAAATTGCTGATTGTATTTTTCTTGATAAGCATGCATTAGATTTAGAACCAATGCACAATCCACATGCATCAATTGTTCATCGAGCATCAGAATCTGCAATTAAAGCAGTAATGATTGGAGGTAAAATCGTACATGGAAAAATCTAAACCTTATGTAATTCTAAGTGCAGCAACATCAGTTGACGGAAAGATTGCTACTAGAACAGGTGATTCAAATCTATCTTCAAAACAAGATAAAGTAAGACTTCATAAACTAAGATCTAAAGTGGATGCAATTCTTGTTGGAAAAAATACAGTTTTATTAGATAATCCTATGTTAACTGTACGATATACTAGAGGAAAAAATCCAATTAGAATAATTTTAGATTCTAAAGGTACTATATCTAAAAAATCAAAAATCCTACAAACAAGTAATAAGATTCCAACGATCATAGCTGTATCAAAAAAAATCAGTAAATCAAATTTTGATAAACTACGCAAATTTCCTGTGGAAGTAATTACTGCTGGCAAAAATTCTGTGAATATTAAATTATTACTAAAAAAACTTTCCGATAAAAAAATTAATACAATACTTGTTGAAGGTGGCGGAACTATTAATTGGGAATTTATTAAACATAATCTTTTTGATGAATTGATCATTACTTTATCTCCATTTTTAATTGGAGGAAATAATGCAATTTCTTTTGTTCAGGGACAGGGTTTTGAAAAAATTTCGAACTCACCTAATCTCCGCCTTAAGTCAATTAAGAGGCTTAAAAATCACCTTGTTTTGAATTATGTTAAGGTCTAAGTTATATACCTAATTTAAAATAAAATTACAAGAAATTGGCAGTAAAAAAGAAGGCTACAGCAAAAAGAAAAACTACAAAAAAGAAAGCTACAGCAAAAAGAAAAACTACAAAAAAGAAAGCTACAGCAAAAACAAAAAAACTACCATTTGGTGGATATGCAATCAATTTTGCAGGTCGTACAGAAACTGTAGAACAAGTCTTTGGAAATAAACCAATTGCACCAAGTGAAATGACCAAAAAGATTTGGAAATTTGTAAAATCAAATAGCCTCTCTAATCGTTAAACCTATTGGTTAACGAAAAGCCGTTAACTAATTTCACCTTTTAATTATTTTTCTTAAAATGAATTAGACAATTCTCAAATTCGCGTTTGTGGAAAATCTACTCTACGTAGTGATGATGTGTAAGATTATCATAAAATCTGACTGATTTTATGTTTACAAATTCTAACATTCCATATCTTGATAATTCTCTTCCAAATCCACTATGTTTTATTCCTCCAAATGGAATTCTTGGATCCGAAATTACTACATTGTTGACACTGACAATTCCTGATTCAATTCGTCTAGACATTTTGTCTGCTTTTGCAAGATCTTTTGTCCAAATACTTGCACCTAAACCAAATTCAATATCATTAGCAAATTTTATTGCTTCACTTTCATTCTCTACGATTGTAATTGGTGCTACTGGCCCAAATGTTTCTTCTTGTGCAATTCTCATATCTGGTTTAACATTTATAAGAATTGTTGGTTTGTAGAAGAACCCTTTACCATCAATCTCAGAACCTCCCAAAAGGATTTCAGCACCTTTTTCTTTTGCATCTTCTACAATTCCTGAAATTGTTTCTAGTCCTTCTTTATTTGAAATTGGTCCAATGTCTGTTTCCATAGAAGTAGGATCTCCAATCTTGAGTTGAGACGCTTTTTTGATAAATAATTCAATGAATTCCTTTGCAATATTTTTTCCAACAAAGAATCTTTTTGAGGCTACACAACTTTGACCACAGTTGATGAATCTACCCTTTACTGCTCCTTCTGCTGCTTTTTCAATAATTGCGTCATCTAACACTATGAAAGGATCACTTCCACCTAATTCTAAAACACATTTTTTCAAATGCATTGCAGCTCTTTCACCTACTTTTGCTCCTACACTTGTACTTCCAGTAAAGGTTAGAGCATTGACATCAGAGTCAATTAGGTGGTTTGCGACATCTATACTTCCTACTACCGTCTGAAAAATTCCATCTGGTACACCTGATTCAGTAAATGCTTTTTCAATTTCAATTCCTGATTGTAGTGTTATTCTGGATGGTTTCATCACAATTACATTTCCTCCCATTAAACATGGAGCTGCAAATCTTAATGCTTGCCAATAAGGAAAATTCCAAGGCATGATCGAACCAATTACCCCCAATGGTTCAAAAGTTAGAAAACTCTTTCTTGCATCTGTGTTTAATACTTCATCAGAAAGAAAACTGTCACCATGATCAGCATAAAATTCTAATGCCCAAGCACATTTTTCAACTTCTCCAATTGATTCTTTGATGGGTTTACCCATTTCGGTTGTTGCAACTTTTCCAAGTTTTGTTTTGTTTTTCTTTAGGTATTCTACTAAATTGTAAATGTAACTTCTACGTTTTTCATAATCTTTTTTCCATTCTGGAAATGCTCTTCTAGCTTTTCCTACTAAGTCAAACACTTGATTTTTGTCCATTACAGAGAATGTTGTAATTTCTTCACCAGTAGCTGGATTTACTGTAGTGATTTGAGTCAAGGATATTTCCCCCATTTCCCCTATATTTAATCTAGTCTTATTTCCAGATCTAATTAGAATATTTGTTGCATATCCTTTTTCATTTCATCAATTTTCTTTGAATATGCTTTTTTGGATTTATCATTCTTTTTTAGATTTAGAACATTTCCACATGTTGGGCATTTGAACATATCATCAAGTGCTGACTCAAAGGTCACTCTTGGGCAATCTTCATTACCACAATGATAAAAATCAGAAGCATTTTCATAATCTAATCTTTGTTGCAATCTTTCTGTAATTTTCTTTTTTTGATTTTCAATAAAATGTTCAACTTCTTCTCTTCTAGTTCTCCATCTATAGACAAACCAACCTTTTCTTTCATCTTTCACTCTGATTCCAGTAATGAGAGACTTTCCAAATAGATCATACAATACTTTCCTAACCATGTTGATTCTAAGACCTGTAGAACTTGCAATTTCTTCGTCGGTTGCATCTTCAGCTTTTAGCAGAGATCTAGCTACTTTGAGATATTCATCTCCTCCAATCATAGAAGCAATTCTAACAAAAGGATCTTCGTATTTGTCTATCAACTCAAATCACTCCAAATTTTCTACTATTAATCCCTTGTTTCTTTTACTTGCACATTTTTGCCCTTTTTTGTGGGTATTATCTTCCTTATTGCATCTGGAAATGCCTTCTCAAATTGTTTACCTTTTTGGATACGATCCAAAAGCACTGCTAGTGCACTAATTTCTGAGTGAGGTTGACTTCCAACCCCTACATTATAGTCTGCTAATTCATAAATTTCTCTTGGTACTTTTTCAGCACCTACAACAACCAACAGATTTTTTTCTTTACGAAGTTTCTCCTGTACATCATTAATACTTTCTCCATACATTGTAAGATGCACAACTCTAAAGTTTTCTTCCTTTTTCTTTTTTACAATAGATTTCCATTTATCAATAAATTCAACCACAAAATTCCCTCCCCAAGTTTTATTGATCTTTTCTAGAGAATCTTTAATTTCAGGATTTACTTCAGTCATAAAAATTCTTTCTGCCCCAAATGCTCTTGAAACTAGTGCAACATGTGTTGTAACTCTATCGTCTCTTACAAGACGTTGTCCTATTCTAACTACCTCAATTACCAAATGCTTTTTCAACTCCTTCCAAAACATTTCTCTCAAATTTAGGCAAATTCTGACTTTTCATAATATCTCTGATTAATTCTTTAAGCTGGTAAACATTTTTTCCTGTTTTTGCAGAAACTGAAATCCATTTTTTATTTTCAGTTAAGTTAAGTATGTCGATTTTCTGCTCAATATCTTCACTTTTTAACAAATCCACTTTGTTTAATGCATAGACCATCCTATCTTTTTCAACTCCTAACTCACTTAATGTTCTCATACAACTTGCAAATTTCTTTTTTAACTCAATTAATGAATCACTAATATCAATTACAACAATTATGATATCTGTATGTTTTAATTCTTCTAATGTTGATTTGAACGCATCTATCATATATGCCGGCAATTTACTGATAAAACCAACTGTATCTGAGATTAAGAATGGTTTTTGATCAATTGTTACCCTTCGTATAGTTGTAGAGAGTGTTGTAAACAGTTCTTTACTCTCAGCTTTTGTTTCTCCTGTCATTTTGTTAAACAATGTTGTTTTTCCTGCAGAAGTATATCCTGCTAGTGAGATTATCTTGAATCCCATTCTCTTTCTTCCCTGTCTATGAAGCTCTCTTTGTTTTCCAGCCTTTTCCAGTTTAGATCTTACTGTCTGCATTCTGTGTTTGATGTCATTATAGTAAACATCAACCTCGAATTTTCCTATTCCCATAAATCCTGGTTGCTCTCCCATGTTTGAAAGACGGACCTTTTCTTTCGCTCTGGACATCTCATATCTTAATTGAGCTAATTTTACTTGTAATTTGGATTCTGCACTTGATGCTCTACTTTCAAAAATTTCAAGAATTAATGCTTCCCTATCTAAAACTTCTCTATGTAAAATGGATGCAAGATTATAGTTTTGACTTGGTTTTAAAATTTCATCAAATACAATTACATCTGGTCTAAGTTTTTCTGATAATTCTTCTAGTTTTTCTAAAACTCCACCACTAATTCCATATTTCCGTTTTTGTAGAAATTTTGTAGTAATTGTATGAACTACTTGATATCCTGCAGCATCGCACAATCCTTTGGCTTCATTAATTGCCTCTTCTTTATCATATGTGATTAAAATTGTCGAATTCATTTTGATTCAATACTTTTAGTATAATTCAAGTTAAAGATTCTACCTGTTTTGATAAATTATTCAATTTTTTTTAATGTTTTTTCTATATTCATATTCAACACAATTTCTGCTATGTCACTAGCATATTCAGAAACTCTTCTGATATTTTCAGTCATTCTTCTAATTCTGTAAATTTCCTCTTCGTCTCTTAGTGATTTTGAAGCATCTCTAACTTTTTTCTCATATTTGGTAATTTCATTTGTTTTTTCAATGGTTTTTTCTGCTTGAGCATAATCTTCTTTGAATAATGCCAGACATGAATCATCTAAAACCGATAAACAAAATTCATTCATATCTTGGAGTTTTTCTAAAATCTCTTTCTTGACTGACTTTTTAAACTCAAGAAGATCTTTTGCAATAAATGCTGCATGATCTCCTGCTCTCTCTATATTTTTTACAACCAGTCTATATCCAAGGCAATTTCTAGCATTTCTAAAACCCATCTCTTTTAGCATGTGTTCATTTTGTATTGCTATCTTCAACTGACGAATTATATAAAATCCAAACCTGTCTACTTCATCATCTGTATTGATTACTTCTTGAGCTAGATCTAAATTATTCTCCTTTACTGCTAAAATTGCATCACTAGACATTGATTTAGCTAGGTGAATCATTCTTTTGAATGCCCCATCAACTGATAATTCTAGTAAATTGACAAGAACCTGTACTGTAATTCCTCCACTTGAGTCAGAAATAATTTCAGAACCCATCAACATTCGCTTGACGGCTTCTTTTACAGTTTTTCTTTGATTGGGACTTAATCTGCCATTTTTTGGTTTAACATTAATAGTTTTGAATCCCAAAAAATACAGAGAAATTAATTTTCTAACAATCGAGGATGCTTCTTCTTCAATACCGATCTCTATTATTGCATCTTCTTTTTTCTGGATACGGGATTCAAATTTTGGTGGATAAAGTTCTAATGTCGATGATCCTTTTCTGACCATTCTAATTTGATCTCCTTGTTTTAGACCCAGTTCTATAATCCATTGTTTTGGTAATGAAACTATGTATGATGATTTTCCTGTAAATTGAATTTTTCTTGTTTCTCCTCTTTCTTCCATGATCTAAAGAGAAAAAACCAGTCTATATAGTTTGAGACTTGTAATATAGTTTAACATTGAACTAATATTTAGAAAAGATCACCTATGTGCGTGGATCAAATTCTAAAGCTTCAGCATTCACTTGATGCATTATTTGGAAATGGCGTATCCAAAAATTTGCCAAAAGATATTGAAATAACTTTTTCACGAAAGACTGGAAGAATAAGAACTGTTTCACATAAAGGAAAATTACTATGCACTTTGAGAATTGATGGTGGTTTAGCAATTAGTCCTTATTTTGCTCAAATTTTACTGAAAAGTAAAACATTTCGAGAAAACTGTGTTGAGATAAATAAAGACGCTGCTCCGTTTGTCAAGGAAGGAAGATCTGTATTTTGTAAGCATGTAGTATGGTGTGGAAAAAAAGTACGCATTTCTTCTGATACACCAGTATTATTCAAAAATAAAGTCATTGCAGTTGGCAAGGCTGTTCTATCATGTGAAATGATTTTAGATTTTGATAGGGGCGTAGCAATTAAGGTCAGAGATAGTTTAAAAAGTCGTAAAGAGAAAATAGAATTATGATGCGAGGAGGAAATCGCGAAATGCGAAGAATGATGGACAAGATGGGTCTTGATATGAGCGAGCTGCCAAATGTTCAAGAGGTAATAATTAAGACGGACAAAAAAGAGATTATTGTTACTAAACCCTCCGTTACTGAAATGAAAGCAAAAGATAGCTCTATTTTTACAGTAACTGCAGATAGTTATGAGGAAAGAGAATTAGAGGTTCCAATTTTCTCAGAAGAAGATATTCAGCTAGTTAGCCAACAAGCTGGAGTTGATGAAGAAAAAGCTAAAAACGCTTTAGAGGAAGCTAAAGGCGATCTTGCAAGAGCAATATTGTTTCTAACTACCGGATGATGTCTCAATTTTTGTGCCTAAAAACCAATTAAAAATGAATGATTTAAGTAATGGAATTGTTGAATTTTTAGTGTAATGAGCAGCATGGCCGAATCTAAAGTTTCTGGAATAATCAAATCTTTGAACGCCTTAGAAGATGATCTGGATTCCCTAAACAGCAAAGTATCTGATATGAAAAAACAACTTGCTGTAAAGGCACAGAACGAAATTGATGCCTTATTAGAAAAAACTCGAGAAATGGCTACAAAAGAAGCTGAAGTTATCATTAATGCATCAAAAGAGAAGGCAACGTCAGAATCTGCAAAAATTACTCAAGAAGGTGAGGCTAAATTATCTGAAATCCAGTCAAATGTAGATATTAATTTTGACAAGGCAGTGAAATACGTCGTATCAACTGTTTTGAAGGCATAAACCTAAATTGCATATTTCATTTTGTCAAGTATCGATCCTTTACTGAATGCTCGTATTGGAATTGCAACTACTTATGGTAAACCATACTATAGATTTTCAACATATCTTAAGACCCTCAAATTATCTTTTGATTCTATACTTCCTGAAGAAATTCTAGATTATTCTGGGCATCTAATTCTTACTACCATGATAGAGTCTCCAAAAAAATGTGAAAAACCCCTACTTTACGAAGATATCTTTGAACATCATCCTACTGTAACTAGAGGTATAATGATGCAAAGACTCAATCAAGATTTTGAAGAAGAAGATCTAATATTAGGAGTTGATCCAGGACAAAGAACTGGTTTATCGGTATTTTACTATGGAACAGAAATTGGGAGATCGTTTCATTCTTCAGTTGAAGAATTGGTTTTTCATATTATTCAAATTTTAGGCGGTCTTAGAGCAAAAAGAAAAATTGTAAAAATTGGAAATGGAAATATGACAATTGCAAAACAAATCATAACCATGCTTAATCTAAAATTTTGTTCATCTTTTGAATTGGAATTTATTGATGAACGGAAAACTAGTCTAAAAATTAAAAATTTCAATCAAAGAGGAAAACGAGATATGCTTTCTGCAAAGTATATCTCACAACGAGATGGATATAGGCATTCTATTCTACCTCTATCAATGACAGGTTAAAAAAATCAGAAATTTCATTGTAAAAATTTTAAAAATTTTTGAAAATACATGAATTCGCTATTTTTTCTTTTCACTTTATCTGTATAATGACTAAAGTATGAATATGTCACAGATTTTCTTTGTTTTTTTTAAAAAAAATGAAATTTTTAGTCAAACAACTATATTACTATATATCATTTTTTCAAAAAATACAATAGTCAAATCAGCTATACATATTTATTGAAGATTATTCGTTTTTTTTGAAACTTATAACTCTGATCGCAAAATAATTCAAAATATTTTCATATTTTTCAATTTTTTTTATAGATTTTATCGATCTATTCTTATATAGTTGTGAATTCTATAATAAATTACCAAGATGACTTGTAAAGGAATTTGTGTTAGATACAAGGCTCAAAAGCCTGTTGGAACCGGAAGATATGCCTCTGGACAGCGTCGATGCCAAATTTGTGAAATCTTCATCAAATGGGAAGGACTTTGGTGTCCATGTTGTGGATATAGATTAAGAACAAAACCACGTAATTTAAAATACAAAGCAAAATTACGTGCTAGAGTTGAGGCTGATTCTATTGAAGCTAAAGCAGTTGCAAAAGCTCAATCAGAAGAGATTGAAGTTGATGTAGCAGTAATAGCAAAAACAAAATCAAAAGCTAAAATAGCAAAATCCAAAGCAACGATAAAAGAAAAAACTCCTTGTAGATTCTGTGAAAAATTGTTTGTATATGCCAACAAACATGAAAAGAATTGCAAGAAAAATCCAAACATCGAAATCTCCCTAGAAAATGAATCAATAGCAATAAAAGCATAAGATCTATTCATAGCTTATTGAACTCTCCAAATGGATTTTCGCAGAAAGTGGTAAATTTGGAGAGCCGTAGTTTTTTTTTACAGATTCAAAAATTTGAAAATGGATATTTTGTTTCTGTCACAGAAGGAACTAACAAAATAGGTTCTATGGTTGTTTCTTTAGCAACTGGACCTACACCAATTACAACAACTATTATCCCATCTAGAACTGAATCTATTTTTCTAAAACTTATCGCTGAACTAATTAGTACTAGGATGAGAGGTATTGCTTTGGTTTCTACCTTTACTCAAAAAGAATTAGAACCCAATACTGCAAAAGCCTTGATATCTGAGATTATGGAGATGATAGATAATGACTGATTTAAGAAATTATATTTCTCAAATAAAAAAGAGTAAAGATCTCAAAATTGTAAGAACAAAAGTTTCTACAAAATTTGAGATTGCGGGAATCACTGCAAAAGTTGACGGCTCACATGCAGTTTTATTTGAAAATATCAAAGAAAGCAACTTCCGTTTAGTTGCTAATTTACTGGGAACTCGAAAGAGATTTGCTCTGGCAGTTGAAGATACAGAAGATAATATTCATGAAAAAGTAATTTCAGCAATCAAAAAAGCTAAACAGCCAAAAATTATCTCTTCAGGAAAATTTATGGAAAACAAATCAAAAAATCTCTTTTCTCTCCCTATTGTAACTCATTTTGAAAAGGAATCTGGTCCATTTATCACATCTTCCATTGTTTATGCTAAGAATCCTGAAACCGGAAAACAAAATTCCTCCTTTCATAGATTTATGCCAATTGATAAAACTCATTTTTCCATAAGAATGGTGGAAGGGCGTCATCTCCATAGATGTTTTGTTGATGCAAAAGAACATGAAGAAGATTTGAAAATTGCAATTACTGTAGGTGTTCATCCAGCAATTTCTGTCGCAGGTGCATATCAAGATGAATGGGGAAAAGACGAAATTGATATTGCAAATTCTCTTTTGGGCGGAAAATTAACTTTGGCAAAACTTCCTTCTACAGGACTGAATGTACCATCAGGTGCTGAAATTGTAATGGAAGGAAAAATTCTTCATGATAAAACTCACCGTGAATGGATGGTTGAAATGCTTCAAACATATGATCATAAAAGATCTCAACCGGTTTTTGAACTTGAAAATCTCTATTTTAGAAACAATCCAATTTTCCATGATATTCTATCTGGTTATTCAGAGCATAGGTTACTAATGGGAATGCCAATTGAATCTAAGTTAAATGGGGAATTGAAGAAAACTTATCCTCAAACACAACAAGTCTCAATGACTAATGGTGGATGCAATTGGTTGCATGCAGTTGTACAAATTAAAAAGAAGAGTGAATCTGATCCTAAAAAAATAATTAAAAAAACATTTGATTCTCATCGCTCCCTAAAACAAGTAACTGTAGTTGATGAAGATATTGATCCTAATAGTGCAGAATCAGTAGAATATGCTATGGCTACAAGATTTCAAGCGGATAAAGATCTGATTATTCTCAAAAATGTTCGTGGTTCTAGCCTTGATCCTTCTAGTGATCAACAGAAATTACAAACTGCAAAAATGGGTATTGATGCAACTAGATCTCTTTCAAAACATCCAAATGGATTTAAAATAGCAAAAATTCCAAAAATCGATCAAATTAAACTAGAGAAATATTTCAAATAATCAAAGTCAACTGATTAAATTAAATTGGATGAATTAGGAAACTACTAATAGATTAAAAATGTCATCAGAAAATTCCCATATTCGTGAAAAAAGTCCTTCTGAATCACATGCAGAAGTAATTGTTAGAATGTTTCCTACGGATGCAAATCCGGCGGGAAATGTGTTTGGTGGTGAAATTTTAAAACATATTGATATGGTTGCAGGAATTGTAGCTCAACGACATTCTCAGTCAAATGCAGTCACTGTATCTATGGATAGTGTTAATTTTCTAAAACCTGTTTTTGTAGGTAATGTTCTTAAATTAAGCGCCAGAATAAATTATGTACATAACTCATCAATGGAAATTGAAGTTAAAGCTGAAGCTGAAGATATCATAACTGGAATAAGAACCATTACGGGAACTGCTTTTGTTACCTTTGTGGCTCTTGATAAAAATGGAAAACCAATTCATGTTCCTAGACTGGCTCTTAAAACGGATGAAGATAGAACCAAGTTTGAAGAAGGTAAAACTAGAATGGAAAAACGATTAAAAAATCGCCAAAAGTAGCAATTTGATTTTCATGGATCAATTTAAGAATAACAAAAAGTCTCTTTAGCCAATGTCTGAACAAGAAAAAACCGACGAGTGGGATTCATTATGGCAAGAATATACAAAGTCTCTTGAAAATTGGAAATCACTTTTTGAGCAAATTCAAAATTCAAGTAATGATATGCAATCTAAGTTCAATCAAGTTTGGGAAAAGGCCACTGTTGAATCAAGTGCTGAAACCATGAAACTATTTGGAGAAAATTGGCAAAAAGCCATGAATGAAGTAGGAATGCAATCCTTCAAAGAATTTGGCGAAAATTGGCAAAAAGCTCTCAATGATTCTAATGCTTCTGTTTTCAAACAATTTGCTGAAAATTGGCAGAAGACTCTAAGTTCATCTGGATTAGAACAAATGCAGGCTTATGGTGAAATGATGAAAAAATTTGCCGAAACTTGGAATTCTATGTGGCCAAGATCCCAATAATTTCCGAACGAATAAACACTTGATTTATTCATTATTTTTGATGACAATCACTCCGAGTGAATGCTTTATTGAATTATCTAGTTTTGATGATTTAGCAAGATATGCTTGTGCATTTAGAGAATACCCACGAAGAGTATATTCTCAAGAATTTGATGGTTCAAGAATTATTTCAAGTAGTTTAACTCTTGCAAATACTTTGTTGATTTTTTATGCCCAAATGCCAAAATCTGGCAGGTATATTTTATACCAAGTTAATGCAGGAAAAGAGATTTGTGAAATTGTAGAATCTACAAAAAATATCTCAAATTATGCACCTATTGTACATATGGAATCAAAAATTTCCTCATTATCTGTGAAAACCAAAAAAATTTCTGATCAATTCCATCCAATTCAAGTTAAAGATTTGGGAAGTTTAGCACGATTAACATATGATCCTGAGTTTCCAGATGAACAAAATCTCACTCTATATGCATTACCTTACAAAAATTTTTGGGTAGTGGGATACATTACACCATTAGAAATGGATGAAGTAATCTATAATTTTAATTATGTTGAATTAGATTCTGAACCTACTAGACATTTTATAAAATATCAGGGAAATCAAGGACGAGATCCGGAATTTTCAGATAATTTTGATCATGGATATTCATATTTGCCAGTCATCAAAATTAAAAACGAACATTCGATCTTTGGATTTTCAGATTAAATTTTAAACCTATTTCTACGTCGTTAATTCTTTAATTTTCTTTCTTGATTCTTCAACTAATCGTTTTATAACCGGAATGTAAATTTCTGCTGCATATACAATTTCAATATCTTTGTATTCTTCAATTTCTAGAAATGCAGAAGCTATTACCTGATTTTCTCCTACTTTAGGCTCGTTATTTTTATTTCTTTTACGATTTATGATTTCTAAAAATATTGGTAATTGTCTTTTGATTTCAATTTCTAATTCTTCTTTTGAACGTAATTTTTCATTACTCAAATTAACTTTGATCTGTTGATTAATATCATCTTTGTATCTATCTGACGCTCTGATCATGATTTTAATTTTAGGTAGTTTTTCAAATTTGTTCTTGAACTGACAGATTTTTTTAATGAAATTTGGATATGGATATTCATGTTCCTGATTGTATCTAATTGAATACCATTCTGAAAATTTCATCGCATTTTGCTCACTTTTCATTTTTGCTTTTTCATCAAATTTTTTTTGTGAAATTTTTTCTGAAATAAATAATCCAAAATCTCTATTTCCTTCCTCAAAAATTCCATTAAATGTATCATTTACAGAATTTATGTATTCATTAAAAAAATAATTTACATAGTAAGGATCAGGATCGTATTGTTTAATCTGTTTTAGATATATTTCACAATCTTTTATTGTTTTTTCAATATTCATTAGTCTTTATCAGATTCAAAAGTTGCATATTTTGATCGTGCTTTCAAACTTGTTGCTAATTCTTTGAAAATTTCATTTACACTGACATCAACTAGATTAATTGTTGCATTTTCCTTTACTATTTGTTTTTCAAATTTTTCTTTAATTGCAAAAGATACTGATGACCAATGTAGAGTACCTTTCAATTGCTCTTCAACCGTGATATTCGTTGTTGGGAAATTTGCTGGTGAGAATACAATTCCATTTGTCCATTGCATTGTGGGAATTCCGCCACCTGAGGATCTTGTACTAAATGCTATTTGTTTTACCCAATCATCAAATTTGTATTCAATTACTTCATGAATAATCAATTTTTTCCATGGTTCTACAGAGATTTCCATTCGATCATTATACTCTCAAACCAATTATAATCTTATTTTTTTGAGCCTAATTCGTTATCAGTCTTGGAAAAATAAGAATTATGAAGTCTTTTCTTAATTTACAATTTTACAGGATTACATCTGTCCTGATTGCCATGCCTGATTAAATTTTTTGATAGCTTCTTGGTATGCCATAATTGAATCACCACCTGACGTTTTAAGAAATTTTTCCCACTGTTCATTGAATTTTTTGATTGATTCAATATTGGTTTCTTTGAAAATATTTTCAATCATCTTTGATTGTTGTTTAATATATTCAGGACCAATTTCTTCCCATGTACTCTCCCAACTTGAAGTCACTTTTTTCAATAATTCCGCATCTGTTTCTAATGCTTTTTGGCATGCATCATGATATGTTATTAGAGTTTCATTTGTAGCTTTTTGCCATTGTGCAAGAGATTCTTTCCAACCAGTTAACGCAGTATTGTATTCTGTCCATACTTTTTTAAATTCTGGTTTTTTTGTTGAAGGTTTTGTTTGTTTTTTTGGTTTGGCAGTTGTTTTTTTGATTGACTTCTTTTTACGAGTGCGTTTTTTCTTGGTAGCCATACAATAGTTTGAAAATAGTAGATGTTAAATCTTTCAATGATTTCAAAGTTTGAAAAAATCTAATGAATTTTTATTGAAATCCTGATGCTTTGGTAAAATTTGTAAGATGCTTTTTGTCCTTATTTTTGAATAATTTGTAGTGTTCTTTGCATAGATTTCTGGTTTCTCTAAAACTAATTTTTACTGTATCTGTTGCTTTTAATTTGCACTCTGAGATACTACATTGCAATATAGCAAATAATCCATATTTACTAATAAAACTTTGAAATTATATTATTACCTTCTGCTAACTTTTTATCATTGCATTATATCGAAAAATTATGAATGATGATGAGAAAGGCAAACGATTTTTAGAATTAATTGATGAGCAAAATAATCTTCAGTGGAGTATTGTTGCAAAACTATCTTCTCTAATCAACTCAAAATGGAATTCTATTGAATTACAAAATGAGCTTGAAACATTAGTGGAAAAATATTCTAAAATTACTAAAGAGCTTAATGCTGTGTTTCCTAACATGACTAGTTTATCCAACTAATTCTACCAATCAAGGTTTGGATCAGAACATTTTGTACAATTTCATGAATAGAAATTGGAAAAAATACAACACATCACTAGTAAGACGTGGGGAAATCATGTTGTCTTTTGATGCTATAGAATCATGGAACACAGAACTCAAGAAGATGAACCACAAAAAAGAAGGACATCAATTTGTTTATCCTGAATCATTCATGGAGGCACTAGGGTGCTGTCATCTCTATTTGCATCTGCCATTCAGACAAACTGAAGGTTTGATAAAATCTCATCTGCAATCTAAAGTAAAAACACCAACGTATTCTGCAATCTGGAAAAGAGTAAACAAGCTTGACATTAAGATGAATCCAAAACTTGGAAAAGATATTGTTATTGCAATTGACAGTTCTGGAATCAAGGTTGCAGACAGAGGCGAATGGATGAGACAGAAATGGCAGAAAAGACGTGGTTTCCTCAAGATTCATGTGGCAGTAGATGTAAAATCAAAGCAGATTACGGGTCTGGAGGTTACAGATGACAAGTCACATGATTCAAAACATTTTGTATCACTAGTTGAACAATCAAAAGAGTTTGGAAATATAATCAAGACACTAGCTGATGGTGCATATGACACCAAGGATTGTTTTTCATATTTGTATCATGAAAGTATAATTCCTGGAATTAAAACAAGAAAGAACTCATCAGTTACAACTGATTGTTATCCTAGACGAAAAGCTGTTCTGGCTCAATTATTCAATTATGAATTATGGAGGAATAGCGTAAGCTATGGGGACAGATGGATTGTTGAATCAGTGTTTTCTGCATTCAAGAGAATGTTTGGTGAGCATGTAACATCGCACAAAAGAGAAAACATGATTCATGAACTGAAAATGAAAGTTTGCCTGTACAACAAGATGATTGCAATGCAATAGAATAATCAAAAATTGATTGTTCAATTAAAGGATGTTAATGATTTTTGCAGTTAGGAAACAAAGCAGAGCTTAACAGTCTTGATGAGAATAGTAGTATTTTATAGTGCAGAGTCTACCATTAATGCAATAAACAATACTGCCAAATAGGGACTAGAAAATTTAAACAAAGTCCATGAAGCTTTTTCCATAGGCTTGACTATGACCCATATTGATAATGCCATCATTAATGCACCTGATGCAATTGCAGTCCATAGATATACTCCGCCTACCATCTCTTCACCGCTTTCTGTTGTTATGAAGAATGGGGCAATTGAAAACAACACCATTACAACAGTAGAACCTGCAATTACTCTTGCCGATGTTTTTTCAGATTGTACTGCAGTTAACATTGGAACATTTACTTTGTTATAATCCTCTTTGAAATGTAAGGTCAAAGCCCAAATATGCATTGGAATCCAAATAAACACCAATCCTGCTATTGCAAGACCCATCGTCCATAAATCTGACATACTTACAGCTACCCATCCAATCAAAGGTGGTGAACCTCCACACAAACCTCCTAAAATGATGTTTGTCCTTGATCTTCGTTTTAATGCATACGAGTAAACAAGAATATTATTTATCAATCCAAATGCAATGAATGTAGTTGCCCACGCACCTTGTTCTAATGTTGTAGTGAACGAAATTCCAAATGCTAAAACTAATGATATTCCAGCTAATACTAATCCAAAATTCCTTGCTTTTTCTGCTGGATAGATTCTCTTTGATGGCAGAGGTCTGTTCTTTGTTCTTTCCATTATTGCATCAATATCTCTATCATGATAGTTAGTCAAAGTATTAGCGGCAGCTGAACCTGCTGCAACTGAAAATAACATTAATACCCATGTAGCTGGAGAAATTTCAATATCATAAATATTGGATGCTGTTAACGCTGCACCAAATGCAGTAAACACTAGTAAATACCAGATCTTTGGCTTTGTTAATTCATAATATACAGCAACACGGGATTCTGACTTTTGTTTTTGCAAATATTAGTCACTATCCTTTGATGAGATATATGGCATTATTTTAGTTCGTGATTTCATCTCAATAAATGACTCTGAAGACTGAATTCCTTCAATTCTACCAATTTGTTCAGAGACCATTTTATGCATCTGATCTAATGATTTTGAATACATAGTAATCAATATGTCAAATCTACCTGTAACTTCAGCAACCTCTCTAACTCCATTAATCTTGAATAGTTCCTCAATTATATGATCACGTTTTTTTGTATCCATATTAATTCCAGTTAATGCCTTGACATTATAGCCAAGTTCTGCATCGTTAACAACAATTGTAAAACGTTCAATTAATTTTCTTTTGACTAGCCTTTTAATTCTTGAATATATTACTGATGAATTAACATCAATCTTTTTTGATAAACGTGGAACCGAAATCGACGCATCATTAGATAATTCTGATAAAATTTGTAAATCTAAATTATCTACTTTTACCGTTCAAAACACCTGAGTCGATCTAGATTTCTGGTTCTTATAAAGTTATTATTGTAAAAATTGCAAAAAATAGTCTAAATCTTGCCTTTTTTGTATAGCATTTCTGCTAGCAAAACTGCACCTTTTGCTGAACCCATTTTCTTGTTGTGTGAGAACAATATGTATTTGAGTCCATGATCAAACAGTTCCTCTTTTTCTACTCTTCCAATCGTTGTAGTCATTCCGCCACCTACAGATCTTTCCATTCTTGGTTGAGGTCTTGTTGGATCTTCATGAAATGCATAGTATTTTTCTGGAGCTGAAGGCAATCCTTCAACTGAAATATTCTGATTGTAAGAATTGTAAAGTTCTTTGGCTTTTGTAGGATCAATCTCACCTGAAGTTTCCACAAAGACAGATTCAGTATGTCCATCAATTACAGGAACTCTAGTACAGGTACAGCTAACCTTAATGTCTGCATCCTCAATTTTACCGTCCTTGAGTCTTCCTAAGATCTTTCTTGTCTCAGTTCTAACCTTTTCTTCCTCTTTTGGAATGTATGGTAAGATATTGTCCGTAATTCCCATTGCAGATACTCCTGACTTTCCACCCCCAGAGATTGCCTGCATTGAGGTCATCATGACTTTTTTTACCCCATATTTATCAAGTAATGGTTTTAGTGTAATTGCTAAACCCGTAGTAGTACAGTTTGGTAGAGGTGCTACCCAACCTTTCCAGTTACGGTTTTTCTTTTGAGTTTCAAGTAATTCAGCTTGTTCGTCGTTAATTCCTGGAATAAGAATTGGGACGTCTTCTTCATATCTGTATGCAGAACTAGTTGAAATTACTGGCAAGTCTGCTGCCATTTTAGTTTCAATATCTCTTGCAGCTACAGATTCTACTGCTGAAAATACTAGATCTAATTGTGATACGTCAAGATCATCAATTTTTTTGACAGTCATTGACTTAATGTATTCAGGTATTTCTCCGCCAACATCCCATGCAACAATTCCGCTTGCATCTTTGATCGCATCCAGATAGTCCTTGCCTGCTGAACGCTCAGAAGCTGCAATTTGAGTTACCTCAAACCATGGGTGATTCTCTAAAGATTGGACAAATTCTTGTCCTACGGAACCTGTTACTCCAATAATTGCAACTCTTTTCTTATCCATAATTGGATAGTTGATCGCTTTCAATTAATAATCGTTTTTCAGACGACCAAAAGATACTATATCACTTGTTTCTATCTGGAACTGTGAAAATAAGGACGAAGCGCAATATTGCAACACATAATCCTGTAGCTCACGGAGGCAGATACTCTGTAGATAACCTAGATCCTAGTATTGTAGATTTCAGTTCAAACATTAGTCCTGCTGGAATGCCTACTTCTGTCAAATCAATCTTGAAAAGAAGACTGGGTCAAATGGAATACTATCCAGATTCACATTCTAGTGACTTAATATCTGGTCTTAAAAAATACACTGGATTACTAGAATCAAACCTAATTGTTGGAAATGGTTCAATTGAGATAATCTATAATTTCTGTAGTGCGTTTTTATCAAAAAAACGTATTTTAATTCCAGCACCTACATTTGGAGAATATGAGGCTGCAGCAAAACTTGCTGATTGTAAAATTACTTTTTTTAAAACAATGAATCTTGCTGAAAATCTTGATTCTTTTATTTCTCAAATTCCTGCAAATGGATGCATCTTTGTTTGTAACCCAAATAATCCCACTGGAACTATTTTATCTAAAAAACAATTGATCAAAATTCTGTTAGCTGCTAAACGCAAATCTTGTCTTGTATTTGTTGATGAATGTTTTATTGAGCTAGTTCCACAATCAAATCAATCTATACTAAATTTAGTAAAAACATTTGATAATCTCTTTGTACTAAGATCACTTACCAAATCATTTGGTCTAGCTGGTATTAGAATCGGATATGCAGGAGCTTCAAAACAAATTATAGATATTCTACAAAAGATAAAAATTCCTTGGAGTGTTAATGCTTTAGCTCAAGAGGCAGGCATAATTGCAATCAAAAACAAATCACATCTTATAGAATCAAAATCTATCATAAAAAAAGAATCTAGTTTTCTTAAAAAAAAGATTGCTGATATACAAGGCTTTGAGTGTCATGACTCTTCAACTAACTTTATTCTAATCAAAATAAAACAAGACTCTACAAAACTCCAAAGAAAATTACTAAAACACAAAGTTTTGATTCGAGATTGTAAAAACTTCCGTGGTCTAAATAACCATTACATTAGAATTGCAATAAAGTCTCACAAAGATAATCTAAAACTAGTAGGAGCATTGGAGGCAGCAACATGAAATCTTTGATGGTTCAGGGAACCACTTCTGGTGCTGGTAAGACTACACTAGTTGCGGCATTATGTAGAATATTTGCTGATAAGGGCTACAGCGTAGTACCATTCAAATCACAAAATATGTCAAATTTTGGTTATGCTACGCCTGATTTTGAGATATCTCGTGCTCAGGCAATTCAGGCAATAGCTGCTAGATGCGAAATCGAGTCTGATCTTAATCCTATAATGCTTAAGCCATTAGGAAATTACTATAGTACAGTCTATCTTAATGGTAAGCGTTACAAGAAAATGCATGCAAAAGATTACTATGCAAAATTTGTAAAATCAAAAGGAATCAAAGCCGCAACTAATTCTTTGTCCAGACTCAAGAAAAACTATGATTTAGTAATTTTAGAAGGAGCAGGTTCCCCAGCTGAAATCAATTTACAAAAGTATGATATTGCCAATATGAAGATTGCTCAGAAAGCAAATGCATCAGTTTTGTTAGTATCAGATGTTGACAAGGGAGGTTCTTTTGCTAGTCTAGTTGGAACTATGACACTGATTGAGAAAAAATATCAAAAACTAGTCAAGGGATTTGTATTCAACAAGTTTCGTGGAGATATTGGTATGCTAAAGCCAGGATTTAGAAAACTAAAACAAATTACAAAGATTCCAGTTTTAGGAACTATTCCAATGATAAAGATGAATATCCCTGAAGAGGACTCACTTAATGCAAAACCAAAAGAGATTGCTTGGACCAAAAATAATATTACTAAAATAGATAAAGAACTAGACAAGTTAGCAAAAACTGTGAAAAACAATTTAGATATAAAAACAATTGAGAGGATGATAAAATGATTTTAGAATCTATTGTAATTGTTGCATTTGCATTAGGATTAGACTTTGTATTCGGAGATCCTAAGAATAGATATCATCCAACTGCATGGATTGGAACACTAATTGCAAAGCTAACACCACTAGCAAAAAACCCAAGTGCCTTTGTTGAAAAACTTGGAGGAATTCTTATCGTTGCAATTACTGTAGGAGTTGTGGTTACGTTACTTTCAATTTTAGATACTGGAATTTCATTATTTACAACTGATTGGGTAACCATAGTTATCTCAGTTGTAGTTGGAGTGATACTCCTTAAGGCTACTATTGCCATTCGAGGCATGGAACGCTACGCTCGAGCAGTGGTAGATTCTCTAGAACGAGATAATTTGGATTCTGCACGAGCAAATCTATCCATGATAGTTAAGAGAAATACCAAGAATTTGGACAAAAATCACATAATTTCAGGCGTACTTGAGAGCATAAGTGAAAATACTGTAGATGGTATTACTGGACCCCTATTCTATTATGCTCTTTTTGGTTTACCTGGAGCATTTGTATATAGAATAATCAACACTACAGATTCAATGATTGGATACAAGACTGATATTTTCAAAAATGTAGGATGGTTTGGTGCAACTTGTGACACAATTTTAAATTATATTCCATCTAGACTCACAGGATTAATAATGATCATTTCAGCTGCCATTTTACAAAACAATTGGAGAGAATCATATAAAATAATGATTAGAGATGGCAAAAAAACAGAAAGCCCTAATGCAGGATATCCTATGGCTGCACTTGCAGGAGCACTTGAAACAAAGTTTGAAAAGATAAATCACTACAAGTTAGGCAATGGTGAAATTATACTAACAAAAGAACATGTAAACTCTGCACTTACAATGATGAAACTTACTTCAATTCTTTTCTTTGGAATAATAATAATTCCAATAATTACTATTTTATCATTAGTTGGATGGTGGGTTCTTGCTTAAAGAAATTGGTTCTGTTTTTTCTTTTCTGACAATCTTTCCATCGTCAAATGCAACCTTAGAAAATATCGCAAAATACATGTATCTTTTTCCTATTGTTGGAATTGCAATTGGACTTTTAGTCGGTTCTTTTGGTTTTGGATTATCTTTCTTTTTAGATCCTTTACTAGTTAGCTTGTTAGTAGTTGCTTCTATTGCAATTGTTACTGGAATCCATCATGCAGATGGATTGGCTGATTTTGCTGATGGACTTATGGTAAAAGGAAGCAAAGATAGAAAGCTAAAAGCAATGAAAGACCTTTCTACTGGCTCTGCGGGAATTGTCGGAATCGTTTTGTATCTTATTGGGTTGATAATAACTATCTCTCTTACAAATGGATTTGATTTGTTTAGAGCAATTTTAATCAGTGAAATTCTAGCAAAATTCTCAATGGTATTGATGGCAAGTTTGGGAAACTCAGCTGCACTAGGCTCAAATTCTCCTTTTGTAGCTATTATGAAAGACAAGAAAAAACTTGCAGCTTCATTCATCATTATGTTAATTCCAGTAGCTGTAATTGGTGAAACTACTGGACTTGTAATGCTTGGTGTAACAATTGCCCTGACAATATTTCTTCTAGCAATATCTACTCGTAGTTTTGGTGGAATTACCGGTGATGTTCTTGGTGCTACCAATGAACTTACAAGATTGGCTTCTTTGATGGTATTTGTATCGATATGATTGGTCTTGTAATGGCAGGTGGTAAAGGCAATCGCATGAATTTAGATCATGAAAAACTATTACTCAAATACAAAAAACCCATAATCCTTCATGTAATTGACTCATTAAAAAATTCAAATTGTTTTTCAAAAATTTTAACAATTACTAGTCCCAATTCCCCTAAAACTAAAAAGTTATTGCAAGAAAATAATGTTGAAACTTTTGATACTCCTGGAATTGGTTATGTAGAAGATCTAAATTCAGCACTTAAAACTATTAATGATGTAGTTTTAGTTATTTCTGGTGATTTGCCATTATTAGATAAAGAAGTTATACAAAAAATTGTAAAACACTATGATTCTCAAAATATTTGGACTAGCATTCTTGTCACAAACAAATTTTTAACTACTCTTGGAATTAAATCTGATTATTCTATAAATTTTGATGATCAAACATGTCATTATACAGGAATTTCTTTAGTTAATTCGGGAAAAATCTCTTCGCTTGAAAATTTAGAAGAAAATTATATCATAATTGATGATAAGAGAATTGCATTTAATCTAAATACAAAACAAGACTATAATTTACTCAGCACTACCTGAGATTTTTCCATTTATCTTAGCTTTTGATCCCGTTGGTTCTGCAATGGTATTGCCACAGGAATTGCATGCAACTAATGTTGATGCATGAGAATAAACTACTTGAGGTTCACCACATTCATCGCAATTAACTTTTTGAAATTTGCTAGATGGTTTTGGAATTTCAATATGATCTTTTTTCATGCTGCCACCAACTCAAACTTCTTAATTCTAATGCCTGGTTTATTGTATTTCTTTTTACACACAGTACATGTCATAATAGGAGTAACTTTTTTTGTAACTTTAGCCGGTTTTGCTAGTTTTGGGAATTTCTGTCCACCATATCCATGTTTACGTTCTGCATGTCGACGTTCACCTCTAGCAGAACCACGTCTTTTTCCAGCTTTGTAAATGGAGACCTTTTGTTCAGTATGTGTTTTACATTTTGGACAATACTTTCTGATCACCTTGGGAATGTTCATATCAACAAAACCTCTTCAACCGTAATTTAAGCATTGAATCTATAATAGATGACCCGAATCTATACTATTTTTATTAGATGTTATCATACTGTCTTTGAATGTTAAGCCTAAAATGGATCAAGTATGCTAAAGATCTTTCACAAAAACACCGATCATATAGAAAATTCTACCATGCAATGAGTACTGATTCTACAATTTCTACTTATGCATACTCTCTTAAGAAATTTATGAATTATTTAGTGTCAATTAAAGAAATTACACATAATGAGGAATACAAGAAACTAATTGAGTATAATTCTGAAAAAATCACTGATTTATTAGAAGATTATGTGATAGAGCTGAGCCAAAAACTAAAACCCAATGGCATCAATACACATCTTTCTGCTGTAGAATTATTCTTGGAAATGAATAGAAAAATTTGGCGATGATTCTTCAAAATGGATTGGAATAGAATTTGATGTTAAGGTAGCTTCCACAGGAAATACAAATCCATCAATATATCCAATTGAAGTGTCACTTGAAAGAGTGTATACTTAATTGGATTTATTTTTTATTTTTTTGAGAAATTTACAAAAAATTCAGAATAAAAAAATGACATGATTAATGAGAATAAAAAAACAGAGAAAGCATGTAGCTTAACTACTTGGGGGTAAATGCAAAGTATGCAAAAAGAAATTTGGAAAGAATTTTCATTTTCATCATATCAAATATCAAAAAGGAGAGAAGAAGTATTCTAATTTTAAAAACTGGTATGATTATCAAGATTATGTTTTAGATTACATCATAGAACATCTAGATCAATTTGCTCTGCTTTGTAGAGCGCATCATAGATTCCTTGAAATGTTAAAGGCTCTAAAATCTCCAAAATTTGAAAGACTGATTGAACTTACAATAAAAAGTAGGATTATTGAGACTGCTTGATATCTCATCCATTTCAATCAAGATCACGAGAAGAGTGGTCGATTAATGATTGGGCTGATTTTTGGAGATATGATATAGGGGCAAATATTATTCCTGCAGTAACTCAGAAAAAAATAACTTGGATATCCTGGAAAGATGAAGGATGCCAAGATAATCCAATACCTGAAAAACAACATGAAGAATGGAAAGCAGCTAACGCCTTCAAAGACGGAATGGCTGTAATGACTTGCTTTGTTTCCTAACTGCAAAAATCATTAACATCCTTTAATTGAACAATCAATTTTTGATTATTCTATTGCATTGCAATCATCTTGTTGTACAGGCAAACTTTCATTTTCAGTTCATGAATCATGTTTTCTCTTTTGTGCGATGTTACATGCTCACCAAACATTCTCTTGAATGCAGAAAACACTGATTCAACAATCCATCTGTCCCCATAGCTTACGCTATTCCTCCATAATTCATAATTGAATAATTGAGCCAGAACAGCTTTTCGTCTAGGATAACAATCAGTTGTAACTGATGAGTTCTTTCTTGTTTTAATTCCAGGAATTATACTTTCATGATACAAATATGAAAAACAATCCTTGGTGTCATATGCACCATCAGCTAGTGTCTTGATTATATTTCCAAACTCTTTTGATTGTTCAACTAGTGATACAAAATGTTTTGAATCATGTGACTTGTCATCTGTAACCTCCAGACCCGTAATCTGCTTTGATTTTACATCTACTGCCACATGAATCTTGAGGAAACCACGTCTTTTCTGCCATTTCTGTCTCATCCATTCGCCTCTGTCTGCAACCTTGATTCCAGAACTGTCAATTGCAATAACAATATCTTTTCCAAGTTTTGGATTCATCTTAATGTCAAGCTTGTTTACTCTTTTCCAGATTGCAGAATACGTTGGTGTTTTTACTTTAGATTGCAGATGAGATTTTATCAAACCTTCAGTTTGTCTGAATGGCAGATGCAAATAGAGATGACAGCACCCTAGTGCCTCCATGAATGATTCAGGATAAACAAATTGATGTCCTTCTTTTTTGTGGTTCATCTTCTTGAGTTCTGTGTTCCATGATTCTATAGCATCAAAAGACAACATGATTTCCCCCACGTCTTACTAGTGATGTGTTGTATTTTTTCCAATTTCTATTCATGAAATTGTACAAAATGTTCTGATCCAAACCTTGATTGGTAGAATTAGTTGGATAAACTAGTCATGTTAGGAAACACAGCATATATAGTTACCATAGTTGCACTTGTTTCTTCATAGTTATTAGTGTGTGTGATAAATGTATCATATTTTTCAACAACAGCAGTGAATTCAAATTTATCAATTATTGCATAATCCACTCTGTTTCCGTTATTGTTGTGCATGTTCAAGTGCATAAGCCAGATTGTTAATTTCTTAATAAGAAAAAAAGAAAAAAAGGTTACTGATAGGATAACCTATCAAGCAATTGTTGTTCTGTTAAATTGTCTTCTCCACCTATTGCTTTACCATTTTCCAATTTGTAAATGCTAAAGGTACCTGAAACTAATTCTTGATGTGTTCCATCAAATGCTTCTGTTAAAATCACAACAACATTATCCCCTACGTTGAATTCAGGAGTATCTATTAGTATATGAGCTCCATTCATTTCTCCTCCGAGTACTTTGAAGGTGTAATTATCTTTTGGATTATCGTTTGTTGTTCTAACTATTGATTCAGGAACTATCTCATATACAATATATGGTTCAGTTTCTGCAATATTTTTAGCATCTGCATTTAGGAATTCACCACCAACACCTCTATATTGTAAAATAGAAGTTTTGCTTACAATTTCACCTTTTACAACATCTTGAGAATATTCTAATTGTTCTACAAGATCAGTAGTAAAATAGAGATTGTGTACAATGGTGTAGCTTCCTTCATCGTAGGCTTTTACAAGATTGTCATCATATGTTTCTACAGTATCAGATGTAGTGATACTAAAGATTCCAACAGATGCAATACTAATTGCAACTATAGCAATCAATGAATATTGATTTTTTTGATTCATCAGTATTCATCCTCGATGTGACCTATGGAGTGACTTGTTAAATTTCTATCTACTTCCTCAAAGATTCTGAAGGCTATCCAAGTGGCATCTTCTCTATATGTGATTATTTGAAAAGAAATTTTTCATCATCATTCCATTTTTTAGGAATTTTTTCAATCATTCTTAGTATGTCATCATATTCTGGAGGATTCATGAAAGATACTTTCAGTCATAAAATTCATGAATTTAAGTAATTGTCATGAACACCCGCCTATCTTTACAGTTCATTGAAAAATTAGAATTCATTGAAAACACCCGCCAACTTTCCAGTGTAGTAATTTTGGATATTTTGTTAATAAACGTCTAATGGTTTATGCATAAAAACAGGGCATTGAATCTATAATAGATGCAAAACCCAATTAATAACCGTGAATTCAAGCCTAGAAAATTCCATCTATTCTTTGAATTCTGTAGCAATGGGCGACAAAAAAGCCGATCTTGTTTTAAAAAATTGTAATTTGTTGTCAGTCTATACCAAAGAAATCATTCCAAAAACTCAGATTGCAATAATTAATGATAGGATTGCTTATGTTGGTCCAAATGCGGCATACACACTAGGTCCAAAAACTATAGTCATTGATGTAAAGGACAAATACGTAAGTCCAGGCTTTGCAGATCCTCATTTACATATTGACCAATTTGTATTACCATTTGAATTTGTAAAAAAGGCACTTCTTTGTGGTGTCACTTCTCTTTTTTCTGATCCAATTGATATTGTTAGTGTTACAGGTTACAAAGGTTTTCAAGAATTTCTCAAACTTGGAGAAGATTTACCAATAAGAATTTTCCAAGTAGTTCCTGGAGGTCTTCCTGTTGATGCAAAATTTAGTAACAGTAAAACTCTCTCATTATCGCAAGAAAAATCTGCAATAAAACATCCTCATGTTCTTGGCTTGGGAGAAGTTTTTTCATGGACTAAAGTTACTCAACGTGATCCTAAAACAATGAAATCACTTTCAACAATGCTGGAGTGTGATTGTATAATTAATGGGCATACTGCAGGTATAAGTGAAAAAAAACTCAACGCTTACGTTTCATCAGGGATACTCTCTTGTCACGAACCAATTAATTTTGATCAAGTATTAGAAAGATTGCGTCTTGGAATGTGGGTAATGATTAGAGAGGGTTCTATAAGACGTGATTTGAAGGAAATCATCCCTCATATTTTGTCTCACGGAACATACCTCAATCGCTTAATGTTTTGCTCTGATGGCCTTGATCCACTAGATATTACAAAATTTGGTCACATTGATCACTGCATCAGAGAATCAATCAAACTTGGTCTAAAACCATTAGATGCAATTACTATGGCATCCAAGAATAATTTTGACTATTACAATATGGGAAAAGATCTTGGTGGAATTGCACCTGGAAAATTAGCAGACATTCTTATTTTCAATGATTTGAAATCATTCAAACCAACTAAAGTCTTTGTGGGAGGAAAACTTGTAGTCTCACACGGGAGTGTCGTGACTCATATCAAGAAAAAAACAATATCACCTTGGATTAAAAAAACTGTCAAACTAAAAAAATTCTCAGAAAATGATTTTCTTATAAAATCAAAAAAGAAAGATATTCTTGCAAACACCATCTTTATGCAAACTGAAATCATTACCAAGATTGGTTCAACTGAACTCCATTCAAAAGACGGTCTTGTTTCTGCCTCGTTTGATTCTGATATATGGAAAGTTGCAGCATTTGACAGAACTCATGGAACAAATCGACATTCCATCGGATTTCTCGAAAACTTTGGAGCTGATATTGGTGCCTTTGCTTCGACTTGGAGTTTTCATGAAAATGATATGATGGTAATAGGTTCTAATGATTCTGATATGGCAATTGCTTCTAATCATATTATCAAGAACCAAGGAGGACTTGTTGTAGTAAAATCTGGTAAAATTTTAGCTTCTTTGCCTTTACAATTTGGAGGAATTATTTCAACAGATTCTTTTGAAAGGGTCTCATCAAATTTTCAAAAAATTATTAATTCTATTGTAGATTCAGGATGTAAATTTACTAGGCCCCATCTTATTCCTTTGTTCCTGCCTTTCTTGGCTTTACCATATGTTAGAATTCTCTCAGGTGGAATTATTGATGTGAAAAAACGAAGTTATATCCAGCCGATCAACTAAGTAATGTTAAAAAGGGGGATTCAGGGGACTGATGCTGAATCTAATGGCATCAATTCAACAAGGACCAAATGGACCTGTTTTAGTTCTCAAAGAGAGCGCATTACAGCAAAAAGGTAAAGATGCTCAACAAAATAATATTGCTGCAGCAAAATTAGTAGCTGAATTAGTCAGAAGTAGTCTTGGACCACGAGGTCTTGATAAAATGTTAGTTGATTCTTTAGGTGATGTGACTATCACGAATGACGGCGCTACAATTCTTAAAGAAATTGATGTTCAGCATCCAGCAGCTAAAATGATGGTTGAAATCGCTAAAACAGTAGATAATGAAGTAGGCGATGGTACTACTTCCTCTGTTATTTTTGGAGGAGCATTATTAGCAAAAGCAGAGGATCTGCTCAAAAAAGAAGTTCATTCTTCAACCATTGTTGAGGGGTATCAGACAGCTGCTGAAAAAACTCTTGAAATTTACTCAGAATTATCCAAGAAAATAAAACCTGATGATAAAGAATCTCTTCTCAAAATTGCAATGACTAGTATGCAATCGAAATTAATTTCTGAAGACAGTGGTATTCTATCAAAAATCGTAGTTGACGCAATTCTTAATATTGTAATCAAGAAAGGTGATGATTACACTGTTGATCTTGAAAATATTAAAGTTGAAAAGAAAGCAGGAGGTTCAATTCAAGATACACAAATTGTTAAGGGTATTGTTTTAGATAAAGAAATTGTTCATAGTGGAATGCCTACAAAAATTGAAAAAGCAAAAATTGCATTAATAAATTCAGCACTAGAAATTGAAAAAACTGAAATGAGTTCTGAAATTAAAATTACTGATCCAACTCAAATGCAAATGTTCTTAGAAGAAGAGAATCGAATGTTAAAAACTATGGTTGACAAGTTACATGATGTTGGTGTTAATGTCTTGATTTGTCAAAAAGGAATAGATGATATTTCACAACACTATCTTGCAAAACATGGTATTATGGCAGTTCGTCGTGTCAAAGAAAGTGATATGACTAAACTTTATAAAGCTACAGGTGGACGTGTAATTAACAATCTAGATGATCTTTCAGAAAAAGACCTTGGCTCTGCTGATTTGGCTCATCAAAAGAAAGTAGAATCTGATAAATGGGTATTCATTGAAGGATGTAAACATCCACAATCAGTCACTTTGCTAATACGTGGCGGTTCTCAAAGAGTAATTGATGAAGTTGATCGTTCAATTCATGACGCTTTAATGGTAGTAAGAGATGTAATTGAAAAGCCTGAAATTGTTGCAGGTGGAGGTGCACCAGAGTCATTTGCAGCCTCACAACTCAAGGATTGGGCTGACAATTTTGATGGAAGAGAACAACTTGCAATCAAAAAATATGCTGAAGCATTAGAAACAATTCCGCTAACTATTGCTGAAAATGCAGGAATGGATCCAATTGATACAATGGCTAATCTCAGAGCAAAACAAAATCAAGGTCGTAAATGGACTGGTATTGATGCTAGAAACACAAAGATTGCTGATATGTTAGCCATTGATGTTGTAGAACCAATTGTAGTCAAAGAACAGATTATCAAATCTGCAACAGAAGCAGCATGTATGATTCTCAGAATAGATGATGTAATTGCTATTTCTGGAGCTCCAGGTGGCGGCGGTATGCCTCCAATGGGATAATTTTAGTTAAAACTTAAGCCTTCTAATTTTCATAAATTATTGTTGTACAAAATTGGTGTTGATTTAGGTGGCACTAAAACAGAAGCTGTTCTACTTGATGAAAATCTAAATGTTTTAGAGAGAAAAAGGATTTCAACTCCACAAAATGATTATAAAGAAATTATCAATGCTATCTCGTCCTTAGTCTTAGAGATATCTGTAAATATTTCTGACTTTTCTTTGGGTATTTGTACACCTGGTGCAATTTCTAAACAAACCGGATTAATTAAAAATAGTAATACACAATGCTTGATTGGAAAATCACTCAAAGAAGATCTAGAAAATAAACTAGGAAAAAAAATATCTCTAGAAAATGATGCGAACTGTTTTGCAATGGCTGAAGCTAAAATGGGTGTTGCTAGTGGGTTTGGTGTAGTCTTTGGAGTGATTATGGGTACTGGTGTTGGTGGTGGAATTGTGATTGATGGAAAACTTCATCTTGGTAGAACTAACATTGGAGGAGAATGGGGACACCATACCTTACATCGAAATGGAAATTTTTGCTACTGTGGTAAAACTGGATGCGTAGAGACTTACATCAGTGGCCCCTCATTGGAAAAACAATGGACAAGACTAACTGGAAAATCTCAAACTCTTCCTGAAATCCTTTCTGACATTAATAATGAGATTGGCCAAAAATGGAAAGGTGAATTTTTAGAAAATTTTGGATATGGTCTTGCCAATGTTATAGATATCTTAGATCCCGATGTAATAGTTTTAGGTGGCGGTTTATCAAATATTGATTTTTTGTATACTGAAGGAAAAGAATCTGTTTACAGTAAAGTCTTTTCAGATTCAGTTGATACTCCAATCCTGAAAAATAAATTGGGTGATTCTGCAGGAGTTTATGGTGCAGCAATTCTTACTTAGTTATTCAGGATATTCTTACTGATCAAAAATTATCAAGAGTATTCATTTTTGATTTTCAAAATCTTATCAACAATTTCAATTACGTCTGAATCTAATTCTGTAGTAATCAAGATTAATCCTGCTCCTCCTATAGGAACGGTTAATCGATAAATTTTCTCATATTTTGCTAATGCAAAAATGGGGTTTCCAATTTTTTCTGCTATTTTTTTACGTGTAGACCATCGGTAAATTGCTTGAGACAAAGACAATTCAGTTTCTTCTCTTGATAAATGACTCTTTAATCCAGGTCTCATCTTGTCATAAAGTTCCCCATAATCATATACCCCTACATATCTGATTTTTTTATCACATTCAAGAATTTTATCACAAATTTTTTCGTATTCCATATTTATCACTACTGTGGCTCAATTGTTGCAGGAGGTTTACTTGAAATGGTATAAGTCACCCATGTGATATCTTCAATCTCATTTGTTATTCTATTACTCATTTTTTCTAAAAGGCCATGTGGGAGTCTTGTCCAATCTGCAGTCATCGCATCTATTGAATCTACGACTCTGATCATAACTATATTTCCATATCTTCGTTCATCACCAACAATACCTACTGCTTTATCATCTCCAACTGCAGCATAAGCTTGCCACACTTTATCATACAAGTCAGCCTCCATTAACTCATCTTCAACAATTTTACTTGCTGCTTTGGCAATACGTAGTTTTGTTGGAGTAACTTCCCCAATTATCCTGACAGCTAATCCTGGACCGGGGAATGGATGTCTCATGAAAAGTTTATCTGGAACGTTTAGAATTTTTGCAATCTTTCTTACTTCATCTTTGTACAAATCTCTTAATGGTTCTAAAATTTCCAAATTGAGCCAATCTGGTAACCCTCCTACATTATGATGAGATTTAATTATAGATGCTGGCCCCTTTGAAACTCCGCTCTCAATTACATCAGGATAAAGTGTGCCTTGAGCTAACCATTTGAAAGGACCATTTTTTTCAGAAAATTCAGTAAAAACACGAATAAACTCCTCCCCCACAATTTTTCTCTTTTTCTCAGGATCTTTTACTCCTTTGAGTTTTCCAAGAAATTCATCAGCTACATTAACTGCTGTAAAATTTAACTTGAAATTATCTTTGAATATCTCCTCAATTTCTGTTTCTTCCTTAAATCGTAACAAACCATTATTTACAAAAACACATCTCAGCCTATCTCCAATTGCTTTGTGAATTAGTAGTGCAGCTACAGTAGAATCTATACCTCCACTGACTCCACAAAGTATATTTCCTTCTATTTTTGAAATTTTTTCTACAACTGTATCTATAAACCCCTCCATGGTCCAATCTTGTTTTGCTCCACATACTTTCAAAACAAAATTCTTAAGAATTTCAGTACCTTGTTCTGTATGCACCACTTCGGGGTGAAATTGAATTCCATAGATTGATTTTTCCTCTGATGCAATTGCAGCAGCTTTTGCACTTTCTGTATGTCCTATCACTTGAAATCCCGGCGGAATTTCTTCTGCTTCATCACCATGACTCATCCATGCTCTGACTGATTCTCCTATACCACTTAGAAGATCTTTATCATTATCAATTGTAAGTAAAGATGAACCATATTCTTTGTTTGCTCTTTTTATTTTACCACCATATTTGTTTACAATTAATTGATGTCCATAACAAATTCCCAGTAGAGGTAAATTCATATCAAAAATTTTATTTTCTGGAACTGGAGCATCTGAATTATAAACACTTGCTGGACCCCCAGAAAAAATTATTCCCTTTGGATTATGTTTTTGCAATTCTTCATAACTAATATCAAAAGGAACAAGTTCTGCATAAACTGAAAATTCTCTAATTCTTCTACAAATCAAATGACTGTATTGTGACCCAAAATCTAAAACTACAATTTTATCCATGTCATCACTTGTTGATATTTTCAAGCATTCGCGTTAATGACCATCCTGCTGTATTGATAAGCTCATTTACTCTTTCTTTTTGTCTATAGTTTTTGATAATGATTTCTCTTATGTCTGAGCCATTTTTGTTTATAATGTAATCAATAATTGATTCTTTTTGGATTTTTCCATTTTCTGCTTCTACAGCATCCTTCTTTTTCATTTCTCCAATAATTCTGTCTAAAAAGAATGATTTGAAGGGCGGAGTATTATCACTAATCTCAATTTCATCATCTAAAACTATGGAAACTTGTTCTGGTGTGACAAATGCATTGGCAATTACTTTACCATCACTCACTCTTTTAATTGGAATTGAACTCTCTACACGTTTTTCTCTAGTCTCTGTTTTGTTTTGAATCTCCACTTTTTTTGTTGTTACTAACTGTGAAGCTTTTGTAAAACTAGAATCCTTTAAGAATAAATCCAAAATTATGATATTTTTTTCTAACATTTCTATGGATTCTTGATGTTTGTCAATTTGCTCGATCAAACTTTCCTTCAAAGTAACAATGTCTTTTACTTGTTCCTCTGAGAATTTCATAATTTGATAAATGAGGGATGGGTATTAAATGCATTCTAGGTAATTGTAATGTCTACATCTTTGTATGATATTTTTTTAAACCCATTAATTGGCTTTGATGTGGTAAACAATTCTGATTTTGTAATAGTTGACAGCCATTCTAAAAGTGATTTTCCTTTATTTAATTTCATTAATTTTGTTTTTCTTTCTGATTTTTCTGTATTTGAAAATTTTCCAATCCGATCCCCAAAATCCATTCCAAATAAAATAATTTTTTTTGCACCATAATGACTAGCTAGAAAAACTCCTCTGTCCCCATCTGTGAATCCCCCAAAATTTTGTATTTTGCTAAAAGGTTTTGATTGAGTTGTTCCAATACAATTTTTGAATTTTTTTGAAAATTCTAGTTTTCCTATATTATCTCCATGTGCATGTACTACAAATATTGATTTTGTTTTTGCAATTTTTTTAAATGTATTTTTATCCCCATCTAAATCAGTTATGACAATATCTGGAATAATCCCATTTTCTACTAATGATTTAACTGAACTATCTGCAGCAATTTTTACCGATTTTTTAAAATTTTTTAATTTTGGAATAGCAATTGATAATGAAGGTCCAGAACCTATCACAAAAACGGTTTTTCCTTTAACTAGATTGATAATTTTTTCATTAACATCTGATTTTTTTAAAATTGAATTTAAAAGAATAGCCGACTCTTTATCCTTTTTTTCACTATACTTGAATTCTTTCAAAATATCTGAATATCTCTTTTTCCAACCTGAAATTATCATATAACTCAAATTGCCTTAGTTTTTGATAAACCATGTGACTAGAATTGGAAATGTACGAGTAGGTGGAAAAAATCCTGTACGTATAATGGGCATTCTAAATACCAGTCCTGAATCATTTTACAAAAAATCTGTCAACACAACCAAAACTCACATAAAAAATACTGTAAAACAGATGGAAGATGAAGGTGTAGATTTTATTGATGTTGGAGGTATGTCTACTGCACCTTATTTATCTACAACAGTCTCAGAAAAAGTTGAATCAAAAAGAATTCTTAATGCAATCAAAATAATTCAAAATGTCTCCAATCTCCCAATTTCTGTTGATACATGTCGAGCTAAAGTAGCTAGAGATGCTTTAGAATATAGTGTTGAGATAATCAATGATATTTCTGGATTAAAGTATGACAGAAAAATGCAAGAGGTTGTTTCAGAATTTGTTCCATCTCTAATTTTATGTGCATATGATTCTAAAACTGTTTTTGGAAATACTATAACTACAACCAAAAAACTTCTTAGAGAAAGCTTGAAAATTGCAAAAAAATCAAATATTCCGTCAGAAAAAATTGTATTAGATCCTGCTATTGGATTTTTTGTAAAAACTGGGCAAGGCCCATTTTTTACAAAAATTAAATCAGATTGGGTAAAAAGAGATCTATCAATAATCAAAAACTTGAATTCTATAAAGCAGAATCATCCAATTTTAATCTCTGTTTCGAACAAATCCTTCCTAGGAAATCTTTTAGGAAAAGAAAATCCTTCTGATCGATTATTTGGCTCGATAGCTGCAGAAGCTATATCTGTCATAAATGGCGCTGACATTATTCGCACTCATAATGTCGAGGCTACTAAAGAAGCAATAACAATAGCTTCGAGACTCTCAAGATGACACAAAGGCTTATAATCAATATTTTACTTCCTTAACAAGGTTTCATTGGAATTCAAAGAGGGATTAACTTTTGATGATGTTCTTCTTGTACCTAAATATTCAGATATTACAAGTAGAAGCCAAACTGATCTAAGTACTAAATTATCTCGAAATATCTCAATTAACATTCCTTTTGTAAGTGCAAATATGGATACTGTCACTGAATCCTTAATGGCTATGGCTATGGCTCGTGCTGGTGGTATAGGAATCATTCACAGGTTTTTGCCCATTCAAGAACAAACCGACGAAGTTCTCAAAGTAAAACGTTCAGGTAGCGTGATGATAGAAAATCCTTATTCTATTTCTCCTGACAAGTCTATCCAAGATGCTCTAGACTATGCAGAAGACAAAGATATCTCTGGTCTTTTGGTAGTTGATTCTAATTCTAAATTGATAGGAATAATAACTGAGAGAGATTTACTGTTTGCTGATCGAAATGATCATATTCACGATGTTATGACAAAAGATGTTGTAACCGCAAAACCTGGCGTTACATTAGATGAAGCAAAAGAAATTTTACACAAACATAGAATTGAAAAATTACCAATAGTTGATGATTCAGGAATTATCAAAGGATTGATTACAAGTAAGGATATTACAAATAATGCAGATTATCCAAATGCATCCAAAGATAAGAAAGGACGACCATTAGTTGGAGCAGCAGTTGGTGTAAAAGGTGACTTTTTAGAAAGAAGTGAGTCTCTTTTAGAAGCAGGAGCTGATGTTCTTGTTGTTGATATAGCACACGGTCATAGTGAAAATGCATTAAACACAGTTCGCAATATCAAAAAAGCATTTCCCGACTGTGAATTAATTGCAGGAAATGTAGCAACTGCTCAAGGTACTGAAGATTTGATAAAAGCAGGAGTTGATGCAGTAAAGGTTGGTGTAGGATCTGGATCAATTTGTATTACTAGAGTAATTACTGGTTCTGGTGTACCACAATTAACTGCAGTAATAGATTGTGCAAAAATAGGCAAGGATTATGGTATTCCAATAATTTCTGATGGTGGTACAAGAACTTCTGGTGATGCAACAAAGGGATTGGCTGCTGGTGCTTCATCTGTAATGGTAGGTAGTATGCTTGGAGGCACTGATGAATCACCGGGTACAGTTTTGACTAAGAACGGGAAACGTTTCAAAGTTTATCGTGGAATGGCTTCTCTTGCTGCTTCAATTGGTAGAAAATCTAAGCTAACAGGCTCAATTTCACTTGATGACGATCTTAATGACTATGTTGCAGAAGGAGTTGAGGCTATGGTTCCTTACAAAGGAACTGTAACTGATATACTAAAACAACTTACAGGTGGTGTACGCTCAGGCTTGAGCTATTGCGGTGCGCGTACAATTTTTCAAATGCAAGATAATGCAGAGTTTATCAAAATGTCAAGAGCTGGGTTTGCAGAAAGTCAGCCTCACGATGTTTCTTTGATGTAGTTAATTTTTTAAACAGTATGTAGAATCATTGAATTATGTTATCAAAAAGAACTATCATTGGATTAATAGTTGGAAGCACAATTATCGTTATTGGCGGTGCTTCTTTAATTTTACATATTGGAACAATTACTGTTAATGAAAATTATGTTGTAGAAGTTGGCGATTCAGTATTCTATACAATTCCAGCTCCTATTCACACACAACAAATTATGAATATTACTGGAAACGCTTTTGATCTCAAATTTGAAAGACCAGCAGATGGATTACAGATTCCAACAACTTCCTACAAAAATGAATTGTTCTTAGAATGGACTCATTTAGAAGATGGTGAAATAAAAATCCAGATCCAAAATACCGGTAATACAGAATTATCAATCACAGGAGTTTTAATTAGAAGTTCTGATCCAATTTGGTTTACCTATGATCTTATGGTGATTATATCTGGAATGGTGATCATTGGATTTAGTATGGGCTTTACCTTAAGAAAACCCAAAGGCTTTTAGCTTAGTTTTGCAGAAGGATACGAACCCAAAACTTTCATGAACAGAGTCTCTTGTTTTATTTTATCTAACATTTCTGAAATCTGAGGATTTTTTTCATGTCCCTCAAAATCCATATAAAAATTATATTCCCACGTATTTGTTTTAGTTGGCCTAGATTCTATCTTTGTAAGATTAACACTTTCCTTGTGAAAATTTTCTATAATTCTGTGTAAAGAACCTGGTTTATGTTTAATGGAAAAAATAATTGAAGTTTTGTCAATTCCTGTTTCAGGACTGTTTGTTTTTGATAATATCAGAAATCTTGTATAATTATCTAAATTATTAGCAACATTTTCGGCAATAATAGGCATCTTGTGTATGACTGATGCTGCTCTACTAGCTATACACGCACAATTTTTCTTGTTTAATTCTTTGACAATTTTTACACTACCTGCTGTATCGTATGTAGGAATTGTTTTCATGTTGTGTTGCTCAATAAATTTTCTACATTGACCTAAAGCTTGTGGGTGTGAATAAACAGTATCCACTTCTTCTAATTTACCAATTCCAATTAAACAGTGTTCAATTCTATGATAGATTTCACCTGTAGCATTTAGTGATGTTGAATAAAGTAGATCATAGCTTTCACCAACACTTCCTTCCAATGAATTCTCTACGGGCAAAATTGCATATTCTGTTTTATCTATAGATGTGTTTTCTAAAACTTCTACAAATGTTGTAAGAGGGATAGTTTCAATTTCTTCATTAAAAAATGATCTTGCTGCATCTTCACTATATGCTCCTCGTTCACCTTGGAACGAAACATGAATCATTTCTTAATCTCTCAAATTAAAGAAATCACTTTTGCCAAAGTTTGTTGAAAGTTTTCTTTCATCAATCCATGCACATTCTGTACATTTTATGGCATCACGCATTGGTACAACTTTGCCTCCACATTTTCTACATTTAGTGAATAAAATTCCTAAATGTGGTTCACTAATTGTTGCATGAATTGTACCATTAAGATGACTAAGAATCTTTAATGTTACTATATCATTGACTAGTGCTACATTTCTTATTCTAATATTTCGCGTTCCACATATGCATTCTACTTTTGATGTAGTGGGTTTTCCATTTATGTAATCAATTGATACTGCAATCATAGATGACATCACTGCCGCAACTGTTCCAATAACAATGTCTCCATCTTTTGGAATTGATAGAGTTTTTGGATGCTTAATGCTAACAACTCGTGTTGTCTTGTCAATGTCTTTTTGGCCTATGGTTGCTGCTCGAACCATATCTCCATCATCAAAAGTGTTGTATCCAGCCTCATATTCTTCAATAGACGCTATTTTGTCACCTGGAAATGTTGCATTTTCAGACATGCTGAGATTTTTGTTGTTATGATTATAATTGTTTGTGGTATGAAAGATCTTGGCAAATCATATATCTCTAAAAATTTGAAAAAAATCATGAAAGCCTTAGTATATGATCAATATACTATAGATGATAACTTTTCTCAAATCTTAAAAATCAAAGATATTCCTTCCCCTGAACTAAAATCTGGTGAAGTAGTTTTCAAGGTAAAAGTAGCAGCCCTCAACTATGATGATATTTGGGGAATGAGGGGCAAACCACTGGCAGTTCCATTGCCACATATCTCTGGAACTGATGCTGTAGGAGAAGTTACTGCAGTTGGTAGTGATGTAAAAAATATCAAAGTAGGTGATAGAGTAGTCTCTCATGGAAATTTGTCATGTAGAGTTTGTAAAGCATGTACTGATGGAAGAGAATATGATTGCAGGAAACGAACTATTTGGGGTTTTGAAACAGGTCCACTTTGGGGTGGGTACTGTGAAGAAACTCATCTTCCAGAAGTTAATGTTGTCAAGATTCCTGAAGGTGTATCGTATGATGATGCAGCAGCTGCATCAATGACATTAGTTACATCATGGCATATGCTTGTTGGAAGAGCAAAAATTCAACCTGGACAATTAGTTTTGATTATGGGTGGCAGTTCCGGCGTTGGAAATTATGGAATTCAAATCGCAAAACTTTTTGGATGTACTGTAATTGCTACTGCTAGTCCTGATAAATTAGATAGATTATTGGAATTAGGAGCTGATTATGCCATAAATCATAGAAATGATGATTGGTACAAAGAAGTGCGGTCAATTGCAAAAAATATTCCGAAACCTTTTGTGGATATACCTGGAGTTGATGTAATTTTTGAACATATAGGGGGTTCTTACTGGAACAAAGAACTGACTTTGCTAAATTATGGTGGAACAATTGTGACTACTGGAGCCACAACAGGTTATGATGCCAAGACTGACCTACGTCATATTTTCTTCAAGGGAATCAACATTTTAGGCTCAACTCAAGGAACAAGAGCTGAATTAGAACAAGGTCTCTATTGGATGTCCCAAGGTAAAATAAAATCTATAATTGATTCAGTATATCCACTTGAACAAGCAGCAGAGGCTCACACTAAAATGCTCAAAGGTAAAGGACTTTTTGGAAAAATCTTAATGAAACCCTAACTCTGATTAGTAATGGTAGATCCTAAAACAAATTCAATTTTAGATGAAGGAAATAGATTATTTCTCCAAGGAAAACTAAAAGAAGCAATTACATATTATGATAAAATTCTAAATGATAACCCAAAACACCTTAGTTCGCTTAACAATAAGGGATATGCCCTGAGTAAACTCAAAGATTTTGATAACGCTATGAAATGTTATGATGTTGCTCTTCAACTATATCCAAACGATCTTTCTGTATTGGTAAATAAAATCTCGACTATTCGTAAACAAGGAAATTTTGCTGAAGCATTATCACTTTGTGATAAAATTTTAAAGGACAACCCAAAATACAATATTGTCTTATACCATAAAGAACGAATTTTGTTTTCTATGGAAAAATTTGAGGAATCTATTTTATGTTGTAATAGTATATTGAAAGATCATCCAGATAATGGCGATGTTTTATTTGATAAATCATGCAATCTTGTAATGCTTTCAAACTTTGATGAAGCACTAAATCTACTTGAACATGCAATTTCTCAAGGAATCCAATACAAAGTTAAAGCAAAAAAATCTAAATCATTTGAAAAATTATCGGATCATTCTAGATTCCAAAAGTTAGTATCGTGATTATAACCAATGTGGAATTTCTAAATACCCTTCAATGCTTTCTTTTCGTAAAATTTTGAGAAGGGCATTTGCCTGAGGTGTAGACAATACTGGTTTGTCAAACTGACTGTCAGTGGAAATTCTTGGGCATGCTACTTGAACAAAAGCATCAATTCCTTTAAGATTTCTTAATCTCTCATTTGTAATATCAGTTAGTGCAAATAACTGAACTTCTTTTCCCTCTTTTTCTAATTCTTTTTTAATTTTTAAAGCAAATACCTTGGATAGTTGTCCTTCTTTTAGTCCTATAATTATTCCAAATGATTTTGCTTCAGCTGCTTTGTATATTGCAAGAGTGGCTTTCTTTTTTAATTTCTGTGCAAATTCTGTAATCTCTCTTACTTCATTAAAGTAAGGATCTAAAACATAAGTTGGTAAATTTGTTGATAGTGCAATTCCTGCTGCATGGAAATTACTTTGTCCTAAAAACACATAGACATCTACCTCTTTTTTTAGTTCAGATGCAGGATAAAATTCACAACCAAATACTTGACCATCATTTAATTGCCCTTTTCCTTTTCCAATTTTGACTTGAATTCCATTTTCTGTTAAAATTTTTTCAACTTTATCTATCTGGTGTAAATGCTGACTATCTGTAACTAATGAAATTGTTTTTCCTTTTAACACACCTCCACATTTTTTTGCAACACTATCAAATTCAACATCATCAAAAGCATCAATTAAGATTAAATTTTTTTCTAGCGATTCGGTGTTTATAGTATGTCCAATGTTAAATTGAATCTCTGCTCCCAGAACTTTTGAGCCGTTTGAATTAAGGTCACATGTTCCCCATGTTGTATCTGCTAAAACATATGCTGGAATTCCAATTTTTTTTGTAATTTTCATAGCCATTTCTTGAACTTGTGGTAAAATTCCATCAGGCCCATTTAATGAAACTGATACTGGATTTTTATCTTCAATTTCTTTGAAAATTCTTTCTTCATCTATTACTATCAATTCAGCTTCGGATAGAACTTTATTAATTTAAATCAACTGTACTCTGCAACAACTAAAAATGTCTGAGTAGTTTAATTAATTTATGGTTGAAAAAACTGTTCTTAATATTGGGTTTGATGATACTGATTCTCCTAAAGGAATGTGTACCACATTTTTAGCATACAAAATTGTTGATTTACTTCAAAAACAGAAAACTGAATTTCTTGATTTCCCAAGATTAGTTAGGTTTAATCCTAACATTCCATGGAAAACTCGAGGTAATGGGGCAATTTCAATCAGAATAAAGACTAGAAATTCTTCTAAGGTAAAAAATCAAATTAAAAATCTTGTTTCAAAATATTCTGATATTAAAAATGGCGCAAATCCTGGATTAGTATTTTTTGAAAGTGATATAATTCCTTCTGAATTTACAAATTTTAGTAACTTAGCTCTTTGGCAATTAATTAAAAGAAGTAATGCTAAAAGATTTGCTGAAAAAAATGATCTTGAATTTTTCTACCAAGGAAATGGTCAAGGACTTGTTGGTGCAATTGGTGCAATTGGATATGATTTTCAAGATCACACATTAGAACTTGTGAGCTATCGTAAAAGAACAAAATTTGGAAAAGAAAGAAAAATTTCTGCTGAAAGCGTGAAAATTATGCAAGAAAAAACTTCTCCAAACACGTTTAATAGTTTTGATACAAAAAAAGGACGAATTTTAATTACTCCACATGGCCCTGATCCTGTATTTTATGGTGTTAGAGGTGAAAATGTTGATTCACTAGTATATGCTACAAAGATTCTGAAAAGTGATGAAAAATTAGATGGTTACATGATCTTCAAATCTAATCAAGGGACTGGAGATCATTTGAAAAATGAATTAAATTTTCAAAACATGAAACCTTATTCTTCTGGAAAAATCACTGGAATTGTATCAAATACACCAAAAATTGTAAAAGGTGGACATGTATTTTTCAAAATTCTTTCTGAAAATTATGAGTTCTGGTGTGCTGTTTACAAACCAACAGGAATCTCGTCTATTGCTTCAAATTTGATTAAGGGAGATAAAATATGTGTAGGTGGTGGTGTTCGAAAAGCATCAAAAAAATTTCCTCGAATCATTAATCTTGAATTTATTGATATCATTCACCTTGAAAAGAATCTTTCAAAATCTAATCCCATTTGCAAAAAATGTAACAAAAAAATGAAATCTAAAGGTCAGAATCAAGGATTTCAGTGTATCCGATGTGGAAAAAAAGCTTCGAAAAAGATTACTGTTGAAATTTCAAGAAAAGTAAAAAAACAACTGTATATTCCAAATATGTCTGCTCATAGACACCTAACAAGACCTCTACAACGTATTGGAATATCTAACAAAACCTCAAAATTTGATAAATCTCTTTCATGGTTTTGTGTTTATAGAAATTAAGTAGCGGGGAGTAGATTTGAACTACTGATTTGCGGGTTATGAGCCCGCCGGGATGACCTAGTCCTAAAGAGTCTGACTTCCCCACCCCGCTGATACATGAATGAGGATCAGCCGTATATACGCTTTATCAAATTCTTGAAAGCAATTAATAAGATTTGAAAAGGTTATCTTTTTGTGGATAAAAAAATTCGAATCATTGCTATTATTGCTGTTGTGATATTTTCTTTTTTTGTTTTAACTTCTCCGTCAGATCCTATTCCATTGCCATTACCAGTATCTACTTCAAATTCTGAAAGTGATTCTGTAAGTATTTTAGCTAAAAACCTTGACAAACCTCGTGCAATTGCTATTTCTGACGACAGAATTTTTGTTACAGAAAAAAGTGGATTCATTAGAGTAATTCAAGACAATAATTTATTAGAATCCCCATTAGCTGTATTTCGTCCTGCTAATGTATTTGATGGGGGATTGTTGGGCATTACACTTCATCCAGATTTTTCAAATAATCATTACATCTATGTATTTTTGACTTATGAAGAGGATGGATATTTGTGGAACAAGATTCTGCGAATAACTGAATCTAAAAATAAATTACAAGATGCTGAAACTGTATTTGATAAAATTCCTGGTTCTACATTTACAAATGGTGGTTTTATAAAATTTGGACCTGATGGAAAATTATATGTAGGTACTGGAACTGTTTCTGATTCATCTCACCTTCCACAAGACCTTGATTCTTTATCTGGAAAAATTTTAAGATTAAACGATGATGGTACTATCCCAGATGATAATCCCTTCTCTGATTCTCCAGTTTATTCCTTAGGACATCGAAATCCTCAAGGAATGACTTGGGATGATAATGGTAACATGTTTGTAGCAGAATCTGGACCTGAAAAAAACGATGAAATTAATCTAATTCAAGCAGGAAAAAACTATGGCTGGCCTGAACAACAATGCTCTGGTAATGATAACTTTGAAAATGCCATTCTTTGTTATGATCCAAGCATAGAACCAGGCGGTATCTTGTTTTATTCTGGAGATAAACTTGATTTTGAATCTCCATTCATAATGGCCTCTATGAGAGCAACCAATCTTTACCAGCTAGATTTTGACGAGGGGCTTAGCTCTCAAAAATCTATTCTCAGTGGAATCGGTCGTGTTCGTGATGTAATACAAGGTCCTGATGGAAGTCTTTATGTAATTACTTCAAATACAGATGGAAAAGGTTTTCCAGATAGCATGGATGATAAATTATTGAGGATATTGAAATAAAATGCCAGACTCGTCAATTTCAAGGTTTTTTGAAAAATCAAGAAAAGAAAGACTAGATCTTGTTGCAAATTTTGCAAACCTTTCTAATGAAGAATTAGATATTTTGCAAAGTAGCAATGGAGGAATTTCTTTTGATAAGGCCGATAAAATGGTGGAAAATGCTATTAGCACATTTTCACTTCCTTTAGGAATTGCAACAAATTTCAAAATTAATGGAAAAGACTACATAATTCCAATGGTTATTGAAGAACCATCTGTGATTGCAGCAGCATCTAAAGGAGCTAAAATTGCGAGAATTAAAGGTGGATTTGAAGTTACAGCAGATGAATCTTACAGCATTGGTCAAATACAAATATTAGATGTTGATATTCCTTCTGTAATTCAAAAAATCATTAATTCTTCCAATGAAATTCTCCAACTAGCGAATTCCAAAAGCAATACATTGTCTAAAATGGATAAAGGTGCAAAAGAAATATCTTGTAAAGAAATTGATACACCCTCTGGTAAAATGCTTATTGTTGAACTCTTAATTGATGTTGGCGATGCCATGGGTGCAAATATTACCAATACAATGTGCGAAGCTGTTTCACCCTTAATTGAAAAGATTTCAGGTGGACGAGCATTACTTCGAATATTATCAAATTATTCTACTCGAAGAATTGCTAAAGCAAAAGCAGTATTTGAAAAAGAGGCTGTCGGAGGAGAAGAAGTTGTTAATGATATTATTTTAGCATATGAATTTGCTGATAATGATGTCTATAGAGCAGTTACTCACAACAAAGGTATCCTCAATGGAACTATATCTGTTGCAAATGCAGTTGGTCAGGACAGTAGAGCAATTGAAGCTGCAGCAAATGCTTATGCTGCAAAATCTGGCAGATACCGTTCTCTTAGTAAATGGAGTAAAGATAATGATGGTAATCTAGTTGGAACCTTGGAAATTCCTCTTTCCGTTGGGATTGTAGGTGGAATTGTAAATGTTCACCCCATTGCTAAAGTTTGTGCAAAGATTCTTGGAGTTTCAACAGCACAAGAGCTTGCATGTGTAATGATTGCTACTGGTTTGGCTCAAAATTATAGTGCTATTCGAGCTCTTGCAACAGAGGGAATTCAAAAGGGACACATGCGTCTACATGCAAGAAATCTTGCTGCTGCTGCGGGAGCTACATCTGAGCAGATAGATAAAATTGTTCAAAAAATGATTGAAGAAAAGAAAATTTCACTTGATAGAGCCAAAGAATTACTTGAGCAAATTTAAACATGCGATTATATACCCAAAAAGTGAAAACAATTGGAAATGTCTCAAGTAAGATTTGCTATCCCTAAAGGGAGCCTAGAGGATGCTACTTTCAAACTGTTAGAAAAATCTTGGACCAAAGTTAACAGAAAGAGTAGAACTTATCGAGTCTATCTAGATGATCCAAATATTGTCGTCAAGATGCTACGTCCTCAAGAGATTCCAACTTTGGTTGCAGAAGGATTGTATGACGTAGGTATCACTGGAAAAGATTGGGTAGGTGAAACAAATTCTGATGTTGAACCTATTTTAGATTTAGAATATGGTAAAATTAGACTGGTCATAGCTTTTCCAGACAAATATCGTTACAAAAATCTTGATGAAATGATTGCAGATTATGGTAAAAAGAAAAAAACACTTCGTATTTCTTCAGAATATCTTACCACTGCCTCTAAATTTCTAAAACAATCAAAGTCTTACAAAAAATATTATGGCTCCAAAGATCCTCTGATTGTAACTCCATGGGTTAGATTAGGAACTAACAAAAATGTCCAAATTCATCTATCCTTTGGCGCAACTGAGGCAAAACCTCCTGAAGATGTAGATGCAATAATGGATGTCACTGAAACTGGTACAACTCTAAAACAAAACAAATTGAAAATTGTTGATGAAGTACTTACTTCAACTGCACACTTGATCGCAAACAAGAAATCATTAAAGGATCCAAAAAAACGTGAAAAAATATTTGATATTGTAACCCTTATGAGAGGTGCTGTTCATGGCAAAAAATACTTGCACATTTACCTAAACGTTGAAGAGAAAAATCTGAAAAAACTTCTAACACAGATGCCCTCCCTCAAAAAACCTACCATAAGTCCACTTAGTGAGAAAGGGTGGTATGGAGTAAACACAGTCATCAAAAAAGATGAATTTTACAAACTTATTCCTAAACTGAGGAAGATTGCTCAAGGTCTCGTGGTTCATGAACCACGACAAATACTAGAGCTTGAGGAGATTAAACGTGACGAAGAAAATTGATAAGAATAATCAAAGTAACTAATGTTGAAAAATTTGCAGCCAAAATTAAACCAAAACAGCCTCAAAAAAACAAAGTCATAGTTGAATCTATTCTAAAAAGTGTTAAAAAAAATGGCGATAACGCAATCCGAAAATATGAGAAAAAATTCAGTGGTGCAAATCTTTCTACACTACGTTTAACCAAAACAGAGATAAAAAATGCATACTCCAAAGTTTCCAAAACTGAACTCAGTGCATTACGTTTAGCTAAAGCTAGACTTGAAAAAACAGAGTCTGTGATTAAATCCATCTTAAAAAATAAAACTATTAACAACGATGGAATTAAAATCTCTAAAAAATTCATTCCAATTCAAAGCGTTGGATGTTATATACCAGGCGGGTTGGCAAAATATCCAAGCTCTGTAATAATGTCTGTAATTCCAGCTAAAATTGCTGGTGTTAAAAGAGTTGTAGTAGTATCTCCTCCAAATTCAGATGGAAAAATCAGTCCATTAACAATTGTTGCTGCAAATATTTGTGGTGCTGATGAAATTTACAAAACAGGTGGTGCACAATCAATTGCAGCATTATCATATGGTACCAAGACCATTTCCAAAGTTGAAAAAATTGTTGGTCCTGGAGGTTCATTTGTTATCACTGCAAAATCTTTGATAAGTGATCAGACTGGAATAGATATGCTTGCAGGTCCTACTGAATTAGGAATTATTGCAGATAATTCAACTAATCCAAAATTTATTGCATTAGATCTTATTTCTCAAGCAGAACACAGTAGTGATACTTTTTGTTATTTGATCACAACTTCTGAAAAACTTGCAAAATCTGTTTGCAATATTATTTCTAAAATGATACCAAAAATTCAAAGAAAAAATTTTGTAAAATCTAGTCTAAAAAATAATGGATTTATTGCAATTTGTCAAACTAAATCTGATATGATAAAACTTGCAAATTCTTTAGCCCCTGAACACTTGCAAATAATGACAAAAAATCCTGAATCCCTTTCCTCAAAAATCACTTCACCAGGACTAATTTTGCTTGGAAATAATACTCCTTCATCTGCTAGTGACTATGTTTTGGGCTCAAATCACATTCTTCCTACTAATGGATTTGGAAAAACTCGTGGCTCACTTTCAGTGTTAGATTTTATCAAGATAAACACACAGGTTACTTGCTCAAAATCATCACTATCCAAAATTTCAAAATACCTTGAAGTTTTAACTAATGCTGAAGGACTTCCCAATCACTATGAAGCAGTTCGAGGTAGATTGAAATGAAAAAAAACTGGTTTGAAGAAAAAACAAAGAAATTTTCTTCTATTGGCGGTTATCAAAAACCTGAACTTGATCAGAACGCATTAAAGCTGGATTCTAATGAAAACTATGTAATTCCCAAACAATTTCAAAATGACATCCTATCATCAGCAAGAAAAACTTCTGACGTAAGAGAATATCCACTCGGTGGAGTAGAACGCTTAATCCAGATGATATCTAAATTTGTTAAAATGCCTTCTTCAATGATTGGTGTTGGTAATGGTTCAGATCAAATTTTAGATTTGATACTTTGTAATTTTGCATCAAAACAGACCAAAGTTCTTACCTCCAATCCTACTTTTGGATTTTTTGAAGAGAGATGTAAATTGTACTCAATTCCATTGATTACAATTCCATTTTCAAGTGATATGAAATTAGATATTAAAGATTTTGTAAAACAATCTAAAAATACAGATATACTCTATCTTGATTCTCCAAACAATCCTACAGGATTTCAATTCCCAAAAAATAAATTACAAAAACTTATCAAATCTTTTAATGGTCTTGTAATAATTGATGAGGCCTATGGAGAATTTGGTGATTATTCTCTCTCAAGTATGGTAAAAACTCAAGAAAATCTTATTGTTGTACAAACTCTTTCAAAATCATTTGGATTAGCTGGACTTAGACTTGGATATTTTATTGCAAATAAGAAATTCACTAAAATCTTTATTGATGTCTTACAATACCCATATCCTCTAAGTACTATCACAATCAAATCTGGAATTTTGGCTTTAGAAAAATCAAAACTGATGAAAGACGCAGTAACTAACATCAAATTTGAAAGAAAAAGAATTATCAAGAATTTACAGAAATATGATCCCTTTGAAGTTTTTGATTCTAAGGCTAATTTTGTGCTTTTTGACACCCACGGAATCTACAAACGAGTCTATTCAGCACTTGCTGAGCAAGGAATTTCAATCCGAAAATTAGGAAAAATAGGAAATCATGAAGGATGTCTTAGAGTAACAATTGGAACAAAAGAAATGAACTCAAAATTTTTACTGGCTATTCGTGATTTGTTGGGATGACTTTAACAAAAAAATCTGAAGGAATCTACATTGATAATTCTGGTATTGATGTTCTAAATGAGATCGATGCTGTGATATTTGATTGCGATGGTGTTTTAATTGATGTTTCAAAATCATATGATCTAGCAATTCTTAAAACAACTCAATATGCTTTAGAGAATTTTGCAAAAATCAATGACGCAATAGATATAGATTTTAAAATAATTGATGGATTTAAATCAACTGGTGGATTTAATGATGAAGTTGATCTAACATATGCTGCAATAATTTCTTTAGTTGCAGCAAAAAAATTAGAAAAAGATCAAACAAGTTTTATCTTTGATGTAATAAAAAATGCTGATTCTAGTGGTATACTATCTGTAGAAAAATATCTTGAAAATCAAGTTAACATTTCTGATATCAAAAAGCAATTATCTTACCCTGGTGCACATCATGAAAATCCTCTGTATCAAATATTTGATCAACTTTTCTATGGACCTGAATTATACCAAAAATTATTTAAAAATTCTTCAAAATTTTCTGAGTCGGGTTTAATTGAGCAAGATGATGTAATTTTAAATAATTTGTTAATTGAACAATTACAAAAAAAATTTGATTCAAAAATTGCTATTGTAACAGGCAGAGGAAAAGAATCTATTAGTTATTCTTTAAAGACATTATTAGAGAAATTTGATCTGAAAAATTCTGTGTTTCTGGAAGATGAATCAAGAGAACTTGCAAAACCAAATCCTCAATCACTCCTAGATTCTATCAAAGGAATGAACAGCGTCTCAACTCTGTATGTTGGAGATTCTATGGAAGATTTTATCATGGCTAACAAGGCCTCTGACTTGGGAAGTAAAACTATTTTTTGTGGAATTATTGGCACCAGCAAAAATCCTCAAGAAAAACTTGAATTATTTAATCAGAATGAGGCTATCTTAGTATTAGATTCAATCAATCTACTTCCAAAGGTATTAAATTTAGAATAATGCATATTACATAACCTGTGAGAAATATGAAACTGCGAAAGGCATCAATTAAACGAAGTACCAAAGAAACTAGCGTTCAAGTATCTGTTAATCTAGATGGAACTGGAAAAACAAGCATCAAAACTGGCATTAATTTTCTTGATCACTTGATTGTATCGTTTGGTAAACATAGTATGATAGACCTGAAAGTTGATGCAAAATCAAATGATGGAATTGAACACCATCTTATTGAGGATACTGCAATTTCAATAGGACAAGTAATTGATAAAGCATTAAGTTCAAGAAGTGGAATTACAAGATTTAGTTATGCATCTGTTCCAATGGATGAATCTCTTGCTGAAGCTTCAATTGATTTAGTAAAACGTCCATTTTGGAAGTTAACTTTGTCAATTAAACGAAGCAAAATTGAAGACATCTCAAAAGAAGATCTAGAGCACTTTTTTCAGTCGCTTCTTCAGAATCTTAATAGCTGTATTCATCTTACTGTAAAGTATGGCGAAAACGATCATCACAAAGTTGAGGCCGCCATAAAGTCACTTGCTGTTGCATTTAGATCAGCTTCGTCATATGACAAAAAACAAAAAGGTATTCCAAGTACAAAAGGTTCAATGTAATGGTCAAAGTAGCAATATTTGATTATGGCGCTGGAAATATTTTCAGCCTTAAAAATTCTTTTGAGAATGCAGGAGCTTCAGTTGACATAATAACCAATTTTGATAAACCTAATGAATATTCTGGTTTGTTACTTCCTGGTGTAGGAAACTTTGACCCTGCCATCAAAAGCATTACTCAGTTGTCTAAAACTGGATTCAAGGATTTTGTCAAGGACATAACACCTGTTTTAGGAATTTGTCTTGGAATGGAGATGTTTTTTGAAAAAAGCGAAGAGGGAAAAGAAAAAGGCTTGGGAATAATGGGTGGTGAGGTAATTGTTCTTCCACCGCCCATGAAAGTACCTCACATGGGATGGAATGATTTAGAGATAAAAAAACCAAGTAAACTTCTAGAAGGGATTGAGAATGGTTCTTGGGTTTATTTTGTACACTCGTATAGAGTTAAACCAAATTCTAATGATGTAATCACTGCAGAATCTGATTATGGAATTAAAGTTCCAGCAATAGTTGAACAAGACAACTTTTTTGGGACCCAATTTCATCCAGAAAAATCTAGCTCTGTTGGGAAAATTATGATAAAGAACTTTCTTGATGTGTGTAAAAAATGAAAATCATTCCTGCAATTGATCTGATGGATGGCCAAGTGGTTAGACTTTACAAAGGCGATCCAAAGCAGAAAACAGTGTATAGTGATAATCCTGTTGAAATTGCAAAAAAATGGGAAGCAAATGGTGCTGATATGTTGCATATAGTGGATTTGGATGCAACTTTGGGAATTGGCTCTAATCTTTCAATAATAAAGAAAATTCTGGAGGAAATCTCAATTCCAGTTGAAGTTGCTGGAGGTCTACGAGACGAATCATTAATTTTAGATGTTGTTAAAATTTCAAGCAGAGTAGTAATTGGAACTTTGGCCTTTAACGACAAAGAACTTCTTAAAAAATTACTTTTATCTTTAGGACCTGAAAAGATTGTAATTTCAGTTGATCACAAAGACGGTGAAATAGTAATACATGGTTGGCAAGATAGAACTGAAATCAAACTAATTGATGCAATCAAAGAATTTCTTGATATGGGGTTTACTGAATTTTTGTTAACTAATGTAAATCGTGATGGAACTTTGGAGGGTCCTGACCTGAAATTTTTAGAACAAGCTTGTAACTTGGACAAAACTAATGTGATTGCTAGTGGTGGTATTTCTAATATTAATGACGTTAAAGATGTAAAAGAAAAAAATGCATTTGGAGTTATACTCGGAAAGGCTCTTTATGAAAATAAAATATCAATTGAGGAGGCAAAGAAGATAGTATGACTCTGACAAAACGAATCATTCCATGTCTTGATGTAAAGAATGGTAGAGTTGTAAAGGGACTTCATTTTGAATCAATTAAGGATGCAGGTGATCCTGTTGAACTTGCTGAAAAATATAGCAATGAAGGAGCTGATGAGCTTGTATTTTTGGATATTACTGCATCTGATGAACAAAGAGAGATAATCAAAGATTTAGTCAGAAAAGTTGCATCAGTAATTGATATTCCATTTACTGTTGGTGGTGGTGTTAAATCATTAGAGGATGCTAGAAATATTCTTCTAAATGGTGCTGATAAAGTTGGAATCAATACTGGTGCTATAAAAAATCCCAAAGTGATAACTAAATTGATGGAACTGTTTGGCCGTCAATGTATTGTAGTTGCAATTGATGCCAAAAGAAATTTTGATATTGATAATAAAAAAAATATTTTCACTGAAAATGATAAAAAATTCTGGTTTGAAGTTTTCATTTATGGTGGAAAGGAAGGTACAGGAATTGATGCCATTTCATGGGCAAAAAAAGCAGAAAATCTTGGGGCTGGTGAAATTCTCCTTACCAGTATTGATAAAGATGGAACAAAGGATGGTTATGACATTCTACTCACAAAATCAATTGTTGATTCCTTATCAATTCCAGTAATAGCGTCTGGTGGTTGTGGAAAGCCTGATGATATGTTAGATCTATTCAGAAAGTCGAATGTTGACGCTGCACTTGCTGCTTCGATTTTTCACTATCAGACTCATGGGGTTAATGGTGTAAAGACATATCTCAAAGAAAAAGAAATTCCTGTAAGGTTATAATAGCTATTTCTCAAGTTATAACCATGCAGAAATCTATAGATGATATTGATTTTGAAAAAAGTGGTGGATTAATTCCAATTATAGTTCAAGATGCAAATACAAAAGATATTCTGACACTTGCTTATTCAAATAAAGAATCCCTTGAATTAACAAAGAAAACTGGAAATTCTTGGTTTTGGAGTCGTTCAAGAAATAAACTTTGGATGAAAGGTGAAGAATCAGGTAATACTCAAAAAGTAAAAGAAATTCTAGTTGATTGTGATTCTGATGCAATTATTTATCTTGTTGAACCATCAGGACCAGCTTGTCATACTGGTGAGCGAGTTTGTTTTCACAATAATCTAGAAAAATAATTTAACAAACTGGTTCAATGTTTGTTCCAGGAACAACTCTTTCTGTAATATCAAAATCTAGGTTTGGATAATTAGTTCCTCTAAAAACCAATGACCATTTTCCCATTATGTCATCAACAGAACAAAATCCTTCAATTTTTGATATTCTAGGTTCGAAGTAAAAATTAAATTCTGATTTTTTCGCTCCATCAAATGGAATTGCATCCCACACAAACTGATGAGTTGCATTCAGTGGTCTCATTATGTCAATCTGTCCTTTCTCATCAAATTCTAACCCATTAACATTCATGAAGATCTTTTCACCTATGGCATATTTACTTCGATCAATCTGAAATGGCCCTGACACAATCCATTCTTTTGGCAATAATTTGTAATCCGTCTCGTTGACTATACTTTGAATCCCTTTATCCAATGTGTTTTCTACATCTATTTCTTGATATGATGTCAAAATTAAAGTCAAAATTATTGCAAGAATAACTATTCCTCCAGCAACGATTGCCACCAGACTCATTTTCATATGAGAAATTCTTTTAAAAAATCTCTAAAAACCTTACCATTAGTGAAAAATCAACAAAAAGCAGCTTTTTCCTGAATATTTTTTAAAACTATGACAACTTTATAGCTTTTTTCTAGATTTACGCAAAAATTCTCACTATATTTTATCTTCATTGAAATTAAGTAATACTTAACTTGATATTAGGATTTTTTATGTATATTTGGAAAGGAGTAACTAATCTTGGCTAGAACATCATTGCAGTGCAGAGAGTGTAAAAAAGAGTACGAGTCTACTTTCAAGTATATTTGTGATGACTGCTTTGGGCCACTTGATGTAAAGTATGATTTTCCAACAGTTACAAAGGATACATTTTCTAATCGTGAGCAGACGTATTGGCGATATTTTGAATTACTTCCAATAGAGAACAAATCAAATATTGTAAGCATTGATGCAGGGATGACACCATTAACCAAAGCCGAAGAACTGGGCAAAAATCTTGGTTTGAAAAATCTTTACATTAAAAATGATTCTGTTAATCCAACATTTTCGTTTAAAGACAGACCTGCAGGCGTTGCAGTATCAAAAGCAAAGGAGTTTGGATTGTCAGCTGTTGGTTGTGCATCTACTGGTAATCTAGCATCAGCTACTGCAGCTCATGCTGCAAAAGGTGGATTTCCATGTCATGTATTTGCTCCAAGTAACATTGAGATGGCAAAAATCGCACAAGCATTATCGTATGGTGCAAATTACATTGCAGTTGATGGAACATATGATGATGCAAACCGCATAGCTGCACAGATTGGTGATTCCAAAGGAATTGGGATCGTAAATATTAACATGCGCTCTCACTATGTTGAGGGCTCTAAAACTTTGGCATATGAAGTCGCAGAACAACTTGACTGGCAGGTACCTGATCAACTAATAGTTCCAGTAGGTAGTGGTGCAATGCTTAACGCAATTTGTAAGGGATTTGAAGAACTACAACAAATATCGTTGTTAAATGATATAACTAACATGCACATAATCGCAGCACAACCACATGGATGTGCTCCTATTGTTGATGCATTTAAGAAAAATTCCAAAGAAGTGATTCCAGTTGAAAACCCTGACACTGTAGCAAAGAGCTTGGCAATAGGTGATCCTGGAGACGGAAGATATGTGTTAAAACGATTGGCACAATACAATGGATTTGCCGAAGAATGTAACAATCAAGAGATTCTAGATGCAATACTACTTTTAGCAAGAACAGAAGGCGTATTTACAGAGCCTGCAGGAGGCGTTTCTGTTGCAGTACTCCAAAAGATGGTAGAACAAGGAAAGATTGACAAAAACGACAGAGTAGTGTGTTATGTTACTGGAAACGGACTCAAGGCAACTGAATCAATAATGACAGTTTTGCAAAAGCCAAAAGTAATGAAAGCAGATATAGCAGAAATATCAGCGGTGGTAAACTAGCAATGGCAAATATCACATTTACAATTCCATCTGTGCTAAATCAGGGAGGCGGTGAGAAAAAGACTGAGATCTCAGCTGACTCGCTGCAAAATGCGTTTGCAAAAATCTCTGAAATAATGGGTGATGGTTTCAAGCGCAGAGTTTTAGAAAATGATGAAACACCGCGTTCACTGATTAACATTTACATCAACGGAAAAAATGCCAAGTTTACTAATGGCATGGAAACTCCTCTTAAAGATGGTGACGAAGTTTACATATTGCCAGCAGTAGCAGGCGGTTCTGAAGAACTATCCAGTAAGGAATTAGATAGATTCTCTAGACAAGTAATGCTAGAAGAGATTGGTTATCAGGGTCAACTGAAACTAAAGAATGCTAAAGTTTGCGTCGTTGGTACTGGTGGTTTAGGTAATCCAATTACTACAAGACTTGCTGCAATGGGTATTGGTATTTTGAGAATAGTTGATAGAGATGTAATTGAACTATCTAACTTGCACAGACAGACAATGTTTGATGAGGATGATGTAGGTCAGGTAAAAGTCGAAGTTGCTGCAAAGAAACTGCAAAAACTAAATCCTGATTGTAAAATAGAGGCACTGGCAATATCAGTTAATGACTATACTGCACTGGAAGTAGTTGAAGGATGCGATGTTGTAGTTGATGCACTAGATAGTGTCAATGCAAGATATGCATTAAACAAAGCATGTGTAAAGTTTGGAATTCCATTTGTTACGGGCGCTGCAGTTGGAGTATCTGGTCAGATATTTACTATACTTCCTGGAACCAGCGCATGCTACCATTGCATGTTTCCTGCATTAGATGAGGACACAATGCCTACATGTAGCATTGAGGGAGTACATCCGTCAATTTTGTCTATTGTAGGGGGAATTGAAGTTGCCGAAGCAGTCAAGGCAATCATGGGAAAAAAGCCTACTTTGTCTGATAGAATATTGCATATTGACATTGAGAATCTTGATTTCACTTCAACTAGAACATTTAGAGCAGAAGAGTGTCCTGTTTGTGGCTCTGGTAAAGCAGAAGAAGTGGTAAAAGAAGAGTTGTTGCTAGAGGAATTATGTGGCAGAAACCGTGGAAAGAGGACATTCTCCATCACACCTACTAGTACCTTTGATCTTGATGTTGACTCTGTAACTAGCATTGCAAAAGAAAAGGGATTTTTGATAGAAAATCAAGGTGAGCTTGGATTGTCACTGCGAACAAACGAGATGTCAGTTAGTTTCATGAAGAAAGGTTCTGCTGTTGTTGTTGGACTAAAAGATGAGCAAGAAGCCATATCACTATACAAAGAATTGTTGGGAAAAGAGACCATCAAAACAGCGGGTGTGTCCGAAAAGTAGACCATTCTGACAAAATTATCAAATTCTACAAGATATTGATCGCATGATTTGACAGCATTTATGCAAAACAAAAAGTCAAAACGAGACTGGCAGGTATACGGCCTGTACCGCAAAGATGAAGAGATTCTATTTTTAGAGAAGGTAAAGAAGACTGTGTGGAACATGGATGCACCATGGAAGCCAAAGACGGGAGGACGTTCTGCATTCCCGACAAAAGCCAAAGTGATGTGCGCAATGCTAAAAGTAAAGTTTGGATTTGATTACCGTTCCATGGAGTCGCACCTGAGATCAAGGCCAGACCTTCTAGAAATCATGGAATTGCAAAAGGCTCCAAGCAAGACTGTGATCAATGATAGTCTGAAAAGAATTCCAGTTTCTTATCTTAGAAAAGTAAATGCAAGGCTCACAGAGCCAATCAAAAAAAGGATATAGCTCCGGACAGTTCAGGGTTTAGCACCAAAAGGTGTGAAGCCTGGTTTGACATCAAGACATACAGGATACGCATCTCTTTTAGTTACAGGATCGTTGTTTTACTGAAATGAGTAATCGTGCTTTGCTACGCGCAGTTATGGTACTTTTTTCTACTATTCCTACAAGGGTTTTTTCTTCATTAAATGCTGGAATGCAGACAAGCTTCATAGTTTCACCTGTGATCTCTCCCCTAAAAGAAATTGATGCCTTTTTGGTTCCTTGTTATCCTCAATTTTTGAGCCGGTTGCGATAATGCTGTCCTTGATGTGTATTTTAGAGCTAATCTCTGTACTCTCCATTATAATGGAGTTTTCAATGTCGCAGTTTTTTATTTTTGAATTATCACCTATACTAACATATGGCCCAATTCTTGCTGAAGGGCCTATTACACAGCTTTCCCCAATAATTGCTGGGCCTTTTACAAATGAGTCCCTTGAAATTGTAGAATCTTTTCCAATTACAATGTTTTCTTGAATTTTTGCGTCTTTGTTTATTACGAATTGATTTTCTTTTCCAATACTATCAAGAATTAAGCTGTTTGCATGAAGAATATCTTCTGGAGTACCAGTGTCTTTCCACCATCCAGTAACTATGTCGTATTCTATTGTGTTTCCTTCATCCATTAACAGTTGCAGTGCATCAGTGATTTCTAGCTCGTCTCTCCAGGATGGTTTTAGTTTTTTGATAATATCAAAAATTTTTGGTGTCAGGAAATACACTCCAATGACTGCAAGGTTTGAGGTTGGGTTTTTTGGTTTTTCAATGATTTTTTTTATGGTTTTTTTATTTTGTTCAAGTTCTGCAATTCCAAAACGAGAGGGATCATCAACCTCACAAAGCAAAATCATAGCATCTGAGTCAGAGGAATCAAACTTTTCTTTATAATTAATCAAGTCTTTGCGTAAAATGTTATCACCAAGATATACTACAAATCGTTCATTCTCAACAAAATCTTTACAAAGATTAATTGCATGTGCGATTCCTTTTGGTTGATCTTGATAGATGTAAGAAACCTTTACTCCAAAGTTTTTTCCATCACCATAGTATTCTTTTACTTTGTCTGGATAAACATCTCCAATTATTATTGCAATATCTGTTATTCCTGCTTTCTTTAAATCCTCTAGTGGATATTGTGACATTGGTTTGTTTGCAATTGGAAGTAATTGTTTTGGTCCAGTATGTGTTAGAGGTCTTAATCTAGTACCATGGCCACCGTGTAGTATTATTCCCTTCATACTCACCAATCTCTCTATATCTTCTATAAAATCAATTGTATCTGTGAATTAAACTAATAGTTTCAAAAATCATAAGATTTTATTCTTAATTGAAATAGAGTCTGAAATCTTTTTTGATTCTATAAGATATTTGTACCATTCAACCGTTTTTGTTTTTATTGAATCAGTGGTTTTTCCTTTTTGAAGTGCATGGTAAGTTTCTTTAGCACCATATGAAATACTAAATTTTGCCTTAAATCCTAAAGTGTCTTTAAATTTTTTAAAACTGATTCTGTATGAACGGGAGTCAGGATCCCCATACCATTGTTTTTTAAATGGAATATCAATAGCTTGTGCGACTTCTTTAGCTAGTGGCAGGATCTGGATATTTTGATCTTCTGAACCGACATTAAAAATTTCACCATTAATTTTGTCTTTTGGCGCTTGGATTGTCTTAACATAAGCTTCTGCAACGTCTTTGACGTGAATAAATGGCCTCCATTGCTTTCCATTTCTCATAATTGGAATTTGTTTATTTTTGAAAAATCCTAAAACCATTCCATTTACAGCTAAATCAAACCTCATTCTAGGCGATAATCCAAAAACTGTGGCAAATCGCAGCATTGTGGTTGTGAATTTATTGTCAGATAATTTTTTTGCAGCAATTTCAGCTCTTCTATTTGCTTTGGCATAGGTGGTCAGTGGGTTTATTGGAGACTTTTCATCTATAATTCCATCTCTAAAGCCGTAGATGCTGCAACTGGATGCAAGGATGTACCGTTTTACACCAGCTTTTTTACTTAATTTTGCAACTCGTTCTCTTCCTTTATAGTTAATCTCAAAAGTTTTTTTTTGGTTAAGCTCGCCGCTGGGATCATTTGATAATGCAGCTAAATCCATAACAACGTCAACATTTTTTAGAATCTTTAAATCAAACCATCTGGTATCGTCTTGAATTAATTTTAGATTTTTATTTTTTGAAACCGAGTTAAGAGTTTCTTTGCCAAAAAAGAACCGATCTAGGACTTTGACTTTGTAGCCTTCTTTAAGTAACCGCGGAACAAGGACGGATCCAATATAACCTCCACCGCCTGTAACTAGAACTTGCATATTTTTAGAGGTTTTAGTTTTGTTATTTAATTGGTGCTGTTTTAGGCATAAACAAAGTTGTTATCAGTATTTTTTAGGAGAGGTTGTTGTAGATCCTTATCTGAAATGAGAGGCTTGTCAATGGGCCATTGTACATTAATTTCTGGATCGTTCCAAAGAATACCCCTATCATTTTCCGGCGAATACTCTTCATTAACTTTGTAAACTATATCCGCTTCATCGCTTAATACGCAAAAACCATGTGCAAAACCCTCAGGGACATAAAGTAGTCTGTGATTTTCTTCAGAAAGTGTTTCGCTTACCCATTTTCCATAGGTTGGAGAGTTTTTTCTAATATCTACTGCAACATCAAAAATTTTTCCCCTTATCGCAGTTACAAGCTTTGCTTGTGCTTTTGGGTCTTTTTGAAAATGCAGACCCCTCAAAACACCTCTAATTGAATGTGAGTGATTGTCTTGAACAAATTTTGTGTCTATTCCGTTTTCTATAAAAGCAGATTCTTTAAAGCTTTCAAGAAAAAAACCTCTTTCATCAGGAAATGATCTTGCTTCAATTAAGATTACTTCGGGAATAGTTAGTTTTTTGAAGGTAAATGGCATAGTTGTCATCAAATATGAGACGATAAATGTGTTTCATGATTTTTGTAATTAAAAATTATGATAAAAGATCTGGAGCCTCTTTTTCAACTTGATCTTTCATAATTTGTAATGCATCTTCAGTTGTTAGAAGATTTAGATTAAAATCATTCATAGCTTTCGTGCAATCAAGACACGAGTATGAGGGTCTTCCTGCTTTTTGTTTAAACTGTGATGAGTCTGTAGGTTGAATTTGGTTTTCATCATAACCAAACACTTTTGCTAGTTTTTGACTAAATTCAAATCGACTTTCGCATGAAAGACCAGATATATGATATATTCCTGAACTGCTTGATTCGGCTAATTTTATTGCTGAGTAGGCAAGAGTATCTGCCAGTGTTGCAGTTGCAAATTGATCAGTGACTATCCTTAATGGTTCTTTTTTGTGTAATTTTGTTAAAAGCCACATTGCAAAATTCATTGGTTTTCCTGAGCTAGAAACTGTACCTGCTAATTCTAAAGGCGTCCAACCATAAACTACACTTGGTCTTAAAATTATATGGTTTGAGTTTTGAAGTGATTGCTCACCTTGTAATTTTGATTCTCCATAGAAACTAATTGGATTGGGATTATCTCTTTCAGTGTACTGATTAGTTTGTTTTCCATCAAAAACATAGTCAGTGGAAATGTGTACTAATTTAGAGTCATGTTTTTCAGCCAATTGACGCATGTTTTTGACAGCCGTGGAATTTACTAGTGTTGCTTGTTCCTGATGTTCTTCACAAAAATCTACATTATGTAATGCAGTAGTATTGATTACAATATTTGGCTTAATGTCAGAAAATAATTTTTCAAGTTCTGTTTGATTAGTGATATCAAGTTTTAATGCATTACAGTTTGGTAATTCGGTTTTTCTTTCATTGTATGTTCCAAAAACATCATAGTTGCCAGTTGCAATTTTTGCAATTTTATAGCCTGTTAATCCACTAATACCAAAAATCAGTAATTTTTTTTCCATAGTCATTTTCTTAAATTGTGATCTTTTTTACCATTCAAATTTGTAAGCGTCAAATGCTTGTATATTCTTTCCTTCCTATGTAATTTTTGTGCCTTCTTTTAGATATCTTACACTTGGGGGAGGATCAGCTATCCGTTTGTATCCTAGTTCAGTATCAACCTTCAGGACACGGTTTTTAATCAACTCATCTTAAAACTGATTATTTAGACAAATTTTGATGATCAATTAGATCTATGAATAATACCATTTACAACAATTCCATGCAATTTACGGAACTAAATGACAAACAATGAAACATGATAGAACCACACATTCCAAAACCAGCACATACAGGATGTCCAAGAAGTAATGACAGAATGATTCTAAATGGAATCATCTATGTCTTAACTACTGGATACAAATGGAGCAAAATGCCAAAAGAATATGGTGATGATTCCACTGCAAACCTTAGACTGAGAAAATGGCAAAAGATTGGAATGTGGAAAAAGATCCTGAGATGCGCAATCAAATCAGCACATAAATCAGGCAAAATTAACCTGCAGAAAATATCAGTTGACTCATCATCAATTCCCAATAAAAAAGGGGCAATGTAACTGGATACGATGTATTCAAAAGAATTTCAGGCACAAAGATACATGTTGCTGTAGATAGTAGTGTATTACCAGTATCAATTGAAATCAGTACTGCAAATGAGCATATAGTACAAGATTCATAGACGTGATGGAAAACACTTCAGATTTTCTTGATGGTGGCATGATTGATGAGATCGTATCAGTTTATGCAGGCAAGGGTTACGATGCAAGATACATTAGAAATTATCAGAGAAACAAATCAGAGACAATCTTTTTTGTAATTAAGCAAATTATGACAGAAAAGATTACGTCAAGGAATCATACAACACAAACCAATAAGATGCTGTTGAGACTGGTTGCATACAATTCTTACAGAATTACAAAGTTAGATTATGTTATTTTGGTATGGTTTCTACAAGGCCGCATTATGATGTATTTCAGAGTTATTGGGATGACTTAGTTGATTAATTTTTAAAACTAGGAAATTATTTTGATTTTTTTACAATGAATAAATCTTGTCTAACATTTCCCCTTTCTTTAAATTCAATCATCTCAAGACTAGCCCGTTGTAATTGTTTTTCGACAAAATCTTTTGTTACACACATAAAGCTATATTCGTCCCCTGACAAACGACCTTCTGTATGGTTTGGATTTTTTCCTACAGGTCCAAAAAAATAACCATTTTCCAAAGTCAAATTGTTGAATTTTCTATAGTAATCCCCATGTGTGGAAAAGAAAAACAATCCTTCGTCACTTAATGATTGATACAGTGCTTTCAGATTATCTTGGAATCTATTAGGAGGGAGATGACTAAAAACCGAAATGGCGATAATGATATCGAATTGCTCTCCTAGATTTGAAATTGGATTGTTATTAGAAATCAGAAATGGTTTTGAGCCAAATTGTTCAGAGCAGAATTCTATTCCATCATCCCAAACATCAGCACTAACTAGTAGTGATGGTTTAAAATTTTTGGTAATATGTCTAGTAATTCTTCCATGTGCACAACCATAATCTAGAACTTTTTTATTTGAAAGTAGGAGTGGATTCAGTTTTTTTACATAATTCATTACAGTTTTTACAATATTATCACCACTTTGGATATAGTCTTGAATTTTTTTACCATCCTTTATCGCAGCTTTGAACATTTCATCTTTAGGACTAATTGTATCATTAATTTCTTCTAACAATATATTTTTATCCAAAATTCCCAATATATTAAGATTTTCTGGGCTTAGACTTTGCTCAGATGCAGCTAAAACATTTTTCAGCAGGCATGAGACTGCGGTTAGCATTTTCTATTGCAATACAAATAGATCCTGATATTTTGATCATAGATGAAGTTTTAGCTGCTGGAGGTATATCTTTTAGGAAAAAAAGTTTGGAATCGTTTATAGATTTTAAGAAAAGAAATAAAACAAGGTGATTGTCAATTATTCACCACTAGCACATAATCAAGTAATAATGAGAATGTATCCACGTCTCTGTGATTATATCTCCATTCCATTTACTTGATGTACAGTAAAAACTTACCCGTACTTACATCATGATGCTTTGCCATGTTCTCTTTTGCAAAACTCCAAAAACCTTCAATGCCGTTAATATACACATCTCCTTTTCCAAATATCTTGCTGTGGTCAACTGACAAGTGACGATAACCATGAAACATCAGAGAATCATCTCCTTTCCATTTGTCTGTATACACGATGCTGCCTTTCTTTACTTTCCTGATGGTTCCTGCAAGAAGAGTTTTGGCCCTGACATTATTTACAATCTCAACATGAGCCTTGCCTTTTCTTTCCAGTATGCCAAATACGATTGTCTTGTTTTTGGCACCTCTACCACGATTTCCCTTTCTTTTTCCTCCGAAATACGCCTCGTCAGCCTCAATTTTGCCTTTTAGCTTCTTGTCTGACTCTGCCAGATGATACAGTATGGAGTATCTGATACAGTCAAAAGCATTTAGTGCAGTTGGATATCTAACATCTGCTTCTTTGGCTGCACGTCTTGCACTTATTCCAAGATCAAAGAGTTTGATTAGAACCAACCGTTTTGTAAAATCAATGCTGATAATATCAAACCATGTTCCACTTAATGGTCTGTAGTCTGTTTTACAATCTTTGCATCTTAATTTTCCTCTTGAGATGATATAGTAATTTACAGAATCACATGATGTGCAATGAATTGTATTTTTCTTTTGGAATTGTTTACATAAAAATTTCAATGCAGTTGATTTGTTGTAGATTATTTTGGACAACTCGATTAGACTGATTGTTTTTCTCAATAATTACACAAAATTAGTCGGTGGTAATAGGCTTACAATCACCTAAAACAATTATACTAACAACTCATAGCGTTAATTTAATTACAGAGTTATGTGATCTGGTTCTTCTTGAAAATGGAAAAGCGTTGATGATTGGAAACCCAACTGAGGTTATTCAAAAATTAAAAGAAATATCAAAATAAAAATATTTTAGATGTAGTCCACTTTCTTCAAAGCTTCTCCCATCAATGAAATCATAATTTCTTGTTCTTTTTCTGAAAAATTATCTTTGTATCCTCCTACTTTTGCTGTTCTAAAGAACTTTCCCGATCCACGTTTATTTGAAGGAATTTTATTAAAATCATATTTTTTAATTTTTTCTTTTAATTCATTTTCCGAAGTTTTTATTCCAATAAAATCATAAATTTTTTGTAATTCATCAAGGGTACTTGTTAGTAAATCTTCATATTTTACAAGAATTTTTAATTTAGAATTGTGTTTTTGAAATGATTCAAATACACTTTTTATTGATTTGGTCCAACCTTTTGAAAATAACTCAATTCGTTGTTCTCTTGTTGTGTTTTTTATCCATACAGCCCCATCTTCATTCCAAGAGCCTTTTTTGAAAGCATCTATTTGAGAATCAACTACATCTCTTCCATCACGTAATAAGAAAACTAATTTTGAATTAGGCAAGCATTCCAAAACAATACCCATTCCATGACCAACGTTTGGCTCTTTAATGATGACATTCTTATCTGATCTACCAAATTCTGAAAGTGTTCTTTGTAGGATGAGTTTTCTTAGACAAGGTTTCCATATTTTTTCATGATTTTTTGAAAAAAAGTAGGTTCCACCCCTATTCTTTTGCCAAGCTTCCACCATTGGAAAATGACCCCCAACATATGGTTCATCCCAGATGACATTTTCAGGATTATTAAGTAATTGGGTTGCAAGCCAAGTTGAACCACTTCTTCCAGAGCCCAAAATCCAGACCATTTTTCTTTCTAGTTGTGCTTCCTCTAGTTCAGGAAGAGTTCTAGAATCTTTGTTCTTTAACATGCCAAATATCTTTTATTCCATAATTTAAAATGTTGATCTAGTAATATAGTTTTGAGGAAAAATGACAGATGAACTAGTATCAATAATTATAGTGAATCTTAATGGAAAAAACTATTTAGAAAAATGCCTAAAATCACTAACAAAAATTGATTATAAAAATGTGGAGATTATTTTTGTAGATAATAATTCTGTTGATGAGAGCGTTGAATTTGTAAAAAATAACTATCCAAATATGATGATAATTAGACTTGACAAAAATTATGGTTTTGCAGAAGCAAACAATATTGGTGTAAAAAATTCTAAAGGAGAATTTCTTTTGTTTTTAAATAATGATACAATAGTTACGCCAAACTTTGTTACATCTTTAGTTAGTAGCATAAAAAAAGATGAAAAAATTGGAGTGTGTCAAAGTCTTCTTTTGAAAAATAATGGTGAGGTTGATTCAAGTGGAGATTTTATAGATAAAATTGGTGTGGCATTTAATTCAAAAGATAAAGTTGATAAAATAAAAGAAATTTTTAGTGCTAGAGGTGCTTCAATGCTTATAAGAAAATCAGTTTTTGAAAAACTTCAAGGGTTTGATGAGAAATTTTTTACTTCATTTGAAGATGTAGATCTTAGCTGGAGAACATGGTTACTGGGATTTAGAGTCATTGTTGTTCCAGATTCAATCGTTTGGCATTTAGGTGGGCAAACAACTAAAACGATGAAAAAAGAAATGGCTTTTCATGGAATAAAAAATCAACTATCAATGAAGATAACTAATTTTGAATTTACAAGATCACTTTCAAGTTTGTTTTTATTTTTTGTTCTTTATGGAATTAAGGCATTTAGAATAATGTTTGATTATAAAACAAAAGGAAAAACGCAAATTACCTCTACGCAGTATGAGAAAAAAATTGCTGAAAATCCACAATTTAGAATTGCTTTGAAAAGTGTAATTTGGATTCTTAAAAACTTTAAATATTTACGGCAAAAAAGGAAAAGGGTAAATTCTACTAGAGTTTTGAGTACTATAGATTTAGAAAATCGAAAATTAATTGTTGATTCTTTTTAGGAATTTGACATAAATTTTAAAACATTAATTGTTTTGTAACCTTTTCTAAGAACAGGAAATAAAAATTTGACTGAACATGAAAAAATATGGGAAGTGAATTTTGGGATTATGAAATGGCTGTTTTAGAATATGAAAAATTTACTAACAAATTATCTGATTTGAATTTAAAATGTACTATAGTAGAATTTCGAAATATTTTTGACGATATTCAAGAAACCGTTTTTTATGGCGTTGCTCATCTTCGTCATAAATACTATAATTTTGTAGCTGCAAAGTTGTTAGAAGAAATACATCCATTAATTAGGAATTAAAATTCTTCTCCATTATGTGGTATCCCAAAATTAGTTCGTCTTTTATTCCACATGATATTTTTCTCCTGTTTGCTCATCAATAACTGTGCTTCCTTTCTCTGGCATCTTTCTTACAAACGCTTTGGCTGGAGTTTCAAGATTGTCCCAGTCAAGTGACATGTGTGGTTTTGTCTGATTATCCATGATATCTTGACTGGATCTAGTTTCTGCATGACTAGATGGTTTTTACCTCTGTTCCAAACGTATCTTGATTTTAGTCTAGAACTGATGGGGTGAACTAATTTCAGGATAATAGAAATTCTTCTCCATTAGGAGTTAGTTTTAATTAATCAGTTTTTAATTCATAAAGAATTGAAAGAGATTAGTGGTCCAATTCTTGTAACAGGTGGGGCAGGATTCATTGGTATTACTTTAGTTGAAAATTTTCTTTCCAAAGGTATTGAAACTCATGTTTTGGATAACATGAGTAAAGGAAACGAAAATTTTGTAAAAAAATGGCAAGATGATAAAAATTTTAAATTTTTTAAAATTGATTTGCTTGAAAAAGACTGGAATATCAATGAAAAATACAAAGCTGTTTTTCATCTAGCTGCTGATCCAGAAGTTAGGAGAAGTGTAACAAATTCAAAAAAACATTTTGAAAATAATGTTTTAACAACTCTGAATCTTCTTGAAAAAATTAAAAATTGGAATATTGATTACTTTGTGTTTACTTCAACATCAACAGTGTATGGAGAACCAAAAAAATTACCAACACCTGAAAGCTATTCTCCTCTTGAGCCTATTTCTCCTTATGGAGCATCAAAGCTAGCATGTGAAGCATTGATTAGCTCATATGCGCACTTGAATGGGTTTAGATCATACATTTTCAGATTAGCAAATATAATTGGCAGAAATAACACCCATGGGGTAATTTTTGATTTTATAAAAAAATTAAAGAAAAATCCTAAAGAATTAGAAGTTTTAGGTGATGGAAAACAAAGCAAGTCATATCTTCATGTTTCAGATTGTATTTCTGCCATAGAAAGTTCAGTTATGAATTCTGATTCCATTGTAAATTACTTTAATGTTGGAAGTGAAGATAGAATTGGTGTTGGAGAAATTGCTAATTTAGTGGTTAATACTCTGAATTTACAGAATACAAAAGTTGTCTATACTGGTGGCGTTGATGGTGGAAGAGGATGGAAGGGAGATGTTAAAACAATGATTCTTGATTCATCAAAATTAAGAAATCTTGGATGGAGTTCAAAATATAATAGTTCTAATTCTGTGAAACAAACAATAAATGAAATGTTAGAATCATTGTAACATTCAAACTAATCCTAATTTCTTATTGAAATTAGTCTGTTATACATGTTAATCCATTCATAGCGATAAAATGGATCGCTTCTTGCCCAAGGATGTTTTTCCAATAATGCTTGTAACATTGATTCGTCATTTATCTGAGGTCTTGTAGGACTTTCATGATGGTATATTTTCGTGTAAGGGGTGTAGATAATTGAATAGTTATTTTCATGTAATCGTAAACAAAAATCATAGTCATCATAATTTCGTAACTTTTCATCATATCCATTTAGCTTTTCAAAAACTTCTCTTCTCATCATATAACACGCACTTGTAACTGCACTTGTTTCTCGTACAGCTTGAGCAAATCCGTTTATTTCAAAACTTTCTTGCTTCATTCCATTAAAACAATGATCACCTGTGCCTTGGGGAGTGATAAAATCACCGGCATGTTGAATAGTATTATTTGGATAAAGTAGCATCACTCCAACTACTCCAATTTCTGGAAGCTGTGCATATTGTAACATATTTTCAATCCAATCTTTAGAAATAATCTCTGTATCATCATTCAAAAAAACAAGAAAGGGGTAGTTAGTTTTTGCAACTCCAATATTATTCATTCTAGACCAATTATATGCTAAAGATGGACCAATAAGCCCAGTTTCAGGATCAGAAATTGATTCTAATTCAGAACAATTTTCATTTTTAATCTCAATTACCTCGTAATCTTTTTTTCCATTTACTAAAGCCCAGATTCTATAATTTGGCCATGAGGTATTCGCTTTAATTGATTTTACACATTTTTTCAAAAATGTAATTTTTCTTGTTGGAATCAATATGTCTACATTTGGCTTGTCTTTAATTTCGAATTTTACTTTGTAAAGACCCCAACCATTTCCAATTGATGATTTAGCAGACATACCACATCTATCTAAGTGCTTTTGAAGTGCCAAGTTGGCACGTTCATAGATATAGCTTTTAGAAAGAGCATCCTTTGCTCCCGAACCTGAAATTTTTCTCCAATGATAGAGAATTTTTTTGATATGATGAATTTTATTTGTTTTTTCTAAAACACGTAAAAACAAATCATAATCTTGTGCACCATCAAATTTTTTGTTTAGACCACCTACTTTTTTGACTAAATCTCTTCTGATCACAGCAACATGAATTAGATAATTCAAGCTTCGAAGTAAATGAATTGAAAAATCTGGTTTATAGAATGGTTCAACAAGATTACCCACATCATCAATTTTATCCTCATCAGAGTAAATAAAATCAAGACTTTTATCTTCATTAAGTACTTTAATAATTTCAAACATTGCATCAGGTGATATTTCATCATCATGATCTAAAAATAAAATAAAATCCCCAGTTGCCAAAGAAAGCGCATTATTTGTGGCAATAGAAATTCCATTATTTGATTTTGACCAAGTGATTTTAATCCGTTTATCTTGTTTTGAGTAAAAATTTAGGCGTTCCTTAAGTTCATTTGATTGTGAATAATCATCACAGATACAAAGTTCCCAGTTTTCATAAGCTTGAGATTTTAGTGATTGTATAGCAGAGTCTAACCATTCAAGTTTTGTTTTATAGGTAGGCATTAAAACGCTAATTTTTGGTTTGTATGTGAATTTGTTACATTCTTCTTTAATTGGTGTTAAAGGAATTTCGGGAAAATAGTTTAATGATTCCGGTATAGAATCAATAACATGAAATTCTTTTCTTTGAATTTTTGTTTTTGTTTGGGATAAATAATTTTTAAATCCTTCATCAGATATTATTCCTAAACTTTGAATAACAATTTTCTTCAAGTCTCCTTTTCTAGTTCCGTGAGGAAATGCATTATCAATTTTTTTCAACATTTTCATAACATAAGATTTTTTTATTGTTTCAAGTTCTATCTTTTTATATGCTAATTCATTGCTTAAGGAGTTAACTTGTTCCTTATGATTTTTTAATTCATTGTTTTGGAAATTTAATTTTTCTTTATAGTCCTCAAGTTCTTTTTGTCGATCATCTAATAATTGATCTAAGTGTTTACTATGTTTTTCAATAAGTTTGTAATCTGATTCAAACTCTTTTAATTCATTATTTGAGACATCGAGTTTTTGTCTGTAGTCTTTTAATTCATTATTTGAGACATCGAGTTTTTGTCTGTAGTCTTTTAATTCATTATTTGAGACATCGAGTTTTTGTCTGTAGTCTTTTAATTCATTATTCGAGACATCGAGTTTTTGTCTGTAGTCTTTTAATTCATTATTCGAGACATCGAGTTTTTGTCTGTAGTCTTTTAATTCATTATTCGAGACATCGAGTTTTTGTCTGTAGTCTTTTAATTCATTATTCGAGACATCGAGTTTTTGTCTGTAGTCTTTTAATTCATTATTCGAGACATCGAGTTTTTGTCTGTAGTCTTTTAATTCATTATTCGAGACATCGAGTTTTTGTCTGTAGTCTTTTAATTCATTATTCGAGACATCGAGTTTTTGTCTGTAGTCTTTTAATTCATTATTCGAGACATCGAGTTTTTGTCTGTAGTCTTTTAATTCATTATTTGAGACATCGAGTTTTTGTCTGTAGTCTTTTAATTCATTATTTGAGACATCGAGTTTTTGTCTGTAGTCTTTTAATTCATTATTTGAGACATCGAGTTTTTGTCTGTAGTCCTCAATCTCATTTTCTTGGGATTCTTCAACTAACCCTTTCTGTTGATACCATTTGGAGAATTTTTTAATTTCTGATTCAAGATAGTCTTTTGTAATTCCTTTAGAGGTATTACTTGCCCATTGCATTAAACGATCATAATTACCTTTACGAACTTCAGGAAAGGATTCCTGCAAATCACGTCGTAAATAGTAAATGCCAAGAAGAAAGCTAAGTGGATCAGAACTTTTGTTTAAAGCTGTTTTTTCAAGGTTTCTAGAAAGCTGTTTAAAATGTTCTAGTTCAACTTGGTTTTTTAATTCAAAAATTTTGTTCTTTGTTAATCTTGTTGGGGTTTTACAAATACCGAAGAAATAATTACCGGTATCATTTTTAATTTGTTTTACGGAATAGAAATTATCTAGGTTGAAATTATCCATATGAAGTGGCATTTCTACTAGCTCATTTTCCTTTGAAATTCTTACAGATTTTTTTCCTTCTTGAAAATTCTGGCCATAAAATTTTACACTTTTAAAAAATGGTTTTAAGAATTGTTTAAATTCAGACAAAAAATATTCATGGTCATGAAATGGATTAAAAGTTGATGTGATAAGAGAATTAGTCTTATTTGGTGTTGATACAACCAAGGATCCATTAGGTTTTAAAATCCTTTGACATTCTTTTAAAAAATCCATTGGATTAGGCAGATGTTCTAAAATTTCTAAGGCAACTATTACATCAAAGCTATTAGATTTGAAATGAGTTTTCTCAACCTTTCCAACTTCAAATTTTAAGTTTAAATTTTTATAATTATTTTTAGCAAAAGAGATTGCAGTTTTTGATCTATCTAAACCAGTAACGCTTTTTGCTCCATTCCTTGACAAAAATGCAGAGCCATAACCAATTCCACATCCAGCATCCAAAACATTTTTGTTTTTAATATAATCCCTAACAAATCGATATCTTTGAAAATGTTCCTGTAATACTACATTTTGAAATTTTTTTCCAGGAGTTATTCTCTCAACAAAATCTTCTTTCATTATATATTAAAAAGGAAAGATCAGCTATATGATATTTTGTAATTTCTAGTGAGAGAATTCTTATTTTGGAAGTTAAGAATTTTTTATAGCAAGAAAAAGTCCTACTGAACTCCACATTGGTGGATCAAAGAAAATGCATTGTTTTTTTTCTTTTGACCACTCTAAAAGAGCTTTTCTTACACCGCCTTCATTTTTTTCATCAAATTTTTGAGCATGTTTACTACTATCATGACAAATCAAAAATCCGTTTTTTGTAATCATTGACCAATAAACATCTAATTCTTTTTTTACATGATTATAGTTATGAGAGCCATCTAAATATACAAAGTCAAAAGGTTTTTCACGGTTTATTTTTTCAATAATTTTTTCTTCTAATGAATCTCCATGTAGTAATTCAACTTTATCATCAAAGCCAGCTAATTTGATATATCTTTTTGCTTTTGGTATTTTATTTTCTTCTAATTCAACTGAGACAATTTTTTGAAGTTCGTCATTTATGATATCTGCTAATATAATTGTTGTATATCCTACTAATGTTCCAATTTCAAGTATTTTTTTTGGTCTAATTAATCCACAAAGTAATGAAATGAATGATATTCCATATGGTTCAGTGGAACCAAAAAACTTTTCATCCTTTTCTACCAATTCCAAAATCCTAACTACCCTATTGCTGACTATTTTTTTATGATAATCTTTTCCTGCTTCTATATGCTTTAGATAATACTCTTCTTCTACCATTATCCCTAAATTTCACTTGTTATTAATTAACGATTTTATGGTTTGACAAAAATAATATTAAATTCTTCTTTAGATCAAGAATAATGATTAAAATCCTGAAAATAAAAATAGTGTTTGAAAATCAGAAAAATGGCAAGTCAAATAATTAAAATTTCAAAGAATGATGAATTTAGTAAAAATTCAAGCAATTTTGAAATTGAACCATCAAAGAAATATGGAGTTATTGTTAGTCTTAAAGGAAACAAAGGACTTGAATATTGTGCCTATTTTGTCATAGTTGTTTTAGATGAAAATAATTTAGAAATTTCTCGTTATATCAGATGGATTAATGATTTTTCAGGAGAAAAAAAAGATTATTCGTTAAAATTTAAGGCTCCAAAAAAATCAAAATATGCAGTAATTGGCATTAGATGCAATATAGAAACCCCCTTAAAATCAGATTTGGAAATAGAGATTCCTGAAAAAAATGATCTAAAATTAATTTCAGTTGATATTTCTGATGACGAGATATACGATGACATAAATGATTTTTCTGTACCTGCAGTGAATTTATCTGAAAGTGAAGAAGAGAAATTTGAAGAAAAATTAGTTTGGGTGACGGGTTCTGGTCGTAGTGGTTCTACATGGTTAGCTACACAGTTACTTAATCATCCTGAAAATATTATTTGGGATGAACCATATGTCGGTAGTCATTTTACAATGGTTAGAGTTTGGAAACCAAGAAGAAGTCACTTGTATTTTTTCTCAAAAGCTCATAAAAATATCTGGGTCCCTTTGTTTAAAAAATTGATTTTAAATCGTACATATTCACACACACAGACCTTCAAAAAGAATGTGATAATTAAAGATCCTAATGCAGGTGGAGGAATGGGAATTATTCTAGAATGTTTGCCAAAATCAAAACTAATTTTTCTATTAAGAGATGGAAGAGATGTAGTTGATTCTCAAATTGATGCACATAAGCCTAATGCATGGAATAAAGACTTTAAACCCCTCTTAACAGAAAAAAGCAGGATAGATAGAATTAGATTCTTATCTCGACAATGGGCGGACTGGACTGAACATATGTGGAAGTCTTATCAAAACCATGATAAAAAATGTAGAATTTTAGTTCGTTATGAGGATTTGAAAAATGATGCATTTGAAGAATTAAAGAAAATTTATGATTTTATTGGAATAAAAACTTCGGAAAATGAATTAAAAGAAAAAATTAAAAAATATGATTTTAAAAATATTCCAAATTCTATGAAGGGATCAGGCAAATTTTATCGTGTAGCAACTCCTGGAAAATGGAAAGAAAACTTTAACCAGGAAGAGCAAAAATTGATGAATTCTATAATGGGAGAAATTTTGAAAAAAATGAATTATGAGATTTGATAAAAATTAGATTTTTTTATGGTTAGAATTTTTAAAATGCTTTGTTTTTCATTGTTTTATATTCATTGATTACTTCTGCAGGGGTTCCAATGATCATCTGCCTTCCTCTATGTAATAGTAAAACTCTGTCAGAAAATTCTAAAAGCTTTTCAATGCTGTGTGTAGAATGCAAGATAGTTTTCTTATTGTCTTTTAATGAAAGAAATGTTTCATAACTTTTTTTCCTAAAGTCTTTATCACCAACGGACAATATTTCATCAATTAAAAGAATATCAGGATTTACATTCATTGTTATAGAAAATGCAAGTCTAGCTTTCATTCCTGCAGAGAAATGCTTTAGTTTTTGATTAGAAAATTTTTCTAATTCAGCATACTCTATGATATTTTGTACATTTTTTTCGATGTCAGATTTAGACAACCCGAGTAACATACCATTCATTATAACGTTCGTACGAGCATCCAAATCTACTTGAAATCCCACGCCTAATTGCAATAGTGGTGATAACTGGCCGTTTATTTTGACCCAGCCTTTATCAGGTTTATACACCCCAGCAATTGTTCTCAAAAGAGTTGTTTTGCCACTTCCATTCAAACCAATTATACCTAAATTTTCCCCTTTTTTTACTGAAAATGAAATTGAATCTAACGCAGTTATTTTTCCAAAATCTTTGTGATTTTTACCATTTTTGATTCTGTGTAGGATTCCACCCGGCTTACTCATTTTGAAAGTTTTTGAAATATTATTTATAATTATTGCACTATTATCCATACTAAAGTTCCTCAATTACCTTATCTTCATATTTATGAAACACAAAAAAGCCAACAAAGAATATAGCTGCTACGAAGATGGTCGTGTATAACCAATCGTTTAACGAGGGTATTTGTCCATCAATTACTAACGTATGAACAATTTCGATTATTTGTCCTAATGGATTGATTTTTTGTATGTCCAAAAGAATTCCTTCAACGTCGTCTAATGACCAAAAGATTGGAGACAAAAATAGAAGAGTAAATGTGATAATTGGCCAAAGATGTTGTACATCTCTTACAAAAACAACTGCTATTGAGAGAAAGTAGGACATACCTAACACTAAAAACAAAACAAGCAATAGTGGAATGGGCAATAAAATTATTGTCCAAGTAGGAAGAAATTGAAATATAGGCATTAATCCAAAAAAAACAGCTACATCAACTAATGCTAATATTCCAATAGCGACTGTGGTAACTACTGGAAAAAATTCTCTGTCAATATTAAGAGATTTAATAATGCCTTGATTACTAAGTAGAGAGTTCATACCACCTGAAGTTCCTCGTACAAAAATATGGTATAACATAACTCCCGATATCAAATAAATAGCAAAATTTTCATCTCTACTCCTAATACTTGTAAAAACCATATACAACACTATGAAAGTCAGTAGAGGTTCTATAGCTGCCCAAAGTAATCCTAAGTATGTACTTCTGAAACGGAGTTTTATGTTAAGTATAGCAAAATGTAGTATCATTGACCTAGTTTTTCTTAAATTTATCAAGGGAAGAGAAGTCAAAATATTACTTTTTTAGTTTGATAGAATTGCAATATTAGGATTCCTTTTATCTCTCAATATTTTGTATGAGTTTTTTCTGTTTAATTTTGGTAATACTCAGTCAAATGGACAAGCAACAAACGAATATCTTAATCAATGTTCATGCCTAAGTTGTGCCTGAAATTGATCCGATCAAACTGGCAAATAGTGTGACAAAAAGTAGAGCCTATTTTTGTCACATACGAGGCATGGAAGAAGTCTGTCCAAAATGCAACTACCGAGAACAGTATATCATATTCAAGACAAATATCGTTGCAAAAAATGTTGGCACAGGTTTGGAGATTTTACTGGAATATGTCTTGCAAAGATTAGAATCAGTCCAAACAAACATCTCATCTACTTTACCTGTTCTCACTTGGAGTTCCTGCATTGGAATTAGATTCAACATCGGAGCAAATCTTTCAACTATACAACACACATTTAGAATATTTCAAGAAAAAATTTCATCAAAACCTCCTAACTTTGTAAAAACATCTTTTCTAACTAACATTGAAGCGCCTTTGGCAGCTAAAATTTCACTAATATTTTCTGTCTTTTGTTTAGAACTAAAGGAAACGCCAATCATATCTACAAAATCACCACTTGAATCGACTTCGCCATTTGTTTTAAGCAGCATACTTTGACAAATTGCAATAGTTGAATCTCTCTGCAATACTTCTACCATTTCAGAAATAAAATTCGGGGTTACTTTTGTATCGTTATTTAAAAATAATAATAATTCACCTTTGGAATTTTTTGCGCCTACGTTATTTGGATACGCGAAACCATAGTTTTTTTCAAGTTTAATTATAATTGCTGAGGAATAATTATTTTTTACGAATTCTATGCTATCATCGGTAGAATTATTATCAATTAGAAGAACTTCATAATTCGGATAATTGATTTGTGAAATACTTTGAAAACAATTTTCGAGTAGATTTTTTCCATTATAATTTACTACAATAACTGATACTAATGGATGCTGTTTATTCTCCAAACTTAGTTTCCTTCCACGGTATCCTTTTTAATTAACAAAGTCAATTTCTATCTACTCCGACGTATTTTATTCAAATAAAATACCAACAATTTGTCCGTAATTTCTTCTGGCAAGAAATCTAATGCAAATTTAAGTCCAGATTCCATAGTTTTTTTTGTAATTGATTTATTTTTTTGAAATCTTTTCAAGGCTTCTAAATATGAGTCACGTTCAGATCTATTTAAACAACTTAGAATGTCATTTCGAACTTGTGGCAAAAATGATAATGTTTCTGAAATTTTCTTGTGAGAAAGTTGATTCGAATGTATTCTGTATTTAACTAATGTCTGTTCAACCAGATGAAATTTAGTATTATGGAGTATGCCAGCTCGAAGAAAAAAGTCATAGTCAATAGCTACAGTATTTTGCAGGTTTTGAAATATACATCCTTTAAAAAATAATAATGTTGGAATCAGTGTAGTATTAACATTAATTTGTTGTCCATCAAGAAGTCTTATATTGTAATCAAATTTGTTTAAATTATTATAATTTGATTCTGAAAAATTTCGTAATTTATTTCCATTTTCATCAATAAGCTCCCAATTTGAATAAATAATAGGATTTTCATCTTGTTTTTTTGCCTCTGCAACTAATATTTCAATTGCATTAGGATAAAGAATGTCATCTGGAGAAAACCATTTGAACCATTTTCCTTTAATTTTTTTTATACCGGTGTTTAGGGCAGATGCTAAACCTTGATTAGGTTGTGAAATGATGGTAATTCTATCAGAATATTCTTTCAAAATTTTTACTGAATTGTCAGTAGAGCCATCATCAACGGCAATTATTTCGACGTTTTTGTATGTCTGATTCAGGACAGATTCTATAGATGATTGTAAAAATTTTTCAGAGTTATAAATTGGGATTACTACCGAGACTAGTTCGTTTGATTGCGCCATTGCGATTCCTACCTTAAGGTTAATTTACTTTTAATAAAATCAATTGAATTGACAGGAGTAGGGTCCAGTCCTGATGATATGGATTTATAGATGCTAGCAAAATCTAGTTGATAAATCAAGTTGATTAGTTTTGTTAGAATGCCTCCTTCAACTGAAATTATTTCTCTATAGTCAATTTCATTTTCTTTGAAATATTCTTTGATAATGGCCCATCTCTCTTTTGTTTTTATATAATCATCTTGTCCATGAATTAAAATTGGCTGAACGTCAGATTTTTGTTCCCAGGAAACAATTCCGTTGTGACAGGTCTCTATAACATTTTCTGCCATTGCATGAATTTTCGCATTTTCTTGAAGAGAAGACTTGAATCTAGTTGCGGCTGGTTGTAGTCCCCATGGAAAATAAATGACTGGAATGTTGTTTATCCATTTAGCTAAATTCAGAGATGGGTTTGTTTCATCAAGATTTGATGAAGATATGAGTTTTTGAGAATTTTCCATTTCGATAATAGATTCTGATATCTCCTCTTTTTTGGCTGGGATTACAGAGTTTAAGGTTTTCAAAATAGAGTACAAAAATGCTGGAAATGATGCTCGTGGAGAGTGATACATTGGGGTTTTTCTATATTCTATCTTGTTTTTGTTACAGTATTCTTCCATTTTTCCACCAGATGAAAATCCAATTAATTTGCAGCCGGTTTTTCTTGCAGAGTCCAAAACAGAAAGTGTTTCATCAGTGTTTCCAGATATACTAATTGTAACAACAAGCGTGTTTGAGTTAATGGTCTTTGGAAGGCGATATCCCTTTACGACATTTACGTGAATGTCAGTCTTTGAAAGTATGCTTGAACAGATATCTCCAAGTGCGCCAGATCCTCCCATTCCAGAAAAAACAATGTGATCTATATTATCAAAATCAGCAGGTTCAAGATTAGACTCGTAAGCTTCTTTGGCAATTTGTGGCCATTTATCATAAATTTTGTACATTCCTTGAGAGTCATATTTGTCTAAAGTAGAAACGTCAAGCAATTACCACTTTGAATAAACAGTTACAATATAATCATTTTCTAAAGGTTAGACCATATTTTTTCAATATATTTGATGATCCAAAAAGAGATCCTGGTCTTGACTTTAAGCTAGCTTGTGCCTCGTCTATCTCATTTTGCAGCTTTTTTTGCTCCGCCACACTATTCCACCATTTCTCATCTGACATAAACGGTCCCACCATTCAGGTGAGAGCTTTAGTTTGTACTCATTGCCATAGCCATGCCCCCCCTTGATATGGTTCTGGATGCCACCAATCCAGAGTTTTCAATCTCTACAAGCAAATCAACTATTCTCCTGTATGAGAGCGGTTTGAACTCATTTGCTAGTATGGAGTGATATCTATTGTAAATAGCAGATGTTGCACACCAAGGGTTTTCACTAAGAAGACTTGATGCACAGATTGCACCAATCACTGTTCTGGTGTGATATGACGAGTTTGAAACAATTGTCTTTACTCTATCCTTTTGCAGCCATTGAGCAGCTTTTTCTACATCCTCTTTTGTTAGTTTTTTGCCATCGGACAGCTCACCTGCAATACGCAACAGATCAAGTGCACGTCTTGCATCACCGTGGTCATCTGAGCTAAGCTTTGCACAATGCTGCAAAACATCATCTGAAATTTTTCTTGCAAAAGCCTTTTTTGTCCTGTCATAAAGTATGTGAAAAACATCCTCCTTCAGATATGGTTCAAAAAAGATATCAGAGTTTCCCATCCTTGACTTTACCCTGTCATCCAGAGAATATTCTGATAATGCATTGTTTGATATTGTTATAATGCACAGCCACATTCCCTTCTCCCTTAGGTTCTCCTCAAGTGTCAAAAGCTTGTAAACAAAGTCTGAAGGCCTTCCTCTTGGATCAGAAAATATCACATCGTATTCATCAAGTATCAAAACAAAGAATTTTTTGTTTTCATCTGAAAGAATTTTCTCTATACGTTTTTCCATGCAGTCAATTGCCATGTTTAATCCCTGTGCACTCTTTAGGTTCTCAGAGCCAAGCTCAGACAAGATCAGATTAGCACACCCAAACACGGTCTTTGACTTGCGCAGGTTTACAAATGCAGAAGATACCCTGTCAGAAAGATTCTGGCATACAAATCTAACAACAGTTGACTTGCCTGAACCACTTCTTCCATACACCGAAATGACAGGAACTAAAAGTCCCTGCTTTAGGCTATCGATATATTGCAATAATTGCTCTACCTGTTTTTCGCGTCCTATTATGTTAGAAAGCAAAAACAACGAATCAAGACATCTTTTGTCTTTAAATACAGAGTTTTTCTTTTCTATTTTTCTTCGTAATGAATCAATTTTTTCTTTTGAAAGTTCCACCTACAACGCATATATCACTTTAAAGTAATATACCGTACTGGTACCTTATAAAGATGGCATTTTGAACAAAATAGCTTCCGTTTTAAGTCACAAACCAATCCTCACACCTAGTTTTGGCCAAAAAATTCAAGAAAAAGCAGAGAGCCATCAGAACCAGAATCCTCTCAAAAAGTCAGACCAAGTCCTATTTCTTGGATTGTGTTTTTCTTTACCATATCGATGGCGATTTTAAGCTTGATTCCGGGAATCTCTCCTTTCAGGGATAAAACGTGTTTGGGGATAAGTTGTACTTTCTGCACAGCTCTGCAGTGCTGATACTGGTAGTCAGTGATTCAATTACAATTCTTGCCTTCTCTGGGGCTGTCCATTTCTTTGCCATGAGGGCAATCCTTCCAGATTATTCAAAAAGTCTGTGTCAGTAAGTGTTCTCATTGTAGAGAGGACCAGATCAGACTGAGACTGCTAACTCATACAGGACCAAAACAATTACTTCCAATTGCAAACAAATCGATGTCGCAGTATGCACTAGAGGATCTAAAGACTGCCGGGGTTACTGAAATTGGAATTATAATTGGCGATGTATATCCTGAAAAAGTAAAAGAATACTATGGTGACGGTTCGAATTTTGGTGTTAAAATTACTTATATTTATCATCACACGGCGAGAAGACCACCGTACTTGTACGGTGGATGAATCGCCTACTTTTCCTGTTCACGAATATATCTCTCAATTGTTCTAGCAGATACATGTCCTGCTGTTCCAACATAGTACGATGGACTCCACAGTTTACCTTTCCACATTTTACGTTTTAAATCAGAATTTTTATTGAACGCATGATTTGCAGTAATTCCCTTGAATGTCTTAACTATTTTTGTAGGGGAATCAAACGGTGTACAATGCACAAAAAGATGAATGTGATCTGGCCTTACTTGTATCTCTAAGACCTCATATCCATAGGACTCTGCAATGTTTAAGATCTCTTGATCTAAAAACTCTTTTAGTTTACCAACTAAAATCTTCTTGCGATATTTTGGACACCATACCAAATGATAGTTGATATTGTATACAGCCGAGCTTGCAGTGGTTCTCATGACAAACAATTTAACATTGCATCACAATATCAAAGATGGGTAACTTCATGATAACAAGAAACTACAGATTCAGACTGTACCCAAATGACACTCAAGAAAAGAAATTGCAAAACAACCTGGCAGTATGCAGGTGGGTATACAACAAGCTTGTAGATTTTGGCAGAAACGGATTTGTGTCACGAAATGACTGCAACTATTTTCTAACTGAACTAAAACAACAAGAATCATGGCTGTATCAGTACCATTCTAAAATGCTCCAGTCAGTATCATCACAGATAGACGGAGCTCAAAAAGCGTTAATTGAAAAATCCAAAAAAGGATACAAGACAGGAAGTTTGCGATTTTGCAGGTATCATGACTTTAGGACATTTACCTATAACCAGACTGGATTCAAGCTCAAGCGACACAGCAACACTGATCTGTTGTATCTCTCAAAGATTGGATGTATAGAAATCAGGCAACACCGTCTGATTCCAGAAGATTCAGACATCAAGCAGGCAATAGTAACAAAATCAAAATCAGGCAAATGGTTTGCATGCTTGACTGTAGACATACAAGAATCAGCAACCAACATTTCAAAGATCTCATTTTCTAAAGCGGCAGGCATTGATGTTGGAGTAAAATCATTTGCATACGATAGCAACGGTTCGCAGACACCCAACCCAAAGAACCTGCAAAAGATGCTAAAACCACTAAAAAGAATCCAGAGAAAGGTATCAAGAAGAAAGAGGGGCTCAAACAACAGGCTAAAATCAATTCTCAAATTGCAGAAAATACATGAAAAGATTGCAAACAGGAGAAATGACTTTCAGCATAAACTCTCAGCGCAGTATGCCAAAAACAATGATGTTGTGTTTGTTGAAAAACTGCAGCTGACCAACATGGTAAAAAATCACAGGCTGGCACAGCCAATCATGGATGCAAGCTGGGGCGCTTTCATACAAAAACTGGAATACAAATGCAAGATGCTAGTCAAAGTTGATCCCAAAAACACAACTGTTGACTGCTCAAGATGTGGCAGTGCAGTACCAAAAAGTTTGGCAATCAGAATTCACAGATGCGACAAGTGCGGCCTTGCAATGGACAGGGACTACAACGCATCAATTAACATCCTAAACAAAGGATTAAACAGACTACCTCAGGAGCTGGGGGAAGTTACGCTTGTGGAGAGTGCAAAGCATTCAATGAAACAAGAAGAGGCCACCGTACTTGTACGGTGGTAGTTCACTTCAAGATGCAGGCTCTCTCAGTTGTCTTAAAGTTAATTTTTTTTCTTTAAAATTAATTTTAATTTGATAGTACGAGTCAGATTTAATTTTTTTAGAATATCTCCAACATTAGTAAACTTTAGACCTGACTGATGATTTTTCCTTTTTTGGCAGTATCGACAATCTTGGGAGCTCTATTCGTTACTCCCATACCAAATCTTGACAGCTCAGCTGTAGAAGAGTCAATTCTTTTGGTTTTGATTTTGAGGTTTTTCTTTTCATAATTTAGTATGGGCAGTTTTGGATATAAGACCCACGTAGAACTGATAAATCATCTATTTTTTAGAACGTCTTCATCAAAAACCTTGCAGCTTTTTCATGCATTTCAGACACTCTATCCATTGCATCAAAAACTGTCTGTTGATTGATGTTTTCTTTGTCATCTAGTACAAAATAAACTCCAATCTTTTGTTTTCCATCTTCAGTAATCATTTTGTTAATGGCATGAATTGAATTACAAAAATCAACTGCTTTTTTCTCAAATATTCTTTTTTCTTCTTCATTAAACCCCAAATATCTTGCAATCTGATTGTTTTTCATAATTACTTTGGCCCCTATCACTAGAATTCCTGGTTGTGTCTTCGGCTCAAATATTTCCGTAGGGATCCCATATTGGCCTGCGTGCTTTACTAGAATTTGAAAAGAGTTTTCTGGATTTTTTATTTCTTCAAAAGAATGACCTTCGTGAATTAACCATCTTTCAACATTGTCTCGCATTTTAGATGTACTCATGATAAAATATTTGAAATAAGTCCTATATGATTCTAAATTCAAATGACTGCTACTCTAGATTTACAATATTTCTAAATTCGAATTTAGAAATATTAAAAACCTATACCTGGAAATCATCCAGAAAACACTTACTAGATGTTTACATTAAAACCAGAATCTAATCCTGGAATTGATGCGACAATAAAAATATTGAAAATTATCCCAATAACCATCAACACTAATCCTAGATACAAACAATTCTTTGCTTTACGTGGATCATCATGGCGTAAAATAAAGAATGCGATAGTTCCACCAATTACTCCAAAGAATATAGGTAACAAAAACCATGCATTACTTCTTTGTTTTTCTGGATACGACATTTCTGACACAATTATTTTGCGGCCACTGCTTTTTTCTGTATCTGTGTAATCTCTATTTCCACTGTTTCCAAAGGATCTTCAACCTGATTGCGTCTAATTGAGAACATTTTTGGTTTTTCAAAGTCATCAGTACAATCAGGGCATGCATAAACTAGTATTCTATGCTCATTTGGTGCTTTTGGATTAGACAATCTTGGATAATACACCAATCTTGCACCACAATCAACACAATATCTATTGGCCCTTCTAGTTCTGGCCAATGTAAACCTCCTGCATTATTCTAGATATGCGATCATCTATTAGATCTATATTGTCTAATAGAATGAACTAATTACTATCAACCGATCAATATTTTTAAATTCGAGTTTAGAACTATAATCAATCTTACATTGTAATTCATTAGATGCGTCAAAAAATAATATTTCTAAATTCTGCTTTGTTTCCTAACTATGAATTTTTACCTAATTCTGTCATAGTTAAGAATATTTGAATAAAAACAACTGTTAATTTTTGATCCTAATGTAATGATTTTCGGTATATCTTAACGAAAAAACATGTTAGGAAACACAGCACTAAATTCGAGTTTAGAAATAAGTGGCGCCGCCCATCAGACTTGAACTGACGACCATCCGATTAACAGTCGGACGCTCTACCACGCTGAGCTAGGGCGGCAACACGTTTGTACCTTGGTAAAAGCGATTTAATCCTTACGACTATTCAAATTACTCCAAAGTAGTGATTGGTTAGTTAAATTTAGAAAAAAATTCTTTGATTTCTTTTGAATGATTTTCTACCAATTTAATAATTTCTAGATGCTCATCAGCTGTGGGTTCTCTCTGATGAACAATTTGAAATGCACTAAGTGCAGAACCAACCATCTCTCCAACAAAAAACCCACACAAAAAGTCACCAATACTTGAACAGTCCCATATTTCTCCAACTCTGGGTGAAGCTCCTGATGTTTTGTATAATTCTAATGTCTGTTCAATCAAGTCTGTTGTTTGTTTTGTAAATTCAGGATCTAGAGTCATAAGGAAAACTAGAAATTTTATTTTTCTATGCCTTTTTTCTTATCATAGACGTAGATACCGTCTAGGAACACTCTGTGGTCTTTATTTTTTACTTTAGTTTTTTGCTCAATGTTTGCTGCAGTTTGGGTAATATCCGTCCAAACTTCACCAGTAAGAATTACATCTTCACCTTTTGGAACTATTTTGGTGTTTCCAATAATTTTTGTAATTCTTGGTGCACGTTCTCCTTGAAAGTTTTCAACTAAAACTTTCTTTCCGTCTACTTTTACTGTGATTGGAAAGTGTGCAAAGACAACCTTCATTTTAATTGTATATCCGTCAATTAAACCCTCACAAATATTTTTGATAATTGATCTTGTAGTATGTAAAATTGAGTAATCTCTTTTTCTAAAACCTGTTGTCTTTAAGATAATTTTACCTTCTGTAATCTCTATATTTATTGGGATTTTACGAAAACTCTTGAAGGTCTTACCTAATGGACCTTCGAATCCCAACATGTATTTATTTTGTGTAACTTTAACTCCTTCTGGAATAATTACTTCGTCTTGAAATTTTTCAAGTTGGTCAGTAGACATATCCTATCAAAAATCCTCCAATTCCCTTCTCTATTGCTTCATGATGAGACATCACTCCTTGATTTGTTGTAACTAGAAGCATTCCTCTATTGTATGCAGGCAAATATTGTTGTTCCCAGCTGTTAAATTCATCATTTTTTACTTTGAATCTTGGGGAAATTGCTCCACATTTTGTTATTTTTGCTAATAGATTGATTTTGAATTTTCCCCCTCTTTTGTCATCAATATGTTCAAATTCTCCAACATACCCATCTTTTTGAAGGGTCTTTAGAACTTCAACCCCTATTTTTGAAGTTGGGAGAACTGTACATTTATCTCTTCTTCGTGTTTCATTATTGTATAATGTTACAAATAGATTTGCTAAAATATTAGTTGCTGGCATTATGTCACCTATTTTTCCTAAATCCTAAAGATACTGCTACTTCTCTGAAACATCGCCTGCATAACATTAAATCGTATTTCTGTATAACTGCTGTATAATCTCCACATCTTTTACACCATCTTGAACCCCTACCAAAGTCATGTTTTTTTCTTCCAGTAAATTCGTATGATCTATCTTTTGGCATTATTCTACCGTCACTCCATACTCTTTTACTAGATAATCCTTAGCTTCTAGACTTGTAATGATGTGAGATTTTCCAACACTTGCTTTGTGTTTGCTTCTTTTTCTTATTCCATAACCAGGCCGACTTAATGTAATTGAAATACCAAGACCCAAAATTCCGATTTGTGGTTCATATTTAACACCTGGAATGTCTATGTGTTCATTAATTCCAAATGAATAGTTTCCAAAATTATCAAATGATTTACCCTTAACAACATCTCCTTTTGCTTCTAATAGTCTTTTTAGCAATGCTTTAGCATCTTCACCACGAACTGTTACTGATACCCCTATCGGTTCTCCTTTTCTAATTCCCCAATCTCTTTGTGTCTCTTTTGCATTACGTGCACATGATTTTTTTCCTGTAATTTGATCAAGTGCTCTCTTTGCAATTTCTATTGCATCTCCAGACTTGCCTACTCCCATGTTGAGAACTATTTTATCTAAAGAGATTTTTTTCATTGGGGATTCTGTTGTTTGAGACATATAATCACTTTAGTTGAATTACTGGTTCCTCTTTTCCTATTGCTATTACAATGTAAGCTGGAATCTCGATTTTTCTATCACCTAAGGCAAGAACTGCTCTTTTTGGAAGAATGAATGTTCCTTCTTCTATAGTTTCAATCTTACCTATTTGTCCTGCGTTAACTCCACGTGTTACCAAACATTGGCAACCTGCTTCTAATTTGATTACCTCAAGAATTTTTAGATCTGGAATTTGTATCAAACAAGTATCTCCGACATTTAATTTAGTGTCTGAAATCGTTGAACGCCCGTCATGGAATCCTATCTGCATTTTTCCTTTGTTAATTGTAGTCTTGCTAATTACTCTAACAAGTTTTTTTGATTTTTCTGATTCGTTAATCTTAATTGGTATTAACAGTCTTTTTTCTGATGGAACTAAACGATAAATATCCGAAACATTTTCTAATTCTACTACATCCATTAATCCAATTGCATGATGAAGTGATTTTCTTACAATTCCGTCAATTTTTACTTTACCTGAATATATTGCAGCTTTAGCTTCTCTAAGACTTGAAACTATTTTTAGCGTGTCTCTTAGAAATACTGCGGTAGGCACGGAATAGTCCTTTTTGTGTGGACCGGGCCTTACTGTGATAACAAATCTCTTACTTTTTCTAGTAATTCCCCAGAACTGTGGAGCCATTTGACGCTTTAGTTTTTTACTTCCTGCAATGCTTACCATTATTTCTCATCCTCCCTTTTTTTGGTTTCATCTACCTCTTTTGTTTCTTTAGGGGCTTCTTTAACTGGTTTCTCTTTGGGGGTTTCTTCTTTAACTAATGTTTCTTTAGGCTGCTTTCTTGGGTTTTTGCCTTCAAGCTTTGCCATCCTCCACTTGTCTTCAGTATTGAGTGAAGTAACCACAAGATTTGATGTGTGAATGTAAACGTCAAATTTATCTCCTTTTGTTTTCTCTTTCTTTATCCCTTCAACAGACACACTGCTTTTTTGCGTAGATATTTTTGAAATTTTACCGTCGACTCCTTCGAATTCTCCTCTAACAATTGTTATACTATCTCCTTCAATAACCCGGACACTTCTCTTTCCATATTTTTTGTGCAGATCTTTTGATAATGCACTTCCAAGCTGCTTGCTTTTTGTGTTGTATGTTGCGCGATAAATCATTTTGTTGCGCATTTTAGTTGGTTTCATTTTTTATACCACCATTGATGCCAAGTTAGCTACTCTTGGCCATTTTTCTGAAGATTCTGCTGCAACTGGTCCTTTGATATCTGTTCCTCTTGTTTCCCCTTCTGGAGTAATTAGAACTGCAGCGTTGTCCTCAAAACAAACTCTAACACCATTTAATCTACGAACTGCATATTTTTGTCTGATTATTACTGCACCATGTACTTGCTTTCTTAATTCTGCTGGTCCTTTTTTTACTACAACATTACAAAAATCTCCTACTGCTGCTGCAGGAAGTCTAGATACTCTAGTTTTATGTCTTGGAACATTAATTATTTCTAAAATTTTAGCACCAGAGTTATCAGCGCATACAATTTGTGCACCAACTGGGATTACTCTTGTAACATATGGACGGAATTCTTCTACTCCTTTACCTGCTTGTTTTGCCATTATGATCTAACCTCCACCACCACATATGATACTGATTTTGATATTGGTCTGCATTCTGCGGTCAATACAAAATCTCCAGATTCAACATCAATACAATTTGGTACATGTGCATGAATTGTACTTTTACCTCTTGCATATCTCTTAAATTTACTAAAGTAAACTGGTGCTTCTTTTTGTAGTGTAATTGTCTGCTTTGCTTTGCTGCCTGTTACTTTTCCATCAAAGAGTTTTCCTCTTACTGATAAGTTTCCGTGGAATGGACAATTTCTGTCTGTGCATTTTCTTTTTGGTTCTTTTACTTTTAATCCAATGTTTGTGGTCATGCTTTCACTCCTATCCTATCAAATGATCTTTTTGTAATTTTAGAACCATCAATGACTATGTCTTGATTTTCAATTGAGAATTTCCAACTATTTTTTGCTTTGGCAATTGATTTCATTCCGTTCTTTGTGTTTATTCTAAACATTGATTTTGTTTCATCAACAATTCTCCCATTTAATCCTATAATTTGTGGATTTGATGATTGAGTAATTTCAGTATGCAATCCAATGAATTCATGTGATGTGATATTATCTACTGTAATCATTTCTCTCTCTTTATCTCGTTTACTCTAGTTAGCATTCTTGCAATGTCGTGACGCAGTGGTTTTAGTTTACCACTTTGTTTTCTTAGTGTACCTTTAGCGCCATCAACTCTAAGTTTTGTAAGTTCGCTTCTTGTCTCTTGAATCTTACTTTTAAGATCTTTTTCATTTAACTGTTTAATGGTTTTCATGCTGATTCTTGTCATTACTTTAACTTCTCCTCTTCTTCTTCCAGTGTTTCTATTATTTCCATCTTCTTTTCTTCTAATTCAATTACTTCAGACTCTGATTTAGCTTTGTCTTCATTTTCGTCAGCTTTGATAACTTCTACTTTAACATCTTTGATTCCTACTTCTTCTACTTTGATTGGCTTTGATTCTTCTTTTTGTTCTGCTTTTTTATCTTTCATTTCAAATTCTGGAATAAGCTTTTCTTTTCTTGCAATTCTAATTCTAATTCCAATTAAACCCATTGCAGTTTTTACATGGGCAATGTCTTGTTCAACAATAATCTCTGCATGATGTCCTGCTCTTGGTAAAATTCCTGCTGTGTGTTTTTCAAATGCTGAACGATCGCCTCTGAGTTTCCCCGAAATTGTAATTTGAACTCCCATTGCCCCATTTTCCATGATTTGTTTTAATGTCCACATTGTTGCTCTTCTGAAGGCAGTTCCACGCTCAATGTGGGCAGCCATTCTGTTACACATAACACCTGGAACTAGTTCTGGTTTGTCAATTTCTACCACTGAAATTTGTGGGTTCTTTAATTCAAAGTCTGTTGCAAGTTTCTCGGTAAGTGCTCTGATTCCAGTGCCCTTTCTTCCTATAACAATTCCAGGTCTTGTTACATGTAATGCAACTCTAGTTCCTGTTGGAGTTTTTGATATTTCTGCATGTGAAAAACCTGCATCTTTGATTGCTTCTCTTAGATAATCTTTGAGAAGCATCATGTTGTAGTTATCTTTGATTACGTTTTTGACTGTTGACATTTCTAAATCTCCTGAGCTGCCAATTCTACGTGAGTCAATACATTGTTCTTAGGTGTTGCTCTTCCCATTGCTCTTGGGATGAATCTTTTTATCATTACTCCTTTGTGAACAGTTGCGTTTATGATTTTTAATCTATCTAAATCCATTCCTTTGTATTCTGCATTTGATTCTAAATTATCTAAAACTTTGATGAATTCTTTTGCTGTTTTTTGTGGATAACGTCCTGACATCATTCCAGGATCTGATTTATGTCCTACTTGGTTTTTGAATCGCCTAAATGCAACTGCTCTGTCTTTGTGAATTACTGCTTGTAAGTAATCTCTCGCTTTTTCAATTGACAATCCTTTGATTGCAACTGCTACTTCACGTGCATGTTTGTGTGAAATATCTTTTTCTCTTAATGAGGAACGTACATGTCTTGTCGCATCATAATTTTGGAAAGCGTAACCGAATCTACCCATAATAATCACTTCAACGGTACATAGAGACTGGATCTAGATGCTCCTACACCTGGTGCCCCATGTGATACCTTCTTGTTTGTTATGACATATTCTCCCAAGTAATGCCCAATCATTTCTGTTTTAATTACGACTGGAACAAATTCCTTTCCTGAAAAAACATTTACTGTTACATCTACCATGTATGGTAAAATGATCAAATCTCTTAGGTGAGTTTTGATAGGGTTCTTTAATTTACCTGCTTTTGCAGACTTTATCTCTTCGATTAGTTTTCTCTTTCCATCAGTAATGCCTCTAGTGAGAGATCTTCTTTGCCTGGAGTTAAATAATTGGAATAATTTCTCTAAAGACGTATTTTCTAACTCCTCTTTTGGAATCCCTCTGTATGAAAATTGTTTAACCATTCTTCTTCTCCTCTGTTAATGTAGTTCGAGTTTTATGGTCCATATTATAGCATTCCTATCTTTGTTGCCAAATCCCTAGCTTTTGCTGTAGTCTCAAACTTAACAAATGCCTTTTTGCCATAAATTGTTCTTGCGGTGTTAACATTGGTAACGTTTTCGTTGTAAAGTGTTTTTACTGCCTCAGCGATTTGTGGTTTACTTGCTGAAATCTCTACAATGAAACAAACTTTACTTTCGTTTTCTACCATTGCAAATGTTTTTTCTGTAATGTATGGCTTAACAATAATCTTATTTGCTTGTTCTACATTCATTGTGTTTTCACCATTAATTCCAAATGTGTTGATTTAATTTTTCCAATTTCTTTAATTGCTGATTCGGTATATACTGTTAATCTAATTGGATCAGAACCTGGTGCCAAGTCTAATACGCTCAAGTCTTTAACATTTTTTGCTTCTACACCTGGAAGTGTGCCTATTGCTTTTCTTATATTTGAAGAATCTGTTGTTACAAACAAAACACTCTTTCCAACTTTCTTACTTCTTCCTCTAAGTCTTGATTGCCCAGAACGTACTTTTCTTGATTCCAATCTCTTGACGTCTTGGGATAGATTTAGTGAATCCAATACTTTGGAAATTTCACTAGTTTTAGAAATTGATTCAATATCATCTGATACTATAATTGGGAATGATTCAATACCTTCAACTTTGTGACCACGTGATTCTACAAGATCTTTTGATGCTGTCGCTGCAATTGCAGAACACAATGCTAGTTTGTTTTCTTTTTTGTTTAATTTTTTGTAAATTACCTTCTCAACGATAGGTGGATGTGCTTGTCTTCCTCCTCTAGTCGATGCAACTTCAGCACCTTGGCCTTGTCTTCCACCACCACCTCCGCTCATTCTGGCAACACGAGATACGCCTTGACCTGTAGGAGGATCATTTGAATCTGCTACTACATCTTGACCTGCAGTTGGGTGTCTTCCCTGTGGTTGGAATTTGTGTGAGGTTAGATTAGTGAAAGCCTTGTGAATTAATTCTCTTCTAAATGGAGTCAAGAATACAATTGGAAGTTCCACTTCTCCATCTTTTGCTCCAGTAGCTGTGTATGCAGTTGTCTTCATTATACTACTACCTCCAAAATGTTTGGTTTGAGAACTTTGGCTGGAGCATTTCTGATTTGACTTCTTAGTTTGATTAATCTTCTATATGTTCCAGGAACTGAACCTTTTAGAACAATAAAATCCCCTTTAACTAATCCAAAGTGCTTGTATCCTCCATCTGGATTAATTTTAATTTGATCATCATCTGTATTTCCTATTATCATAATTCGTTTATCATATTCAATTCTTTGATGGAATCCCATTTGCCCTGCTCTTGGAACTGTATACATGACACTTTGTGGTGAGATTGGACCAAGTGAACCAACTTCTCTAACTGTTTTTCTTGATTTATGTTGTTTCTTTTTTACCCCCCATCTCTGAATGACACCTTGCCACCCCTTACCTTTAGTAATTGCAGCAACATCAACACTTGAACCAAGTTCAAAAATTTGATCAATCTTGATTTCTTTTCCAAGTAATTCCTTAACATGAGTAAATTGTTTTTGTATGTCTCCACCACTAACTGAAGCTTCAAAAACATATGGTTTCTTTTGTTCTAATCCAGCTGCACGTGGAGAAACTGCAACAATTGCAAAGATTTCTTTAATCTTTTCTAATCTTTTTTCTGCATTTTCCAATGCCCCTTCTTTATTTTTTAATGTAATTTCTTTTGTAATGTATTTTGGAATGTCTTCTGCATAGACATCAAATTCTGCATGTAATCCGTCATAATCTTTTGAATATCCTCTAATCCCTAAAATCAATACTGGCGGTGTCACTAAGACTGTTCCAAGACTAACAAGCTGTTTTCCTGCATTTGGTGTCTTTTCGCGATCGTCAATACTCACAATCTGGACACAACCTGCTTTGAAACCACAATGAGCTAAAATTTTTGGTTCCTCTGTATCTAATTTTGGCCACGCTCTAATCCTTGCTTCCATGCTTTTGGCACGTCCTCTAGGTGAGTATGCAAGACTTCCTCTGCGTGGTTGGTGATGTTTACGTGCACCCATGACTAAGTCGCATCAACGATTGCCCTCTATTAAACCATATGAGATATCGTTAATCACTTTAAAAATATTGGTTAACCAACTATATCTAAAATTATTGTGGCTTGAACAAATCTGATGCCATGTTCCAAATAGTAATTGCTCCAATTATAATTCCTGCTGCTCCCATTACAATTGCCAATAACAAAAAATTTTTTCTTTCTGGCATGTTATGATATCCTTTGAGCATTAATTATTGCTAATGTTCCAAGTAAGGCTTCTTCTAGACGTACGGTTTGAGTAGCTTGATCTGGGAAAAAATTTAGAGTCTTTGCATTTTGTACATTTTTCATTCTTCCTCCCAAGATTTCATGAACTCCTTTTTCAGGAGAGCCAAACACTATCAGTGTTTGCTGTTCTGATTTTATATATTTAGAAATCTGTTCTTTTGTTACATTTTTTCCTTTTCTAGATGTGATAATTATGTTTCCCTTCCACTCGTTTAATAATGAAAACAAGTTTGCTCTCTCTCTGACTGAGTATCCCCAATAAGTGGGAACTTCATTTTTGTTAATTTCTTTTACTGATAATTTAGGATGACCTTCTTTGAACTGAACTGTAACTCTTTTTCCTATTGAAGTTTTACCAAAAAATTGTATTAGTTGGTTTATCCCCACATCGACAAATTTTTTCCCTTTTATACTAACTACAATCCCTTCCCTTATGTCACCTCTATTGATCTTTTTTGAATTTGCTGGTGTTATATGACTAGGAATTTTTAATGGCTGAAGTACACCTGCAAACTTTAGGTCATTCATTTTAGGAAATAATCTTCTTCTCAAAAACTGTGGTGTTTCTAAATATTTTAGAATCATCACAAGTAGACTCCCATCTTGTTTGTTGTTTCCGTCTTGGTAAACATAGATTGTATCTATTTTAAAAATAGAGCAGGCCCTTGCTAGGACTGATATTTTTCTAGTCTTGTCAATCTTGAGTGAATCGTCAGATAGTGATGATTCAGGAATAGCGACTGATAATTTCAATGTAACTTAATCTCACAAGCAGTTAAAAGTAATTATTTTTTGTCATGCGGGTATTTTTCTTTGGCAATCTTTGCAAAGTTTGCAATTTGCTCATTAGAAAGTATTTCATACAAACCTGTTTCCGTTTTAATTTGTGCCATTCTGATATGACTTGTTCCTTCTTTATCTTCACTTGCTAGATAAATCCCTGCTGTAGCTAATGTTGAAGCATCATCTAATGAAAGATCATTTTTGTAAGTTTTTTCTAAAAATTCAGTTACTTCTTCAGAACTTGCCCCAATCGCAATTGCGTCATAAGAGATGTATGTTCCACTGGGATCAGTTAGATACATTTGTGGTATTTTGTTCACTACTCCTCCTAGAATAAGCGCAACACCAAAAGGTCTTACACCTGCATATTGTGTATATTGTTGACATTGATCAGCTAAGTGTTTTGCAATGATTTCAACTTCAACTGGTTCATCATAAATCATTTTGTTACTCTGAGAAAAGAACCTTGCATTGTCTACCTGACTTCTTGCATCTGGAATATATCCTGCTGCTGCAACTCCAACATGATCATCAATTTGGAAAATCTTTTGTGCCGTTTCAGAAATCTGCAATTTTCTTGGTTTTTCTTCGACTGTGATGACTATGCCATCTTTGCATTTTACACCAACTGCGATTGTTCCTCTTTTAACAGTCTCAATGGCATATTCTACTTGGTAAAGTCTACCATCTGGTGAAAATACTGTAATTGCTCTATCGTAACCTTGTTGCTGAGGAAGCATTTGATTCCAATGCTTTGAAAGTTTAATTTAAGTCTAGCCTATCAAATTTGGCGTGAGATTTAAAATTCAATTTTTTGGAAATGAAAGTATTAGATCAAATCATCAAAAAACTATAGAGATTACAAAAGAGTCTCACTTGACACCTCAAGGTGATTGTATAGTTGGTGTTAATGCAACTTCAGGCTGCGCTGGTTTGCCTCAAGAATTAAAAGATAAACTTAAAGTCTTGGGTGCTAAAGTAACTTTTTCAATTCGTGTTGGAGAACATGAATTTGTATTAGAGGGGAAAGGCCATCCTGATCTAATCCTTACTCATTCTGAAGATATTGTTATTAGAAAAAGCGATTTCATATGTCCTAGAACTTTGGCTGTTAAATGCGACAAGGCATCTGATCTGTTACCACGAGAGATGGTTTCATTATTGCAAGATCCAAAAACAAAAGGCATCTTTACTATCATAGTTGACTAATATTGTGACAATTTTATAGGCATAAATCTAATTTTGATTATGGGTCTTAAAACTAACCTTTTCATCTTGCTTCCTCTGGCAGCTTTTGCAGCATTGATCCTTGCATTTGGGATGTACAACACATTATGCAAAAACGTTAACATTCCGTTGAATTGTTAGAATTCATCAAATCTTTTCTAATTATTTCCTGTTTTAGTTAATTCTGGTTTAATCGGTGGTTTTATGGAAGAAAATTTAACAAAACAAATACATTTTGTGCCTAGTTTTATCTTCTCTTCAGATAACCTGACAATATCTTATCTGCCATATCAGACACTTCTACCTCTTTTCTTGCAGCTAAACTTTTGAGTTTCCGGGCATTACTCTTATTCAATAGAATAGTAACTTTCTGTTGGAGCATTCCACTTTTTGCCTTTTTTAGTAATTTTAGATGTGATGACTTTGGACTACGAGACAATACTCTAAGATACTCTTTTCTTAACTTCTGATCTAATGGAACAATCTTTTCTGCAACTTTGACTGCCTTTGATACATTTGAAATTATTTGATATAATTTGGTACAATCATCACGTGACAACTCCTTTGGAACAAACTGTCGTAGCTTCTCTGGAACTGCTGCAAACCCAAGATATTTTTTTAGAGTTTGTGAAGATATTCCAAGAGAGCGAGCAGCTTTTGACTTTCCTATGGATTCACTCAAAAACACGCAGGCTGCAGTCATATCTTTTGTGTTCATTTTATTGCGATGCAGATTCTCTACAACTGATGCTGCCTTTGCATCTTCTAGATCATATCTTGTGCTATTGGCAAGTAACAAAACAGGAATCTTTTTTGCACCCAATCGTTTCAGTGCAGCAAGTCTTCTCTGGCCAGACATTAGTAGATACGAATTCTTTGATTCCCTTTGGGCCATTGGAGGATTTTGTAACCCTTCATTTTTGATTGATTTGGCAAGCTCTGCAATTCCCTCCCTGTCTAATTTCCTTGCCTGAGCATCCTTCCATATTTTGATCTGCTTTATGGGAACCTCCTTTAGCCTGTAATTAATTGGTGACTGATATCTTTTAGCCAAGTTCTACTTTGATGATTATACCATTTTTGATAAAAGAGTTGGGTGTCATTACATTGACAAAAAAAGAAAAAATAATGATTGGGATTTCTAAAACTCTATTACAGAGCCCGCCGAAATTGTATATCTTTGATGCTGTTCTTCTCCATGAACATCATACCAGGACACATTCAGACAACCTTGTTTCTTACTGCTGATTCCACAGTTATATGGCTAGCTTGTTTTAGTCTGTCTTGGATTGGCTTCGGCATTGGTGTTTCTAGTTGTTGTTGCTGTAATTTTTTCATGGTGTGTCTTTAAAACTTTGAATTTAGGAATAATAGCTAAAATTAATTTTTGATCGATTGATATGTTTTGACTAATTAAATTCATCAGTTTATCAATACGTTGGTAAAAGTGAATTATTTTTGTAAGAATAAAAATATAAACTACGATTATATCATTACAGAAATTGACTCCTGATTATCATTTAATGGCAACTGATCTCCTAAATGCAGGAATGGGTGATGAAGGCCGATTAAGATTCATCATTGATTGTATTGCTAAAAACAAACCGCTTTACAAAACAGATATGATGTTCTTAGAATCCATGAGCAACCAACTAGAGCAAAAAATAAAGACACTCAAAGGAGATGACAAAAAGCAAAAAGAAACACATCCAAAGACATTGGTTTCTGAAGAACAACTTGATGGAATAATAGATAAAAACGATCCAAAAAATACAGAAAAAATTATTCCTATAAGAAAAAAGAGATCCCTTTTTGCAAGAATCTTCTTTAGAGAGGTTCTTTCAAAAGATCATTAGATCGCCAACAATAAATTCGATCATACCAGTAATTGTTATAGGTAAAGGTTCTGGTAAATTTTGGTGATCAACACACCCAGACATAGTTTTAGGATCTTCTCTGAATTAGAATTTTGCAATTTTGTGAGAATTTCATATGAAAACAAAATCAAAGGGCGATGCTGTAAACCCTGCTGTTAAATTCTGGTGATCTGATCACTAAAATTTATCCATGTGAATCATTTTTATACATTTCTTGCTTTTTCAAATATCGGAGCATGGCTTTCGCTAGGGAATGATTCCAATCAAAAGATGTGCAGACATGTATCCATACGAGACTATTCTCTCAATGCTATCTTCATCCTAGTTAGGATTATTCGCAGTTACCAGACGAGGCTTGTCCCTCATAAATTTTAACGCGACTTGTAGCCCTAACTATAATTTTGTACAAATTCCCTTCTCTCCTTTAGCATCCAATATATGACTCGCAGTATCTTTGATGCACCAGCTACTGCAGCTTTGGATGAGCCCCTCTTCTTTTTGATGCGGTTGTAAAATCTTGTAATGTCACTGTTTTTGGCATGTATTGCATGGGCGTGAACACACTCTGTGAGGACCCAACGCATTGTCATGCTTCCTCGCTTTGTTATGGAACCATGGTGTATTGTATCAGCTGAATTTCTAACTGATGGAACAACCCCTGCATATGCACACAACTTGTGGGAATCGTTGAATCTTTCAATATCTGCAATCTCGGATGCAATAACTAGTGCAGAATAATTTCCAATTCCAGGTATTGAGTTTATCAATATTGCATCAGGATTAACTTTTACAGCAGCATATACTTTTGAATTAATCTCTGCAATTTGCAGATTAAGATAGTTTATCTGTCTCAAAAATCCATCTATTCTGTAATCATCTAGTGCCTTGAGTCTTCTGTTATATGTCTCAGTGAACGTAACTCCTGGAATTTTTATTCCACCCTGTAACAAAATTCCATGAACAGAGTTCTTAACAGCAGTTCTCCATTGAACAAGTTTTTTTCTGTATCGTACTAACTGGCGTTGTTTTACTATCTTTTTGTCTGGGACATAACATGTTGCAATGTATCCTCCACGTAAAAGATCTGCAAGTATCTTGGCATCAATCTTGTCTGTCTTTTTCTTAGATGCAGCTATCGCTTTTGTCAGATATGGGTTTGACAGTGTTACGTTTTTGTATTTCAATTGGTCTGTCAAAAATCTATATGTGTCATACCAGATTGATGAGGACTCCATGACGATGTTGGCAGAAATTGGGATATCTACAAAATGTTTCTTGATTGATTGGTGATTGTTTTCAACTTTGTCATTTTGTAATATGTTTCCGTCATTATCCATTATTGCTACTTGAAGAAACTTCTTGTGCAGGTCAATGCCCACATACATGGTCTTATTTGATTTGGTCCTAATCTGTTTCTTTGGGCTTTTCTTGGATGATGCACTATAAGTTTTGGAACTATTAGATTCATCTGTAACGCTGTCTGATTTCCTTGCCTTGGTATTCACATATAGTTACCAGAACCTAATGTCTGCAACGCAGTCAAGAATCAAACCTGGTGGAGCTACAGGAATTAATCCAAACACAATTTTTGTCACAGAAAAACGAGTAATCATTAGAAATCCTACAAGATTAGGATTGGGTGAAAATATTGAAGAATATTATTATCGCCAAATCACAAATGTAAGACTGGAAAAAGGCATGTTTTCATCATCATTAATCTTTGCAATACCTGGAATGACTGAAATCTCAAAAAGTGACAGAAGTGAAACGTATTGGGGAAGAGACTCTAAAGGAGTGATTGATGCCATACCAAAAGAATTAGCTGAAAAACTATACGAGTATATCCGCCAAAAAATCAATGAACTAAAAGATAACAGTCACACAAAATCATCTGACAATCCACTAGAAATTTTAAAACTCAGACTTGCTAAAGGAGAAATTATGGAAGCAGAATACAAAAAGATAAGAAATACGCTAGAATGATATAATGACAATTCTAGAAGAAGACTAGTTCGAGAAAAACAATGTCTGGACAATAGTAACAACATGTATCTGTCAAAAAACAGCCAGCCAAGGAATAACGTGCAAAAACAATTTGCGATGTGACCGCATCCTCTTGCCTCGGCTGGCCAAAAAAAGAGACGCGGTAACTGTCCATACATCAGTCAAATAATAAAGCATTGTCCTGTTTTTTATTTTCCGGGTGGTTTCGCACATTATTACATACCTATAATAAGATTTGCACAGTATCACAATTTGAATTAGTATCAATTTGGATTGCAGATTTGTTTATTATCCATTTGTTTTGCAGTGTTTTCAATGACAAAAAACAACATCAAAATAGCTTTATTTGGCGCTTTGATGGTTGCAATGGTTCTTCCATTCAGTGGAATAAATTTTGCAACAGCAGAAAGCGCACCAATAAAGACAGAACCACAAACACCAGAACCAAGAGAAAGCCCCGAAGTCCTGCCGCTATCAGAGTTTGATGGAGTACCTCCAAGAGTAATTTCGGAATCTACATCATTAGACCAACAAACAATAGCAGCATCTGATGCAAGAGTAGCTGAACTCCTAGGAAACAACTATGAGCATCACAGTACTGCACAGTATTTCGAAGATGGCGTATGGGAACCAGTTGTTTCTTTCTATGCAGATGATCGAAAAAATACAGTAACTGCAAAACTGAAACAAGGTAAAGTAGTCAGTGTTGAGAAATATGAAACTCACAAGTGGAATCATGCAAATAGAGGATTTGCCGTAGATCAATATACTGTGCTGTGTTTCTCAACTCTGAAAATCATCAACATTCTTTGATTAAACGAATCCTTTTGGATTATCTTACTGCATTGCAATCATCTTGTTGTACAGACAAACTTTCATTTTCAGTTCATGAATCATGTTCTCTCTTTTGTGAGACGTGACATGCTCACCAAACATTCTCTTGAATGCAGAAAATACTGATTCAACAATCCATCTGTCCCCATAGCTTACGCTGTTCCTCCATAATTCATAGTTGAATAATTGAGCCAGAACAGCTTTTCGTCTTGGGTAGCAGTCAGTGCTAACTGATGAGTTCTTTCTTGTTTTGATTCCAGGAATTACACCTTCATGGTACAAATATGAAAAACAATCCTTGGCATCATATGCACCATCAGCTAGTGTCTTGACTATATTTCCAGACTCTTTTGATTGCTCAACTAGTGATACAAAATGTTTTGAATCATGTGACTTGTCATCTGTTATTTCTAAACCTGTAATCTGTTTAGATTTCACATCTACTGCAACATGAATCTTCAAGAAACCACGTCTTTTCTGCCATTTCTGCCTCATCCACTCACCTTTGTCTGCAACCTTGACTCCCGTACTGTCTATTGCAATGACGATGTCTTCTCCCAGTTTTGGATTCATCTTGATATTGAGTTTGCTGACACGCTTCCAGATTGCAGAATATGTCGGTGTTTTTGATTTGTTTTTCAGGTGTGATTTTATCAGACCTTCAGTTTGTCTGAATGGCAGATGCAAATAGAGATGACAGCACCCTAGTGCCTCCATGAATGATTCAGGATAAACAAATTGACGTCCTTCCTTTTTGTGGTTCATCTCCTTGAGTTCTGTGTTCCATGAGTCTATAGCATCAAAAGACAGCATGATTTCTCCACGTCTTACTAGTGATTCGTTGCATTTTTTCCAATTTCTATTCATGGAATCACACAAAATATTCTGATCTAAAGCTTGTTTGGTAGAATTAGTTGGATCAACTAGTCATGTTAGGAAACACAGCAATATACTGATGACACGTACACAGTGCAAGGCCTTGCTATGAATTTGAATGCGCCAGCATATACTCATTCAGCCGGCTCTTGGACTGCATTGTTAGTTAATGCAGTTAAAGATGGAACTACAGCAGATGTATGTACTCCATCTAATATGCCCGGTAGTTATTGGGGGCAAGTAGGAATGGAATTCTCATCTAACGGAGTACGACTTGGTTATGCCGATACAGGCTCAAGTTGTGATCCAGCTTTTCTTCCAATGCCATTCTCTACAGGAGATGACATAACATTCAGAGTGTATGTGGATGATGCAAATGATAATTGGTATATGTGGATGGACAACAATAGTGATAATCCAAGTCCACCATATGCATTTGTAAGAAGTGTAGCCAATAGTGATTTCGTAGATACAGATAATCCAAATACCAATGTATTCTTTGAAAATCCAAATGCTAGCACAGTTAATTGGGATCCAGGATTCACAGCAGGTGACTTTACTGTAGATTGGGCTTCATTCCAATGGACTAACGATAGTTGGTATTTGTGGGGTGAGGAATTCTTGGATACAGATGGATGCCATACTGGAGTAACCGCAGCACAACTAATGTCGGGTTCATTTGTAACATCACCATATGATGTTACATTCGATGTATCAAACATGGATAGTCTTTGCGGACAATCCTAAACCTTTTTCTTTTTTTTTCCTAAAAAATACACCACAGACAGTCCTATGATTACAACTATCAATGGAATTGTAGTGGAATTGTCTGTTGTATATGGAGATGACCACATATTATCATCATCTGTAAATGTGCTATTTTTAGTTAAAATCCAAGAAACACCAGCTGCAATTCCTATACTTGCAAACTTTATCCCATCCTTGAAAATTTTCTTTAGAATTCCTGTGTCATGAACTTTATCTTTTGTGTGACTTGGCAGCAGAAATATTCCTGGATTTATCTTGTAGTACTTGTGCATCTGCCCTTTTTTGACAATTCTCTTTTCGTTCACGGACAGGAGGCCCAACTCCCCCATTTTTTTGAGATGGTAGAATATTAGATTAAATTGGATGTCCAGCTTGTTTGCAATCTCGTTGGCATACATTTCTTTTTCAATCAGTAGTCTAATGATGTCCCTGCTCACCTGGTTGCTCAAAAGCTCTCCTAGCAGCTTCAAGGAGCGGTCGTCGTTTGTGAAAATCTTTGTAGTAAATTCTTCATCATCGTATTCTTCGGACGGCAACAGTATCAATTCAGATGCATATCTATCAGATATATCTAATTATTTTAAAAACAAGCAATATCTATTAAAAAAATCGGATAATGAAATTATAGATATTTATGAAGTTAAAGAATAAAATGACTTCAATAGATCCAATTGTATCTATTTTAAAAAAGATGCTTTGTTTCCTAACTGCAAAAATCATTAACATCCTTTAATTGAACAATCAATTTTTGATTATTCTATTGCATTGCAATCATCTTGTTGTACAGACAAACTTTCATTTTCAGTTCATGAATCATGTTTTCTCTTTTGTGAGACGTGACATGCTCACCAAACATTCTCTTGAATGCAGAAAATACTGATTCAACAATCCATCTGTCCCCATAGCTTACGCTGTTCCTCCATAATTCATAATTGAATAATTGAGCCAGAACAGCTTTTTGTCTAGGATAACAGTCAGTGCTAACTGATGAGTTCTTTCTTGTTTTGATTCCAGGAATTACACCTTCATGGCACAAATATGAAAAACAATCCTTGGTGTCATATGCACCATCAGCTAGTGTCTTGATTACATCTCCAGACTCTTTTGATTGTTCAACTAGTGATACAAAATGTTTTGAATCATGTGACTTGTCATCTGTAACCTCCAGACCCGTAATCTGCTTTGATTTTACATCTACTGCCACATGAATCTTGAGGAAACCACGTCTTTTCTGCCATTTCTGCCTCATCCACTCACCACGATTGGCAACCTTGACTCCTGTACTATCAATTGCAATGACGATGTCTTTTCCCAGTTTTGGATTCATCTTGATATTGAGTTTGCTGACACGCTTCCAAATGGCAGAATATGTTGGTATTTTTGATTTTTCTTTCAGGTGTGATTTTATCAGTCCCTCTGTTTGTCTGTAGGGAAGATGCAGATACGCATGGCAATACCCTAGTGCTTCCATGAAGGATTCAGGATAGACGTACTGGTGTCCTTCTTTTCTGCGATTCATCTCTTTGAGTTCTGTACTCCATTGTTCCATGGCATCAAAAGACAGCATGATTTCCCCACGTCTAACTAGTGATGTGTTGTATTTTTTCCAATTCCTATTCATGGAATCATACAAAATGTTCTGATCCAAACCTTGATTGGTAGAATTAGTTGGATAAACTAGTCATGTTAGGAAACACAGCATAATTCGGTATAACACTCAACACAGTATTCTTCAAAATTAGTATGATCACAATCATAGACTTTCTTTACATCATTATTGCATTTAGCACAGGTTGGCAATGTTAATCATTTAGGATTTTTTGATTTTAAGTATACCTAATCCAATTTGTATCAACCCTGCAATAATAATTGGCATCGTTTCAGAAAGTACATTTCTTCCAGATTCTTCTGCATCTACAGGATCTGCATTCCCAATTACAACAGCTCCTCCAGTAATAATCAAAATACCTGCAATAATTATTAAAATTCCAAGACCTTTTGATGGCTCTTTTCTTGAAATGAGATATCCAATAATTGGCAATATCATTGCTGGAAGACCTAGTCCCATGCCTCTTGTTTTATGATCAAATGGAATGAAACCTTCTCCGCTATCAGAACTATATCCTACTGCAATATCTGCGCCATAAATTACAAGTAAACCAATTGCAATACCGGTAATTATCAAAGCTGTAATTAGAGCCATACTGAATCTCATTTTCAACAATTAATAAATCTAATCAGACTGACAGAACAACTGTTTTCTTTTTAAGTGTCTCTAGTTTTTGTAATAATTGATCAATTGATTCGCCTTCTGTTCCAACTAGATTAAAATGACCTAATTTTCTTAATGGTTTTGAGATTTTTTTACCATACATTTTCAAAAATAAATTATCATTTGAAATATCAAGTGGTTGGTATTCTCCTTCAAATTCTTTTGTTCCTAAAATATTGTACATGATAGTATTATGGATTAGTTTAGTGCTCCCAAGTTCCAAACCTAAAATTGCTCTTAGATGTTGTTCGAATTGAGATGTCTCACTTGATTGTAAGGTATGATGGCCAGAGTTGTGAACTCTAGGTGCAATTTCATTAATTACTATGTTACTATCTTGAGTCACAAACATCTCTATTCCAAAAATTCCGGCTCCTTTAAGAACTGACATTATTTTTTCTGCAATTTGTTCAGCTTTTTGTGTAACTTCTTCTGTAACTCTAGCTGGAGCTATTGTCTCATGTAAAATGTTTTCTTCATGAATGTTCTCAACTAGAGGGTATGTTTTAATTTGGCCTTTAGTGTTTCGTGATGCAATCACAGATACTTCCATTTTAAAGGGAATAAATTTTTCCAACAACAGATTCTGTCCTTGAAAATAATCAAATGCTTTCTGAATTTCATCTTCCGAATTTATTTTGAAATTACCTCTGCCATCATAAGCATCTCTTCTTGCTTTTAGTAGTACAGGAAATCCAAAATTTTTCAAACCCTCTTTAACATCATCAATTTTTTCTATTTTGATAAATTCTGGAATTGGAATATCGTTTTCCAGTAGAAAAGATTTTTGTAAAAACTTGTCTTGAATGATTTTTAGTGTTTCTGGGGATGGGTTTACCTCTGCATTTTTTTCGATAGATTTTAGAACATCACTATCTCCCGATTCAATCTCATAAGTAATGATATCTGATTTATCTGCTAAATCAACAATAGCATCTTTATCTTTGAAATCTGCTACAATTTGTTCGGCACCAACTTGTGCGGCAGGACAGTTTTCAGTTGGATCTAATACTATAATTTTTGATATGTGTTCTGGCATTTTCTTTGCTGCCTCTGTAATCATCATTCCGAGTTGTCCACCACCAATTATTCCAAGGATCTTTGTCATTACACTCATCAGCATTTATGGACTAAAAATAGCTAATGTTAATTTGAACAATTTTGTTGGATTTTTTGTAATAGTTATAGATAATTACTCTCTAGTTTTTTCTAATATGATGACATATTCAAAAAAGCCATTAGTTGGAATTATCATGGGATCTAGCTCAGATACTAGAATTATGCAAGGGGCAGCTGAAATCTTAGATGAGTTTAAAATCAAACATGAAGATCAAATTGTTTCTGCACATAGAACACCAGCAAGATTATCTGAATATGCACAGCATGCTGAAAAGATTGGATTCAAAGTAATTATAGCAGGAGCTGGCGGTGCTGCACACTTACCTGGAATGATTGCTTCACATACAATTATTCCAGTTATCGGAGTACCAATACTGGTCTATAATGACAAACATCAAAAAAAAACTGACACATCAAAATTTTCTGCATTTGGGGGATTAGATTCATTATTATCAATCACAGAGATGCCCTCAGGATCTCCAGTTGTATCTGTTGGAGTTAACAAAGCTGGCAACGCCGGAATTTATGCAATGAAAATTCTTGCAAATGAATTTCCAGATTTAAAAAAGAAACTAAAACAACATAAATCTGATCAGCATAACTCTGTCATGAAAGAGTCAGAGCAATTAAAGAAAGAAGGTCTTTCAAAATTTGCTAAAAAAAAATTCAAATGATCAAGTTAGTAGGGTAAATTTGATGTTTTTCTTTTTTAGTGCCTCAATTAACAGATCTGCTTGCTCTTTTCCCTGAGTTTCAAGACTTAAAGTAACTCCAGCTGAACCTGCATCGATATTAGAGCTTAGTCTGTCATGAACTACTTCCACAATGTTTGCATTGGCCAGAGTTATTTCATCAACAATTTCTTTGAATGCCCCAGGTCTATCAGGCAATAATATTGATAGTTTTAGTAAACGACCCATTGCAGCAAGACCCTTGTCTACAATTTGACCTAAAAGATACATATCCACATTTCCTCCTGCTAGAATAGCAACCACCTTCTTTCCAGGAGCAGGTTTCTTTGAAATCAAATATGCCAAACTTGCAGCACCTGCAGGTTCTACAACAAACTTCATTCTTTCCATTAGCAAAAACATTGCTTTTGTTATTTCTGTATCATCAACAAGAACAATCTCATCTATAAGTTCACTAATTATGTCAAAGGTCAGTTGTCCCGGAATTTTTACAGAGATACCATCTGCAATTGTTCTTGCACCTCCACTTGCGGTTAAAGAACCTTGTTTGAGTGATTCATACATTGATGGAAATGAACTTGACTGAACACCAACAACTTTGATGTTTGGGTTTTTTTCTTTAATTGCAATTAAAGTTCCAGCGGCTAATCCACCACCACCTATTGGAAGGTAGATTTCATCTACATCTGGTAAGTCATCTAATATTTCCAGACCTATGACTCCTTGAGCAGCTATGATTTGAGGGTCGTCAAAAGCATGTATCATAGTAGCCCCTGTCTCTTTAGCAATTTCTTTTGCTTTGGCTGATGACTCATCATAATTTATCCCTTCTAAAATTACATTGGCACCATACCCTCTAGTTGCTGCTACTTTTGCAGGAGATGCATTTTTTGGCATTACAATAGTACAAGAAATTTTTTCTAGTGATGATGCAAATGCCATTCCTTGAGCATGATTACCAGCCGATGCTGCAACGACACCATGTTTTTTCTCCTCATCTGATAATGATTTAATTTTGTAGTAAGCTCCACGAATTTTAAATGAACCAGTTCTTTGTCGAAACTCTGCTTTCAGGTAAATCTCAGAGCCGGTAAGCTCACTAAATGTAGGCGAATGAATCAATGGAGTCTTCTTTATCTCATCTCCTCGCATTGAATTTGCCTTTACTATTTCATCATATGATGGATTCATTGGAAATCTTGCTACTAGTATCGTGTATTTGATTTCTTCTATGCAAAAATGATAGTTTTAGTCAAATTTTATGCGTAGATTTTCAGAAATGTCTAAATAGTTCAATTATATCGTTCAAAATATATCAAGAGATCGGAACTCCCCTTTGAGAAAATTTCTCATCTTCCGATTTCTTGGTTTTAATTAATTACTGAATAATTTTTTTAAGATCATCTAAGCGTTTCAAAATATTTTCTTTCACAGAATCAGATATCTTTCTTGGATCAAATAATCCTTCTCTATTTTTATTTTTAACAAATTCTAAATCTACTGTGCATAAACAACCTTCTTCACCAGTAATTAATCTATTATCATCAATCAATACAGAAGTTGTTTGATAAGTTTCAATTAAAAGAGAATCAAGTTCATTAAACAGCTTCGTCTTTTTTTCCGATAATTCTTGAAAGTCTACTCCCGCGTCTTTTTCTATCTCAGCATAAACTTTTTCTCTAAATTCATCATTTTCATAAAATATTTCAAACAATTTTTGATGATCAAGGTCTTTGTATCCCATCTCTTTTAATTTATTTAAAACAAATTGATCACTATTATCAGAAATTTGCTGTTCATTATTTTTTGTCAAATCAACAATCTCAGATAATTCTTTTTGGCAATCTAGTACCCGTTGATCTGGTTTGTAATACAATAATACATGAAATTGTATTGATATATGTCCAGATATTAAATAATTTCCTTCCATTATCTCAAACTTGGTAAAAATTCTTCTGATGTCTTCATTATTAGAAATAGACACATCCTGTAGAGCCCAATCTTTTAGATTGCTGTTAATTTTTTGAAAATAATCTGTTACTAGTTGTGGATCAAATGTTTTCTGCTTTGTTACAGTAGAATCCCCCATCATCACTTTTACATCAATCATTTTTGTCAGATTATTCATCTTTGATAGAAACAGCTTTTGAATCTCTTCATTTTTTTGATTTAATTGTTGAATGAAATCATTGGTGGATCTTGTACCTAAGCGCACAAGAAATAGCAAATTACTGTTCTCCTTAAACCTTCATCTACATCTAAATAGACAAAATCTCAATTCTAGGCATGGGAAAATCTAAAACCAGTTGTAGACATTGTAATGGAGAAATTACAGAGTATTATGATGAGCATTATAAGGGAATAAGAGGAAAATGCCCTCATTGTAAGATTAACTTTCCCTTAGATTAAGATGATTAGAGATGAATGAAGATAAAAATAAAGTAAAACAAGAATCTGAAAAAAAAGACCAAGTATCTGAAGATAATATTGGCATGATAAACATGCTTCTTAGCAAAAATAAAGATCAATTATTAGATTCGGAGACTATGATCTTGGAAACTCAAAAAAGAGTTTGGGGGGCTCTCAAAAGAGGTTATGAATATTCAGGAATTGTTGATGAATCAGATCAATTTCTACGAAAAAATGTATTTTTAAAATTAGATATGACAGTACTTTATGTAGATTTGGTTGGTTCAACTACAATGACATTAGAAATGCCCGCAGAAAAAATAGCAATAATTATAAGTTCATTTTCACAAGAGATGGCCGCAGTAATTAGACAGCATCATGGATTTGTACTAAAATTTGTTGGGGATGCTGTAATTGGATATTTTGTTGCAGGAAAAGGAGGATTACTTACGGCAGATAACGCAGTAGCTTGTGCAAAATCAATGATCTCGGTAATTCAAAAAGGAATCAATCCAATTCTAAATCAGTATGACTATCCAGATTTGATGGTGAAGATTGGGATTGACTTTGGACAAAATATTATAGTCAGGTATGGAGCAGATATAGAACATTCTCATGTAGATTTGATGGGTCCAGCAATGAATATTGCTGCAAAAATCCAATACATGGCAAAACCTAACCAAATCTTGATTGGCAGTGATGTATTTCAAAAACTACATCCAAATTTGCAAAAAGAATTCGTTCAAATCATTTGGAAGAATATTGATTGGAGATATCGTTCCAGATTAACTGGAGAAATTTACAAAGTGTATGAACACAAAGAATGATTTTTTCAGTAATTAATTAATTAACTAAACAGTAAATCTGTCTGGACATTCAACATGCTCATAGTGATGTTCAGAAAATTTTTCTTGAACAATATAGATTACAATCTTATGGAGTTCTTTTATTTTGATGTCTTTTTTACATTTGAGACATCTCTTTTTTGATCTGATCATGTGTATCAGCGATCTAAACTGGGAATCTATAAGGATCAGCGATCAGCTCAAATTGAGCTTAAATCACTAAGATTTTACTAAACAGTGTATCCAATGCCTAAAGCAAGGCAGAAATATGGCAAATATGAACAAATTTTGTGGATAATTTAGTGATGAAACACCTACAAGACCTCTATGGATTAAATCCCAATATCCCACATCTTGCATTGCAATTTCCTAGATTGCCTCCAAGATTAATCCACCCAATGTTTAAAATTTATGAAAATCCAATAAAAGAACAATTTTCAGAAGAAATTGTCGCTATTAGTCAAAAACTTCAAGGATTCCAACACATGTATCAACAATATGCAGAGGGATTACTATCAATGAATTCTGCAATTATTCCTCCTGGACATCCATTGTATAATAGACAAAATTCATTTGAAACACTTCAAATTGCAAATGATAAACTACTAAAAGAAAACTTGGGATTAAAGAAAAAATTAGAAAAAGAAACCACATCTAATCACAATTAGAAATAGTGTTCTAATTCTAAAATTCACAATTAGTAAGAATCCTTATTAATTCTTAAATCAATTTTGATTATGATAAAAACTCCTGCAGACAAATGGAAAGATGCAGTGGCAAAATACCGGAAACAATGTCAAAATATTCTGAAAATATCAAATAGTATTAGATATGCAGGAGTCATAAACGTATATGGTAGAACATTAACTGGAATAGTTAGACCAAATCAAAAACCTCTCTTAAAATCAGAACAAATAAAAAATGAGTTTTTCATTATTTCTAACTTGATATCATTAAGAAAAAATACTGTGAGCGCAGTTGGAAAATTAGACCACGTGATTTTACAACATCAAAGAATAACAATTGTGATTTTACAGAAAAATGATGTCACTTACTATGTTTCAATAAATAAAAAAGAAAAACGAATAGAGAAAATTATCTCTTTAATAAAAAAGACAATCTAAGCTGGTGTGAATCCTTGATATCCGCCTGTTTGTTCAGCACTATCATCAAAAATTGGCTCAAATAAGGAAATTAGATACTCGTCAGGATCCATAATTACTGCATTTTTCCCTGCATCTTTTTCTACAATATCACGATGAATCTTAACACCTTTCTCTTTTAATTCATCTATTGCAGATTTTACATCACCGACAAGAAATCCTATAGTAATGCCATTTTCAATAGAACTGCCAACATGCTGTTCAGTTAATGATGCTGGATGTAAACTCAATAAAGCTCCAGATGTGCCCAAATCAATCCAAGATCTTCTCTGCCTTTTGATTGGAAGCCCTATAATTTCATGATAAAATTGTAAGGACTTATCTAGGTCATTTACAGCCAAAATCACATTTCCAACTTTTTTGATGTTCACAAATCATCTAGCTAGAAGCTCTTTAAATCCATTTTCATTGAACTTCAACCATAGTTTCAGTCCTTTCCACACCGTTGATTTTTTGAATCTGATTAGCCACTTCTTTTATCTGAACTAGTCGCTCAACATCAATTATAGCGACAGCGTCAAATTGCCCACTAGTTGGGAAAGAATCTGTGATTGAGGAAACCTTTCGTAATCTTGCAGCTATAAGCTTCTTTGGAGATTTTACCAAAATTATTGCTCTTACCAACCTAGATTTACCTCCACCTCAATTAATGTTTCAGTTGTAACAATATCTTTGATTTTTTTAAAATCAATCACCATGCTGTTAATTTCATCAATATTTCCTTGTAAAAGTACACTAATGTCTGCTCTTCCGGCAACAATCATAATCTGTTTTAGAATTTTACGTTTTTTCTTCAATATTTGAACAACCATATCTACTTTACCAGGCTTTACTGTAATCAAACATAATGCACGCATAATTAGTACATCTCACTGGATCTGATAAAGATTCCTAGTCAGACGCTTCTTGAGATCTTGCTTCTTCAAGATATGCCCTTCTTTCTTCATTAATTTTTTCCTGATCAATTTCGATATCATCATCAACTATAACAATGCCCATATCATCAAATGGTTCTTCCTTTGTTTTGTTGTTCTTTGATTTTGTCGATTTAGTTTTTGATTTGGTAGCCTTACTGGTCTTAGCCTTAATCGATTTTACTTTAGTTGTAATTTTATTTTTTGGTTTTTTTGCAGTCTTTTTTTTAATCATGAATATCGAAAATCAAGAGTTCCAAGGGTTTTTAAAGATTATGGAAGATGATTTTTTGTATTAATTATATGATGAAGATTTTCTGGCGATCAATTAAAAGATTATTTTTATAATTACATAGAACCAATCGCTCAATTTAATATAAAATAATTAAGGTAATACCTACTCATTTGGAACATGTTTTACAAGCATTTTTACCAACATTTCAAAGATATTCTCATCTCTGTTGTTGAATCGAAACTCTATTTCCTTGAGATAAAGATGAAAGTATTGTTTAGGAACTCCTCTGTAATGATACATCCAAGTCTTGGCATAACTCCAAAACCCTTCCATTCCGTTGATATGTGCATCACCTCTGACATACTCATCCATCCCGTGAGACGCAACCTTGTGCTTTCCTCTCATTATGAGAGATGCATATGCAGTATAATCATCCGTATAGTACAGCGAGCCTTTTCGAGTGTGCTTTTTGATTAATTCCATAAGGGTATCGTATTTTCTGTCAGGTACTGCTGTGTTTCCCAACTCTGAAAATCATCAACATTCTTTGATTAAACGAATCCTTTTGGATTATCTTACTGCATTGCAATCATTTTATTGTACAGACAAACTTTCATTTTCAGTTCATGAATCACGTTCTCTCTTTTGTGAGACATGACATGCTCACCAAACATTCTCTTGAATGCAGAAAACACTGATTCAACAATCCATCTGTCCCCATAGCTTACGCTGTTCCTCCATAATTCATAGTTGAATAATTGAGCCAGAACAGCTTTTCGTCTTGGGTAGCAGTCAGTGCTAACTGATGAGTTCTTTCTTGTTTTGATTCCAGGAATTACACCTTCATGATACAAATATGAAAAACAATCCTTGGTGTCATATGCACCATCAGCTAGTGTCTTGATTACATCTCCAGACTCTTTTGATTGCTCAACTAGTGATATGAAATGTTTTGAATCATGTGACTTGTCATCTGTAATCTCTAAACCTGTGATTTGTTTAGATTTCACATCCACTGCAACATGAATCTTCAAGAATCCTCTTCTTTTCTGCCATTTCTGCCTCATCCACTCACCACGATTGGCAACCTTGACTCCCGTACTGTCTATTGCAATGACGATGTCTTTTCCCAGTTTTGGATTCATCTTGATATCGAGTTTGCTGACACGCTTCCAGATTGCAGAATATGTTGGTATTTTTGATTTTTCTTTCAGGTGTGATTTTATCAAACCTTCAGTTTGTCTGAATGGCAGATGCAAATAGAGATGACAGCACCCTAGTGCCTCCATGAATGATTCAGGATAGATATACTGACGTCCTTCCTTTTTGTGGTTCATCTCCCTGAGTTCTGTACTCCGTTGTTCCATGGCATCAAAAGACAGCATGATTTCCCCACGTCTAACTAGTGATGTGTTGTATTTTTTCCAATTCCTATTCATGGAATCATACAAAATGTTCTGATCTAAAGCTTGTTTGGTAGAATTAGTTGGACAAACTAGTCATGTTAGGAAACACAGCATCAGGTACTGAAAACGTCATAACATGTCCGTTTCTCTTGTATATTCCAAACACCAGCGTCTTGCCTTCGGCACCCTATCCACGCTTTCCCTTGCGATAACCCCCAAACATTGCCTCATCTAGTTCCAGCTTGCCAGACAACCTGGGATTAACCATTGATGAATCATAGATTGCTTCTCGAAATATCCTAAATGTATGCTCTATTGTTTTGAGGCTTATTCCTGCATAGAATCGTATTCTGTACGCTGGAACTCCAAGTGAGAACAGGTAGAGAAGATGCACAATTGCGTTTAGGGGAACTCTGATTTTGGCAAGATATGTTCCAGTAAAATCATCAAACTTGTATCTGCACTTTCTACAGGCGTATCTATTGGCAACATGATTGATGTTTCTGCATTGGCACCGTGGAAACTTTGTTTCCTAATTATTTCATCTAGCCTCAAAATATAATCGAAAAAGATTTGGATCGCAAAATTTTCATATCAAATTATGCCTCAGAAGATAAAATATGATGACAGGCGATACATTTCACGTGGTAAATTCTATGTGTTACATCTTGATGATGATATAATGTCAGAAGGTGTTGAACAACTAAATGATGGAAAGGTCGGACATCCGTTTGTATATTCAGATGTGTGTTTTATGGTAACTGCATTATTCAGAAACACTGTAGGTACTGGATACAGACAACTGCAGGGAATAATTGAAGACATGTTGGGAAAAGAAAAATCACCAAACTTTTCAGCAATTTGGAAGAGAATCAACAAGACAAGCCTAGAAGATAATAATGGCAAGAGTTGGTTCTCAGATGGAAAGACAAAAACAGAGATTGTATTTTTGGCAGGTGACTCTACAGGACTCAAACCAACTAGTCGTGGTGACTGGATGGGTGAAAAATGGGATCTAAGACGTGGATTCATCAAGATGCACATCATGGTTGATTCAAGGACCAAGAAAATTTATGCAGTGTCAATTACGGATGAGAAATCAGGCGATGCACCAGAATTTGAGAGATTGTTATCTGAAGCATTGCACAACATTGAGAATTCCTCTAATGTCAAAAAATCCGAAGAATTGTTAGTTGGTGCTGATGGCGCATATGACACCAACGATAATTTTAAAGAATGTGAAAAGAAAAATGTCATACCAATAATTCCAGTAAGAAAAAATTTCTCACCAAAGACAAAAGGAAACAAGTTAAGAAAAGAGCAGGGATTGTTGCAGCTTGGCCATTGTGAAATGAATGCTGAAAATATCAAGATGTTTGATGGTTTAACAGAGCAACAAAGAAAAGAGAATCAAAAGCAGTGGAAGAAAGATATTGGTTATGGCAGACGTTGGACAGTAGAGATTGCAATTTCTACATTTAAGAGAATTTTAGGAGAGAATGTTTCTGCAAGAGTTTGGTGTAACGTTGTAAGGGAAATAAAATTCAAGGTGATGATTTACAATTTGATGATTGATGCTGTACTGGAACAGGAGATGAATCATAGTTAGTTTGGGATTTGTCTTGAGAATGAATGTTTAGAGTGGAATTGGGAAACAAAGTTCCGTATACTGGTTCTTGACTGTGTGCATCCCCTTCTTGCCCGAGTAATGCGTCTTTCTCTTCTTTTTGTTCTTCTTTGGCCTTGGTATCTGCTGCTCTGATGAGTCAATCATCACACAAAACTCCGGAAAGTGCCGTTCAAGCTCCTGTATGGTCCCTATCTTTTTGGAGCCTGCATGCACCATCTTCTGGGAGATTGCTATTGAGCCTCGCACGGTAGGCTCGAGGTATTTGATGTCCCTGCAGACGTTGCTCTGGTCAAGATTAAAGAGGTACCCTGCAAGCTCGTATGTGATGTACATCCTGGTAGTATACTAGAAGCATAACTGCCCTGTCCTTGATGGGAAGCTCAAACTTGCGTCCAGCTCCGACTCTTCGTCTCCTCTTCTTAGAGGAGAGTCTCTTTTTCTCTGTGATCTTGTATTTCTTTTCTATCTCAGATGACAAAAAATCAAACTGTTCTAGGCTAATCCCAGTAAATGACTGGAACGCTCCCGGTTTTTTGGCTAGTTTCTTGTATGTTAGCATGAAATAACGAGGATGCTCTTAGCTTTGGATCTTGCTGTGAGTAAATTTGCATAATTTGATCAAATTGTGTTAATTGCGCAAGAGGTCTATAGAGCTAAAAACCCAAAATTTGGATTTGCCATAGAAAAAACAGAAAATTCTAAGAAAAAATTCGTTTTGGTGATTTATCATGCAGAAAATCAAGAGTTCTGTACAAAGCCGAACACATGAATAACTCCTGGAATTCCATATTTGTTATTAATCACAGGCGGATTTATCATTCAATTATTCTATGGTGATATAATTCTAGGCGGATTTTTAGGCATGTAATTGTTAGTAGTTAAGATTAGTCTTTTCAAAGACAATATTGTTTTATTGTACTGAATAGTTTGTTTCATCTGTGCAAATAGGCATTTATGGTTCTGGAACTACAGACGCTGCAGCAAAGACAGTAAAAAAAATTCTAGATGAATCTGGAATCAAATCATTTACAATATCAAAATCCAAGAACAAACAAGCTGACTGCATTATTGTTTTGGGTGGCGATAAGGGAGTTAGAAATTATTTTCATAGCACCTTTGATTCTGTTTCTCCTGTATTGGGAATTAGTGAAGGTGAGGCAAGTGGATTCCTAGCTCAAATAGATCTTCGAGAATTTTCCTCTTACGTTAGCATCTTAAAAAAACAAAATTATGCTATTGAAGAGGTTCCACGACTTGGGGTAAAAATTGATGGCAAAAATGTCTATCCTGTACTTAATGACGTTGCAGTGTTTTCTTCAAAGAGTGCTATGCTGATGGAGCATACACTGAGTGTCAACGGGGAAGAAGTTTGGCACGATAATAGCGATGGAATAATAGTATCTACTCCAATTGGTTCATCTGCATATTCCATGTCTGCTGGTGGCCCTGTTTTATTTCAAGATTCAGCTGTGTTTGAGATAATTTCTGTAAACTCTCTTGATGTAACTCGTAGACCAGTCATTGTATCTAATGACAGTTCTATTGAGATTAGTGATATTTATGCAAGACTGCATTGTGAAGTTGTTCTTGATGGCTCGGATAGATATAAGGTAAACAAAACTGTTGAATGTACTCAATTCTTCCCTCCTGCAAAAATTATCCGACTCAAAAAGGACTCTACTGCAATTTCTGCTCTTGCAAAAAAAGTACATCTTGCTGAAGAACTACTTAGCATGCCACCAAGCTCCAAATTGCTTCTAAAGACATTAGAGTATGAAGGAGCGTTGACACAAAAAGATCTGGCAAACAAAACTTTACTTCCTGCTAGGACTGTTAGAATGGCATTAAGTCATCTTTTGAAAAAGGGGTATATCAAAAAGAAAGTCTCAATCAGAGATGCAAGGCAGAAAATCTATGAAATATCAAAGATAAAATAATTATTTTTCAGATGCTGCTTTGAGAAATGCCGCAAAAGATTCTTCAGGAAATCCTGGTCTACTATTAAATTCTGGATGAAATTGAACTCCTAGATAGAATTTATGTGATGGAATTTCAAGCATCTCCATTCTTTTTCCTCCATCACTTTCAGCTGAAAATATCAGTCCATTTTTTTCAAATTCAGGAATGTACTCTTTGTTGATTTCATATCTGTGTCTATGGCGTTTACTGATGGTTACTGTATTGTAGATTTTTTGTGCATTTGTGTTCTCTTTGATTGTTATTTCATTTGCACCTAATCTGAGAGAACCACCCATATCTGAAACATCCTTTTGTTCTGGAAGTAAATCTACTACAGGATTTTTTGTGTCAGCTTTAATCTCAGCTGAATTTGCATCTTCCAAATTCAAAACGTTTCTTCCAAATGCTATTGCAGCCAGCTGGAATCCAAAACATATCCCAAGATATGGTATGTTTTTCTCACGTGCATAATTTGCAGTTTTAATAATTCCTTCAGAACCTCTTGTACCAAATCCTCCTGGGACTAAAATTCCATCATAGTTTGATAGTATAGTATAATCTGTTAATGATTCAGAATCTATCCAGTCAATATCTGCTGATTTTCCTATTTGCGCCCCGGCATGTTTTAATGCATGATTTACACTCACATAGCTATCTGCAAGTGTGACATATTTTCCAATCATTGCAATCTTTACTTTCTGGTCTTCATGATTAACCATGTTCTGTGCAATCTCATTCCATTTATCCCAATTAGCCGAAGCATTTACCATTCCAACCTTTCCAAACTTTGTAAACATTGAATCCATAATTCCTTGATCATACAACATCTGTGGCACTTCAAAGATTGATTTTGCATCATGACACGATAGAACATCTTTTGTTGATACATTTGTAAACATTCCAATCTTGTTCTTTGTTTTTTCTTCTAATGGTGAGGTGCATCTAACTGCCAAAAAGTCTGGCTGAATTCCTATTCTTCTTAATTCTTGGACACTGTGTTGTGTTGGTTTTGTTTTTTGCTCTCCTACTACATCAAGTGATGGAGCTAGTGTTACATGTACAAAGATTACGCCTTGTGGTCCTTCTTCTACTCTCATCTGTCTTAGCGCTTCTAAAAATGGCAATGATTCAATATCTCCAACTGTTCCTCCACATTCTACTATCAAAAAGTCTAGTTTTTCATCTTCTGAGATCTTTCTAATCCTTCTTTTGATCTCATCAGTTACATGTGGAATTATCTGTACACATACTCCTAGGTATTTCCCCTTTCTTTCTGCTTCAATTACTGAAGAATATACCTGTGCAGTTGTAATATTGTGACTTTTTGGAATATCTTGGTTTAGGAATCTTTCATAGTTCCCAATATCCATGTCGCATTCGCCTCCATCTTCTGTTACAAAGACTTCGCCATGTGCAACTGGATTCATTGTTCCTGCATCATAGTTTAGATAAGGATCTATCTTGACGCAGGAGACTTTTTGATCTGCTAATTGTAATAATTTTGCAATCGAGGAAGTTGTTACGCCTTTTCCAAGGCCAGACATCACACCACCTGTGACAAAAATATACTTCGTCTGCACATTAATGAAACAAGTATCTGTCTTTTGTATGTTTTGTCTATTATTGGTTGAAATTGAGGGTGATAGTTTCTTCTAATTTTTGACGCTCTAAATTTTCAATAGTTTAGATAATTGCGATCTTTACAATTGTAAAAAAATCTCTTGTTTTTTTAACGAGTTTTAGATGTTTTTGGGACTATTTTTTTAGGTGATTATGTACCTAGTGCCCCCAACATGTATTTCAACAACAACTCAAACAAGTTATTGTTTCTGTTGTTGTATCTCCATTCCATCTCCTTGATGTACAGTAAAAACTTACCTGTACTGACACCATGATGCTTTGCCATGTTCTCTTTTGCAAAACTCCAAAACCCCTCAATGCCGTTGATGTATACGTCACCTTTGCCAAACATCCTGTTGTGATCTATTGACAGATGCCTGTAACCATTGAAAATTAACGAGTCATAGCCACGCCACTTATCAGTATATACGATACTTCCCTTCTTGACTTTTTTGATTGTACTTGCAAGCAATGTCTTGGCCTTGACATTTCTTACAATCTCAACATGTACCTTCCCTTTTCTTTCAAGAATTCCAAAAACAATAGTCTTGTTTTTTGCACCGCGTCCACGATCTCCCTTCCTTTTGCCTCCAAAATATGCCTCATCTTGTTCAATTTTGCCTTTCAGAACATGATCTGTCTTTGCCAGTTCTTCTAGTATGGAATATCTAATTGTGTCAAATGCCTGCAGAGTTGTCTTGTAGCTTAGATGCATCTGTTCAGATGCGGTCTTGGCAGATACTGACAACTCAAAGAGCTTGATTAGTGCAAGCCATTTTGAGTATGGGATTCTAATCAAATGGAATTTGGAATTGGCAAATGGTTTGAAATCTTTTCTACAGTTTTGGCATCTAATTCTGTCTCTGCTTTTCATGATGTAGAGTGTTTTGCTTTTACAAAAGATACAAGAAAGATTCTTAGTATGTTTTGATTCTAGGAATTGTATCAATGCTGATTCATCAGAGATTATCTTTGCAAATGATACAAAATCCATTGTTAGTTATCGTTGACTATCCAATAATTATCTAGGGGCAGTAGATACCCAATCACCTTTTTTTATTTTTCTTTGTGTATAATGTTATGAGACCCTCTAGTTTGGTGGCCATAACTAACGTAAGACTTTCCCCTCCATCACACCATCCGAGTATTTGGCTCCATTCTTTGACGTGTTTAGTTTATGCTAAAGTAAAGTTTGTTTCTTAAGACTTTTTGTAAAAGATGTAATCTTTGATTCTAATTTGTTTTGTGGAGTTTTTTCAATTAATTTCAAATATGCACTTCCAATAATTACTGCATCTGCTCCTGCCTTGATGTATTTTTTTACATCTTTAGGAGTTGAAATTCCAAATCCTATACCAACAGGAGTTTTTCCTTTGGTTTGTTTTTTAACATCTTCGATTGCTTTTAACGTGTAATTTTTAACTCCTGTTTTGATACCTGTTGTTCCATAAACTGCAACAAGATACAAGAATCCTGTTGATACTTTGACAATCTTTTGTATTCTTGTTTTACTAGTGTTTGGAGATATCAGAAATATTGTATCTACATTACTTTTCGCTGCTTTTAGATATTCTTTTGATTCCTCAACTAACATATCAGGAAGAATGAATCCATCTATTCCTGCCTTTTTTGCTTCTGAGATGAATTTTGGATATCCTCTGTGATACAAGATGTTAGTGTATGTCATTAGTACTAGTGGAATGTCTGTCTCTTCTCTAATTTTTTTTACAATACTAAAAAATTTGTTAATTTTGGTACCTTTTTTGAGTGACACAGTACTTGCATTCTGAATTACAGGTCCATCAGCTATAGGATCTGAAAATGGAAAACCTAATTCTATGATGTCTGCTCCTCCCTTTACTAGGCCTCTCACAGCCGTAATTGTGGTTTTTTCATTTGGAAATCCTACCATAATGTATGATATCAAAGCCTTTTGATTTTTAGCCTCTAGTTCAGCAAACTTTTCTTTAATCTTTGACATTTCTCTTCAAATAATTTTGTGCTTCTTCAACGTCTTTGTCTCCTCTTCCAGAAAGCGTTACAACTATTGATTCTGATTTCTTTCCTTTTCGTGCTACTTTGATTGCCTCAGCTATTGCATGAGCTGATTCAAGCGCTGGAATGATTCCTTCTGCTCTTGTAAGCATTAAGAATGCATCAATTACTTCTACATCAGTAGCTGAATGATATTTTATTCGTTTTGTATCTTTATAGTATGAGTGTTCTGGCCCAACACCTGGATAATCTAGCCCAGCTGAAATACTATGTGTTTCTGTAATTTGTCCTTCTTTGTCTTGAAGTAAATATGTCATCATACCATGTAAGACTCCTTTAGTTCCAGCTGACAATGTTGCTGAATGTAATTTTGATTTTAAACCTTGACCTGCAGCCTCTACCCCAACCATCTCAGTATTAGAATCAATTAATGGATAGAAAGTTCCAATTGCATTTGATCCTCCACCAACACATGCTATCACACTATCTGGTGTTTTGTTAATTTTTTTCATCTGTGATATGATTTCATTTCCAATGACACTTTGAAAATCTCTAACCATCACTGGATATGGATGTGGACCTACAGCAGATCCTAGTAGATAGTATGTTGTCTCTACATTAGTTATCCAATCACGAATTGCTTCATTGATTGCATCTTTTAGTGTCTTTGAACCTGAGTTCACTGGATAAACTTTGCAGCCAAGTAAATTCATTCGAAATACGTTAAGCTTTTGACGAATTGTATCCTTATATCCCATGTATACTTCGGCTTTCATACCTAAAGCAGCGCATGCCATTGCAGTGGCAACACCGTGTTGTCCTGCACCTGTTTCAGCAATAATTCTTTTCTTTTTCATTTTCTTTGCAAGAAGCGCTTGACCTAATGTGTTGTTAATTTTGTGTGCTCCTCCATGTAACAAATCTTCTCGCTTGAGATAGATTTTAGCTCCTCCTAGTCTTTCTGACAAATTTTTTGCATAATATAATGGAGTTGGTCTTCCCGCATACACTTTGAGATAGTAATCTAGCTCTTTTTTGAAATTTTTATCATTTTTGAATTTAAGATAATTTTCTTCCAACTCTTCAATTGCAGGAACTAGAGTTTCTGGAATGTACTTTCCACCAAATTCTCCGAACCTACCATTCTTAGGATATTTCAATATGCCCTCACCAATTTCCTTACTTGCTCTTTAATATTATCGCTTTTCATAATGCTTGAACCTATCAAGAAAGCATCTGCCCCACACTTTTTTAGATATTGGATGTCTTCAATAGTTTCAATTCCACTCTCTGATAAGATTGGTCTTGATTTTTCATATCCTTCTAGAACTGTCTCGGTAGTTTTTAGATCAATTTCTAGTGTGTCCAAATTTCTGTTGTTAATTCCAATAAGATTAGCTTCAGTCTTTAACGCATTTTCAAATTCTTGTTTTGTATGAACTTCAAGAAGAATTTTTAATTCTTTTTTGCGTGCATACTCAATGAACTCATCAATCTCTTTGAGAAATCCTTGATCAAACAATGACTGAATCAATAGTATGTAATCCGCACCAATTTTTTCTGCAGCATCAATCTGATTTTTCTCTATCATGATATCTTTCATCAATAATGGAACATCTACTGCTTCTCTGACCTTCATGAAGTATTCTGGCGAACCATGAAACAGATTGGGTTGAGTAAGTACTGATAGTGCTTTTGAGCCTCCTGCAATCATCTGTTTTGCTATACTTGCAGGGTCTGTGAGTGTTCTAATCTTTCCCAAGGAAGGTGATGCAAATTTTATCTCAGTTAGAAATGTTGGATGAGAATTTGTCTTGATAATTTGAAGAAGGTCTTTACTTGATTTTTGCAGATTTGCATCTATATCATATGTTCCATCATCAATTGCTGTTTGAGAATTAGTTACCAATCTTTTTAAAATATTCTCAGCCATCATATCATCTCCTTTAATTTTGAAATGTCTCCTGTGTCTGCTACAAAGTTTTCCAAAGTCTTGAATGCATTTCCATCATTAATTGTATTTAGTGCAAGTTCCACTCCCTCTTTAAAATTATTTGCAATGTTTGCAACAATTAGCCCTCCTGCTGCATTTAGTGCAGTAGTTTCAATCATTGCTTGATTTGCAGTATTGTTTAGAACTCCAATAAAAGATTTGATTGCATCTTCTTTTGTTTGAATCTGAATGTCTTTGAGTGATGATTTGCGCAATCCTACGACTTCGGGATCAATTGCATTCATCAATACTTTGTCATTTTTCAAAACACATACACGATTAGTTGAACTAGTAGAAAACTCATCCATTCCATCATCAGAACGTACCGTCATGATGCTCTCTCCACCTTTTCTTTTTAGAATTGCAGGTAATCTGTCAAGGTATTCATTAGAAAATACTCCAATTAGTTGATTTTTTACTCCAGCAGGATTTGAGAGTGGACCTAGAAGATTGAAAGCAGTTCTTTTGCCTAGTTGTTTTCTAGCTGGACCAACATGCTTCATTGCTGGATGAAACTTTTGTGCAAACATGAAACAAATTTTATGCTTTTCTAGAATTTGCACAATTTTTGATGGTTCTTGATTTAGATCATATCCAAAATACTCAAAAATATCTGCACTTCCAGACACTCCAGAAGTAGAGCGATTTCCATGCTTTGCAACCATTCCTCCAGTAGCAGCTACTACAAATGATGCAGTAGTTGATACATTGAAGGTTTGAAGCTTGTCTCCTCCTGTACCACACATATCGATAATGGTTCCAGCATTTTTAGGCTCAATTTTTAGCGATAATTCTTGCATTTTGTCAAGCATTCCAAGTAGTTCATCATCTGTCTCTCCTTTGTCTGCTAGATTGGATAGAAAATCTGCGTTCTCTTGGATATTTGTATTTCCTGAAAGAATGTCTGTCATGACATTATTCATCTCGTCGTATGTCAAGTCTGTCTTTTCTTGTAATCTTTTAATTAAATTTGAAATCATTTTTCTTTCACCTGTCTAATAAAATTTGCAAGAATTTTTTTGCCTTCTTCAGTCATTATTGATTCTGGATGAAATTGTACTCCCTCAATTAGATATTCTTTGTGTTTTACTGCCATGACTTCTCCATCATCAGCAGCAGTAGCAGTTACTTCTAGCACATCTGGAATTATTGTTTTATCTCCTACCAAACTGTGGTATCTTGTTGCTCTAAATGGATTCTTTACATCTTTGAATAGTTCTGAATTATTATGATCAACTGGACTAGTCTTTCCATGCCTTACACATCCTGCGTTTGTAACTTTACCTCCAAATGCATAAATAATTCCTTGGTGACCAAGACAGACTCCAAGAATTGGAGTAGTCGGCCCCATGTTAATAATCACATCACTACATACTCCAAAGTATTTCTTCTCTTCAGGAGTTCCTGGACCTGGTGAAATTACAATTGCATCATAGTTTTTCTGTTTAATTTCATCTAATGTGATTTTGTCATTTCTAATAACATCTGATTCTACTCCAAGCTCTCCAAGGTATTGTGCAATGTTATACACAAATGAATCGTAATTGTCAATAATTAAAAATTTCATTTTGTTGCCTCCTTTAATGCTTGAAGCATTGCATCTGCCTTGTGCTCTGTTTCCTTAAATTCATATTCTGCTACAGAGTCTGAAACAATTCCAGCTCCTGATTGCACAAATCCCTTGTTCCCATCAATGAAGATACTTCTAATTGCTATTGCAAAATCACAGCATCCGTTAAATGAGAAATATCCGACAGATCCTGCATATGGTCCCCTTGCTTCAGTCTCTAACTCATCAACTATCTCCATTGCTCTGACTTTGGGTGCACCTGATACTGTTCCTGCTGGAAACACTGCTTTGAAGGCATCAAACATGTCGTTTTCAGGCGCTAAACTGCCTATTACGTGCGTAACTATGTGCTGAACATGGCTAAATCGCTTTATCTGCATTAGAGATTCTGGATGAACTGTTCCATACTTGCATACTCTGCCAATATCGTTTCGTCCCAAATCAACTAGCATTGTATGCTCTGCTAACTCCTTTTCGTCATGGAGTAGTTCATCTGCTAACTGTTTGTTCTTTTCCTCATCATCGGTAATTTTTCTAGTCCCTGCAATTGGAAAGGTCTCTACCTTGTCATCTGTAATTCTAACTAACATTTCAGGAGATGCTCCAATGATTGTTTTGGAACCTTGTTTTAGATGATACATATAAGGTGATGGATTTAGCTTGCGCAATGTTTTGTATAAAGTTAGATTATCTCCATTATTCTCAAATGTAAACTTCCTAGATAAAACAACTTGGAAGATATCTCCATCATGGATTAATTTTTTTGCCTTGTTTACAATATCTGAAAATTTCTGCTCATCCATGTTTGGTATTACCTCAGAAGAATGGAAATCACCAAATGCATCATTACTCATCTTTAGTTTATCGAATCTATTTTCATCATGGTAAAAGTAGAATAGTTTCTTGTGTAGATTGTCATAGAGTATTCCATCATCATAAATTCCAAACTCCATTAGTGGTTGTGATGAATTATGAGTATCAGGAATACCTTCGACTAGTCTAATTGCATCATAGTTTACTACTCCTACTGCCCCACCTAGATATCGATAACTTTGATCATCTGATCTTCCTAATAGTTTTTTTAGTTCTCCAAATGGATCTGTAGTTTGTATTGTTTCTGTATTTTTATCTTGAATAATCTCCACCTTATCTGAGTATCCTTTGAGTATTATCTTTGGATCAAATCCCATTACTGATGTTTCAGCTAGCACTTCAGGACCAGTTAATGATTCAAAGAGAAATGAATGGGAATAGTTTCTAGAAATTTTATTGTAAATTTGAAATTGGTTTTCAGATAAATCTAGAGGTATTACTTTTGCTTGAGAGTTTCCAAATGTGTTCACCCATAAACAAAATTTTAGTGCTTTATTATTTAAATTGAATAGTAGGTTTGATTGAATAGTTTTTGTCTAAAATGATTCATTTTCTAGGCATGGAACCATTACGGTATAGTACGGTACCTTTATATCATATTTGATCGTAGTGCTGTGTTTCCTAACATGACTAGTTTGTCCAACTAATTCTACCAAACAAGCTTTAGATCAGAATATTTTGTATGATTCCATGAATAGAAATTGGAAAAATGCAACGAATCACTAGTAAGACGTGGAGAAATCATGTTGTCTTTTGATGCTATAGACTCATGGAATACAGAAACTCAAGGAGATGAACCACAAAAAGGAAGGACGTCAATTTGTTTATCCTGAATCATTCATGGAGGCACTAGGGTGCTGTCATCTCTATTTGCATCTGCCATTCAGACAAACTGAAGGTCTGATAAAATCACACCTGAAAGAAAAATCAAAAGCACCGACATATTCTGCCATTTGGAAGCGTGTCAGCAAACTCAATATCAAGATGAATCCAAAACTGGGAGAAGACATCGTCATTGCAATTGACAGTACAGGAGTCAAGGTTGCCAATCGTGGTGAGTGGATGAGGCAGAAATGGCAGAAAAGACGTGGTTTCTTGAAGATTCATGTTGCAGTGGATGTGAAATCTAAACAAATCACAGGTTTAGAGATTACAGATGACAAGTCACATGATTCAAAACATTTCATATCACTAGTTGAGCAATCAAAAGAGTCTGGAGATGTAATCAAGACACTAGCTGATGGTGCATATGACGCCAAGGATTGTTTTTCATATTTGTACCATGAAGGAATAATTCCTGGAATCAAGACAAGAAAGAACTCATCAGTTAGCACTGACTGTTATCCTAGACGAAAAGCTGTTCTGGCTCAATTATTCAATTATGAATTATGGAGGAACAGCGTAAGCTATGGAGATAGATGGATTGTTGAATCAGTGTTTTCTGCATTCAAGCGAATGTTTGGTGAGCATGTAACATCGCACAAAAGAGAGAATATGATTCATGAACTGAAAATGAAAGTTTGTTTGTATAACAAGATGATTGTAATGCAATAGAAAAATCAAAAATTGATTGTTCAATTAAAGGATGTTAATGATTTTTGCAGTTAGGAAACAAAGCACAAGAAACTACAAATTCAGACTGTACCCAAATGACACTCAAGAGCATAAACTTCAAAACAACCTAGCTGTGTGCAGGTGGGTATACAACAAGCTTGTAGATTTTGGCAAAAATGGATTTGTGTCACGAAATGACTGCAACTACTATCTAACTGAACTAAAACAACAAGAATCATGGTTGTATGACTATCATTCTCAGTACTTGGGAAAGTAACACAATTATTCATCAGAAACTGGTTTTTGATCATTTGATAAAATAATGATGATAGAAAAAGCTTGATGGAGGTGTGCGGCTCCATCAATTGTGAATTATTCTAATGTTACTTTTGCACACATTAAACATTCTACATGTACCGCATTTGCAAATATTGCTAAAATAATGTCTACCACATTGTTATTTTCTTGTTCACAAAAAAGTAATGCAAAATACAATTCAGATGATGCACATCGTTTTATCATGTCCTCATGTATTGAGAATTGTTACTCTGAATCAACTGCAAAGAGATTAAAAATAAAATCAAATGCCTCTATTCCATCTGGATCTTGGATTCGAAAACACATTGTAAAGATACCTCAAGAAAAGATGTTACTTTCACTGTATGGTGGAATTGATCAAACCATTTTACATTTGAAAAAGATGGGATTTCTTTGCAAACCAGTGACTGTTGCAATTGACAAGCATTTCATCCCACGATATGACAAAACAGATTCTCCATATCTGGTAAAATCAAAACCAAAGAATGGAACTGACGCATTTGAAGGATATGGGACAATACAATGTGTAGATAAGCAGTGTAGGGCACAAATTGGTGCTGTCCCAATCAGAAAAGGTGATTTAAAGGGAGTAATCGTGCGTAAATTACTGTCTGATTGTAGCAGAAATTGTATCAAGACACGTCTAGTTCTTTTAGATAGAGAATTTTTCTCAACTGCAGTAATTCATGAAATAAAACAAAACCACGATACATTTATCATGCCAGCAAGAAAAACACCTGGAATCAAAAAGGCAATCATCCAATATGTTACAGGCAATAGAGAATCAATTTCAGAATATAGAATTCATTCTACATCAAAGCATATCGAATCATTTACTCTAGTGATTCTTCCAAACCCAAATGTAACAAAATCAAATCTTACGGATCAGTATATGGTGTTTGCAACTAATCTTAGAATAAAGAAGATATTTTGGAATCTATGTACTCTTCCAGAAGAGTATCGCAAAAGATGGGGAATAGAAACAGGTTATGCATGTGTGGAAAAATTCAGGCCAAGAACGTGCAGTATGAATCATTGTGTAAGATTCTTATACTTTTTTTATCCTTTGATTTTGTTTAATGCATGGATAATTGCAAATTGTACGTTGAGAAATAACCATTCCATTTCACATACAAATCCAATCATTACAATTGAGACTCTCAAGTGTATATTTGGAATCATTATTGTTGATTCGTTTAGAAAAATCAAATCAGAATATTATTTGGGGGATGTTGGGTAGTTACTTTCCCAAGTACTGTTAAAGTGTCCTTACTCCATCTCTATTCTGGATTGTTTAATTTCTCTAAGGTCTTCATCTGTAAGTAGCTCAGCATCTTCTTCGGATTTTGCTTTTAAAATTCGATTAATCATTAGACCTCTTGCGCAATTAACACAATTTGATCAAAGCATGCAAATTCACTCACAGCAAGATCCAAAGCTGAGAACATCCTCGTTATTTCATGCTAACATACAAGAAACTAGCCAAAAAACCGAGGAGCGTTCCAGTCATTTACTGGGATTAGCCTAGAACAGTTTGATTTTTTGTCATCTGAGATAGAAAAGAAATACAGGATCACAGAGAAAAAGAGACTCTCCTCTAAGAAGAGGAGACGAAGAGTCGGAGCTGGACGCAAGTTTGAGCTACCCATCAAGGACAGGGCAGTTATGCTTCTAGTATACTACAGGATGTACATCACATACGAGCTTGCAGGGTGTACCTCTTTTGCCTTGACCAGAGCAACGTCTGCAGGAACATCAAATACCTGGAGGCTGCAGTGAGGGGCTCAATACCAATCCCCCAGAAGATGATGTACGCCGAATCCAAAAAGATAGGGACCATACAGGATCTTGAACGGTACTTTCCAGGGTTTTGCGTGATGATTGACTCATCAGAGCAGCAGATCTCAAGGCCAAAGAAGAACAAAAAGAAGAGAAAGACGCACTACTCGGGCAAGAAGGGATGCACACAGTCAAGAACCAGTATACGGTAAACCTTGACGGCCAGATAGTCCACAAGCCTCCACACTCTCCTGGCAGGCCGCATGACTACAAGATGTTTCAGCTCAAACACCCTACACTGCCAGATGGACTGCAGACGTTTGTAGACCTGGGATACGAGGGAATGAGGAATAATTTCCCAGAGTTCAATCCGGTGCTTCCATGCAAGCGCAAAGGAGGCAGAAAACTGACTGCAGGGCAAAAGGAGTTCAACAGAAACCAGTCCAAAATCAGGATTACAGTAGAGCACACAATCTCAAAGATAAAGAAGTTCAGGATAATGCAGGATGTCTTCAGGAACAGGCTGCGCCGTTATGACTGTATCAGCGACATCATATGCGGCCTGATCAATTTCAGGATACGGTGGAAAGAAGATTTTGTTGTGATTCCATGACACCGATGAATTGATTCAATTAGACGACACGTTTTGTTGGTAATTACGCAAGAGGTCTACTATGTCTTTGGTATCTGATCCAAGTGTCATTTGATCATAAGGCGAAACCCTAGTTTCTCTTAATTCTCTAGCCTTTTCTCTTAGCTCATCGATATGTGCATGTCTCTCTTCTGCTGTCATGCTTTGACGTATTTCTCGTTCCGCTTGACGTTTTTCATGAATTTTTTGGATTTCGGCTCTTCTGTCCTCAGGAGTCATATCAGCAAATCGTTCTTTCATCACTGCACGATGTTCTCTCATAGCATCCATTCTTTTCTGAAGTTCTTGTTTTCTTTCATCAGAAAGATTTGCAAATCTATCCATGAATTGTTGTCTTCTCTCTTCTGGGTTTAGATCATGTAATGCTTTACGCTCTGCTATTCTAGCATCGCGTTCTGCCATCCTTTCGTCTCTGTTAGCATCGCGTTCAGCTACTCCAGCATCGCGTTCTGCAGTTCTTTCAACTTTTTCGTCTATTCTTGCTTCTTGTTCAGCCACTCGAGATTCATGTTCATCTACTCTAGATTCATGCTCAGCAATTCTTGCTTCATGCTCAGCAGTTAATGCATCGTTTTCAGCAATTTTCTCTTCCAACTCAGCAATTCTTGCTTCATGTTCAGCAATTCTTGCTTCATGTTCAGCTACTCTTGCTTCATGTTCAGCTACTCTAGATTCATGCTCCGCAATTCTTGCTTCATGCTCCGCAATTCTTTGCTCTAATGCTGATTTTTCATCTTCAGAAGCACTATCAAGTTCTGCGAGTGTATCTTCTCAAGCTTCTACTTCTGCATCTAGTTCTTCTTGAACAGAATCAAGTTCTTCTATCTCATTAGAAAGTTCTTCATCTGTTTGATCTAACTCAGCTACTGTTTCCTCTAGCTCTTGATCAATAGCTTCGATTTCATCAATTACTTCAGACACTTCCTCTTCTGCGGCTAGTGCCATAGGAGAGATTGCAATTGCTATGATTGCAACTAATGCCATCATAATTGGGATCGTTTGTTTCGATTTCAATACAAATAAGACAATAATTTGAATTTAAACACTTGTTAACAATTGTGACGTAACAATGTTACCTACATATTTTAGCATGGAATTTCCTATCATTAAGAGAATTATCAGATAGTATTAGAAGAATTAGGCATGTTTCATATTTGCCATAAAAGAAATCAGTTTTTGACAGTATTTGGTTCTTTTTTCCTATATTCATTATTTCATTTTAGATCTAAGTTCTGTTATGTATGCATTTTCGGCCATCAATTGCAAAACATCTTCAAGGGTAAATCCAATACTTGCAGCGGTTTTTTCAATTTACCCAAGTACATCCTGTGGAATTGCCCTGGTTACATTAGTCATACCCAACCATTCCCTGTCAGGTATTTTTCCCAACTCTTTGTATAATTTCTTTTCTAGCTGTACCACATAACTATACACTTTTTCTCCAATGATGTGATCGGTAACTTTCATACCACATTTTTCAAATATTTTGATTTCGGTTTTGCAGTTTATCTTCGACCAGTGTTCAGCTATTCCATGATCAACAATTATGCGTACTCCTTTTCGTCCATCCAGAAACATTGCTGAATGACCATCATGCATGTATTTTGTTTTCAACCTCTTCTCAAGTGCACCAAAGTCAATGTTAGAAGAATCTTTTCTAATGCCTCTTAGGAAATAATCAGACATCTTGTCTGTCATATTATCCATTTCTTCATCAGACATTGTTGATAATTCTTTCATTTAATTTTCCTCAATGTTTTCAATTTATGTTTCCTGGCATGAAAAATTAAGGACGGATTTAGTTTTATTCAGATGGATTTGCGTTTCCAACTTCACTTGATTCATCATTCTTTTTGAAGACTCTATATTCTCCAATTATTGAACTACATTTTTCACAAGTGTATTGTCCTCTTTCTACTAATATCAAATTGTCTGCCACTTCTTCATTGGTACTTTCCTCCAATTGAATTTTTGGTGGATTATCAAATTCAGTTTCACAGTTTTTACAATAGTGTTTGAACATTTTCTCTGTTTCAAGTTTTCCAATTGGGGCCAAAAATAATTTTCCCACTCCTAAATCCGCTTTTTTTGCCTGTTCCTCAGTTAGTTCAGCTATGACATATCCGCCAGAGCCTTCAACTTTGAATTCTGCCATTTCACAATAATGCTTTTGTTGGCATTAAAATACTATTTGCGATAATCATAGATTTTCATGCCTCTCTGATTTTATTCTGAATTTAAGGAGTTTGTATAAATTAAAAAACAGTAAACCTTACAATAAAAATTGGACACAGATATGATTTGACTTATTGTGTTTTATCGTTATTTGATAATAATGAGATTATATTTGATGAGATTGTAGACTAATTGAAAAATGGAGTAATTGAGTTTGGCTAAAATAGCGTTAATAGTTGGTTCAGTAAGAAGCGATAGACAGGGAATAAAAGTTGCTAAATCAGTACTTGGGAAAGTAACTACCCAACATCCCCCAAATAATATTCTGATTTGATTTTTCTAAACGAATCAACAATAATGATTCCAAATATACACTTGAGAGTCTCAATTGTAATGATTGGGTTTGTATGTGAAATGGAATGGTTATTTCTCAACGTACAATTTGCAATTATCCATGCATTAAACAAAATCAAAGGATAAAAAAAGTATAAGAATCTTACACAATGATTCATACTGCACGTTCTTGGCCTGAATTTTTCCACACATGCATAACCTGTTTCTATTCCCCATCTTTTGCGATACTCTTCTGGAAGAGTACATAGATTCCAAAATATCTTCTTTATTCTAAGATTAGTTGCAAACACCATATACTGATCCGTAAGATTTGATTTTGTTACATTTGGGTTTGGAAGAATCACTAGAGTAAATGATTCGATATGCTTTGATGTAGAATGAATTCTATATTCTGAAATTGATTCTCTATTGCCTGTAACATATTGGATGATTGCCTTTTTGATTCCAGGTGTTTTTCTTGCTGGCATGATAAATGTATCGTGGTTTTGTTTTATTTCATGAATTACTGCAGTTGAGAAAAATTCTCTATCTAAAAGAACTAGACGTGTCTTGATACAATTTCTGCTACAATCAGACAGTAATTTACGCACGATTACTCCCTTTAAATCACCTTTTCTGATTGGGACAGCACCAATTTGTGCCCTACACTGCTTATCTACACATTGTATTGTCCCATATCCTTCAAATGCGTCAGTTCCATTCTTTGGTTTTGATTTTACCAGATATGGAGAATCTGTTTTGTCATATCGTGGGATGAAATGCTTGTCAATTGCAACAGTCACTGGTTTGCAAAGAAATCCCATCTTTTTCAAATGTAAAATGGTTTGATCAATTCCACCATACAGTGAAAGTAACATCTTTTCTTGAGGTATCTTTACAATGTGTTTTCGAATCCAAGATCCAGATGGAATAGAGGCATTTGATTTTATTTTTAATCTCTTTGCAGTTGATTCAGAGTAACAATTCTCAATACATGAGGACATGATAAAACGATGTGCATCATCTGAATTGTATTTTGCATTACTTTTTTGTGAACAAGAAAATAACAATGTGGTAGACATTATTTTAGCAATATTTGCAAATGCGGTACATGTAGAATGTTTAATGTGTGCAAAAGTAACATTAGAATAATTCACAATTGATGGAGCCGCACACCTCCATCAAGCTTTTTCTATCATCATTATTTTATCAAATGATCAAAAACCAGTTTCTGATGAATAATTGTGTTACTTTCCCAAGTACTGTAAATGGATAGAACAGAAACTAAAGGATCGTAATCACACTATTTTTTTCACTGATCCTGTGGAACTAGATTTACCTCTTCTTGATAGAATGCATCCATGTGAATCATTTTTATACATTTCTTGCTTTTTCAAATATCGGAGCATGGCTTTCGCTAGGGAATGATTCCAATCAAAAGATGTGCAGACATGATGTATCCATACGAGGCTTACCCTCAATGCTATCTTCATCCTAGTTAGGATTATTCGCAGTTACCAGACGAGGCTTGCTCTCAACAATTCTAACGCGACTTGTATTAGTCCTAACTGTAATTTTGTACAAATTCCCTTCTCTCCTTTAGCATCCAATATATGACTCGCAGTATCTTTGATGCACCAGCTACTGCAGCTTTGGATGAGCCCCTCTTCTTTTTGATGCGGTTGTAAAATCTTGCAATGTCACTGTTTTTGGCATGTATTGCATGGGCGTGAACACACTCTGTGAGGACCCAACGCATTGTCATGCTTCCTCGCTTTGTTATGGAACCATGGTGTATTGTATCAGCTGAATTTCTAACTGATGGAACAACCCCTGCATATGCACACAACTTGTGGGAATCGTTGAATCTTTCAATATCTGCAATCTCGGATGCAATAACTAGTGCAGAATAATTTCCAATTCCAGGTATTGAGTTTATCAATATTGCATCAGGATTAACTTTTACAGCAGCATATACTTTTGAATTAATCTCTGCAATTTGCAGATTAAGATAGTTTATCTGTCTCAAAAATCCATCTATTCTGTAATCATCTGGTGCCTTGAGTCTTCTGTTATATGTCTCAGTGAACGTAACTCCTGGAATTTTTATTCCACCCTGTAACAAAATTCCATGAACAGAGTTCTTAACAGCAGTTCTCCATTGAACAAGTTTTTTTCTGTATCGTACTAACTGGCGTTGTTTTACTATCTTTTTGTCTGGGACATAGCATGTTGCAATGTATCCTCCACGTAAAAGATCTGCAAGTATCTTGGCATCAATCTTGTCTGTCTTTTTCTTAGATGCAGCTATCGCTTTTGTCAGATATGGGTTTGACAGTGTTACGTTTTTGTATTTCAATTGGTCTGTCAAAAATCTATATGTGTCATACCAGATTGATGAGGACTCCATGACGATGTTGGCAGAAATTGGGATATCTACAAAATGTTTCTTGATTGATTGGTGATTGTTTTCAACTTTGTCATTTTGTAATATGTTTCCGTCATTATCCATTATTGCTACTTGAAGAAACTTCTTGTGCAGGTCAATGCCCACATACATGGTCTTATTTGATTTGGTCCTAATCTGTTTCTTTGGGCTTTTCTTGGATGATGCACTATAAGTTTTGGAACTATTAGATTCATCTGTAACGCTGTCTGATTTCCTTGCCTTGGTATTCATATATAGTTACAAAGAAATGACAGATCCTCTCCCAAAATTGAAGGAACTTCAAACTATGATAAAAGATGCAGATGGATATATTCCTGTGACACCAGAGTATAACCATAGCATTTCATCAGCCTTAAAGAACACTTTGGACATTTGTTTGGAAGAATATTTTTTCAAGCCTTCAGCAATAGTCTCTTATTCTGCTGGTGGATTTGGGGGAGTTATTGCTGCACAACAACTAAGAGTCATCTTTGCTGAACTTGGTGCTCCATCTATTTCTTCATCATTTTCCATATCAAGAGTTCAGAATGTATTTGATGAAAATGGGAAATTGCTTGATGAAAATTATGATAAAAGAATTAATCGGTTTTTAGACGAGTTTGAATGGTATATTGAGGCTTTCAAAAACCAAAGAGAAAAAGGCACTCCTTACTAGAAATTTTCTTTCTTAACATCTAAGCAATCCCCATTTTTGCAATCAGGACAGATCTCTTCGGTTGATGTACTATTACAACCACATGAACAAGAACACGGTTTCATCACAAACCTTTGATTTTTCTCCTATATCTATTTCAAACTTTTACGAAGGATTTCGTTCAATACTTTTGAATAACTATATGAGGACTGTTCTTGTAGAATCATTTTTGCTTGACGACGTCTAAGTTTTTTGTCAAGTTCTACATCAATCAGAATTGTAACACGCTTAGTCACCATATCATTCCTTCATATTGTACGAATTGTAATAATATAAGAAAAACGGAAATTTTGTCTCAATTAGAGTACCAAATTGGCTATTTGAATGACTTTTTTGGAAATCGATTTCTGCAGAATGTCCACTTTTTACCTGAATCTCTCAGGAAAAAACTTGGGATTCAAAGAGATTTCATCTGAAATGTTTGGTCTGATCAGTAGATTCTTATCTAAAATTTTTAGGGAAAATCTATGGATAAAATAAAACAAAACTCTCCTGTGCTGTTTTATTTTAATCATTCAAAAAAATGGCTAATGAAAATTTCAAAAAAAGAATCCCTTCATACACATATTGGTGTAATCAAATATTCTGATGCAATTGGAAAAGAATATGGTTCTAGAGTAATCACAAACAAGGACAAGTATGTCTATCTTCTAAAACCTACAATGTATGATTATGTAATGAAAATTCAACATGGTACACAGATTGTTTATCCAAAAGATCTTGGTTACATTGTTGCAAGAGCTGGAATTGAAAGCGGTCAAAAAATTTTAGAGATTGGAACTGGTAGTGGTTCACTTACTTCTTTCATTGCTAGTATTGTAAAACCACGTGGTCATGTATACACTTTTGATGTTAATGAAAATTTCATGAAAATAGCTGAAAAAAATATCAAAAAAGCTGGAGTTTCTAAATATGTAACACAGCATAATTTGGATCTAAAGACTAGAAAAAAGATGCCACTGAAAGACATTGATGTGGCCTTAATTGATTTGGGTGATCCTTGGACAGTAATTTCTCAAGTACGACAGATGCTAAAAGGCAGTGGTTCAATTTTTGCCATTTGTCCTACTATGAATCAATTAGAAAAATTAACTATGGCTTTAGTTGAAAATGAATTTACTGATATAGAATCAACTGAACACATCTTGCGTACAATCGAAGCTAGAGAAGGAAAAACTAGACACTCTTTTCAAGGAATAGGCCATACTACCTATCTCTGCTTTGCAAGAAAAGCATTTTTTGGCAGAGAGTCAAAAAAACCCCTGAAAAATCAAAAACCACGAAAACTATCAAAAAAACTACCAAAAAATCATCTTAATCTTTCATCAAAACTTCAAAACAAGATTTATTCCTCCATTTTTTAGAGTATATTGTAATGGTACGAAAGAATCTTTCAATTTCTGTTGTTAAGAAATTCATTCCTGCACGAAAATCTAAATCGCGAAAAGGTGACAATGGAATTGTTCTTGTGGTTGGCGGAAGCTACATCTATCATGGCGCTCCTATTTTATCCTCGATTGCTGCTCTTAGGTGTGGAACTGATCTAGTTTATACCTCTGTCCCAAAAATTAACGTAACACCAACACGTGCAATTTCCCCAAATCTTATTGTGATTCCTTTAGCTGATCAAAAATTAACTCGTGGTGCTGTAAACAAACTTGTAGGTGCATTACCTCGTAACTTACATTCCACAACAATTGGTATGGGTCTTGCAATACAAGAAAAAAATGCATTGTTGCTTCTAGTTAAATCACTTTTAGATAGAGATGTTAGATTATCATTAGATGCAAGTGCATTAATTCCTGAAGTTTTACCTATTTTAGCAAACAAAAATGTTGTAGTAACTCCTCATGCTGGAGAATTCAAGCGATTATTTGGAGACTCTCCTTCTAACTCAAAAAACGAACGAATCAGATTGGTAGAAAAAAATGCCAAGAAATATGGGATAACAGTTTTACTAAAAGGTCAAACAGATGTGATCTCAAATGGCTCAACTACTTATCTTTTCGAGAAAAAAATTCCTGCCATGACAGTTGGCGGAACCGGCGATGTTCTTTCAGGATTAGTTGCAGGAATGCTATCTAAAAATCGAAATCCTTTGGAATCTGCTGCTGCAGCTGCCTTCATCAATGGATTGATAGGAAAAGCAGTTCAAAAGAAATTGGGGTTACATATGACCTCTATGGATCTTTTAGATGAGATTTCAACTGCGATGAAGCCTTTTGATAAAATTATGTGAATTACATGGATGCACTAAAACACGTAGATTCCAACATAAATAATCTAATTTCAGACCTGCAAACTCTGATTAGACAACCAAGTGTATCTGCAAAAAACGAAGGAATTGAGGAATGTGCAAAACTTGTAAAAAAATTACTGAAAAAATCTGGACTACAATCTGAAATCTTACGATTGAGAAAAGGAGTTGCGCCTATCGTTTATGGAGAAATAAAATCAAAACAAAACTCAACAAAGACTTTGATGTTTTACAATCATTATGATGTACAACCAGCTGAACCCTTTGATTTATGGGATGACCCTCCATTTAGTGGAGCAAGAAAAGGGAACAAGATCTTTGGGAGAGGGGCAACTGATGATAAAGGTGAATTAATTACAAGAATCAAAGCAGTTGAGGCATGTCTGAAAACAACAGGTGATGTTCCTTGCAACATAAAATTTGTAATTGAAGGCGAAGAAGAAACTGGAAGTGCTCATATTGAAGAGTATCTGAAAAAATATAAAAAGAAATTTTCCTGTGATGGGGTTATCTGGGAATTTGGATATGTTGATGCAAAAAATAGACCAATTATTGGTCTAGGGATGAAAGGGTTGTTATTTGTTGAATTTTCAATAAAGGAATCAATTATTGACGCTCATTCAAGTTTGGCAGTTTTGATAAAAAACCCTGCATGGAGATTAATTGATACTGTCAAAACCCTTAGAGATTCAAACGGAAAAATTCTCATAAAAGATTGGTACAAAGAAGTCACACCATTCTCAAAAAAAGACTTGAAACTAATTAGGAAGGAACCATTTGATGAAAATGTTTTCAAAAAAGAGTTTGGTATCAAATCTTTTGTAGGAAACAAAAAAGGAATGGATGCAAAAAAGGCCTTGGTTGGTGGTGCTACTTGCAACATTGCAGGGTTTGTTTCTGGATATACTGGTGATGGCGCAAAAACAGTTCTTCCAGGTAGGGCTCTAGTCAAAATTGATTTCAGATTGGTACCTAAAATGAACCCAAAAAAACAAGTAATGAGATTAAAAAAACATCTAAAATCCAAAGGATTTGGTGATGTTAAAATCAAAGTATTTCATGGTGAAGCATCTGCCCGAACTAGTTCTTCGGAACCATTTGTTACTCAGGTTAAAAAGGCAGCTGACAAATCATTTGGAAAATCTATCCTAAATGTTTCAAATGCTGGAACAGGTCCTATGTACTCATTTGTTGACATTCTAAAGGCTCCATGTATTTCAATAGGGAGTACATACATGTTTTCAAGAATTCATTCTCCAAATGAATTTGCCAGAGTTGATTTGTTAAAGAAAACAACAAAGTGTATCTGTTTAATTATGAAAAACTTTGGGGAAAACTAGTGAAGACATCTAGGTATCTTTTTGATAACATGTGAAAGTGAAATCCTTCCTGGTCCTACAATCATAATCACTAATGATGATGCAAGAAGAATCAAGTCCAATTCTATTCCTCCATCTCCTGTTAAACTTTGAGCTCCTTTTACATGGAAAATAGCACCTAGCATAATGATAGAAAGTAAGGAAACAGATAATCTGCTAAGAACACCGATAATTAACAAAATTCCTGGAACTAACTCTGCTAATGCAATTGGAATCTGCATTTCTGGTGGAAGTCCAATGTTTGACAAAAAGTTAGAAAATCCTGGATTGAATTTACCTATTCCATGAACAATAAAGATCACGCCTATGGCTGATCTTAAACCCATAAAGACAACATCGTTGAAGACTTTTTCTTTTATTTCACTTGTAGTCAATACGACCACCTGAAATTTTCGATATAATTACTTTACTCGTAATCATGCTAACTATGTAGAAAGCCCTTTATTATGCTGCAAAATTATTTGAATTATGTCAATGTACATGCCAGGAGCAACTGCTGTTGGAATTACTTTTGATGGTGGTGTGGTTTTTGCTAGTGAGAAAAGGATCGCATTTGGAAATTTCCTTGTAAGCAAATCAACCAAGAAAACATTCCCTATAACTCCTAAAGTAGGCGCAACTTGTGCCGGCCTTGTGGCAGACATGCAAATCTTATCCTTGCAGATTTCAGCCCTTGCAAAAATTAGAAAAATGGAAATTAAGAGAGATGTTCCTCCAAACACTATTGCTAAAATGATGTCAAATATGATGTATGAGCGAAGATACTTCCCATTATTGACCCAAGTGATTGTTGGCGGTGTTGTTGACAAACCCATAATGTATACTCTGGATCCTTTAGGTTCAGTTCTTCCTGATGAATATGCAGCAGTTGGAACTGGTGCTGAAATGGCATTAGGCGTATTAGATCCTCAATTCAAACCAAACATGACTAAAGATGATGCAGTTGATTTGGCCAAACGTGCAATCCGTTCAGCAATTCTAAGAGATTCTGCAAGTGGTGATGGATTAGATGTTCTTGTAATCACTAGCAAAGGGACTGAAGAATTCACAGAAGAAATCAAATAATTACAAATCTATAATCTCAAAAACTATGTTATTTTTAGTTGATGCAATGCTTGGCAATATTGCCAAAAAATTACGACTATTTGGATTTGACTCAAAGTATTTCTCTGATATTGATGACTCCAAATTAATTGAAAAAGCCAAAAATGAACACAGAACAATAATTTCCGGAAAAGAGACAATAATTTCTAGAGATCGTAATTTAATTGATAGAGCAAAAAAGAACAAAATTTCATCAGTTTACGTTACTACGGAAAATGAAATTGAACAATTCCTAGAAATTCTTGAAACTACTCATTTGCAATTTGATGAAATTTCTGGAGATTCTGCAAGATGCACAAAATGTAATTCTCTAACATCTGAAATTAACAAATTTGAAATTGAAAATAAAATTCCACAGGGAGTTTTAGAATACCATGACAAATTTTGGAAATGTGATAGATGTGATCAAATCTATTGGGAAGGTACCATATCAAAAATCTACAAGAATTTGTACATAAAATAAAGTTGAAATCTTAGCCGTAAATTGTTTTTCCAGTTTCCCAAAATTTATCAGAAATATAATGCAAATTTTTTACCACCTCTCCTTTTTCCATATTTTCTAACTCTGAACTAGAAACCATTGCCTTTCCAACTGCTAAAAACTTGTGCTGAGATTCTTCTATAACGCATACAAGATTATCTTTCTCAAAGTCTGTAAAATTTTTAATTCCTGGCCTCATAACATTTGCCCCTTTGCACATGAATTTGACAGCCCCCATATCTACCATAACATTTGGGAATTTTTCCAATGTTTCAGTTTCTGATAAAAATGGCAAATAATCATTATTGATTTTCAATATCTTTATTCCCTTTCCTGTGATGATTTGTGCCTCGTTAGAAATTTGATGAACTTTAAGATTTTTTATTTTAGGACACTCTACTTTCCATCTCTCTGAAACTATTTTTAGGAGTTCTGATGTTTCACTCTTTGAAATTAGATTGGATTTCAAGTTTTTGCAATCTCTTGTCTAATGTCTAACAAATCTCTTAGAATAGAACTAGCAGTTTCCATTCCCCCAGCTCCTCTTCCGATAATTGTTTGAGTACCTGAGTGTTCTGAAGTAAAAGCAATTGCGTTTAGTGTTCCATTAACGCAAAGCGGGTCATCGTTTGGCACTTCTTTTGGTCCTACGACAAGTTCTTTGTTACATGATGCAATTAGTTTTACAGCACAATTATTCTTGGCTGCTTTTTTGATATCTTCTGTTGAAACCTTTCGTATTCCTGTACAGTTGATATCTGGCATTGTAACCTTCATTCCCATTATCCAGTTTGCAAGAATTACTAGTTTGGCAGCAGCATCCAAGCCATCTAAATCCAAGGATTCATCAGCTTCCACATATCCCCTATCTTTAGCATCTTTGAGTGCTTCATCAAAAGATAATCCTGTACTCATATTTGATAAAATATAATTTGTAGTTCCATTTAGGATTCCTGAAAATGCCATTATTCTTTCACCACTTAGGCTATTTTTAGCATAGTCTAGAATTGGTGTTCCTCCTCCAACTGTCCCACTAAATTTTAACATAACTTGATTGTATGTGGCAAGTTCCATAAGAGATGGAAATGCTAATGCCAGAGGACCTTTGTTTACAGAAATCACATGCAAGCCTTTTTTCATGGCAGTTGTAATGTGAGTCATTCCAGGTTCTGCATCTCTGTAGTTGCTTGCAGTAGTCTCAATTAACACGTCTGCCTCGATATTTTTTAACATATCAATTCCAGACATTGTATTTTTTGTGTTTGCATAATTTTTTACAGTTCCAAATTTTTTCTTTACTTCAACAAGTTTGTTGAATCCTAATCCTGATGGGTCTACCGCACTTCCTTTACTATCGACAACTCCCACTACTCTTGGCTTAAGTCCATATTTTGCATAAAGATCCTCTGATCTTGAATCAAATAATTTAACTAAACTTTGACCTACAACACCAAATCCACATAGTATTATTCTCAAAATCCTTCATTCCTTTTTGGTGTACAAATATAGTTCATTTTATTCCACTTTTGATTTTCATATTATTAATTGTGTATAATACTTGTTCAAAACAATTTACTAATTACGTCTGTGATTTTGGAAGCATTCATTGCAATAAACAGGTCTGTCCTCTCTTGGCTTGAATGGTATCTGGCATTCATTTCCACAGTCACCACATTTTGCATCAAACATTTCTCGTGGTCTGTCATCTCTTCTGCCAAATCTAGAACCTCTATCTTTGCCATAACCTCCAGATCTACCTCCAAATCTACCACCGCCACTTCTTGGTTCTGGTTTGTGATTTTGGAAACATTCTCTACAATAAACGGGTCTATCACCTTTTGGCTTGAATGGTATCTGGCATTCATTTCCACAGTCACCACAAGTTGCGGTAAACATTTCTCGTTCTCTACCAAATGACATATCTTTCTAAAACTGGTGAAATCGTGTTGTACTTAAACTATTGTAAAATTGAACTTTGAATCAAATTGGGCATGATTCTCATTAATCTTTTCTAATTTTTTGTTATTTATGAAAGTAAGAAAAAGTTTTATGACACATCAAAACTAAGTGATTTATGATGCTGTGTTTCCTAACATGACTAGTTTGTCCAACTAATTCTACCAATCAAGGTTTGGATCAGAATATTTTGTATGATTCCATGAATAGGAATTGGAAAAAATGCAACGAATCACTAGTAAGACGTGGGGAAATCATGCTGTCTTTTGATGCCATGGAACAATGGAGTACAGAACTAAAAGAGATGAACCACAAAAAGGAAGGACGTCAGTATATCTATCCTGAATCATTCATGGAGGCACTAGGGTGCTGTCATCTCTATTTGCATCTGCCATTCAGACAAACTGAAGGTCTGATAAAATCACACCTGAAAGAAAAATCAAAAACACCAACATATTCTGCAATCTGGAAGCGTGTCAGCAAACTCGATATCAAAATGAATCCAAAACTGGGAGAAGATATTGTTATTGCAATTGACAGTACGGGAGTCAAGGTTGCCAATCGTGGTGAGTGGATGAGGCAGAAAAGAAGAGGATTCTTGAAGATTCATGTTGCAGTGGATGTGAAATCTAAATAAATCACAGGTTTAGAGATTACAGATGACAAGTCACATGATTCAAAACATTTTGTATCACTAGTTGAACAATCAAAAGAGTTTGGAAATATAGTCAAGACACTAGCTGATGGTGCATATGACACCAAGGATTGTTTTTCATATTTGTATCATGAAGGTGTAATTCCTGGAATCAAAACAAGAAAGAACTCATCAGTTAGCACTGATTGTTATCCTAGACGAAAAGCTGTTCTGGCTCAAATTTTCAACTACGAATTGTGGAGGAATAGCGTAAGCTATGGGGACAGATGGATTGTTGAATCAGTGTTTTCAGCGTTTAAGAGGATGTTTGGTGAGCATGTCACGTCTCACAAAAGAGAAAACATGATTCATGAACTGAAAATGAAAGTTTGTCTGTATAATACAATGATTGCAATGCAATAGAAAAATCAAATGAATTCAAACAATTAGAGAATGTTAATGATTAGTTGGGGTTAGGAAACAAAGCAATATACGAATTAACTAGAACAGCGTTAATAATATTATGCTAACAGTTGACGGTAGTGAAAAAACGCAATTAGTGCCACAAAAGCAGCGCAAAAATGCATGCATGACAATAATTTTACTTTTAACAATAATAACAGTTGGAGGGGGAGTATATCATGGCATGATCAACGGTGGTTATGTGGTAGATATTGCCTATGGTGATACCACTTTGACGCCGACTGCAAAGCTTACTGCAAGCGACGGTGCAGCAGGTGACTACTTTGGCAGCTTCGTATCAGTCTATAACAATACTGCCATAATTGGCGCACATTTCAATAATAACAATGGCATCTATTCAGGCTCCGCATACGTCTTTGAGTACAGCAGCGGCACCTGGTCGCAGAAGGCAAAGCTTGTTGCAGACGATGCTGATGCAGATGACTACTTTGGCAGCTCCGTATCAGTCTATAACAATACTGCCGTAATTGGCGCATATAGAGATGATGACAAAGGCTCCGCATACGTCTTTGAGTACAGCAGCGGCACCTGGTCGCAGAAGGCAAAGCTTGTTGCAGACGATGCTGCAGCAAATGACTACTTTGGCAGCTCCGTATCAGTCTATAACAATACTGCCGTAATTGGCGCACATTTCGATAATAACAATGGCTCCGCATACGTCTTTGAGTACAGCAGCGGCACCTGGTCGCAGAAGGCAAAGCTTGTTGCAGGCAATGATGCTGCAGCAAATGACCGCTTTGGCAGCTCCGTATCAGTCTATAACAATACTGCCGTAATTGGCGCACATTTCGATGATAACAAAGGCTCCGCATACGTCTTTGAGTACAGCAGCGGCACCTGGTCGCAGAAGGCAAAGCTTGTTGCAGACGATGCTGCAGCAGGTGACCGCTTTGGCTACTCCGTATCAGTCTATAACAATACTGCCGTAATTGGCGCAGATAGCGATGATGATAATGGCCCCACCTCCGGCTCTGCATACGTCTTTGAGTACAGCAGCGGCACCTGGTCGCAGAAGGCAAAGCTTGTTGCAGACGATGCTGATGCAGATGACCGCTTTGGCTACTCCGTATCAGTCTATAATAATACTGCCGTAATTGGCGCATATAGAGATGATGATGGCAACTCTGACTCTGGCTCCGCATACGTCTTTGAGTACAGCAGCGGCACCTGGTCGCAGAAGGCAAAGCTTGTTGCAGACGATGCTGATGCAGATGACCGCTTTGGCTACTCCGTATCAGTCTCTGACGGAATTGCCGTAATTGGCGCATATAGAGATGATGATGGCAACTCTGACTCTGGCTCCGCATACGTCTTTTCAGTAGACAGCACATCACCGACACCAACTATCACATCCAGTGATGGAGCAAGCGGTTCTACTACTAACGCTGATCCAATTAACTTCTCGATCTCATTTGATGAGGCTGTAACGGGCTTTGCCTCTGGTGATGTAACAGTCTCAGGTACTGCTAATCCGGGTCTCGTAACTGGCTTTGCTGGAAGTGGTATGGGTCCTTACACCTTTACTATTGCTCCTGGTTCTGAGGGAACAGTAATCATTGATGTTGCCGCAGATGCTGCAACAGATGCTGCAGGAAACGGCAACACAGCAGCTGCCAGATTCACCATTACTTCTGATACCACATCACCGACACCAACTATCACATCCAGTGATGGAGCAAGCGGTTCTACTACTAACGCTGATCCAATTAACTTCTCGATCTCATTTGATGAGGCTGTAACGGGCTTTGCCTCTGGTGATGTAACAGTCTCAGGTACTGCTAATCCGGGTCTCGTAACTGGCTTTGCTGGAAGTGGTATGGGTCCTTACACCTTTACTATTGCTCCTGGTTCTGAGGGAACAGTAATCATTGATGTTGCCGCAGATGCTGCAACAGATGCTGCAGGAAACGGCAACACAGCAGCTGCCAGATTCACCATTACTTCTGATACCACATCACCGACACCAACTATCACATCCAGTGATGGAGCAAGCGGTTCTACTACTAACGCTGATCCAATTAACTTCTCGATCTCATTTGATGAGGCTGTAACGGGCTTTGCCTCTGGTGATGTAACAGTCTCAGGTACTGCTAATCCGGGTCTCGTAACTGGCTTTGCTGGAAGTGGTATGGGTCCTTACACCTTTACTATTGCTCCTGGTTCTGAGGGAACAGTAATCATTGATGTTGCCGCAGATGCTGCAACAGATGCTGCAGGAAACGGCAACACAGCAGCTGCCAGATTCACCATTACTTCTGATACCACATCACCGACACCAACTATCACATCCAGTGATGGAGCAAGCGGTTCTACTACTAACGCTGATCCAATTAACTTCTCGATCTCATTTGATGAGGCTGTAACGGGCTTTGCCTCTGGTGATGTAACAGTCTCAGGTACTGCTAATCCGGGTCTCGTAACTGGCTTTGCTGGAAGTGGTATGGGTCCTTACACCTTTACTATTGCTCCTGGTTCTGAGGGAACAGTAATCATTGATGTTGCCGCAGATGCTGCAACAGATGCTGCAGGAAACGGCAACACAGCAGCTGCCAGATTCACCATTACTTCTGATACCACATCACCGACACCAACTATCACATCCAGTGATGGAGCAAGCGGTTCTACTACTAACGCTGATCCAATTAACTTCTCGATCTCATTTGATGAGGCTGTAACGGGCTTTGCCTCTGGTGATGTAACAGTCTCAGGTACTGCTAATCCGGGTCTCGTAACTGGCTTTGCTGGAAGTGGTATGGGTCCTTACACCTTTACTATTGCTCCTGGTTCTGAGGGAACAGTAATCATTGATGTTGCCGCAGATGCTGCAACAGATGCTGCAGGAAACGGCAACACAGCAGCTGCCAGATTCACCATTACTTCTGATACCACATCACCGACACCAACTATCACATCCAGTGATGGAGCAAGCGGTTCTACTACTAACGCTGATCCAATTAACTTCTCGATCTCATTTGATGAGGCTGTAACGGGCTTTGCCTCTGGTGATGTAACAGTCTCAGGTACTGCTAATCCGGGTCTCGTAACTGGCTTTGCTGGAAGTGGTATGGGTCCTTACACCTTTACTATTGCTCCTGGTTCTGAGGGAACAGTAATCATTGATGTTGCCGCAGATGCTGCAACAGATGCTGCAGGAAACGGCAACACAGCAGCTGCCAGATTCACCATTACTTCTGATACCACATCACCGACACCAACTATCACATCCAGTGATGGAGCAAGCGGTTCTACTACTAACGCTGATCCAATTAACTTCTCGATCTCATTTGATGAGGCTGTAACGGGCTTTGCCTCTGGTGATGTAACAGTCTCAGGTACTGCTAATCCGGGTCTCGTAACTGGCTTTGCTGGAAGTGGTATGGGTCCTTACACCTTTACTATTGCTCCTGGTTCTGAGGGAACAGTAATCATTGATGTTGCCGCAGATGCTGCAACAGATGCTGCAGGAAACGGCAACACAGCAGCTGCCAGATTCACCATTACTTCTGATACCACATCACCGACACCAACTATCACATCCAGTGATGGAGCAAGCGGTTCTACTACTAACGCTGATCCAATTAACTTCTCGATCTCATTTGATGAGGCTGTAACGGGCTTTGCCTCTGGTGATGTAACAGTCTCAGGTACTGCTAATCCGGGTCTCGTAACTGGCTTTGCTGGAAGTGGTATGGGTCCTTACACCTTTACTATTGCTCCTGGTTCTGAGGGAACAGTAATCATTGATGTTGCCGCAGATGCTGCAACAGATGCTGCAGGAAACGGCAACACAGCAGCTGCCAGATTCACCATTACTTCTGATACCACATCACCGACACCAACTATCACATCCAGTGATGGAGCAAGCGGTTCTACTACTAACGCTGATCCAATTAACTTCTCGATCTCATTTGATGAGGCTGTAACGGGCTTTGCCTCTGGTGATGTAACAGTCTCAGGTACTGCTAATCCGGGTCTCGTAACTGGCTTTGCTGGAAGTGGTATGGGTCCTTACACCTTTACTATTGCTCCTGGTTCTGAGGGAACAGTAATCATTGATGTTGCCGCAGATGCTGCAACAGATGCTGCAGGAAACGGCAACACAGCAGCTGCCAGATTCACCATTACTTCTGATACCACATCACCGACACCAACTATCACATCCAGTGATGGAGCAAGCGGTTCTACTACTAACGCTGATCCAATTAACTTCTCGATCTCATTTGATGAGGCTGTAACGGGCTTTGCCTCTGGTGATGTAACAGTCTCAGGTACTGCTAATCCGGGTCTCGTAACTGGCTTTGCTGGAAGTGGTATGGGTCCTTACACCTTTACTATTGCTCCTGGTTCTGAGGGAACAGTAATCATTGATGTTGCCGCAGATGCTGCAACAGATGCTGCAGGAAACGGCAACACAGCAGCTGCCAGATTCACCATTACTTCTGATACCACATCACCGACACCAACTATCACATCCAGTGATGGAGCAAGCGGTTCTACTACTAACGCTGATCCAATTAACTTCTCGATCTCATTTGATGAGGCTGTAACGGGCTTTGCCTCTGGTGATGTAACAGTCTCAGGTACTGCTAATCCGGGTCTCGTAACTGGCTTTGCTGGAAGTGGTATGGGTCCTTACACCTTTACTATTGCTCCTGGTTCTGAGGGAACAGTAATCATTGATGTTGCCGCAGATGCTGCAACAGATGCTGCAGGAAACGGCAACACAGCAGCTGCCAGATTCACCATTACTTCTGATACCACATCACCGACACCAACTATCACATCCAGTGATGGAGCAAGCGGTTCTACTACTAACGCTGATCCAATTAACTTCTCGATCTCATTTGATGAGGCTGTAACGGGCTTTGCCTCTGGTGATGTAACAGTCTCAGGTACTGCTAATCCGGGTCTCGTAACTGGCTTTGCTGGAAGTGGTATGGGTCCTTACACCTTTACTATTGCTCCTGGTTCTGAGGGAACAGTAATCATTGATGTTGCCGCAGATGCTGCAACAGATGCTGCAGGAAACGGCAACACAGCAGCTGCCAGATTCACCATTACTTCTGATACCACATCACCGACACCAACTATCACATCCAGTGATGGAGCAAGCGGTTCTACTACTAACGCTGATCCAATTAACTTCTCGATCTCATTTGATGAGGCTGTAACGGGCTTTGCCTCTGGTGATGTAACAGTCTCAGGTACTGCTAATCCGGGTCTCGTAACTGGCTTTGCTGGAAGTGGTATGGGTCCTTACACCTTTACTATTGCTCCTGGTTCTGAGGGAACAGTAATCATTGATGTTGCCGCAGATGCTGCAACAGATGCTGCAGGAAACGGCAACACAGCAGCTGCCAGATTCACCATTACTTCTGATACCACATCACCGACACCAACTATCACATCCAGTGATGGAGCAAGCGGTTCTACTACTAACGCTGATCCAATTAACTTCTCGATCTCATTTGATGAGGCTGTAACGGGCTTTGCCTCTGGTGATGTAACAGTCTCAGGTACTGCTAATCCGGGTCTCGTAACTGGCTTTGCTGGAAGTGGTATGGGTCCTTACACCTTTACTATTGCTCCTGGTTCTGAGGGAACAGTAATCATTGATGTTGCCGCAGATGCTGCAACAGATGCTGCAGGAAACGGCAACACAGCAGCTGCCAGATTCACCATTACTTCTGATACCACATCACCGACACCAACTATCACATCCAGTGATGGAGCAAGCGGTTCTACTACTAACGCTGATCCAATTAACTTCTCGATCTCATTTGATGAGGCTGTAACGGGCTTTGCCTCTGGTGATGTAACAGTCTCAGGTACTGCTAATCCGGGTCTCGTAACTGGCTTTGCTGGAAGTGGTATGGGTCCTTACACCTTTACTATTGCTCCTGGTTCTGAGGGAACAGTAATCATTGATGTTGCCGCAGATGCTGCAACAGATGCTGCAGGAAACGGCAACACAGCAGCTGCCAGATTCACCATTACTTCTGATACCACATCACCGACACCAACTATCACATCCAGTGATGGAGCAAGCGGTTCTACTACTAACGCTGATCCAATTAACTTCTCGATCTCATTTGATGAGGCTGTAACGGGCTTTGCCTCTGGTGATGTAACAGTCTCAGGTACTGCTAATCCGGGTCTCGTAACTGGCTTTGCTGGAAGTGGTATGGGTCCTTACACCTTTACTATTGCTCCTGGTTCTGAGGGAACAGTAATCATTGATGTTGCCGCAGATGCTGCAACAGATGCTGCAGGAAACGGCAACACAGCAGCTGCCAGATTCACCATTACTTCTGATACCACATCACCGACACCAACTATCACATCCAGTGATGGAGCAAGCGGTTCTACTACTAACGCTGATCCAATTAACTTCTCGATCTCATTTGATGAGGCTGTAACGGGCTTTGCCTCTGGTGATGTAACAGTCTCAGGTACTGCTAATCCGGGTCTCGTAACTGGCTTTGCTGGAAGTGGTATGGGTCCTTACACCTTTACTATTGCTCCTGGTTCTGAGGGAACAGTAATCATTGATGTTGCCGCAGATGCTGCAACAGATGCTGCAGGAAACGGCAACACAGCAGCTGCCAGATTCACCATTACTTCTGATACCACATCACCGACACCAACTATCACATCCAGTGATGGAGCAAGCGGTTCTACTACTAACGCTGATCCAATTAACTTCTCGATCTCATTTGATGAGGCTGTAACGGGCTTTGCCTCTGGTGATGTAACAGTCTCAGGTACTGCTAATCCGGGTCTCGTAACTGGCTTTGCTGGAAGTGGTATGGGTCCTTACACCTTTACTATTGCTCCTGGTTCTGAGGGAACAGTAATCATTGATGTTGCCGCAGATGCTGCAACAGATGCTGCAGGAAACGGCAACACAGCAGCTGCCAGATTCACCATTACTTCTGATACCACATCACCGACACCAACTATCACATCCAGTGATGGAGCAAGCGGTTCTACTACTAACGCTGATCCAATTAACTTCTCGATCTCATTTGATGAGGCTGTAACGGGCTTTGCCTCTGGTGATGTAACAGTCTCAGGTACTGCTAATCCGGGTCTCGTAACTGGCTTTGCTGGAAGTGGTATGGGTCCTTACACCTTTACTATTGCTCCTGGTTCTGAGGGAACAGTAATCATTGATGTTGCCGCAGATGCTGCAACAGATGCTGCAGGAAACGGCAACACAGCAGCTGCCAGATTCACCATTACTTCTGATACCACATCACCGACACCAACTATCACATCCAGTGATGGAGCAAGCGGTTCTACTACTAACGCTGATCCAATTAACTTCTCGATCTCATTTGATGAGGCTGTAACGGGCTTTGCCTCTGGTGATGTAACAGTCTCAGGTACTGCTAATCCGGGTCTCGTAACTGGCTTTGCTGGAAGTGGTATGGGTCCTTACACCTTTACTATTGCTCCTGGTTCTGAGGGAACAGTAATCATTGATGTTGCCGCAGATGCTGCAACAGATGCTGCAGGAAACGGCAACACAGCAGCTGCCAGATTCACCATTACTTCTGATACCACATCACCGACACCAGGCGGCAGTGGCGGTGGCAGCAGTGGCGGTGGCAGCAGTGGCGGTGGCAGCAGTGGCGGTGGCAGCAGTGGCGGTGGCAGCAGTGGCGGTGGCAGCAGTGGCGGTGGCAGCAGTGGCGGTGGCAGCAGTGGCGGTGGCAGCCGTATAGGTGTTATTCCCACAAATGTTGGCTCCACAGCTAGTGTAAGCGTGATTAATCTGTACAATGTGTCATGGGACTGTAACGCAGGAACTATCAAGATAATTGCAGGGCCAGACGTTCCTGGCTTGTCTGTCTCTGTTAGAACCTCAATTGATGGCAGACACCAAGCAGTAGTATCTGATTATTCACCAGATGATCGTAAAGTCTTTACATCTAGCATGCAGCAAAATGAGTCATATATTGGCATTACGCTATTTAGCATCTCAGGGCACGACTTTGCAGTGCGCTCTGAGAGCATAAACGTTTCAGAGTGTGTGGGCATGCAGACATTTGATGTGTCTGCTGGAACAACTGGCATGGATGGTAAACCCAGTAGCATGCGTGCACCTGATGCTGTTTGTAATGATGGACGTGTACCTGTAATTAATGTACGCGGAGATAACGCATGCGTATGGCCATCATCTATAGAGCCATTAATTCAACGTGGATGGATATCTCAGGCTATGGCAGATTATACAGGCGATGATATTAATTAAAGGTAATACCCCGTTAGGTGCTGTCCAAATTGACGGATCTCGATCACAGGTTTTGTGGGTCTTGCACGAAAATGGACAAGATAGTGGTGCTGCCAATGCCAGAAGTATGCCCAATGATACAGTAGACCTCTTGCGTAATTACCAACAAAACGCGTCATTTAACCAAACTGATTCATCAGGTCATGGAATCACAACAAAATCCTTCTGCCGTATCCTGAAATTGATCAGGCCGCATATGATGTCGCTGATACAGTCATAACGGCGCAGCCTGTTCCTGAAGACATCCTGCATTATCCTGAACTTCTTTATCTTTGAGATTGTGTGCTCTACTGCTGTGTTTCCTAACATGACTAGTTTATCCAACTAATTCTACCAAACAAGCTTTAGATCAGAACATTTTGTACAATTTCATGAATAGAAATTGGAAAAAATACAACACATCACTAGTTAGACGTGGGGAAATCATGTTGTCTTTTGATGCCATGGAACAATGGAGTACAGAACTAAAAGAGATGAACCACAAAAAGGAAGGACGTCAGTATATCTATCCTGAATCATTCATGGAGGCACTAGGGTGCTGTCATCTCTATTTGCATCTGCCATTCAGACAAACTGAAGGTCTGATAAAATCACACCTGAAAGAAAAATCAAAAACACCGACATATTCTGCAATCTGGAAGCGTGTCAGCAAACTCGATATCAAAATGAATCCAAAACTGGGAGAAGATATTGTTATTGCAATTGACAGTACAGGAGTCAAGGTTGCAGACAGAGGTGAGTGGATGAGGCAGAAATGGCAGAAAAGAAGAGGATTTCTGAAGATTCATGTGGCTGTCGATGTAAAATCAAAGCAGATTACGGGTCTTACCATTACAGATGATAAATCACATGATTCAAAATCTTTTATGTCTCTGGTAGAACAATCAAAACAGTTTGGAAATGTAACTAAAACCCTTGCTGATGGTGCATATGACACAAAAAGTGATTTTTCATATTTGTACCATGAAGGAATAATTCCTGGAATCAAGACAAGAAAGAACTCATCAGTTAGCACTGACTGCTACCCAAGACGAAAAGCTGTTCTGGCTCAATTATTCAATTATGAATTATGGAGGAACAGCGTAAGCTATGGAGATAGATGGATTGTTGAATCAGTGTTTTCTGCATTCAAGAGAATGTTTGGTGAGCATGTAACATCGCACAAAAGAGAGAATATGATTCATGAACTGAAAATGAAAGTTTGTTTGTATAACAAGATGATTGTAATGCAATAGAATAATCAAAAATTGATTGTTCAATTAAAGGATGTTAATGATTTTTGCAGTTAGGAAACAAAGCAAACGAGCTAACAATACCAATCAGTACGGATATAGAAATGATGATTTGGAACTTTGGTAAATTACATCCGAGAAATTATCATGTTTCAAAACATGATGGTAGTTTTTCAGTAGATGTGAAAGGACATCTTAAATTTGATTTTGACAAGAATATGTTTGTGATTAGTGTGTGGAGTAAGAAATAGATGGCAGTTAGAAAGGGTTCTATCCCTTGAAATAAAGGAAAAACTGGTATTTACTCTAAAGAAACTTTATTAAAAATGTCTATTGCTGCTATGAATCCTAATAAATTATCTGTTGAAGAGGTAAGAAAAAGATGTAATATTCGTGTGCGAATAAGATTCATACAAAAATTTCTAAATCTAATCATCTAAAATTTTTTCAGACCAAGATTGTACAGCTTTTCTTTTTCCATCTAGCGTTACTCCTATTTCGTAATCATGAGTTCCAAAAATTCCAGATTCATTTGATTCTTTGAATTGGGAACGCTCACCAAAAAATTTGTACTCAGGTTTATTTCTTACGAGTTTCATATTTTGTAATTCATCATAAACAACATCTATAGCAGAGTCTACCTCATTCCATGTCGTTGTTTTTTCTGAATCTGCAAACCCAACTGATCTGCTGTGGCCTATTTCGTTGCGCTTATCCCTAATTTTATGGAGAGCATCTTTAAAATTCCTTAGAGTGTTTGACCCATCAAGAAAATTAATTCTGCCGTGTAAATCTTTTTTATACTTTCGTGGCATTTGCAGCTCGTTGTTATCAATATAATAAGATAAGGCACTATCTAAAATAGATACTAATCTTATGTAAATTAACTCCGGCAGAATTTGATCTGTAATCAAGGACGGTGGTTCGTTTCCATTACTAAGCGAAAACGGAACTCTGTAATTTTTCACAAATTCTTTTTGCCACAAAAATCTATTCCAACTGTCCACCAAGTCATCAGGATTCATTTTAATCGGATCTCTTTTCCATGTGCATCGAGACATTTGATTTGGACGCACATTATGATATGATCATTTAGAGCCTTAAGAATTATTTCGTTGATTTCATATTTTAAAAAGCCGTCAGCTTCTACATTTTCCATTATGATTTTTTTAATTTGTTCAGTGTTCATGGAAAAGAAATTTCGGTTAGTTAATTTGAGTGTTGATTGTTGGTACAGCCTTCCCAAATGTAACTGAAAATAGCAGACTGTTCAAACACAATGTTGCAGGACAGCAATGTTATCTTTTTGCAAGTATAGATGATGATAGTTGTTATTGGCTAGCTAATGATATGGCAGATAACAAGTTTCACCATAATACAGATAATCTACTAGATATGACTAAGAAACAAGCTGGTAAGACCCCTAGAAACTTCATTACAGACGGATTACAAGCATATATGAAATCATCAAGTCTCAAAGAGCTCAAATGATTATAATTTCTTATTCCATCTTGGATTTTTACAGCTTGCACAACATACAGGTAATTCATCAGAACGTGGTAACCATTCATGCCCACATAGATCACATTTACAGACATCTCGTTTGACTATTGCCATGTTATTACTTTTGGTATTACCATTATAAAACTTTAAATATACTATTAGTGATACTAATAGTAATTGTCCAAAGAATCTGCCAGAAATATTCACATATATCCTTTTCCTGTCACACCATTAGGACTCATGAGCAAAAAGAAGAGATGATTGACAGCTCCACAGAATGGGATTTTAAATCCCTTCTGTTGGAGAGTTGATAGAAATGGTTGACAGAGATAGTAAAGGTAGGTTTGTTAAAGGTAATAATGGAATGTTGAGAAGAAAACATTCAGAAGAATCTAAATTAAAAATGTCAAAATCTTCTAAAGGTTCTATCCCTTGGAATAAAGGTAGAAAAGGATTACCAGCTCCTAAAACTGCTTTCAAAAAAGGTTACATTCCTTGGAATAAAGGGCAAAAAATGCCTGAAATATCTGGAAAAAATCATCACATGTATGGGAAAAAACAAACACCTGAAACAATCAAAAAAATATCCGAATCATTGAGAGGAAATACTCCTTGGAATAAAGGACGAACAGGTGTATACTCAAAAGAACATCTTCAACAAATGAGTCAAAGTATGAAGGGTAACATTCCTTGGAATAAAGGAGGCGGAAAATACACTAAAGTATCTATTGAGAACATATCTAAAGCTCAGAAAAAAAGGTTTGAGAAGGATATTCCTTGGAATAAAGGGCAAAAAATGCCTGAAATATCTGGAAAAAATCATCACAGGTATGGGAAAAAACATTCTTTAGAATCAATAGAAAAAATCCGCATTGCAAGACAAAAACAAAAATTTCCACTCATCGATTCAAAACCTGAAAAAATCATTCAAATTGCATTATCTCTTGAAGGAATACAATATCAAAAACACAAGAATTTTAAAATGAAATCAGGTTCATATCATGTAGTAGATATATTCATTGAACCAAACATCTGCATAGAAATCGATGGTTGTTACTGGCACAGTTGTAAACAATGTGGATATGATTATCCCCCTAGAATAGAAAAAGACAAACTAATTAACAAATCATTAAAGTTACAAGGTTACAAAGTAATAAGAATCTGGGAGCATGAGATCAAAGAATCTGTGAACAAATGCATTAAAAAAATAAAGAACTCTAAAAAATGACCTTCTACTATCTTGACATTGAAACAGTACCAATCAACAAAGACATCAATCCAGAATCAGTAATTGCACAACCTGAACACAACAAGATAATCTCAATTCAGTATCAAGAATTATGGCCTAATGGCAACAAAAAATCTGATCTTATGGTTCTAAAAGAATGGGAATGCCATAATAGAAGCATCACAGGCTCTAAACTCTATAATTGGTTAAAACGAAATAATTTTCCAAAAGGATTTCAAACTATGTGTATAAATTGTAATTTTGCTAAAGGAATGTTTGGTGTATGTCCACATCAAAGTTAATTATTCTTCATAACGTACAATTAATCTACCGTGATCAATTGCTGAAATATCGATGATTTTATGTTTTGAAGCAAATTCTTCATATCTCTGTTGTAGTTCTCCATCTACAAAACAATGTGTGACAGGCTGTTCTGCATCTTTGGTATGACTTCCATGTATGATAGCTATTTTTTCCATATCTAAGATAGTTCTCTTTTCTTATTTTAAATGAATTGTTTTCATGAGTGAAGATCTTGAAGCGAAGGCATCTATAGAACTAGATGCTGATAAATTTGTAAAAGGATCTGATAAAATTCAGAAAGAATTTCAAGATATTGATAAAACTGGAACTAAATCAGTTGACAGTGTAAGTGATTCTCTCAGCGATATGGGTAATGAATCCACAAAAACAGGTGATAAAATCAAACAAGCTGGAGAGAAAGGTGAGAAAGCATTTGATGATTTAGGTGATTCTGCTGATAAAGCAGAGTCTGATGTTTCAGGTTTGGGTATTGGTGTTTTGGGACTTGGTCAATCCATAACTGGAGTCTCTGATGCTATTCTGGGATTCAATGAAAAATTAGTAAAATTAGATCGTACCGCATTTGGATTAGAGCAGACAACAAAAGATTTGAAACGTGAAATAGAAGATTTTGAAATTGCACTTAAAAATGGTGAACTGTCTGGTATAGAACTAAACAGAGCACTTGAAGATATCGCATTTACCTATAGAGACTTGAAGATTCAACAAGAAGAAGCTAGAACGGAAGCTGAAGCATTGAGCGGTGAATTTCTTTCATTTGGTCTTAGTTTAGTACAGACAGTAGCATTTGGAATTATAACTGTAAATGAATTATTAAAATCAACTAGAGTTCAATTAATTTTAAACAAAATATCTATGGTTGGTTTAACTACTGCAACTAAAACCTTTGTTGCTGCATTATGGACTATTGCTAAACATCCTGCATTTCTTGTAGCTGCTGCAGGAATTCTAGTGTGGGAAACTAATTTTTTGAATCTCAGAGGTACATTAGAAGAATATTCTGGTGTTCAGCTTGGTATTGCAGACAACTTAATGAAATTAAGCGATAATCTTTTTCCAGATGCATCAGCTGCAGTTGAAGATACCAGATTTAGTTTAGAGGAATTAACTGAAATTTCTGAATTATCAGGTTTATCATTGGAAGAATTACAAAATACATTAAATAACACAAATGAATCATTTGTCAATCTTAATACAAATGTTTTTGACACATCTCTTTCTCTAGGTGAAGACCTACAACCATCACTTGCAGGTATATCATCTCAATTAAAGACAGTCGGTACAGAAGCAAGAAATGCAGGAAAAGAATTAGACGAATTTAAAAAAAAACGAGAATCAATTTCAGCAGCCAGGGATTTCAGGGATTTATCTCGTGAGGATCAAGATCTATCGCTTATCGGTAAAACGGGCACATTTTCTAGGGTTGGTACAAACATTCTGGGATTTAGAGGTCCAGAGTTTTTATCTGGTGGAAGAACATTCCGAAGTAGAATTACTTCAAAGAATTTCACTTTAGGAGGACAAGCATCTCAAGCAATAGCTGCATTTCAAAGCCAACCTACACCGATTGGTCCTGGCACCCCAGCTCATATTTTGGGAAGAAATAAAAAACGGATTACATTTATGAATTCTTTAGCAGGCGCAATACTTACTGCACTTGGAAGGAGAGGTTTAGGTAGAAAGGCATCAAGGGCATATGATAGAGCTGGTGTCTGGCCTGTGGTAGCTATCGTGAGAGAAGGAATAGAGAAAGGTTTTCTAACTATGGGATACGTAAGGGAACTTTTAGAAAATACAAGCAGCGCAAATGGAGCAGCTGGTGTTATTTCATCTCTTGCTACCCAAGTTCAACAACTAGATGAAGAAAATGAAGCAAGGTTACTTCAAATTTCAGAAGATAGCAGATTATCAGTTTCAGATATTAGTAATTTAGAAAAAACAGAAGAAGGAATTCTACAAATAAACCAAGCAATATTTGATACAGAAACTCAAAAAGGAATTGATGCATTTAATGCAGAGCAGGCTGCGATTCAGTCAAGTATAGATTTACGGGGAATTACCAGTTTTGATCAAAGGGAGAAATTAATATCTTCAATGATGTGACTACATGCCTCCTGCAAATTTAAAACATGGTGGCCTTACACCAAAAATTGTAATAAAAAATACTCTAGGTGCAGTACAACATACCTTCGAACATCCAGCAATTTCTGCAACACCAATACAAGACTTTGATCTTGAAGAATGGCATCTCCAAGGAGGTATTGATTCAAACCACGGAGCTTTTAGTTTTCTATTTGATGACCAATTACAAAATTTCATCAATACAGATGATTTTGAAAGAAAAAGCACAATAGAAAGAGGCTGGACAGTTGAAGTATCGCTTGGTAAAGATACAGCTGGATTATATCTTGCATTCAAAGGGATCATCCAATCAGCTAGACCAATATTTCCAGCAACTAATTCAACAAAACAGAGAGTGTTCGCTATTGGAAAAAAAATCCTAATTGTTGAAAGAAAGACTAACATAAAACGATACCAGAAAAAAGATGATACAGACCCAGATCTACTCGACCCAACAGACACCTCAACAAGAATCTCAGAACTAGCCAAAGACCTCCTTGAAGACACAGATCATTTCTCACACCCAGGACTTCCAGCATTGGGATTTACTACAACAGGAATTGAGTTAATTACTATCCCACTGCCTGATTTTCAAAAATCTTACACATCAATAGGCCAAGCATGGCATGAACTTGCAAATATTGGAGGTTGTTATTTTGGAATTGATGAAAATGATGATGCATTTATGTGGCGTAAAGACAGCAAAGATTCAGGATTATTAATCACAAATGATTTGGATTCCCCACTTGCTTTGAATTGGGATCCGACGAAATTCTCAACTATCACTGGGGATCCTAGATGGTTTGAAGATTCTATTCTGGGTAATGCTTACTCAATATTTCATGGGGTAGGATATGAACTCGAAGAGTCAGACCAGATACAACAGTCAGCAAATGCAGTACTTGATTTATCATCTGCTTGGATTGCAATTCCGTTCACTCCTGCAAAAGACAATGTTTCAAAAGTTGCAGGGTTTCTTTCAAAAGTTGGTACACTTGTGGATTCTCTCAACATACAAATTGTAGAAGATGATGGAACAGGCAAGCCATCATCACTTCTAAAAACAAGAAAAGTGACACAAGGCTCAAGATTACAGAGTCTGTTAACATCTGCAAAATATTTTGAAATTGCAACTGACAAACTGATAGTGGTGCCTGGTACAAAATATCATATTGTTTTTGAAATATATACTGATGTTGTAAACCATGTTGACATTGATTATCAGACAGGTACAGGAACCTATCATGATTCAGCAGATGGGATTACGTGGCTTCCAAGAACTGGTGACATAAAGTTCAGAGAATATTCTTCAAAATCCACGAGAATGGTTGGAGAGAACACTACATCTTCATCAAAATTCGGTTTCAGAGATACAACAATTAACCTAAAAAAATACACGACCAAAGAAAGTGCAATTGTAATTCTTGCAGGTTACATGGAATCTCAGGGAAAAGAGAACAGAACATTCCCGTCCCTAACAATATCTGCACCTGACACAAAAATTGAGCTTGGAAAAAGAGCCAGAATAATCGACAAGGGAAGTGGCATTAACATGTACGCAAATATTATTTCATACACAATCAAAGGTTCAGCATATGATAAAAATTCTAATCTTGGTGCAAAAGACGTAGAGATCACAATTGAGAGGTTGAGCTACTAATGGTAGAAATCTCTGAGGCTCTCTCAAAGAGTAAGGATATTACCACTGAAACATTCGCACAAATAATTACATCGCAACAGACTCAAACAGATCCAGTAGATGATGAACTGCCTCCTGATTGGCTCACAATTTCACCATTAATTGATCTGCATGTTCAGACAGTGATTGCAGGACGTGCAGACGTGGATATATCAGAGGCATTTGATTCAGTGTCTCCTATCTGTTGTTTTAGAAGAATACCACCATTAGTCAGATCATACGGATTAATCCATGATGACTCTAATGCTTCAGGACTGTCATTTCCATCTCCAATGAATGAAATTGGTGGAGCTGGTGCAAAGACAGACGGTACAGCTTATCAGATAATTAATGACAGTGATTGGTTTGATGTGAATAACTTTGTGATGGCAATGCATCTCTATCTTCCTGCAACAGCTTCAGGGGATGCAATTAAGACAATCATTGAAAAGGCTGCAAGTTTTGGTATTCAGATTGACGCACATGCAACTGCTGCAAATCAAATTAGATGCTCAGTTACAGTATCATCTTCAGCTAAAGAAGTTACATTCACATACACGCCTAATACTTGGTTTACTTTGATATTTTTAGCAGATGCAACAAATCTCACTGTATGGAAAGATAACGTTCAAGCTGGACAGATAGCAACAGGCGCAGCACATGATACCAATGCAAATAATGTGGGAATATGGGGAACTGCATCAGGCACACAGCTTATGAAATCAGGCTGTAAGATTGCTTTACTTACATTTGGTGACAAGGCAATTAATTCAACTTGGAGAGGTAATTACCATACAGACAAGACACTTGATTGGGAAGGTGCAGCAACTGAGGAAATCACAACATATCCATATCTTGGATTATATCTTGCAGAACCAGCCTCCCACTCTGGTTTCTTTTATGGTTAATTCCTTCTTTTTATTGATAATTTGATATTTTTAATGTGAACTTATCAGCTGGCGAACAACATCAATTAGTGAAACTATTCAATAAAAAATATGGATTTCCTTTAGATCATACAAGCTTAACTCATAATTATTGGACTGTTGCAACTTGGAAAGAAGACTCAGTTCCATTTTTAAATGAAAGCCCTCACATGATATCAGAATTAGATAAATTATGGTCTGAAATTGCAAATACTGATAGAAATACTGTAGTTAGGCCTCTTAATGCAGAATTAGTTACACCTCATGGACATTTACTAAGTGTTGAAGATAGGATCGACAATCTTCTAACCAATAATGGAATGAAAGACATGGCGCAGAACAGAACAGGTGAATCATCACTTGGTACAAGTCATGTTGCAGTTGGTGATAGTAACGCAACTGAAACCATAAATGATACTGTACTTGGAAATGAACTTGACAGAAAAGTATGGTCTGAAAAAGTAACTGTAGACCAAACAGAGAGATATGCTGCAAGTTTTGTTAGATCAGACTTTACATCTGATGTAATTCTAAGAGAAGCTGGGGGATTTACCGCATCTTCTGGTGTTATACTGGTTTTTAGAGTAACCTTTGCAGACAAATCAATATCAGCAGGTCAAATCATGACAACACAAGTATCAGTTACGCATCAAAATGGAGTAATCATATGAAGAAGAATTGTCCTGATTGTGATACCGATGTAGAATGTGTTGAGGAAGCTGATTTTGAGAATCATCAAAGATGGTGTAATAGACGATGACTGACATTGATGGTAAAGAACCATTTGATCAGAACAATGTCATTGGTATAAAATTAGACAAGCTTGTCCCTTGGCATGGGGCAACAAACCCCACAGCTCCAACTAATAAGATTCCAGGTAGTGGACTATTTCTAAACACTACAGATGGAGTCATTTATCAAAATAATGGAACATTAGCAGCCCCAAGTTGGACTGTTTTAGGTGGCCCAGAAACATTTGATGCTTCAGTTATTGTTTCAGGAAAATTTGATATTGCACGCATTCCAAATATGGGTGCTGGAAAAATTATTGCAGGTAAATTTCCAAATGCAAGAATAGCAAACCTTCCATCACTAGGAACATTGCCCAGTCCTCCAAGACAAACTGCAATTGTGAATAGTGAAATCTCAACGGTAGCTGCAAGCAAGATGACTACAGGTGTTTTAGCTGATGCCAGAATTCCAAGTCTTAATGCATCCAAAACAAACGCAGGTGTATTTGCAGATGCCAGAATTCCAAGTCTTAATGCTTCAAAAATCAATGCAGGAATTTTTCCTGTAACTAGAGGTGGAATAGGAATCGCATCACCAACTTCTGGAAAGATACTTGTTGGTGCAGGTTCATCTGCAATGACTTTGGCAAACGCACCAAGTATGGCAGCAGGTACGGAATATGCAGCAGACCAAGGAACAAAATCAACTTCAACTGCGACTATCTTTACAACAGATGTAAATGAAGTTTGGGGAAATTTTTATACATTTCCAACGACTGCCAATTTTTTTAAATGGACCAAGTTAAGAATACATGGAGCATCTACAGGAACTTGGCGTTTTAGACCAGTTGTTGTATTTGCAGAAAATGGTTCACAATATGCTTCAAAGGCATGGATTGGATCAACTACATCAGTAAGTACAGATCAAGAATATACTGAGATTTGTAACTGTCCAATTCTTTTCCCAGGAGGTACTAAGGCATTTCTAGGATTTTGTATAGAGAGCGTCCCCTCAGGAACATCACGTTGCCGATTAAAGACGTCTGGTAGCCATTATTACTATAGTAGTTGGACTTCACTTTCAGACGGTTCACTTTCACCAGGCAGTATAGAAAGTGCTTCTCATCGGACAGTTTGGATGAGTTATTCGTTTGTACCCTACGGTGAGTTTTAATGAGTGAATCTAAACTATTCATCAAAAATGAATGCATATCTGATATTGAAAGATTACTTGAAAAAGAAAAGTAAAGTAAAATTGAACTGGAATCAAAACACAAACTTCCAGAAAAACTAACTGATATTCCAAAAATGACTGATGAGGAACTTGAAGAAATCAAGGAAGCGGTAGAAGAATCATTTGGAAGAATCCTAACTATTGAGACTGGTTTGAGACAAAAATCGATTCAAATAGATAAGATAATAGTAAAACGTAAAGAAATAAAATAAAACTCCATTTAAGCCAAGTATTCAATATATCTAAATTTGATTAGGCTGTTTGTTTTATGACCCACTCGTAACCCTCTGCTTCTAGCTTATCTGCAAGGGTTGCATCACCTGTTTTCATGACTTGCCCTTCGGCAAATACATGCACAAAGTCTAGTTTGTCTAAGAATTTTAGAATTCTAGCATAGTGAGTAATTATAATTGTTGTTGCCTCTTTGCCAGAGACTTGACTAATTGCTTTTGCTACTGCTTGAACTGCATCAATATCTAGACCTGAATCTGGTTCATCTAAAATTGCAATTTTTGGTCTTAGCACTGCCATTTGTAAAACTTCTGCACGTTTCTTTTCTCCACCTGAGAATCCTTCGTTAAGATATCTTGAAAGGAATTCTTCTTTTAATCCAACTTTCGCTAGATTTTCTTTTAGATATTTTTGAAATTCTCTTACTGTAATGAAAACTTCTCTGTCATCTCCTTCAAGTGCTTTACTTAAAGAGTTGTAAGCTGTTCTAAGAAAATGAGAAAATCCTACACCTGAAACTTCTGTTGGGTATTGAAATCCTAAGAATAACCCTTTCTTTGCTCTTTCATCTGCCTTTAAATCTAAAATGCTTTCACCATCAATCAAAATATCTCCTTGTGTAACTTGATATTTTGGATGTCCGAGTAGTGTGTAAGCTAGTGTACTTTTTCCTGAACCGTTTGGTCCCATAATGGCATGTACTTCTCCAGGACCTGTCTTTAGATTAACTCCTTTGAGAATTTCTTTGCCTTCTCTTGATACATGAAGGTCTTTGATTTCTAATACTGCCATGTTGCGCTGTGTTTTGTTTCACTATATAATGCCGACGAAATTTAGCTAATCCTAACGGAAATTCTTTGTAATAAAATGAAAAGAGGGGGATTAATTTTTGGTCAGAGATGGTCTCAAAGTAATTTTGAGTTTGTAACTTGTTAGAATCTCTTTACATCTATTTCTGATAGTAACTTCTGTGACTCCTGCAACACTTGAAACGTCTCTTTGAAGTACGTTTTGTCCAAGCAGGACTGATGCAACATACAGATATGCTGCTGCAATTCCGTTTGGAGCCTTTCCATCTGAAATGCTACTATCTTTGGTTTTTTCTGCAATTTCCAAGGCTAGTCTTTCTACTCTAACCTCAGTCTGTGTCATATTTGCTATCTTTGAGATGTATTTGTCCATGGTTACAACTGGGGCCGTAAATTGCCCCATTTTCATTACCATGGCTCTATAGTATCTTGCTGCAAGTTTTGTTTTTGATTTGACATCTTTTGATGGACATATTCCTTGGCAAATTTCTTCTAGTGATCTTATTACGTCACATTGTTTGCATGCCATATAAATTGTAGCAGCTGTAATACTGACTACTGATTTTCCCTTTACATCAACATGTCCATCCAAGTTTCTGTATATCATAGAAGCAGTTTCCAATACATTCTTTGATAGATTAAGACCATCACATGTTTCGCCCATTTTTGCTAAAACATTTGCAAGTCTTCTTTCTCTTGGTGAGGAAACTCGTATTCTTTGTTGCCATTTTCTGAGATTGTGCATTTGATTTGCAACTTCATGGTTGATTGTTTTTCCACTAAAGTCCTTTGCGCCAAGTGAAATCTCAGTTGTTATTCCCAAATCATGTTGAGAATAAGTTGTTTGTCCGGTTGCTCTTGCTAGCTTCATTTTGTCTTCAAGATTCGAACTAATTGTTTCTGGGCCAAAGTCTGCAATCTGGTCAGCGACTACAACGCCACAACCAGAACAGATTATTTCACCGTTCTGTATGTCATCCACTAATGTTGATTTACATTCAGGACAGCTTTGGGTTTCTAGTAAGTTCATTTTTTTCTTCTCCTAAATTTTTTTGGTGTACTGCCAGGTTGTTGTTCAGCTGCGAAAACACTTTTGCCAATGTATTTTTTGATGTTATTTGTTAACGGAATTGCAGATGCAAATGGCCTTCTAACTGGACCAATCAATTCCATTACTTTTGCAACTCTAGTTCCTTTTTCGTCACAGAGTATTTGTCCTTCAACTAGTTTGTTGGATAGTTGAATGATTACCCTGCCACTACCGGCTAGGTGCATTATTTCGCCTACCTCCTGCAATTAAAAACACTAACATGATATTCCTATCATAGACTTCTGTCAACTTTACTTTAGCTAAGAGCTAGATTTGATTTTATTTTGATTGTTTGGACCTTTTTAAAATTAGTTTTTCAGAAATTTTGTTAAGAATTTTTGTCTTGGAGGATCCTTTTGGTAAAACAACATACCCTGATCTGACAAATGGTCTTTTAGGAAATCTTACTTTATCATCAGACTCTGTAATTTCAAATCCCGCAGATGTTGTTGCATCTATCAACTCTTTTAATGAAGGATCAAAAATACATTTTTCTAATCCTTGTCTTCTCCCTTTTGATTTTTTTAAATTCTTGTTGAAATAATCCAACCAGATTACGATATGTTCGTAATCTTTCATTTTATTCCTTTAGTAAAACTGCGTTAACTATTCCGTTTTGTCCTGGTTTGGAAACTATTCTGCACTTGCCTTCTTGTATTTCTAGTATTGCACCTTTTGTAATGATACCACGTCTTTTGTAATCATTATTTGTAGGATTCTCCAAAACTTTAAGAATTTTCGTCTTCTTAACTTTAGCATTTCCTGTAGCTAGATTAACAAAATCAATTGTTTTCAAAGCTGTCTTTCTGTTATTTCCACGTACCTGTCTTGTTATTGTTACTTGAGCACCATTGATAGGTTCATTTGGATATCTATCCGTTTCGTACTTTCGTCTAGTTCTAAGTGGATGTCTTCTTCCTCCAGTAATTTTACTAGTTGCTAAATTCTCTACGCACTTTTTCACAAAAACTTGTCTGAATTACTCTAATTTATACAAAACGCAAAAAATTAGGCCTAGGTCAAAAAATCTACTAGTTTAGTTCTGTAACAATTTGAGGAGCAGGATTTGTTTGGCTCATGCTTGCTGTTTTCCTCACTTTGGAGAAAAGTCTTTGTTTTAGATCTTCTACATCTCCTTGAATTCCAAAATACTTTTGGAACTTTTCTGTTGTTGAGTAAATTCTTAATCTCCCAACATTTTGATGGCTGATGTAATCTAATTGTCGTAGTTCTTTTAGATGTGCATAAACACCTGTTCCCCTCACCTCAACTAATTGCTTTGATGAGATTGGTTGACTATATGCAATGTAAGATAATGTCTTTAGTGCAGCATTTGGAAGAACAGGTTTTGAGGCATATCTTTTCACCGTAGAGCTATATTCTGGCTTTAACTGAAATACATATGATCCATCTGGAAGTATGACCACTTCAAGTGCTTTGAATGCTGACTTTGTCTTTTTCATAATGTTGTTGAGTAATTCTAGCGTCTTTGTCCTAGATTCTGTGCCTGAGGCTCTGATTAAATCTTCTATTCTAAGAGGTCTGCCAGCTGAGTAAAGCGCTGCTTCAATTCTTGCCGTTGCTTCATCCATATTCACAATTTTAGCCAATTATTTATCACTCCTCTGAAATCTAGTTAAAGAAATCTTTTCTCCATTATTGATCAGTTTGTTAATTCTTCTTTTATTACAGTAATTTTGATGTCCTCTTCAACTTGCTCAAGATCTACCTTTTGGTCTCTGGCCAAAAATAATATTGCAAAGAAACATCTGATTGAATCAATTTCATCAAGTTCTACAATAATGTCTTGAAGTAATCCAAATCCTTTTGATGAAATTTTTTTCATCACCAAGTCTTCGTATTTCCCAATGATACTTTTAAGTGAAATAAAATATTCTTGAAAATCAGGTACTTCAATTGGTTCAATCTCTAATCGCCTGTTTCTTCTTGATTGAGGATTGGCAATTGTGCCAATGAGATTTTGAAGTAATCCAAGCAAATCATCTAATGAAACTGGATATGTCGATTCATGCCTAAATGGAATATCAATTAATTGAATATCTACATCTGTTCTCTGATGCATTGGTTTTTTCTCCATTGCTGCTCTTTGTAATGCAAAAATACTTTCAACTTTCATTCTATAGATTAATGATGATGATAATGCTGCCATTCCTGCAACTTTGAGATCTTTTTTACCTGATTTTTCTAGAATTGTTATCAATAAATTCAAAATTTGAATCAAGTCAATATCCCAAACGTCTTTTTTGGCAACAGACGAGGGGCTGAATAGAATATTTACTGGTTCTTGAGAAATACTATTGGGAGTTTGTGGGTCACTCACATGATTAATTCGGTCATATTCCATAATATCTTAAGGCTCTATTTTTTTCTCACTTCCAGTCAACTCTTATATTGTTATGACAAAAAATTAGTCTATGAAATCTGCAAGAATCACAGGCCCTAATGAACCTCTTGCAGTATTAGAATCTGAGACGCCAAAGCCTCAAGGAAATCAGGTTCTAGTTAAAGTACAATCTGTAGGTGTCTGTCATAGTGATTTACACTTGTGGGAAGGTGGCTATGATCTTGGAGATGGACAATTTATGAAAGTTACAGATAGAGGTGTAAAATACCCTGTAACTCCTGGGCATGAGATTGCTGGCACTGTTGAAGAAATCGGTGATGGCGTTACTGGAATATCAAAAGGCGACCAAGTTCTAATTTTTCCTTGGATAGGTTGTGGAGAATGCCCTGCATGTAAAGTAGGAAATGAAAATCTATGTGATACTCCAAAATCGATGGGTGTTTTTCAAGATGGTGGGTATTCCGATTACGCTTTAGTTCCTGATTCCAAATATTTAGCAGACCTTGATGGTGTTGATCCAGACTCAGCAACTTCTCTTGCTTGTTCTGGACTTACTGCATACAATGCTGTAAAAAAAGCAAATGCAAATTCACCAGAATTTTTACTGATAATTGGGGCTGGTGGTTTAGGATTGATGGCAATTCAACTTGCAAAAGCAATAACCAAAGCCAAAATTATCTGCATTGATAATGATGATAAAAAATTTGAAACTGCAAAAAAGATGGGCGCAGATTTTGTTGTAAATACTAATGTAGTTGGGTCTGTATCTACTGGTTCTGGTGGTCCAGTAGAAAAAATAATTTCTATTTGTAATGGCAAAGGGGCTGACAGTGTTATCGACTTTGTAAATGCTCCTCAAACTGTAAAAACAGCACTGGCAATTTTACGAAAAAGGGGAAATCTGGTACTTGTTGGACTTTTTGGAGGCTCTCTAGAATTATCACTTGTAACAATTCCACTCAAATCAATTACTATTCAGGGTGCTTATACTGGTAACTATAATGACATGGTTGAATTGATCGAGTTAGCAAAAAAAGGTGTAATAAAACCAGTCATATCAAAAAGATATGCACTTGATGAGGCAAACACTGCCTTAGAAGATCTCAAAGCACGAAAAATCATTGGCCGTGCTGTGATAAACCCATAGTTTAATTTTTCGTTACAAAATCTTATAAAATAAAAGCGTTGGATATTGGTATTGGATTCAACAGTAAGTTGTGAGATTGCAGTTACACATCTTAAAAATAAACAATTCGTTACTACTCATAACTTATTTCTAAATCAAGCAGAATCTCTAAAAAAATCAGAACATATCAAATCGGCCTTATTCTATATGTTGGCTGCTGAATGCAAAACTAGACAGGAAAAAGAATCTGAAAACGAGATCAGAGAAGCAGGTAATTTATTTTTCAAATACTCTAATTCAAAAAATTCAAAGAATGTAAATGGCGCATTACTTTGCGCTTCAAAATGTTTTTTGAGCTTGGGAGAATTTGACAAAGCAAAAGAGACATATCAAAAAGCAAAAACGATTGTTCTATCACAAATTCAAGTCACAAGACCTATTGTCATCATTGATGATAGTCAAGCAATTGCAATGAAATTGCAAAATTATGTTGAAAAGCTAGGTTATTCTGAAATTCATGTTTTTGAGAATGGAAAAGATGCTGTAAAAGGATGCAAAAAACTATTTTCTGAAAACAAAGAACCTGTAGTTCTTCTTGATATGGGATTACCTGATCTTGAAGGCGACGTTGTTGCAACACAATTACTCAAAGATAAAATAAATTTGCAAATTGTGGTTATTACTGCTGACGAAAAAACAACTAAACGTGTTAACAAAACAATCAGTACAGGTGTCTCAGCATTTATTCAAAAACCCTTCACACTTGATGAACTCAAAAAAGCAATAAATGTCGCAGAATCTGAATATTCTTTATTACAATAACAAAGAGTATGTTTTACGTCCTTATTATTTTCAAGTTAAACGAAAAACAATTCTTTTTGAATGATTTATGGACTCATTCCCATCATACCCATACCTTTTTCAGAATGTAGTTTGAATATTGCAACATAGTTATTCTTATCAACAAAAGTTAATTCCCCCTCAACTCCTGACATACTCTCAAACATATTTTGAATTATAGATGCAGTTTATGTTGCTCCATCATCAGAGGTCCAGACAATTATGGGAGCGTTTACAACAAAAGTAAAGACATGTTCAGAATATTTGCATCTTTGATGCCTATCTCATTGATTCTATAATCAATTAACTCTTCTGAAAACTTTTCTACAATTTTCTGTGATGTGTTTGATTTTTCAGAATATACTTGAATAATTACCAACATATTCCATTCTCCATCCATGTTTGCTACTAGAAGATAATTATCCAATTTTGTAATGAACTCCTTGATAGAATCTTTAACAGTACTTGGGAAAGTAACACAATTATTCATCAGAAACTGGTTTTTGATCATTTGATAAAATAATGATGATAGAAAAAGCTTGATGGAGGTGTGCGGCTCCATCAATTGCGAATTATTCTAATGTTACTTTTGCACACATTAAACATTCTACATGCACCGCATTTGCAAATATTGCTAAAATAATGTCTACCACATTGTTATTTTCTTGTTCACAAAAAAGTAATGCAAAATACAATTCAGATGATGCACATCGTTTTATCATGTCCTCATGTATTGAGAATTGTTACTCTGAATCAACTGCAAAGAGATTAAAAATAAAATCAAATGCCTCTATTCCATCTGGATCTTGGATTCGAAAACACATTGTAAAGATACCTCAAGAAAAGATGTTACTTTCACTGTATGGTGGAATTGATCAAACCATTTTACATTTGAAAAAGATGGGATTTCTTTGCAAACCAGTGACTGTTGCAATTGACAAGCATTTCATCCCACGATATGACAAAACAGATTCTCCATATCTGGTAAAATCAAAACCAAAGAATGGAACTGACGCATTTGAAGGATATGGGACAATGCTGTGTTTCTCAACTCTGAAAATCATCAACATTCTTTGATTAAACGAATCCTTTTGGATTATCTTACTGCATTGCAATCATCTTGTTGTACAGACAAACTTTCATTTTCAGTTCATGAATCATGTTCTCTCTTTTGTGAGACATGACATGCTCACCAAACATTCTCTTGAATGCAGAAAATACTGATTCAACAATCCATCTGTCCCCATAGCTTACGCTGTTCCTCCATAATTCATAGTTGAATAATTGAGCCAGAACAGCTTTTCGTCTTGGGTAGCAGTCAGTGCTAACTGATGAGTTCTTTCTTGTTTTGATTCCAGGAATTACACCTTCATGATACAAATATGAAAAACAATCCTTGGCATCATATGCGCCATCAGCTAGTGTCTTGACTATATTTCCAGACTCTTTTGATTGCTCAACTAGTGATACAAAATGTTTTGAATCATGTGACTTGTCATCTGTAATCTCTAAACCTGTGATTTGTTTAGATTTCACATCCACTGCAACATGAATCTTCAAGAATCCTCTTCTTTTCTGCCATTTCTGCCTCATCCATTCTCCTCTGTCTGCAACCTTGACTCCCGTACTGTCAATTGCAATGACGATGTCTTTTCCAAGTTTTGGATTCATCTTGATATCGAGTTTGCTGACACGCTTCCAGATTGCAGAATATGTCGGAGTTTTTGATTTCTCTTTGAGGTGTGATTTTATCAGACCTTCAGTTTGTCTGAATGGCAGATGCAAATAGAGATGACAGCACCCTAGTGCCTCCATGAATGATTCAGGATAGATATACTGACGTCCTTCCTTTTTGTGGTTCATCTCCTTGAGTTCTGTACTCCATGAGTCTATAGCATCAAAAGACAGCATGATTTCTCCACGTCTTACTAGTGATTCGTTGTAATTTTTCCAATTTCTAGTCATGGAATAATACAAAATATTCTGATCTAAAGCTTGTTTGGTAGAATTAGTTGGATCAACTAGTCATGTTAGGAAACACAGCATGGGACAATACAATAGACCTCTTGCGTAATTACCAACAAAACGCGTCATTTAACCAAACTGATTCATCAGGTCATGGAATCACAACAAAATCCTTCTGCCGTATCCTGAAATTGACCAGGCCGCATATGATGTCGCTGATGCAGTCATAGCGGCGCAGCCTGTTCCTGAATAGAGACGTTATGCCTAATATATCATGATTGCCGTGATATTACCATGATATAGTGATTTTGTTTTCCTCAGGCATAAGCTACAGGCATAAGCTTTCTCACCAAATATCACCACTCAGGCATAAGCTATTTTACGTCTCAGGCATAAGCTAGATGTTTTCCTCAATCTTGTGAGCCCACCATTTTGAAAAATCATCCTCAACTGCATTTTCACGCTCACCATTTGCCAATAAATGACCTTATAATTGGGGTGTACACCACACCCTTTTTCCTCAAATGTGAGGAAACCATCACCACTTTTTTTGAGGAACTTGATTACAAGTTATTGTGTTGTTACCTTTTGTATTTTGTCGGTGATGGTGTAGGGATGCAGAGCCTAGCAAATATTTGAGAGTAAATGACAAGATACATCACCTACACCATTCTAATCATAATCAAACTCTTTATTTTGTCATACATGACAAAAAATTGTCTAATTTAAGATTGATTTAATTGACTAGTAAGGGTTATTTGCATCTCTGTGTATGAGTCTTTGAGAGTAAAATGACAAACGAGACATCAAGCCTAGAGTTAGATATTTATACAAATTCTAAGGCTCAGCCTTACACCTGTTGCTCGTCAGGAGCAATAAATTTTGTCTAATTTAAGAAACCTATCAATTCCCCAAAATCGAAACAGATTACATGGACTGCTAGATACTAACTATGAAAACAAGGCATTAGAACTATTCAGGATTCACAAAACCCTCAAGGCACAACACCTAGCTGATGAATTCGGACTATCAAGGGAGCACTGTCAAAGAACCATCATCAAAGCATTAATCAAATCTGACAAAATCAAGCCTGTTGCTGGATCTAAAGGATTCTACCAGCTATCAGAATCACAAATCCAAAAATCAGATATGACAAAGGAATTATACTCAGAGTCTGAAATATTCGCAACAGAATTATACAAAAAATGGGAAAAGAAGAACCTAGCTAAAAATGAGATAGAGCGAAAAACAAGATTTGCCAACATCTGTCTAGGACTTGTAAACCCAAAATTCAAGATTAACCCCGATTCAATAACTGCAAACAACTGGAAAGAAATTGTACCTAACATTGTAGATGCAGTTTTGGAAGTTGCCACATACAAAATTATAAACAACGAACCTAGCTGTAACAACAGACAGGCAATAAGACACGCAATAAAATACGGACTTGGAATCGAGATCTCAGAAGCGGAAGGCAAGGAGCTAAGAATATCAGGTGACAAACAGAAACCAAGAAACGCAGAACTTGAGATAACAAAAGAACAAGCTATCTTATTCAAGATAGAATCCAAAAAACAATCATTAAAAGAATTTTCCAAAGATGGATTCAAAATATGGACAGGTTGTAGACCATCATCTCTGTATATCGTAGAAACCAACGATTTAATTTTCTATTACCGAACCGTACATTACATTGAAGTTAATGGTGAGAAATTTTTCAAAGACGGTGAAATCAGACTTGCAAAACTACTTTCTGCAACATCGCCACAAATGCAAAAAATAATTGAATTCAAGTCATACACTCACAGGGCGTGTAAGATTCCAAAACTTCACGAATACAAACAGGATGAAGATTTTAAAAAATACATTTGGGATGAGGAATTTGTTTTAGCACTGGAAAAATACCACAAGCAAAGAATATTTCAAAAGAAGAAGTACCTATTTTGGGAAGATAACAAAACAGAATTTACTTTTGGAAACTATGATACTATAGTAAAATCAGAAGTGACTAAAGACAACGAAAGGCTAAAGAAAATTCTACTTAAAATCGGATTTAAAAAAGAGGACTTTGGGTTTTATTTCCGTGCAAATTACGGCATGAGACACTTCTCAATTCAATCTTGGCTCAACTCGATGAACTATAACTATATTGTCGTTGGTCGCATGTTCCATCAATCAAGCGAAACAACAAAGACTTGGTACGGTGCAATGAATGACGAACACGCAGAAAAAGAGATGAACCAGGTAGTGAATGTTTAATGAAGTGTGCTGTATGTGGCAAAACCACCAAACACTATTTTTCGTATCGTAATGAAAAATACAAAGTTTGCGTACGTTGTACTGTCGACTTTATTTGCAGAGAAGATATTATGAAATATGAATTGGTGAAGTGTGAATCATGTGGCAAAACCCACAAACACTATTTTTTTCATAATAAAAAAATCCAAAATTTGCGTACGTTGTACTGTCGATTTTATTCACAGAGAAAAGATATGATGAAGTGTGCAGAATGTGGCAAAATCACCAAACACTGTTTTTCGTATCGTAATGAAAAATCTAAAGTTTGCGTACATTGTACTGTCAACTTTATTGACAGAGAGAAGATATTATGAAGTGTGCATCATGTGGCAAAACCACCAAACACTGTTTTTTGTATCGTGATCGCAAATCCAAAGTTTGCGTACGTTGGACATGGTGCATTTTAGTGATCAGATCACCATTTTGCACCAGAACCTTCAATTTGACGGTGGTGAAATAGGTAGTGTTATGTTCAAAGCAACATACAACAGTAAAACTGGATTTGTAACTGCTGGCCATGCCTTTGTAGATGACTCAGGCAATCAACGATCAGGAGCAAATATCTATCAGTCTCCAGACCAAACTACAGATATAGGAAACTTGGAGACAAATAATTTATTCATCAATGTAGCCACATGGTGTGACTGCGCATTTGTTAGTGAATTATCTGGAAGTAGAAGCATGGATGATGGTGTATATTCTCTATCAGATCCAAACTCTACTGAAAGTCCTTACTGGAATCAACTAGTCACTATCTCTGGTGGTTTCACTGGATTAAGTTCTGGTTATGTATCTAATACTAACTATGACTGGCAAATGGGATTTAGACAAAGATGGTACTCCTGAAACAGATGTAAATGATGGCTTTAAAGCTGGATATTCATCACAAGATGGCGATAGTGGATCTCCTATTATTTCCTATAGTGGAAAATTAGTAGGAATGCACGTTGGCAGTGGTGGTACATTTATGGAACATAGTGCAATAACAAGTTCATTCCCTGGTTTAACTTGGGGATTCTAATCTTTTTTTCTTTTTAGTAGTAAAAATTAAATAAAATGAGAATAACAAAAATTATAAACAAAAAACAAACTATGATTATTTTAGTAATTATTTTGATAATTATTACTAGTAGCATATTTGCCTTTTATCAATATATGACTGTAAGAAATTTTGAATCAAATAATACTCCAGACCAACTTAAAGAGATATTTGGAAATTGTAATTGTGACGCAGATCCAGAAAGAACTTGTGAACATACATTCGTTGATTGGCAAAACTCTACACATTATATTGACAGTAATCTTTGTGAGTGGCAAGAAATAGAAAATGAAAACTAGATTTGATATTTGGAATAAAAATTACTTTATCCCTACATGTAAAGTGGAGATCCCACTTCCCGCATTATAATTAGATGCTTGCTAACTTTTTCTTAATATTTTTTAAAAGAGATAATGTGAAAGGAGTTGTAAAGATAAGAGATGATGAAATCCAAGATTTTATTAAAAAACTACATGCATTTGCAGTTAGGGTGACTAAAGATGAATAGTTTGATAATTAAAGAAAGAGTATGGGATAGAAATTATTCGTCAAGTGAATTAGTTTTAAATGGTAAAACTATTCAATGTACAAATATTTCTCCACTTTTAAAATCAACAAGACAAGTTTTTTAAACTTGCAATCTCCAGCGCAAAGACGACCTTTGGCGTATAAGGTACACCAGCTGAGTATATCATTCACTACTATGTTAAATGAGCCTTTCAAAGCATCAAAAACAGATCCAGTACCACAAAAAGCATCGAAAAATGTTAAATTATTATTTAATAATCCCTTTTTCCCTAATAATTCCAAGATTTCTGGAGTTAGTAATTGTTTATTACCCATGTATCTCATAAGTTCATTCCCACATCATCAATAAAATCAACAATATAACCATCTGGTATGTCATCTGTTTTTTTTAACTGGATTATTTTTGGGCATTTTTCACATCCTTTATTTCCTTGATTATGATTGCAGTTTCCTTTGTTATGGAATCATTGGAATTTTGAAGATATTTGGTACACTTGAGGGTGAACTCAAGAATATTTCATAGTTTTAGTATAATTCTTGAATTTAATTTTATGTTATATGATTATAGAATAACCTGAAGATTATATCAAAAATTGTCCTATATGTTGATCTGTGATACTAGTAGAATACATGCAGGTGGTTCTGGTGCAAAATAGTGATCGAGATCACCAAAATGCACCAGCAGGGTCTGACACATTATTTCATATCATAATTTCTGAACAAACTTGTCTCAAAACTGTAAAATCTCAATTTAGAGAAGATCCACATTTCATGTTTTGTATAGCAGATTGCTTTGTTTCCTAACTATGAATTTTTACCTAATTCTGTCATAGTTAAGAATATTTGAATAAAAACAACTGTTAATTTTTGATCCTAATGTAATGATTTTCGGTATATCTTAACGAAAAAACATGTTAGGAAACACAGCATCATGTTCTAAAAGTTTAGAATGAAAATAAATCATTGGTGTGCATGCAAAACATCCGTAACATTTTATAGGAAAGTCCTAATGCTGAAGTAATATTATAAGATGATAATATATGGATCAAAGTAATAGGAAAAAAATCACCTTGGAAGCACAAGAAGTAAATAGCATAAGCTGGCAAGTCATGGAGAGAATTCTAGTTGCTTTCTATGAGCATGGTTCACTGAAAAAATCACAGATTACCATGAAGTCAGGCTTGAAGTATAACAACTGTATGCGCTATCTAAAGTGGCTGCATGAGAAGATGGAGTTCATCGAGTTTGAAATAAGTTCTGATCATAAACAGATAAAATCGATAAAGATTACTGCGCAGGGAATGTCTTTTTGCAAAAACAAAATTTTAGTAAAAGAACATTTTGACGTTAAGAAGAAAGAAGAATTCTTGTTTGTTTAAAAACATTACGCACTGATCGGCACGTGCCAGCTGGTGCGTTTCTCTTATTAGGAATTTCTAAAATTGGGAATGACAATGACGGCAAAAACGACAACAATACAATATGGAATAATTATGTCGTTGGTAATGATTATGTCATTGGCAGTAATAATTCCATCCAATGGTTCAATCTTAGCACAAGAAAGTTCCAGCGAAACCAATTATTTGGAACAAGCAATTGTTATCTTTGATGAGATTCAGACCTTAGAATCTGAAATTCAAGAACATCAAAAAGATATTGCTACGAAAAGTGTTGGTATTAATCAAGCTGAACTTGAATCTATGATTGATCAAAAAATATTGCAAACTGAAAAATTGAATCAAGAGATTGATAGATTGGAAGCATTAAACATAGCACTTTATGAAGTAGATGCTGCAACAGAAGCAAAATTCTATGGGGCAGAAAAAGTTGTGTTTGATGCATATTTTGGAGATGATTCTTCAAAAAACAACCCAATTATCACTGTAGGACCTAACTTTAAAGATAGAACGCTTGAGGTTTTGGTAGATACAATAGTACTTGAAGAAATGAGCATCACTGAAAAACAAATATCAAGAGATATTTCAAAACTAGTGAAAAATTCATTTACAGATGTAAAAGTAGACGTTGTATTTACAGAATTCAAAGAAATTAGCTGTGCTTCTAAAACAACAGATTGTGCAACTATGATCTCTGGAATTTCTGCTACAGTAAAATATGATACTGACATAAACACTATGGGTTACAAAGCCAAAGATGGCTCAAACGTAGGTTTTGTCATGACAGCACATTCTGTTAATGATAACGGAAATGCCAATATTCAACAATCTCACAGCTCCAGCACGAACAGACAAGTTGGAAATGTTGATGAAATAGAAACAGGACAATGCGATTGTGCTTGGGTTGATTCAACCGTTTCTGTAGATGCAGAAATCTGGAAAAATTCAAGCGGTAATTATGATGTAGTTGCAAAAAAGAATGATGCCTTCCAAGTAAACGGAGAATTTGTTTACAAAGTTGGGGCATCGACAGGTTTGTCTCTAGGTTCAATTCATTTGAATCCTAGCAGTACAGGTCTTCCTACCCAACTAAGTATCTATCATGCAGGTGGTGATAGTGGTGCTACAGTCTTTACCAAATCAGGTAACAGTGCAACTATCTATGGAATGATGTATGGTACCGGTGGTGGATATGCATTGTATCATGGTCATGATTACATCGAAAATCAATTAGGAATTACTACAAGTACTTCTTAGGTTTTTATAATCTCCTTTTTTTTATTATTATGAAACGAAAATTTTTCTTACTTGCATTAGTTTTACTTCCTATTAGTATTAGTTCAGTTTATGCTGAATGCTCCGAACAAGATAGAGATGCATGTATTGACAGTGATGGTAAATTTGATTATGATGCATTTGAGGATAGTTTTTGGGAACCAGTAGATCTAGAATATCACTTTGAAAATAATAGTACAATTACATTTACTCATAAAAAAGATGGATTAGGCCTAAAGGCAATCACTGATGCTAGTGTTGAGGATGAACTTACAGTAGTTGTGCCTAGGACTATATCTGACGCTTACCATAGACTGTGTGAAACTGATCCATTAATGGTAAATGTGTATTATGATGTACAATACCCCAATACGACTCCATTCAAGGGAAAATATCAAGATACAATTCTAGCCAATGAAATAATTAATCAAACACATCGAACATTAACAATACCTGTTTTACCCACAATGTCATTTGAGTTATTGGGAACGATTCCACTTGGTAACCCAAATTTATTTTCTATTTGTGGTGCAAGTAATGGATATTTGTCATATTATGCCCCCCCTAATACTCAAATAAAAAATGGTGTTGCATTAAATGATATACATTGTAATGGGGATTTGGATTTAATTTTAAGGCCTAATCAAAATGGGGCAGCGTGTGTTACTGAAACTAGTTTTGAAAAACTTTTAGGAGCTAATTGGATTGTTCCTACATCCAAAGAAGTTTGAAAGCACTCCAGTAACTTTCTGCCGTTATGAATTTACAAAATCATCAAAAAGGTATCCGCACCCACTGTGGGTTCAAGTCCCATCCGGTCCGCTTTTACATTAATGAAAGATGGGGTGTTTAACTAAATGAGACTTGGGTATAATGATTTACAAAAATAAACCCAAATGATTCTAACAGCAAAGCATTCTCTTTACAATTCTTGGATTCCCATTGCCTACAACACAGTTGTAGTACACTGCAAGCTGGTACACCAAGACACAAACCAGAGCAAATGACTTTACATTGACAAATCCTCTTACTGGCAATGTCCTTATGTTGAATATGTCTTTAACAATCTCAAATAACGGCTCGATTGACACCTTTCTCTGAGAGTACAGCTCTTGACCTTCTTTGGAATCATAAAACTCTGCCAGCTTTATTCTGTCTGGTGGTGTAGAATGATATACTCTGAGTGGACAGATCAGTCTCAGATTTTTCTCATTACTGGAGTGATACAATAGACCTCTTGCGCAATTAACACAATTTGATCAAATTATGCAAATTTACTCACAGCAAGATCCAAAGCTGAGAACATCCTCGTTATGGTTCTGGTGCATTCTGGTGATCTGTACCACATATTATGAATTACGGATATTCTTCAAATTGAGATTTAGAACTTTGAGCGTGTTTTAGGCAAAAACAAAGCAAATTAAAAAATATACATACACACAAACGCCTTTCGGCGTTAAAATAAGATAACTTAATTCTATTTTTATCTGATTATTAATGGCGTGAAATTCATGGGAAATTTTTCTTAACCTAATCTAACATTCTAATGCTATCTAGAACAACAAAATAGTATGTTGATTAAATGCGATGTTAGCACATTAGAATATGCAAACATATCTTATTCAGTTACTCTTGTTCCCAGATTGGAATATTCCATAAATCTGTTAGATGATGTTGTTGAGATTCTCAAGAAAAAAAGGCGTGACCTAAAAAAATCAAACATATCTTTAGTTGCTAATTTTGATGACACTGATAATACTCATCTTAAAGCAATTGAGCTAGAACGAATTATGGCCTTTTCCTTGGAAATCCTCTCTCAAATAAAAAAAAGAACCGGAAGAATATCTGATATAAACAGCATTCCTCAAGTCCTTCCTGCAGTTATCCCAATGATTAGAACAGTTAGTGCACAATTATTTGATATTGTTCCAAATTGTAGCCAAAAACTATCTGAACTGTCTGTCCATTTGGGCAGTATAGTGCTTGATTCTGCCGCACTCACAAAGGCAAGATTTGACTTTAGTCAATCAAATGAAGAATCCTCAGCTTTGCTTAATGAAGTAAAGTTGATGGTAGACTCTAAAATAAGTAAGCAGTACCCTAATCTTGATTTTTTTAAAGTATGCAACACTTGACAATCCTGAATTCTAAACGGAACTTTTCAAAGGACATTGAACGTATAAGGACACTCTCGTCAAAAATTGACAAAAAATTATCAGAGGCCAAACCTTCTGATGATAAAATAGACAAACTTACTTTAGAAGAACTTCAGGATTTAAACAAAATTGTTGGAATTGCTGATTTTATGCTATGCAAATATGCTGACAAAAAAGAGATGCGCTCAATTCTAAAATACTTTGTATCAATCATCTCTGATACTGCTAACTCACTAGAGAATTTAGATGATGAAATCTCTGAACTGATAATTTCAGCTGAAGACTCGATAAACAAAGTAAAAAACATGCATGCCCATATCTCTGAGAAATCTGATTTCAAAAAGAGATATCATGACGGGCCTGATTATGATGAGCATGAGACAAGTGCAATTAATTTAACCAACTTTAGCACTGAGGTTAACACAGCAGAATACCAACAAAATTCTCAAGGAGATATGCGTAGGTAATTACGATGAGTTTAGCCCCACAAGAATTAGAGAATACTGCTAGTAAATATGCCTCTGAGGCTATCAAATTTGACTCTCAGGGAGCACGTGGAATGGCAATTTCGCATTATCAACAAGCTATAGATGCCCTTGCAAAACTATTGCAACTTTACCCTCACAGTAAACTGAACCAAATTTACAAAGAAAGATGTAACTCTTATCATAATAGAATTAATGCATTACAACAGGCTAGTGGTGTAGAACCTGCAGTTGATCCAAAAGCATCAGAAAAAGATCAAAAGGCATCTGTACAAAGACAAGAAACAGAAAATGACTTTGAAGATCTTGTAATGAAAGAAAAACCAGATGTCACATGGGCCCAAGTAATTGGTTTGGAAGATGCTAAAAGTGCATTACGTGAATCAATCATATATCCTGCAAAAAGACCTGATTTGTTCCCTCTTGGATGGCCAAAAGGAATGCTGCTTTATGGTCCTCCTGGTACAGGAAAAACAATGCTTGCAGCTGCTACTGCAAATGAGATGGATGGTTACTTTATCAATGTAGATGCATCATCTATGATGAGCAAATGGTTAGGTGAGGCAGAAAAGAATGTTTCAAAATTATTTTCTATGGCAAGACATTATGCTGAAAAAGAAGGCAAGCCCGTTATTTTGTTTGTAGACGAAGTTGATTCTTTATTGGGTTCTAGAACTAGCGAAGTTGGTGGAGAAGTAAGAACTAAAAATCAATTTTTGACTGAGATGGATGGTGTTAATGGTAAAGGAAAAGATTTGATGCTATATGTTATTGGAGCAACAAACAAACCCTGGAGCCTTGATTGGCCTTTCCTACGAAGATTTCAAAAGAGAATCTATGTATCACTGCCATCACAAAAAGCTAGAGAAAGTCTATTTGAGGAATACACTGCTCCTCTAAAAAAAGATTTTAAAGTTAATCCTGCTGAACTAGCAAAATTATTTGATGGATACAGTGCAAGTGATATCAAAGATGTCTGTCAAGCAGCACAGATTAAGACAGTTCATGAAATATTCAATTCTCCAGACTATCATGAACCTGTAGAAGGTGAGGAACCTGTGCAACCAAGAGAACTTACTACCTCTGACTTCAAGGAGATTATGTTAAGAAGAAAACCAAGTGTTTCTATTGAAATGATTCGCGCCTATCACAAATGGAGCGAAGAATTCAAAGCACTCTGATCATACATTTTCATGCGATCAATATTTTTCATTCCTTTATCTCTCTCACAAAACTTAAATTAATATTAATTCGGACTCTACGAGGGTAACAATAACTACCAAAAAATCAAACCACGCAAAAAAGTTTGGAAAGCTGGTTTTTGATGATGGTACTGTTCTTGATGGTGAAGGTTTTGGTTATTCTACAACTGTTTTTGGTGAAATTGTCTTTAACACTGGAATGGTTGGTTACACTGAAGCACTTACAGATCCATCATACAATGGTCAAATTCTTACACTAACATATCCACTAGTTGGAAATTATGGGGTTCCTGATCCCTCCATCAAAGACGATGATGGTATCCCAAAATTCTTTGAATCTGATAAAATGCAAATCCGAGGACTGGTAGTCCATGAATTATCATTAATTGCAAGTCATTGGAATCTCTCAATGACATTAGATGAGTGGATGTACAACGAAAAGGTACCTGGAATTTCAGGAATTGACACTCGTGAACTAACAAAGAAACTTCGAACAGGCGGTGTTATGATGGCAGCCCTTGTGGTCTCTGATTCTGAAATTGATGTTGAGCAAGTCAAAAAAGAACTTGCATCAGCTATTCATTATGACTCTGAACAATTCATGGATGTAGTATCTACAAAACAAGAACGCGTTTATGGCGAAGGTGACAAATCAGTTGTTGTAATTGACACTGGTGCAAAAAATGCAATTTTAAGAAATATTCGTGAACTTGGATACAAGGTAATTTTACTTCCTTGGAATACACCTTATGAAAAAATAATGTCTTACAATCCTAAAGGAGTTGTACTTAGTAGTGGTCCTGGTGATCCTCAAAAATGTCCAGACACAATTGATACTGCTAAAAAATTAATTGAAAACAATATCCCTACATTAGGAATTTGTTTAGGAGCACAAATTATTGGTATTGCAGGAAATGCTGAGACTTACAAACTAAAGTATGGACATCGAGGACAGAACAAACCTTGTATTAATTTAGAAAATAATCAAGTCTATGTTACTAGTCAGAATCATGGATATGGAATTACTCCAGAATCTTTGGAAAAATCTGACTTTAATTTATGGTTTACAAATGCAGACGACAAAACAGTTGAAGGAATAAAACATAAAAAACAAAATTGTATTGCAGTACAGTTTCATCCAGAAGCTGCACCAGGTCCTTTTGATTGCAAGTTCGTCTTTGAAGAGCTAAAACACCTTATAGAGGAACGAACAAATGCCAAAGAATGAATCGTTAAAGAAAATTCTTGTACTGGGAAGTGGGGCAATTAAAATCGGAGAAGCCGGTGAATTTGATTACTCCGGAAGCCAATGCCTCAAAGCAATACATGAAGATGGACTGAAAAGTGTTTTAATAAATCCAAACATTGCAACAATTCAGACAGATACTAGATTTGCAGATCAAGTGTATCTTCTTCCTGTAAACCAAGAGTATGTAGAATCAATTATCGAAAAAGAAAGACCAGATGGAATTATGTTGGCATATGGTGGACAAACTGCACTTAATTGTGGTGTTAAGCTAGAGGAATCTGGTATTTTGAAAAAATACGGAGTAAATGTACTTGGAACTCAAATTCCAGGAATTCAGAAGACCGAAGACAGGCAGCTTTTCAAGGATTCTATGAAGGAATCAGGCGTACCTGTACTGAAAAGTAAGACTGTCACTAACTTTGAGGATGCTAAAAAGGCAGCTGAAGATCTGTGCTATCCTGTCATAATTCGAGTAGCTTATACTTTAGGTGGACGTGGAGGAGGAGTCGCCTATAACGAAATTGAGCTTCATGAGATAGTTGAGCGAGGTCTGAAAGCAAGTCTTGTTGGCCAAGTTCTAATTGAAGAGTACATTGGACACTGGAAACAAATCGAATATGAAGTAATGCAAGACTATGATGGCAACAACGTAATTGTCTGTAACATGGAAAATGTTCTTTCTATGAAAGTTCATACTGGTGATAATATTGTAGTTGCTCCATCTCAAACAATAGATAATCATGAATATCACATGCTACGTTCTGCAGCATTGCGTGCAACAAAACATGTTGGAATTGTAGGCGAATGTAATATTCAATATGCACTTGAACCAAACTCCGATAGATATGTTGCAATTGAAATTAATCCACGACTTTCACGTTCTTCTGCTCTTGCAAGCAAAGCAACTGGATATCCACTTGCATACATGTCTGCAAAAATCGGGTTAGGATACAACTTGTCAGAACTAGTTAATAGAATTACAAAAAGTACTACTGCATGCTTTGAGCCATCACTTGATTACATAGTATGTAAACATCCTCGATGGGACTTTGAAAAGTTTGAACTTGTGAACCACAAGCTTGGACCAGCAATGAAATCTGTAGGAGAAGTAATGGCAGTTGGTAGAACCTTTGAGGAATCTCTTCAAAAATCAATTCGAATGTTGGATATTGGAAATGATGGACTAGTTCTTAATCGTGCAAATGGACAAACCTACAGCGAAGAAGAAATTGAAAATAAACTTTCTCATCATGATGATAAAATTTTGTATAATGTAGCAGTTGCACTTAAAATGGGATTTTCATCTGAGAAAATTTACAAACTTTCTACAATTGATCCTTGGTTTGTTGAAAAGATAAAAAATATTGTTGAGATTGAATCAAAATTAAAAGATTCTGATCTTGGGGAATCCCTTCTTTGGGAAGCAAAAAAAATGGGCTTTTCAGATAAGCAAATCGCTCGTGCCAAAGACAAAACTCCTGATGAAGTGCGTGATTTACGAAAGAAATTTGGTGTTTTACCCTCTGTAAAGCAGATTGACACACTTGCAGCAGAATGGCCTGCAGTCACAAACTATCTCTATCTAACGTATGGTGGTCATTCTCATGATATTGAGATTCCTTCTGAGGAACAAGGAATTGTTGTACTTGGTGCTGGACCATATAGAATTGGAAGCAGTGTAGAATTTGACTGGGGCACTGTAAACATGGTTTGGGGTCTACAAGAAAATGGTGAGAAAAATATCTCTGTGGTAAACTGTAATCCAGAAACAGTATCTACTGATTATGATATTTGTACAAGATTATACTTTGAAGAATTAACTCAAGAAAGGATTTTGGATATCACTGAATTTGAAAATCCTAAAGGAATTATTACTTGTGTTGGAGGACAGACTGCAAATAATTTAACTCCTGGTCTTGCACAGCATGGTGTTACCATTTTGGGAACTAGTGCACATGATGTTGATAGAGCAGAAAACCGTTCAAAGTTTAGTGCAGAACTTGATAAATTTCACATACAACAACCACGTTGGCAAGCATTTTCAAATATCAATGAAGCCAAAAACTTTGCACAAGAAGTTGGTTTTCCAGTAATTGTAAGGCCTTCTTACGTTTTATCAGGAGCTGCTATGAAAGTTGTTTGGTCTCCAGGAGAACTAAAGACATATGTCAAAGAAGCTGCTGATGTTTCTCCTGACCATCCAGTTGTGATCTCCAAATTCATGTTAAACTCACTTGAAGTAGATGTGGATGGAATCAGTAATGGAAAAGAAGTTATCATTGGTGCAATTGTTGAACACATTGACAGTGCTGGTGTTCATTCTGGAGATGCTATGATGTGTATCCCACCATGGCGTCTAAGTAACAAAATCATTGAAACTATTAATGAATATACAAAAAAGATTGCATTAACCTTTAATGTTAAGGGACCATTTAATCTCCAATTTTTGGTTCATGATAATCATGTTTATGTAATTGAACTAAACATTAGGGCATCACGTTCTATGCCATTTGTCTCAAAACTTGTTAAAACAAACCTAATTTCTCTTGCATCTAAGGCTATTTTGGATAAACCCCTGCCTAAAATCCCTGAAAACAAGTGGCAAAAGATTCACAACTATGGAATCAAAGTTCCACAATTTTCCTTCATGCAACTAGATGGTGCAGATATTGCATTGGGAGTTGAGATGCAATCAACTGGTGAAGCTGCATGTTTTGGAAATAGTTTCCATGATGCATTATCAAAAGGTTTAGAATCTGTCGGCTACAATCTACCTGATAAAGGAACTGCCCTTGTAACTGTTGGTGGTGAGATAAACAAACAAAAATTAGTTGCAACTATTGCAAAACTCAAACATCTTGGATTCAAAATTTTGGCAACTGAACATACTGCAGAATTCTTTGAAGAAAAAATTGGTCAAATAGAAATAGTTCACAAAATTTCAGAACCTGAAAGAAAACCAAACATAGCTGATCTTCTATATGGACGAAAGATTGACTTTATCATAAACATTCCAAGTACTTCTACATTGGAAAAATATGTTGGAATGTTAGATGATGAATATCAAATTAGGCGAAAATCATTGGAATTAGGAATTCCTGTTTTGACAACCATTGAATTAGCAGATTCTTTTGTAAAGACTTTGGAGTGGCTCAAAGACAATGAAACTACTAAGGAACCAATTGAACCCTATGATGAACTTGATTGATTAAATTATCTGTTCAATTATTGATTCATTTCCGATAATTGCTCCATCAAGTGTGACTATTCTTGCCGTAGATACAGTTTTAATTTTATTAATAATAGGCGAAATTGATTTTTTGTATTTTTTTCTATGTGTTGCATAAAAGTATTTGTTAAATGAAGGAATTATGGTTATTTCCAACTCTCCTGATTTGGTTGGAAAAATTTTTTCTTTTTCTGTCTTGATTGATACCCAAACCCTTTGTCCATTTACCACAGAGTCTTCTTGAAAAAATACTGGATGTACGTGACCCATGATAATTTTATCAACATGAGAAAAATTTTCTGATGGCATTGTGTGGCCATGTGTCAACAAAATATTTTCTTCAACCATGCCCTTTGAACTCATCATAGAAATATTATCAGGAACCAATTTCTGAATATTTGTATCATGATTTCCAGGAATTAGAATTACATCACATTTTTCTCTGATTTTTTCAAAAAATATTGGAACTTCATCCCACTCATTTCTTGAAATGCTTTTAATGCTTGATTTGACATCTCCTAATAAAATCACTGCATCAGGATTTTCTGTATCTATAATTTCTGATAGTTCTTGAATTGTTTCATTTATGGTAGAGTTTTTACCTATGAAAATTTCATTCGATACTAGACTATTTTCAAATCCTATGTGAATATCGGTTACTACCAGATACTTTTTTTTACCTTCTAAAATCAGTGCAGGTTTTGATGGGATTATTCTAGTTTGTAGCATCAAAGTTATACTGCAGATATGTGATTAAATCCTTGTGAATAAAGGCTTTGATAGAGTTGAATCAATAGTTTCTGAAAAACGTGTTAAACTGCACATTTTTGAGCCTAGTCAAAGAAAAATTTGGACAGTTGTAGGGAAAAGAGAAGAATACTGGATTGATCCTGAAGGTGGTTATTGCTCTTGTCCAGGATTCTACTTTGGAAAACTAAATGGAAAAACTGTTTGTTATCACTTGGAATCTGCAGAGCTTGCTCAAAGAGAAAATAAAATTGAGAAAATTATTTTCTCCGATGAAGAATTTTCTGATTTTCTTTCAGGATTAATTTCTAATTTGTGATTATCTGTTGTTCGAATGTGTTAATAACTAGAAATTCTATCGAAAATTATGGATGAAGATCAACAGAATTCTGAAATTGAGAAAATTGCAAATTTAATGATTTATGATGGCATTTCACCAGATGAGCAAGATGTTACAAAACTAGAAAAATACAAAAATCAAATTAAAGAAGATTGTAGTCTTGATGATGAAAAATCAATGAAGCTTGTTTATGAAACACTTCTTTATAGGAAATTAAAAAATTCTGATTCTGGTGATATATTAGAAAAAGGTAATGAGTTTGGTGCTGGTTTCAGCTAACTTTATTCTAATGGAATAGTGTCGATATCGTCTTTTGAAACTCCTTTCCAAAGACCAGTAACATCATCCGGTTCCACTTTTTCAACTTTTGTAATTTGCTGAATCTTAATGTGGTCTGGATTTGGCGGCATCCATAACATTGCCATATAATCTCCTACATTTCCAACTTCATTTGGTAAAGCCATGGTGACTTTGTCATCTGCAAATCCCTTTGCAGTAAGTGCATTCATTGCTTTTTCTTTCAGATCCATTCTTCCATGGAGGAACAGATAGATATTTTTTTGAGAATCAATTTCTGTCATGAATTCACTGATTTTTCAAACTAAATCAATCTTTCTTGATCTAATGCCTACCAAAAAGGGTTAAATTAGAATGAACAAAATTTTTAACCATGAAAATCTTCACCGTCGGCGATAAATCATTTGTAACTAGTTTTCAATTAGCTGGAGTTCCAGGCATCATTTCTGAAACACCTCAAAATGCTTTGGATGAAATTAAGAAATTGACAGATGATTCTGATGTTGGATTGGTCTTAGTCAGTGATGATATTACAAAATCTATCGATGATGAACTAACAGCACTTCGAGCTAAAAAATCTACTCTTGTTTTTGCATTGCCTTCAATTGGAAGTGAAAAAATAGAAGTTGATTACAGAGTTATGCTAAAAAAGATTCTTGGTGTATGATTCCTTTAATCTACTTATAATCAATATTACAATGTTTTACCATGAAAACAGCATCTGTTAAAGAACCATCAGTAATTTCTGTTGATGAAACAGAAACACCAACATTAGGGTCTGGTGATATTTTAGTACAGATGCATGCTTGTGGAATTTGTGGCTCTGACTTAGAAAAAGTCTATGGCCAATATGGGCAACCATCTATACGTTTAGGCCATGAACCAGCAGGTGTGGTTTTAGATATTGGTTCTGATGTAACGGAATTCAAAAAGGGTGATAGAGTATTTACTCACCATCATGTTCCTTGTTATGATTGTCATTTGTGTAATCATGACAATGAAACAATGTGTAAAAAATACTATGAAACTAATCTTTTACCTTGTGGTTTGTCTGAAGAATATGTTGTACCAGCATGGAATGTTTCTCATGGCGGCGTTCTAAACATTTCTGATTCTCTAAGCTTTGAGGAAGCTGCAATGATTGAGCCACTATCATGTTGTGTAAGGGCATGGACAAAATATCATTATCGGGAAGGTGATTCTGCTGCAATTTTTGGTGTAGGCCCTACTGGAATAATGCATGTGATGTTGGCTCAGGCAAAAAAATTCTCAAAAATTTTCTGTTTTGATGTTAATGACTTTAGATTAGATTTTGCAAAAAAATTCAATATTACTGAATCAATTAATTCTATGGAAGAAGGTAGAAAAAAAAAGATTTTGGAACATACTGATGAAAGAGGAGTGGATGTAGCAATTGTTGCAACTAGTAGTATGAAAGCACTTGAGGATGCGATTGATATGGTAAGAAAAGGTGGCACTGTTATGATGTTTGGTGTTCCTTCAAAAGGAGCAAAATTAGATTTGGATATGAGTGAAATCTATTCCAAAGAGATCACTCTTGTTACTAGTTATGCTGCTTCTGATAAAGATACCACAGAAGCTCTTAATCTAATCGAATCTTCTCAAATTGATGTTAAACAACTAATCACCCATACCTATCCAATTATTGATTCCCAAAAAGCATTTGATCATGCACGCAGTGGTGATAATGCAATGAAAATAATCATTACAAAATAAGAAAGGCTTAAGAAAGGATCTCGATTCTTTCAAAATCAAAGAGATATGGATTGGGGATTAAAAAATAGGCTATCAAATATCATTAAACCACAAAATAATCGTACATTAATGTTAGCAGTTGATCATGGATATTTCCTTGGCCCAACTGAAAAACTAGAGAATCCCCAAAAGGTAATTGCGCCTCTTTTGAAATATTGTGACTCTTTAATGGTTACACGAGGTATTCAAAGAACATCTGTTCCTGCAACTACTAACATCCCAATGGTGTTGAGAGTCTCTGGCGGTTCAAGTATTCTTGGTGAGGATTTATCTCAAGAAGATATTACGGTTTCCATTCAAGATGCAATTAGACTTAATGCCAGTGCACTTGCAATGTCTATCTTTGTTGGTTCAAAATATGAATATCAAACTATTGTAAATCTTGGAAAATTAGTCAGTGAAGCAGAACAATTTGGAATTCCTGTTTTGGCTGTAACTGCAGTTGGAAAAGAATTGGGCAAAGATGAAAGATATCTCTCATTGGCATGCAGAATTGCAGCAGAGCAAGGAGCACATATTATCAAAACATACTATTGTGATAATTTTGAGAAAGTTGTTCAATCATGTCCTGTTCCAATTATTGTTGCAGGAGGAAAGAAAATTCCAGAACGTGATGCATTACAATTAACATATAATTCAATCAAAGGTGGTGCAGTTGGTGTTGACATGGGTAGAAACATTTGGCAATCAGAACATCCCGTTGCTATGATTCGAGCAGTCAGATCAATAGTTCATGGAAATTCAAATGTAGATCAAGCATACGATTTCTACAAAAAACTAGTCAACGAAGGTCCAAAAAAGAAACAAAAATCAAACAAACCAAATCAAACCAAATCAACAAAACCTAGTAAAACCAAGTCAGATAAACCTAATCCCACTAAGAAATAATCTACCCCTCTGTCTTTGAGAGATGAATATGTGCAATTTTCCATGTTGGTTGTTTTACCAAAACAAATGTTGCCCTTCCTTTAATTTTCATATGCTCTCCTGTGAATGCTTTGTTATCGACTAGCATTCCTTTTTGAATTAACTCCATTGCTACAATTGCAGCATCTCCAAAAATACTGATTTTTGGATTTTTAATTTCATAACTATAATCTGAAATACTAATGAATTTTAATTCTTCTAATTCTATTGTAGTTTGATAATCTTTTAGATCATATGGTGGCAAATCACTAAAGCTCGAAAATCTAGAATCATCAAGATGTATGTCTTTTAGTTTAGTTAGGTCTTTTGTTACTCCTGCTTGAAACAATGTTTCAATAATTTTTATGGTTTCTTTACTATCTATCAAAACAATCAGTTTCAAATATGGAAATTATCAGTTTAAGTCTTCTGGCACGAAACTGATCAAATAACGATTATTTTTCTGGGAATCTTTATTAATTATCAATTGGATTTATTTTTTGATTTCAATGAGCAGAAAATTAACTGGACCACTTGGCAAAGATTTGCAAGTTGTTATTCTACTGTAAAGTTTGCTCAAAATTTTAACACATTAAAATTATGGAGATTGAATTGATGAATAAAATGGAAACTATGACAGGTGCAAAGGCCTTGATGACGGCTATGGAAAAAGAAGGTGTCAAACAAGTATTTGGTATACCCGGAGGTGCAAATCTTCCGATGTATGATGAATTTGCTAGATGCAATATTAGACATATCTTGGCAAGACATGAACAATCAGCTGCTCATATGGCTGATGGTTTTGGTAGAGTTAGCAGAAAACCAGGTGTTTGTTTTGCAACATCAGGACCTGGTGCTACTAACATTTTGACAGGCCTTGCAACAGCGCAGGCTGATTCCTCACCAATGATTGCAGTAACTGGTCAAGTGGCGGTAGCTATGATTGGACGAGATGCATTTCAAGAAAGTGATATTATTGGAATGTCAAACCCTGTTGTAAAATATGCATTTCAACCAAGAACAGCTGGTGAAGTTCCAGAATCTGTAAGAAAAGGATTCTACATTGCAGAAACAGGACGACCCGGACCTGTACTTATTGATATTCCAAAAGATGTTCAGACCAATAAAGCAGAGATGACATTTCCTGATGAATTTAAAATTCAAGGATACCATCCTTGGGCTGATCCTGATATTACTGCATGTGAAAAAGCAATTGATATGTTACTTAATTCAGAAAAACCAATCATCTTAGCTGGTGGTGGAACTATTATCTCATCTGCATTTGCTGAATTACAATCTATCTCTGAAACTCTCATGCTTCCGGTAGTTACCACTTTCAAAGGAAAAGGTGCATTTCCTGAAACTCATCCTTTATCATTAGGTCCAATTGGAATGCATGGACATGCCGAGGCAAACAAAATGATGACAGAAGCTGACTGTGTATTAGCAATAGGCACTAGATTCTCTGATAGATCAGTCGGAACCTTTGAAGCATTTGAAAAGAGGCTCAAAATCATTCACATGGATGTAGATCCTGCAGAGATTGGTAAAAATCAAAATGCACAGATTGCAGTAGTTGGAGATGTCAAAGCATCACTTCGAATAATGATAAAGTTACTTTTGCAAAGATCTATCAAAAAAACTGAAGAGACTACATGGATAAAGCATGTAAAAGAAACTAAAACATACTGGAAAGAAAACTTGAAAATTCATCCAGGTGAAATGGGTGCTGCAAAAATTTTACGTAAACTCCGAGAGTTGTTACCTGCTGAATCAATTATCACTACTGAAGTAGGGCAACACCAAATGTGGGCATCCTTATTCTATGATGTAATTCAACCTGGTACTTTCTTTAGTTCTACTGGACTTGGTACTATGGGTTGGGGGTTTCCAGCATCAATTGGTGCCAAAGTTGCAAGACCTGATGTTCCTGTGGTGGACATTGCAGGAGATGGCAGCTTTGCCATGACTGAAAACTCTCTTGCAACTGCAGTGTTAGAAGACATTCCAGTAATCGTGTTTATCTTAAACAACTATTCATTAGGAATGGTAGCTCAATGGCAAAGAACTTTCTATGATAGGCGAATGATTGGTGTAGATCAACAACACTGTCCTGATTATGTAAAATTAGCAGAATCATATGGAGCTCAAGGAATTAGAGCACAATCAATGGATGAGCTTGACAAAGCAATCAAAACTGCATTATCCAGCGATGTTGCAACTGTAATTGATATTCCAATTGACCCTGAAGAAGACGTATTGCCATTTGTAGCTCCTGGAACTTCGCTTGAGGATATGATTTTACCATCATAGTGATTAATCATGTGGGCAATTATTTCTCTTTTAGTTGAAAACAAAACTGGAATCTTGTTTAAGGTGACTAATCTTTTCAGGTCTAGGAACTTTAACATTGATAGTATTTCCGTAGGGGTAACTGAAAATCCTGATTATTCTAAAATGACTATTACTACTAATAGTGATGAAAAGCGAGTGGCACAGATTGTAAAACAACTCGAAAAAATGATTGATACAGTAGAGGTCAAGCAATTAGATGAGCACAAAACTGTGTATAGAGAACTCTGCCTTTTTATGATAAATCTCAGCAATGCTAATGATAGTATGGAAATTAACAAGATAGCTAATGCCTATGGCGGAAAGGTACATGATGTGAAAAAGGACTCACTTATGGTAGAATTGACTGCAACTCCTCACCAAATCGAGGCATTTGAGGAATTGATAAAGCCATTTGGCATTATTGATGTGGCACGAACTGGTGTTGCTGCATTACAACGGAGTGGATCATGAAAATTAGAATATTTGATACAACATTAAGAGATGGAGAGCAAACACTTGGTGTTTCCTTATCACCTGATCAAAAATTATTCATTGCAAAAAAACTTGATGAACTTGGAGTTGATGCTATAGAAGCTGGTTTTCCTGTAATTTCTGATGGTGAATTTAAAGGAGTAAAGATGATTACTAGTGAAGGATTATCTTGTGAGGTTGTAGGATTAACTAGAACTATCAAAACAGATATCGACGCTGCAGTTGATGCAGGACTAAACTACATTCACACATTCATTGCAACATCAGACATTCACTTGAAACATAAACTGAAAATGAGCAGAGAGCAAGCACTTGAAAAAGCAATTGAAGCAGTAGAGTATGGAAAATCTCGAGGTCTTCAAGTTGAATTCTCAGCTGAAGATGCAACTAGAACTGATAGAGAATTCTTAAAAAAAGTATTTGGTGAAGTAGCAAAAGCTGGAGCTGATAGAATTAACATCCCTGATACTGTAGGATATTCTACTCCAGAGTATATGGCAGAAATTACTCGTGATGCTGTCATTGCATCAAAACTTCCAGTCAGTGTTCATTGTCATAATGACTTTGGATTAGCAGTAGCAAACGCATTATCTGGAATTCATGCAGGAGCTGTATGTGCACATGTTACAATTAATGGAATTGGAGAGCGTGCAGGAAATGCATCATTAGAAGAATTATCCATGGCATTGCAATGCTTACCATATGAACAAAAATATGAAACAAACATCAAATCTGAATTAATCTATGAGACATCGAGATATGTTTCAAAAATTGCAGGCATCAAAGTGCAGCCAAACAAGGCTATAGTTGGTGATAATGCGTTTGGACATGAATCAGGAATTCATACTCATGGTGTGTTGAATAATCCATTAACATACGAACCAATCAGTCCTGAGTTAGTAGGTAGAAAGAGACGACTTCGAGTTGGAAAACATGCAGGAATTCATGGAATGAATGCAATGCTTGCAGAATTTGGAGTTAAACCAAACGATGAGCAATCAAAACAAATTCTTGATAAAGTCAAAATATTAGGTGATCAAGGAAAACAAATCACTGATGTTGAATTGTTATCTATTGCAAGTGATGTCTTAGGAGAGAAAGGAATTAAACGAATTGTACAATTAACTGGATTTTCAGTATCCACTGGAATTGGAACAATGCCTTATGCATTTGTAAAATTAACCATTGATGGAAAAGAGTATACAGGAACTGATCACGGCGTTGGCCCTGTTGATGCATCATTAAATGCAATTCAAAAAATTACGGGAAAAATTTCAGAAATACGAATAAAAGATTATGCTTTAGCATCCATCTCTGGTGGTTCAACTGCATTGTGTGAGGTTACAATCAGTGTAGAGGATGCACAAGGAAATAGAGTTTCAGCAAAATCTGTTGGAGAAGACATTGTAACTACAAGTGTTCAAGCTGTGATTGATGGCATCAATAGAATCATGCTCAAAAAGATGCTAAAAGAAAAACAGGTAAGCTAAATCCTAAAATTCCCTTATTATGATGAAGTATTATGTACAAAATATCATTAATTACTGGTGATGGAATTGGTCTTGAAATATCAGAATCTGCAACTTCTGTGTTAAATACGATTCATGATAAACTTAATTTGAAATTTGAAATCACTAAATTATCTGCTGGTGACAAAGCACTTGAGCAGACAGGGAAGGCACTTCCTGATGAAACAGTTGATGTGATAAAACAATCTGATGCATGTATGAAAGCTCCTGTTGGTGAAAGTGCTGCTGATGTCATAGTTGTATTAAGAAGAATGTTTGATCTTTATGCCAATATTAGACCTGCAAAATCATATCCTCACATGCCTGCATTACGTGATGATATTGATATGGTAATTGTTAGAGAAAATACAGAGGATCTTTACACAGGTAAAGAATTCAGAGTGGGAGATTCTGCAGTAGCATTAAGGATAATTTCCGAAGCTGCGTCAAAAAGAATTGCAAGATATGCATTTGAAGCTGCAAAGCAACGAAATTCAAAGAAAAAAGTGACATGTGTTCATAAATCAAATGTTATGAGAGTTACAGATGGATTGTTTGCAAAAGCATGTACTGATGTTTCAAAAGATTATCCTGAAATTACATTTGAGCAGATGTATGTGGATGCTTGTGCGATGAATTTAATCCGTCAACCAGAACAGTTTGATGTTGTAGTTACAACAAATTTGTTTGGCGATATTCTCTCTGATGAATCCTCTCAGGTTGTAGGGGGATTGGGAATGGCACCAGCTGCAAATATTGGTGATAACTTTGCATTGTTTGAACCAGTTCATGGAGCTGCATTTGATATTGCAGGACAAAACATTGCAAATCCTTCCTCCTTTTTACTCTCTATCAAAATGATGCTTGATTGGCTTGGCGCCAAACATAATGATTCAAAATGTTTTCAAGTGGGCCAAAAGTTAGAATCCACAATCTTTGATTTAGTAAAATCTGGTGTTAAAACCAAGGACATTGGAGGAGATAAGACCACTTTAGAATTTACCAAACATATTACAGATAATCTCTAAAAATACTATACCACTAATATTTGCAAATGTTTACGTCAGGATTGTTCTGGAATGGTGTGTATTGTAATTGTATGTGTGATGTTTTCAATATGTCTTATTTTTCGGAGGGTTTCTTCAAAAGATTCTATACTGTCATAGTCTAATTTACAAATAAAATCGTAAATTCCATATGTTCCTTGTATGTCATTACATAACTCTTTGAGCCTTGAAATTGTCTGAATTTCATACCCCATATCACAATTAACTAAAATGAATGCTATGCCCATATGTAATATACTAAATTTAATGTATTAAGTTTAACTTTAATTTTTTTTAAAATTGTATTCTCCCTCGTTGTGCGTGATTTTTTCTAATCCTTTATTATCAAGTAACTTTTTGCTAGTTTAATGGCTTCCGAAAATTTCGATGAAGAGGGACTACTCAAAGTTATAAAAACTTTCGAGTTATCTGAAAAAATTACAAAACTTAATTGGAATTGGAATAATTATTCAGATTCTATTTCACAAGCACATGAACTAATGAGTGAAGGCCAAAAACTTTTTCTAGAAATCTCTGAGTATGAACAAAGAATGGGATCCGATCTTAGTATGTACCAAAAAAAATAAAATCAATGAAGCTGTAGAAGATTTAGGTAAACTAATTCCTTACATGAAAAGCAAAATCAAACCTTCTGAAAGTTTAGAAAATTTAGTCGATTAGCAAATCCTAATTCGTTTTCAGTGTTGATTTCATTGTAGAATCAAACAAAAATGTCTCATATCTTCTATCAATATAGAATAACTAGTTTTTCTTGTTATTCTTTCAAAAGTGTAAAAAATTTGATACGTATTTCTCAGTCTTTTCTTTTTTTGACATCTGATGCTGGTGGATTCAGTGACCAGAAAAACATTGCTAATCCTATTGGAATCATGATTAGCACCGCTGCAACAACTGAGATTGCATAAAAACTAGGATCTAAACCTGGAATTAAAGGACCCGGAAATACTGCATACAACCACAAAAATCCAACAAAAATCAAAACAACCTTGTTCTTTTTTACTAGTCTCTTCCATCCCAATCTTCGTTTGTAAATATAGCAATTCTTGCAACGCGTTCTATCATCTGTCATACAAGATGTACAACAATTTTTTTCACAGAAATAACATATTCTATCCCCAAATGCTGATCCACAAAAATCACATTTGTACACCATCATAGATCCATTTCTTTGAATTTATCTTTTTTTCAAAAATTACCAATTTTTATTAATCGCATATTCAATTTCATACTATGGTAGTATGCTGTATTTGCAAGATTAGTACAGGCACACTCAAAATTACTGATGGCAATCCAAAATACAAAGGAAAGCCAATTTGCAAAGAATGCCAAGGTTATCGTAAATTATTAAAAGAAACCAAGTAACTATTCTGATTTTGTTTTATTTTTCTTTACCCATTCTTCATACATCTTGATTAACTCATCAACATCTTTTCCATCTTCTGAATAAGTTACAATTACTCCAAATGTTCCTTTTGTGTCGTGCCCCCTTGCAAAATATCCCCAAAAAGAGTCTGGCAATTTTTCAAAATTGTTTGAATCATGTGATACACCTATCAGATTATTCCCAATTACTTCTACAACTTTTTTTGCATCATTTGCTTTAATCATACAATAATCTATTTTCTATTACAATAAAAACTGAATTACTATGGACTAAGTCTATCGGGATCTCTCGGATACAAAACCACTTCACGTACATTATCAACTCCAATCAGTGTGGTCATCAATCTATCTAATCCCATCCCCCATCCTGCATGAGGAGGCATTCCCCAATCAAATGTTTTTAGATGATGTGTAAATTGTGCAGGATCCAAACCTTGCTCTTTTAATCTGACTTTTAGCATCTCTGCATTGTGAAGTCTAGTTCCACCAGAAGATAGTTCCAGAAACCCATATTGCAAATCAAATGATCTTGATAATGTTGGGTCTTCATCTTTTTCTCTAATGTAAAAGGGTTTTAGTTTCATTGGCCAGTCAATCAAAAAGTAAAATCCTGGGTGATTCTTTCCAATGATTCTTAGGTGTGAATCAAGCAAATCATCTCCAAATTCTACTTTTTCGCCTTCTTTCTTTAACTCATCAATACACTGATTGTAAGTAATTCTCTCAAATGGAGAAGATGGAATCTCTATGGTATAACCAATTACCTCTTGTTCTTTCTTGCAATTCTCAGATGCAAATTTGTAAACCTCCATTACTAGATATTCTAAAACATCCATGACATCAGTATAGTCCATAAATGCTGCCTCTATGTCAATGCTGGTAAATTCAGTCAAGTGTCTTCCTGTGTGAGAATTTTCTGCTCTGTAAAAGTTTGAAATTTCAAAAACCCGTTCTAATCCTATTGTCATCTGTTCTTTGTATAATTGTGGACTTTGGGCAAGATATGCTGTTTTACCAAAATAGTCTAATGAAAATAGATTTGCTCCACCTTCACTTGCACTACCAATAATTTTTGGTGTAGTAATTTCTAAGAATTTTTTTTCTGATAATGTTTTACGTAATGATTGTAGTACGTGGTGCCTTAATTTGAAAATTGAAGCTGTTCTTTGATTTCTCATATCTAATGCGCGATGGTTTAACCGTGTGTCAATGTTACTCTCTAGTCTTCCAATTGGATCAACTGGTAATGGATGGATTGCTTTTGCTAAAACTTCTATTTCTTCAGCTTTAACCTCAAAAGTAAAATCTCTTGCTTTAGTTTCTTGTACTATTCCCTTTACCCTTACAACACTTTGACGATTAATTTCTCCTAATCTATCGTTTAACTCCCCTTTGACAATAATTTGAGAAATTCCTGATACATCACGTAGCGTGATAAATGTCATCTTTCCTAATTTTCGAAGGTCTTCAATCCACCCTCCTAATATCACTTGTTTTCCAATTAATTCTGTGTTTAGTTCTGCAATGTCGTGAGATTTAACAAAAACCATATCCTTTTCCTATCTTTTATTATTCTAACAAAGTTGTTTATATCCCTTAGTGCAAAACAAAAATTCTAGTTATGATCTAAGAAAAACATGATCTTTCTAGCTGTTAACGAATTATCAGCAAAGTACAATTCATCAAAAGGTCCAGTTTATGCAGTAGATGATGTAGATTTTGAATTAGAAGATGGAAAATCAATAGGAATTGCAGGTGAAAGTGCATGTGGAAAAAGTACATTGGGATTATCCCTTATCCGAATGCTTTCTGGTGGTAAGACAGAAGGTGAAATTCTATTTGATGGAAACTCCATTTTAGAAATGGAAGAATCTGATTTTGATGAAAAATATAGATGGAAAAAAATCTCTATGGTTTTTCAAGGTGCAATGAATTCACTGGATCCTGTTTTTACTATTAAAAAACAATTCGTTGAAATTCTAAAACAACACAACTTTGACGGTGATTCTAATCAAGTAATTTTAGATGCTGTCCATTCAGTCAGTCTAGATGAACCTGTTTTGAAAAAATATCCTCATGAGTTAAGTGGAGGAATGAAACAAAGAGTAGTTATTGCAATGGCGTTGCTTCTCAAGCCAAAATTTGTGATTGCTGATGAACCCACTACTGCACTTGATGTGTTGATTCAGGCACAAATTGTAAATTTATTAAAAAACCTCAAAAAAGATGGCATGTCTTTTATGTTAATCACACATGACTTAGCAGTATTATCTGAAATTGCAGACAAGATTGGTATTATGTATGGTGGGCACATGGTGGAATTTGGTTCTTCTGAAGAAATTTACAAAAATCCTAAACATCCTTACACTCAAGGACTCTTAGAATCAATTCCAACATTAAAAGGAAATATTCCTAAATACATTAAAGGAATTCCTCCTAGCTTACTTGATGCCCCAACAGAATGTAGATTTATAGACAGATGTCCTTTGGTAATTGAAAAATGCAAACAAGTTCCTCCAAAATTCAAAACTAAAACTGGATACGTTCGATGTTGGCTTTACGAAGAAGAAAAATAATGCTGAATTAAATTTCCAACCACATCAAATCGCTCCATGTTTAAGAGTGTTTTTTTACAATGGGCAGACATGAATCTATGATTCTTAACATTTCAGTTCTTAGTACTTTCTTATCAATTGCTACCCATACTCTTAATTTTTTGATTGCAAAAGAAATGGTCTGTATCTTTTTTCTTTCTTCCCACACAAATTCAATCTCTCCTAGATTCTTATCAAAAAATCCCTCCAGATCTGTCTTTATGGCAATATGTGAGAATTGATACTGTGTATCTTTGGCATCCAAAAGAGGCTCTAGTCTTGGTCTTCTTTTATTGGCTAGCAACTCTCCACTCTCGCCAATTACGCCTACAAATCTGATAAATGGACTTATGGCTGATATAGAATTACAAATTTTTTCAAAGTCATTTTTAGTCATTTAATTTAGTTGCAAAAATATGATATTTTAATGATTACTTAGAATTTTTTAGGGTATTTATTTTGAGTATCACTCAAAAGACTAACGCAAATCCAGATACCACAGCAATTGTCTTTACTGTTTTACCTGTGACCATAAAGATAATGAATTTAGTAAACTTCATTTTCTTTGCACCTGCAGAGATCAAAATCAAATCTCCAATTACAGGAATCCATGATGCAAAAAATATTGCACCCCAACCAAATTTATCAAGTAGTTTGCTGCCTTTCTTTTCATGCTCTACACTATTTTTCTTTTTCTTGAATCTGTTGAATAGTTTATTTCCACCAAACCCAATAAAATAATTTAACAGGCCACCAATTGTAGATCCTACAACTAATGCTATACCTACAAGAAAAACACTTTCTCCACCTATCAATAAAGCAGAGGTCAGAATCTCAGTTGGTAATGGTATTGCAGTAGCTGATAACAATGAATTAAGAAATAATCCAATTATTCCATAATCTTGAAATGCGTTATTTGTTAGAATATCCTGTACCTGTTGGTAATATTCCATAAATAATTCAAAACTCATGATTATTGCCCACCTCTCGAATAAATAAAGCCTGAAAACAGTTTGATTTGTGGATTTTGTTGACCTATTTCCCTTTGCCCCGGAAGTGGGTTATCTCAGTTTAGCTTTAGTCAATTTCTTTGGTTCTCTTGTACCCTTTGTTCCACTACCCAGATTTTTGTTGCTTGCTACAATGTCCGTGGGTGATCAATATGAGCTACATGTTTTGGCATTACTATCTGCAATTACTACTACTGTTGCAAAGCAAATTATCTTTTTTGTTAGCTATAGTGGAAGAAAAATTATTAATGAAAAAACTCGAAAGAGAATGCGCCCATTTGAGAGATTAGTTAAGAAATATGGTGCTGCTGCTGCATTTGTTGCTGCAGCAACTCCGATCCCAGATGATATAATATTTGTTCCATTAGAACTGGCAAAATATAACCCAAAGAGATTCTTTATTGCAACCCTTACTGGTAAAATTATTCTTAGTTATGTTATAGTTTTTGTTTCTCATTATCTAGGACTATCTTTAGTGGAACCTTTCGTAGAAAACTTTGATGATGCAACACCCGTTTACATTGGAATCATTGTTTTTGGGGTAATGATGACTACAGTTGTAGTTTTGCTTTTGAGATTGGATTGGGTGAGGATTCTTGGGAAATTTGCTCCATGGACTTTAGATGAGAATAACGAAGGAGAAACTTAAATTTCTATTTTAAAATTCCACAACTTGTCAGTTGCTTCTCTAACTCCTATTCTTGGTGACACAAAAATCTTTTTTGGTTTTTTTATTCCATCTGTAATAAATAACTTTGAATGTTTTGTTAAATCTTCCCCATAATGTTCTTTAGTTATTTCTAAGGCTTGAGTTAATTTTGCAGGTCCGTCTGTAAGGCTTTTCAAATTTATGATTTTTCTATTTTTTTGCATTACATTGATTCCTTTTTCAGGTTCAATTGCACGAATGAGAACTGCTCCTGCCTTAATTTTTGGATTCTTTGCTACTACATTAAAACAATAATGCATTCCATAGGTAAAATAGACATAAGCCATTCCAACATCTCCAAACATTGCTTTGTTTCTATCAGTAATTTTTCCAAATGCATGACTTGCAAGATCATCTTTGTGCCTGTATGCTTCAGTTTCTATAATTATTCCTGATATTTCACGCCTACCTATTTTTCTGACAATTCTCTTCCCTAGAAGGTTTTTTGCAACCGTGACTGTATTTTTTAAATAAAATTCTCTAGGAAGTATACTCAATATCTATCGTAACCTCTTTGTTATTTTTTAATTCTTTGATCAAATCAAACAGTTTTACGATGTCATTTTTTAATACATCGATTAATTTTTGATTGTATATTGTTGCAGCTGGATGAATTGTTAGAAAATACAATTGGTTATCTTTTTGTGCTATCTTACCTCTAAATTTTGTAATTTCAGATCCCCCTAAAATTGAATTAAATGCTGTATTTCCTAAAATACAGATTATTTTTGGTTTAATTATGGAAATTTCCTGCTTAAGATATTCCTGACATGTATTTCTTTCACTTGTTTTTGGGACTCTATTGTTTGGCGGTCTACATTTTACAATATTTGTAATATATATCGCATCTCTTGAAACTCCTGCTTCATCAAGTGCAATTGAAAGTTTTTTTCCTGCTACTCCAACAAATGGCTCTCCATTCCTGTCCTCGTTTCTTCCAGGTGCTTCCCCTACAAAGATAACGTCAGATTGAAAATTTCCTTTACCTGGTACTGCATTGGTTCTTGTTTTACAAAGATCACACTTTGTACATTTTATGACATTTTGTTTAATTGTCTCTAATTCTTGATTCATTTTCTAGTTCACACTCTTTACTGTTGCAATTCCTCTTATCGATGGTCCGCCATTTCCCATTATCATAGATTGCATAGGATCTCCTTTTCCACAATTAGTTATTGGTCTTACAGTAAAATCATTCCCACAAGCATTAATTGATTTGAAAAATTCTGGGGTTATGCCCATCACAATTACATCTCTTAACAAATCAGTGATTTCCCCATTCTCAATTCTTTGTGCATATTGACATGAAATGCTCCAATTGCATCGTTTCATATCAATTGATGGAATTTTCATATTTGATATTAGATAGCCATTTTTGACTTCTTTTATCATCTCCTCTACATTCCAATCTCCTTTCCCAATACAGGTACATGCCATACGAATCAAAGGTATGAATCTGTAATTTGCTGCTCTCATATTTCCAGTTGGAGATGTATTAAAAATTTTTGCTGTTTCCCTATTTTGCATATGATTCTTTAAAATTCCATTTTCAACAAGAGTGGTTTTTTTGGTTTCAACCCCTTCATCATCAAAATAGTACCATCCTAAACTTTCTTTGATGGTAGGATCATCAAACACATTTAATTCCTCTGAACCAATTTTTTCTCCAATTTTTCCCTTCCACCATGTACCTCCTGTCCATGTCATCTCTTTTCCCAAAACTCTATCCGCTTCAGATGGATAACCTAATATTTCATGTGTAAGTAATGACACAAAATCTGGATTCATTACTACTGTTGTTTTCTCTTCTTTTGCAGGTTTTGCATCAATTAGCTGTGATGCCTTTAAAGCAATCTCTTGTGCACTTCGTTGAATCTTGTTTTTATCTATGATTTGCTCTAATCCTCTTCTTCCACCTTCTGTAATGTTTATTGATTGTGTAAGTCCTGATTTATGAGCTGTAGCTACCATGTCGACTATCACATCAATAAAATTCTGTACAATTTCTGCACCTTCGCTGTTTACAAAATATTTTGAATTAGTTGTATACCATGGATTAACAATTGATTTGATGATTCTTGGTGTATCCAAAATAATTTTGTTACATTCAAACCCTATCTTCATTAATTCTTCTAATTCTGGTTTTTTTAAAACTGGGAAATCTATCTTAGTTTTATTAATAGCATTTGGATATAGACTGATTTTATTTTTTTTATTTTTAGCATAATGCGACGAACTTCTTAAAGCTTCATTTAACTGTATATTTTACTTGTTTTCATTTACTAAAATCATATATTCTATGCCTAAATTCTACCTTCTCTTCAAATAATCAGACACAATCATATCTGCCATATCAGACACTTCTACCTCTTTTCTTGTAGCTAAACTTTTGAGTTTCCGGGCATTTCCTTTATTCAATAGAATAGTAACTTTCTGTTGGAGCATTCCACTTTTTGCCTTTTTTAGTAATTTTAGATGTGATGACTTTGGACTACGAGACAATACTCTAAGATACTCTTTTCTTAACTTCTGATCTAATGGAACAATCTTTTCTGCAACTTTGACTGCCTTTGATACATTTGAAATTATTTGATATAATTTGGTACAATCATCACGTGACAACTCCTTTGGAACAAACTGTCGTAGCTTCTCTGGAACTGCTGCAAACCCAAGATATTTTTTTAGAGTTTGTGAAGATATTCCAAGAGAGCGAGCAGCCTTTGACTTTCCTATGGATTCACTCAAAAACACACAAGCTGCAGTCATATCTTTTACGTTCATTTTATTGCGATGCAGATTCTCTACAACTGATGCTGCCTTTGCATCTTCTAGATCATATCTTGTGCTATTGGCAAGTAACAAAACAGGAATCTTTTTTGCACCCAATCGTTTCAGTGCAGCAAGTCTTCTCTGGCCAGACATTAGTAGATACGAATTCTTTGATTCCCTTTGGGCCATTGGAGGATTTTGTAACCCTTCATTTTTGATTGATTTGGCAAGCTCTGCAATTCCCTCCCTGTCTAATTTCCTTGCCTGAGCATCCTTCCATATTTTGATCTGCTTTATGGGAACCTCCTTTAGCCTGTAATTAATTGGTGACTGATATCTTTTAGCCAAGTTCTACTTTGATGATTATACCATTTTTGATAAAAGAGTTAGGTGTCATTACATTGACAAAAAAAGAAAAAATAATGATTGGGATTTCTAAAACTCTATTACAGAGCCCGCCGAAATTGTATAGCTTTGATACACTGTTAAATCTTATGGGGGTTTTCACATTTTTTATTCCTAGAAAATAGCAAATGTCACTGAGATTGAACGGCGTATATTATTTCCACGAGTTACATCTGCTCCTTTTGAGCTTGGTACCTGTGATTGTTTTTGCCTAGATTCAATACTATAGACCTCTTGCGTAATTATTCCTAGGCGTAAATTCTGAGGAAGAGTATTTCCAAAAATTCTCCAATATTGAATTTTTAGGCACAAATCTGATCAAAATTCAAAATACTGTCAAAAACCCTTCTAATTGCGCAAGAGGTCTAATGACTACAAAAACAATCAAAACAATAATGTTCGCATCTTTGATAGCAGCAATGGTTCTACCATTTAGTTGAGACTTGGGCATAATGATTTCCAATTTTTAATCAATTTCTTAAATTATTGCAATCAAAAAAGCTAAGGATCTCAGTATGTTTTGTTCATTGGAAATGCCAAAACAAACAAGAATCCCTAGCAACATAAGATGTCAGTCATTTCTTATTGGTGTTTTGTATTTGATCAGAGCGTTGTCTCTGTATGAGGATGTAATTAGGCGTGGAAGACCGTATGTCTATCCAACTATTTTGATGGTACAACTATACATCATAAAATCATGGATGAGGATTCCAAGTAACAATACACTGCACTATTTCTTGTTCATCAAATGTAATAATGATAAATTGCTCAAGGTTTGCAGGCTACAGCAAATTCCAGACAGAAGAACAATTGACAGAAGATTCCAAGTGTTGCCAATTCGCGGTATGATTAGTACCATGTGCTGTGTTTCCTAACATGACTAGTTTGTCCAACTAATTCTACCAAACAAGCTTTAGATCAGAATATTTTGTATGATTCCATGAATAGAAATTGGAAAAAATGCAACGAATCACTAGTAAGACGTGGAGAAATCATGTTGTCTTTTGATGCTATAGACACATGGAACACAGAACTCAAGGAGATGAACCACAAAAAGGAAGGACGTCAATTTGTTTATCCTGAATCATTCATGGAGGCACTAGGGTGCTGTCATCTCTATTTGCATCTGCCATTCAGACAAACTGAAGGTCTGATAAAATCACACCTGAAAGAAAAATCAAAAACACCGACATATTCTGCAATCTGGAAGCGTGTCAGCAAACTCAATATCAAGATGAATCCAAAACTGGGAGAAGACATCGTCATTGCAATAGACAGTACGGGAGTCAAGGTTGCAGACAGAGGAGAATGGATGAGACAGAAATGGCAGAAAAGACGTGGTTTCTTGAAGATTCATGTTGCAGTAGATGTGAAATCTAAACAGATTACAGGTTTAGAAATAACAGATGACAAGTCACATGATTCAAAACATTTCATATCTCTGGTACAGCAATCAAAAGAGTTTGGAAATATAGTCAAGACACTAGCTGATGGTGCATATGACGCCAAGGATTGTTTTTCATATTTGTACCATGAAGGTATAATTCCTGGAATCAAAACAAGAAAGAACTCATCAGTTAACACTGACTGCTACCCAAGACGAAAAGCTGTTCTAGCTCAATTATTCAACTATGAATTATGGAGGAATAGCGTAAGCTATGGAGATAGATGGATTGCAGAATCCGTGTTTTCTGCATTCAAGAGAATGTTTGGTGAACACGTAACATCGCACAAAAGAGAGAATATGATTCATGAGTTGAAAATGAAAGTTTGTCTGTACAACAAGATGATTACAATGCAGTAAGATATCCAAAAGGATTCGTTTAATCAAAGAATGTTGATGATTTTCAGAGTTGAGAAACACAGCAAACCACTAAACGATGATTCTCCTGTTGTTGCATCCGATTACATCTACAAAACCAATCGAGGAAACAATCACAACAAACCATTCTTACCAACACGACAAATCAGTAAAGAAATTCGAGACACATTTCGACCACGTTTCACTTGGAGACCCTATGTACTGCGAGCCTACTTTGATACGGAGTTACTAATTGCCGAATCAAAAGGGAAAATTGCACATGACTTTCGTGCATTCTTTATGGGACACAAGGGAAGCATTGAAGCAAAGTATACGACAAACAAAGGAATTCTTCCAGAGGTTTTAGTTACAGAAATGCGTGAAGTATTCAAGCGTTGTGAAGAACTGCTTGATCTGGAACTAACTACAGAAGATCCAATGTTAAAACAAAAAGGAGAGATTCAAGATACACTTCAGCATGCCACTTCAGAAGAACTTGGTCAAGTACTAGAGATGATTCAGACTCTGGACATCGGTAAGACAAGCCAAGTCAAAAAGTAGTAACTGCTGAACAAGTAGAAGAATTCATTTTGCAAGGTTGGAAGTTCGTTGGTACTCTACCAAACGAAAAGGTTGTTTTGGAGAATTGTCAAAAAGGGGTCTGAAACCACAGTGGTGGTGGACCGAATGGGATTTGAACCCACGACCTTTGCGGGAATGATTCCTTACGCAGTGTGAGTGCGTCATCCAAACCAAACTAGACGACCGGTCCAACAAATTTACAAAAACACAAGCTATTTTATCTTTAGATTTTGGATATTTTGTAATTACCATGAACTTTTAGTTTTACTTCTTGACCCCAAGGGTTCTGTTCTTTAGTCTCAAGTATGGGTTTCTGCATTTTCTGCATCTTGTAGCAGATATGTCATTTCTGGCTCCACACTTGAAGCAAATTTTCATAACAAGACGTGATTGTTGTGCAATGCGTTTCTTTTCAGGGTCAGTAATTGGCATTTAATTCCCTCCAAAATCTCTCTCTTTTATTCTAATCGGATTTTTCCATCTTTCCTGCCAATAATACTGGTACTTCTACAGGTCTCTTTGCTACTGGAATGTTTGCCTTGTTAAACATAGATATTTTGGATTCTGCAGAACCATAAGTTCCCATGACAATTGCACCGGCATGTCCCATTCTCTTTTCTTTTGGTGCTGCTCTTCCTGCAATGTATGCTACAGTTGGTTTGTTAAATCCACTATCAATAATTCCTTGAGCCAAAATTTCCTCAGAGTCGCCCCCTATTTCTCCTACGATTACCAATCCTTCTAAATCTGGAATGTCTTTTATCATCTCAAATGCATCAATGAGTCTTGTACCATTAACTGGGTCTCCTCCAATACCAATTGTAATTGATTGTCCAAACCCTGCAGTGGTCAGTGCATCTGAAATTTCATAGAGTAATGTTCCACTCTTTGATAGAACCGCAATCTTCCCTGCCTTAAACGGAGTTACTGGCATGATTCCAATCTTGATTAATTCTGGAATCATAATTCCCGGAGTGTTTGGCCCAATGACTATTGCTCCTTTTTGATTTGCTAGCTCTAGTGTTATCATAGTGTCTTTAATTGGAACATGTTCTGGGATTGAAACTAGTAGCTTGATCCCAGATTCTAATGCATCTTTTGCAGCAGCAAGAAAGAATTTTGCTGGAACAAAGATAATTGAAATTTTTGCATTAGTGGCATCTACTGCCTCTTGCATTGTATTGTATATTGGAACCTTACCTTCAAATTTTTGACCTCCTTTGCCAGGGGTTACCCCCGCAACTATATTGGTTCCATCTACAATCATGTGTCTTGCATGTATGGAACCATATGCCCCAGTAATACCCTGAACGATAACTCCTTTATTCATATAGTCCTGATCTTCTGGTTTTCCTTTGAGCAGTTCAAAAATATCAGTCAATTCTTTACTCCCATTACTGCTGCATTGATTGCTTCTTCTACTGAATCGTACATCTTGGTTCTAGAACCTTGAAGCATCTCTTTTGCTTTTTTTGATTCAGTTCCTTTCAGTCTTGAAAATACTGGCAAGTCCATCAAATTATTTTCATATGCTTTAAGAAATGCTTCTGCTATTACTGTTGTTTTTACAATTCCTCCATAGAGGTTTACCAAAATTCCTTTTACTTTACTTATCTTGCTGATCAAAGTTAATGCTTCATAAACTGATTCTGTAGTTGCGCCACCTCCAACATCAAGAAAACATGCTGGCTTTCCACCACTATCCGATAACATATCAAGTGTAGACATTACAAGTCCTGCGCCATTTCCTACTACTGCAATATTTCCATCCAATTCTACCAATGAGAACCCACTTTTTTCTGCTCTTTCTTCCATCTCTGATACTTCTTGATATTTTCGTAATTCGTCATGTCTGAAATTACTGTTATCATCTGTAACAAATTTACCATCAAGTGCAATTACTGCATCGTCTTGCATGATTGCAAGTGGATTGATTTCTACAAGCTCCGCTTCTTTTTCAATTGTGAGCTTTGATAATTTTTTCAAAGTATCAACAAAACCCTCTGCTGTTTTTCCTTCCAATCCCATCTCTTTTGCAACTTCGCTTGCAATTTCATTTGAGACATCTCCTAATCCAATTTCTTTGATGATTTGATTTTTTACTGATTCAATCTCAACCCCACCTTCTGATGATGCAATAATTGTATAGCATCTTTTTGAACGGTTCAAAAATATTGATAGATACAACTCTTTTTTGATGTCTGCCATCTTTTCAAGCAGAATGGCTCTTGCTTTTTCTCCTTTTATTGTCAAATCCATGACTTGAGGATATTTTAGCTCAAATTCATCATCGTTTTGACATGTTTGAATTCCTCCTACCTTTCCTCTTCCTCCTACAGGAACCTGGATTTTAATCACAAATGGATATCCTAATTCTTTTGCATGCTTTCTTCCCTCCTCTATATTGGTAGATGATATACTATCAAGAAGATTAATTCCATACTCTCGAAATAATTCCTTTGCCTGAAACTCTAGTAAACGCATGCAAAAATTCTGACCCTCACGGTCTTTATTAATTATGATATTATCTCAATTGTTCTTCAAGAAAATCAATCATCTCCAAAAAACGATCCTGGCTTTTTCTCAATAATTCTTGAGGATACTCTTGAATTGTAAATACAAACTGTTGATGAAAGCTTGGAACCAAAACTCCTCCTGATGTAACCATTTGTTCAATGACATATCCTTTGGTAAGAGTACATACAATTTCTTCATAAGAATCATCCTCTTCTTCTAGGGTTTGCCTGTAAAGAATAATAGGCCTGTTTGTCTTTGCGATAATGTTTGAACCTTTTTCTAACAGATCTGATAAATGCTGAATCTGCCAAGCATCCAAACTAATCTGCTTTACCATATTCTTAATACATGATTTTTCTATTTAACCGTGATAAAACAACGCATATTCACTATTTGTCGTCAATAAAGTAACCTAAGAAAATTAAAAAGAAAGAGAATGATTTGACATTTATGCCATATCCAATACTCTAGAGTGTTTTCTGGTATGTGGTCTTTCACCAGAATGCTTTCTTCTCATGTGTCCTGATGGTCTTCCATAGATTAGTTCTAGGAACCATGACTCATGTTCAATCTCTTCTGCCAAGATATCTTTTGCAATGTCATATGTTGTGGGGTCTTTTCCTAATGTCATCTGGCAAATTTTGTTCCAGTTGACTAATGCACCCTGCTCGGCTTTGAGACATTTTTCTAGGATTTCTTTATGATCTGTTGGATTTGCTGGAAGCTGTAAGAATTCACAACCTGACATCTTGATAAATTCAGTTGCATCATTTGGAAGGGCACCTCCTAATTGATAGATTCTCTCAAGACATGATTCAAAGTGGCTAAGATCTTCTAATCTTGCATCCTCGATGATTCCTTTGAGTCCCTCTCCTTCCATACCTGTACAATGTGCTCTGAGGTTGGTAAAGTAGTAGTATGCCGTAAATTCAACCGCAGCATTTTTGATTAACTCTTTTAACAACTCATCGACATCAAGGCCGTTTTGTTTTAGAACATTAATTCCAACAACATTTGGTGTATTTGATTCGGACATTTCCTTATAAAATTTATAATTCTAATAAAAGTATTACATTAATTCTCAAAATCTATTCTACAGAGATTCTTATTTTTTGTCCATCAATATCGTCATCTTTGTATTCTTTGCAGGATTCTGTAAAATTAACCTGTTTTACTCTAACTAAAAATGCCAAGTCTTTGGTTCTTTCTTTTACCATTTCAAGTGACTCTTCGTCCAAATCAAGAATTGATGCAACATCTAAAACATCAGTTGGATTGTATCCTCTTTCTTTTCTAAGAGTTTGAAGTCTTCTTGCAACATCTTTCACTAATCCTTTTGCCATCATCTCTCTGTTTCGTGATGTTGAGATAAATACGATATAGTTGTCTCTTTTTGATACTGCAAAGTTTTCATTTGCATCAAAATCTACAACAAAATCTTCATTATCTAATGAAATAGTTTCTCCATCAATATCAAAATCATATTTTCCATTTTTGTTTAATGATGAAATGATCTCTTCAGGATTTGTCTCGGTGAATGTTGTAACTAGTTTTCCCATGTGTTGTTTTGTTTTAGGTCCTATTCTCTTTCTTTCTAATTCGATAACTGCTTTAACAGGTAATCCTAACTGTTTTAATTCCAAAATTTGTTCTAGTCCTGATTCTTTTTCTGTTTCAATAATACTGACTTTTTCTATGTTTAACTGTGATTGTAACAAATCAGATAATGATTCAAGTTTAATTTTCTGACCTTTTCTTACACAAATCTGCGCTTCATTTAGTGGCCATCTGCGTTTTAGTTTTCCTTTCATTCTTGCTGCAGAAGATACAGACACAACATCTTTCATAATATCAAATGATTCCTCAATCTCTTTGTTGACAAGTGATTCTTGGTGTTGTGGCCATTTGTCAAGTAGAATACTTTGTTTTCCATCAAATACTGTTTGATATAGATACTCACTAGTAAATGGGCAAAATGGATGAATCAAAATATTAATTGTTTTGAGTACTTTACTTAGTACTGCATATATTGCCAGTCTTCTGTTTTTCTTTTCCTCATCTTCATCCCATAATTCACTTCTGGTGATTGGAATGTATACTTGGCTTAGATTATTTATGATAAAATCATCAATTGCTTTGGCACCCTCATGAAATTTACATGTTTGATTCCTTTCCGTAATTTCACGAATTAACTTTTGAAGTTTTGATAGGAGCCAAATATCTGGAGATGTTAACAAATCATTTTGCTTTGCCCATTCAATTGTCTTTGATTGATCAAAATTATCGTATTGACTATTTTGCTTAAAATAAAGATGCAGATTGAATAGTGTGTTAATTACTTGATATGGCCTTGACATTAACTCATCAGTACTGAAACTTAGTGGCTCAATTGGACTTGCCTTCCACATGAAATAGAACCTAACTAAATCTGCAGGATATTTTTGCAGTAATTCTGCTCCCTCCAAAACATTTCCTTTGCTTTTACTCATCTTACCTCCTTTTTCATCAAGTACATGTCCTTGAAACAAAAATGCCTTGTAAGGGGGATTTGGGCCATTGTTTAAGATCACATTTTCAATAAGTAGGGTATATGCCCATCCTCTGGTTTGATCAATTCCTTCCGTGAAAAATGGTGCAGGAATTTCTTTTGAATATTCTTCATCTGTTAATGATGAATATGGAGCAGAACCACTATTGTGCCACGTATCTAAAACATACTCTTCTCTCTTTGTTTTGGAGCTGCCACATTTTTTGCACTTTATGGTAACATTGTCAATCCATGGTCTGTGTAATTCAAAGTCTGGTCCATCTGGCAAATTCTCTGCAGCATCCACAATTTCCTTTCTTGTAAAGAACCAATTTTTTTCACCACAATCTTCACAACCCCAAACAGGTAATGGACAACCCCAAATCCTTTCTCGTGAGATACACCATGGATGTCTTTCTTTGACAATTCCAAGGAATCTATTTTTTGGTTGCTCAAAAAAGTATTCTACACTTTCTGCAGCATCAATTGCTTTGTTCTCAAGACGGTCTAGCTTGTAAAACCAACCTCTTCTGGCAAGCCAAACAATGGGATGGCGTGATCTCCAGCATAAGGGATACTTGTGTTTTATTCTCCCAATCTTAACAAGAGCATTACAATCTTTTAGATCTTCAACAATTGTTCTGTCTGCATCTCTGACAAACACTCCTGAGTACTTGCCTGCTTGAGCAGTGAATTTTACTTCATCATCAATGGGATTGAAAATTTTTACATTTCTTTTGTTTGCTATTTTGATATCTTCCTCTCCGTTTGCAGGAGATAAATGCACCAATCCACTTCCTGCGCTGACATCAACAAATGATTCAGAGACTGCAACATGATAATTGTCTAATTTTGCGCATTCATTTAATTCTGGAATCAAATTCAACAAAGGATGAATGTATTTTTTTCCTTCAAATTCTGAACCTCTTACAGTTTTTTCAATTTTATAATCATCAATCTTTACCTCTGCCATGAATTCTTCTAGTCTAGTCTTTCCAATAACCCATGTTTCATTTTCTACTTTAACATAAGCATAATCTTCTTCGGGATGAAAACCAACCATTGCATCAGTAATTAGAGTAAATGGCATGGTAGTCCATACTATCAAAAATACATCTTCATCAACTAGTTTTACTTTGTAGTAAAGTGATGGGTCTTTAACTTCTTCATACCCTTGATTTACTTCTGAATGGCTAAGTGATGTCTGGCAACTTGGACAATATGCAATTACAGTAAAATCTTCTTCTAAAATTCCGTTTTCATATGCTTTTTTTAGCACCTGCCATTCTCTTTCGATAAATTCATCTCTAAAAGTCCAGTATGCTTTATCATGATTAAATGACATGCCAAGTAACTCATCAACTTCAACCCATACCTTGTTGTATTTTTCTACAACTTTTTTACATTCAGATATGATTCTCTCAATTCTAAATTGTTTAATTAATTCTGTTTTTCCCCCTGTCACTTCTAACTCTTTTTCAACCTGTAATTCTACTGGAAGTCCTTGAGTATCCCATCCTCCATTGAATACAATTTTTTTTCCTTGTAATGTGTTGAATCGATACCATAAATCTTTGATGACTCTGCCTCTTAGATGTCCCGCATGTGGAATTCCATTCATTGTTGGTGGTCCTTCGATGAATCTGATCTTTTCAGGCTTGTCAGATGCAAAAATCTGTTTTTCTAAATCAATTGATTTGATGTATGTTTTTACTTGGGATTCTATTGCTTTTGCATCAAAATTTGCAGAAAGTTCCATCTGGATTTTGATATGTGTGTGGCATTATAAAGCTAAATTGGTTTTAGGAGACTTGGATTATATAATTGAGTAAAAGATAATTTTTGTTGGTAAATGTTCTGGTAGTTGGTTCTGGTGGGCGAGAACATGCATTGTCATGGAAACTGTCTCAAAGCCCTAAGGTTGATACTGTTTTTACCGCTCCTGGAAACGGTGGCACTAAAAATAACGTTCCAATAAATGTGGATGATTTAGATGGGTTATCTGATTTTGCTCAAAAAAATAATTGCTTTACAATAGTTGGACCTGAGACCCCATTAGCAGCTGGAATTGTTGATAAATTTAATCAGTGCGGCCTCAAAGTTTTTGGCCCTTCTCAGCAAGCAGCTCAGCTTGAATCAAGTAAGATTTGGGCTAAGAATTTCATGAAACGAAATGATATTCCTACAGCACGATATGAAATATTTGATGATGCCCAAAAAGCACAAGACTATGTTCAATCACTTGATTACAATGTTGTAGTAAAGGCTGATGGTCTTACTGCAGGAAAGGGTGTCATTGTTTGCAATAGTAACGAAGAAGCATTTTCTGCAATTCAGACAATTTTAGTCAAAAAGACATTTGCTGATGCTGGAAATCGCATCATTGTTGAAGAAAGAATAGATGGGATTGAAGCCTCATACATTGCACTTTGTGATGGTGAGATTGCTATTCCTATGGCAACAAGTCAGGATCATAAGAGGATTTTTGATAATGACAAAGGTCCTAACACTGGTGGTATGGGTGCATATTCTCCAACCCCAATAGTTGATGATGTACTAACAAAAAAAATACAGGAAAAAATTATTGATAAAACAATTCAAGCAATGAAAAATGAAGGCATTTCTTTTAAGGGATTTTTGTATGCTGGAATAATGATTAAGGATAATGAGCCCTCTGTTTTAGAATACAATGTAAGAATGGGTGACCCTGAATGTCAGCCAATTACAATGAGAATGGACTTTGACTTGTATGATTATTTTGTTGCAAGTGTTGATGGAAAATTGTCATCAATGCCTCCGACCTCTTGGAAAAACCAATCTGCAGTATGTGTTGTTTTAGCATCTGAGGGATATCCAGAGTCATATGCAAAAAATGAAGAAATTTCTGGTTTTGATTCTATTCCAAATAACACCTATGTTTTTCATGCTGGAACAAAAAAACTAGATAAAAAAATTCTCTCAAATGGTGGACGTGTTTTAGGAGTTACAGCATTGGGCGACTCTTTGAAATCTGCAATTACAAATGCTTATGCTGTAGCTGACAAAATCTCATGGTCTCACAAGTATTGTAGAAGAGATATTGGTCAAAAAGGACTTTCTTATCTCTGAGTCTTTAAAATTCTGTCTTCTGATACAATCCAATCAATAATGATGTCATGTTCTGATTTTGGAATATTTTTTACAATCTGTTTTTCCAAAGTCAAAGATATTGTTGTGGTCTTGTGTTCTCCTAGAAATCTATCATAAAATCCATGACCATATCCCAATCTAACCCCAATTGAAGAAATGCCTACAGTTGGAACTAAAATTACATCAAGATTGTTATCTACATGGCAATCATCTTTTGGCTCCATAATATCAAAACTGCCTTTTTCTAGGCTTGAAAAATCAGTAATTTTTCTAAATTCTATATTTTCTTCAATAACTTTTGGCAAAAAAACATCTTTTCCATTACTGAGTAGTTCTTGAATGATATCCTGTGTCAAAATTTCACTCCCAATCGGATAATACACTCCAATCTTTTGAGCATTCCTGAATGCATTAATTTTCTTTAATCTCTTTTGCATCTTTTCACTTGCAATCTTCATTAAATCAAAAGATGTATTGTCTCTTTTTTCTAAAAGAAGATTTCTAAGTGATTTTTTTTCAGTACTGTCTTCCAATTTGACTACTCAAAGATGCTGCAGTAATTGTATTTTTTAATAGCATGGCAACTGTCATGGGACCCACTCCTCCTGGAACTGGCGTTGCAAAAGATGCTTTTTTGATGATCTGTTCAAAGTCTGAATCTCCTACAAGTTTTTCTTGGAATCTTGTTATTGCAACATCGATAACAACTGCGCCCTTTTTAATCATCTCAGGTGTTAGGGTAAACTTGTCTCTATTCCCTACTGCAGTAATGATAATATCTGCATATTGGCAAAGCTCTGTTAGATTTTTGGTTCTAGAATGACATGTTAGAACTGTGGCATTTTTTTCTAATAATAGATGATAAAGTGGCTTTCCAACAAGATTACTCCTATTAATCAATACAATATTTTTTCCATCCAAATCAATTCCATGATAGTCAAACATCTCCATTACACCTGACGGAGTGCATGCAACTAGTGCTGCTTTTTTCATTACAAGCAATCCTGTGTTGTGTGGCGTTAAGCCATCAACGTCTTTTAGTGGTGAGATTCTTGATGTGGTAGTAAATTCATCTAGTTGTTCAGGCAATGGAAGTTGGACTAGAATTCCATGAACCCTACTATCATTGTTCAAATCTTCTATAATATCACTGAGTTGTGATTGTGTAGTGTTTGCATCAAGTTTATGATCTTTGGTAACAATTCCTACCTCTTCACAAGCCTTGTGCTTGTTTCTAACATATGTCGTAGATGCTGGATTGTCTCCAATTAGAATTGTCGCCAAACAAGGGCTGATGCCTTGAGTTTTTAGCTCTTCTACTGCTTTTTTGACCCTATCTTTGACTGATTGAGCAATAACATTTCCATCAATTTTGATACCTGTCATAATCTATTTTTGATTTGTAGATATTTAATTCTTGGATTCTATAATCCACGGAAACCTTGCCTAAAGAATTTAAACGTCAAAAAAAGTATCCTGAATAAATTGAAACTAGAGTTTGATTTAGCAACATATCTTGAAAAAATAAAAAACAGTAATTCTTATTTTCAGACTTTTATCAATAAGCCCAGTTTAGCTGCTGGAGTCTTGGTTCTAAATCCTGAAGAAGAAGATACTCAAGAACCTCATGATAGCGATGAGGTATACTATGTAATTTCTGGTGATGGTTTTTTGAAAATTAAAGACAAAGATTACAAAGTTTCAAAAGACAAGGTGTTCTTTATAGCAAAGGATGTTGAGCATTATTTTCATGGAAACAAAAAAGAACTCAAAGTTTTGTACTTTTTTGGTGGACCTGATACTTAACTGATAATTATTCTTCTACCTGAAACCCTGATCTTTTTTCTGGCAAACAAATTAACTGCCTCAGGGTAAATTCTATGTTCTTCTTTTAGAATTCTTTTTGATAACGACTCCACAGAATCCTTTTCCATGACTCTAACGACTGCCTGAATAATTATTGGGCCTGAATCCATTCCTGCATCAACAAAATGCACTGTACATCCTGAATATTTTGCACCATGAACTAATGCTTGTTTTTGAGAATCTAATCCTGGAAATGCTGGCAGTAATGCTGGATGAATGTTGATAATTCTGTTTTTGTATTTTTTTATAAATTCTGGACTGACAATCCTCATAAATCCTGCAAGACACACAAGACCATTTCTTTGGGTTACTCCATGTTTTGTTAGAGATGCAATTACTTTTTTATCATATTGCCATCTGCTTCCTTTGAAGCCCTTGCTTTCAATAATCTCTATGTTGATTCCTAACTTTTTTGCTATCTTGAGTCCTTTTGCATTAGGCTTGTTTGAAATAACTACTGCTGGATTAATTGGAATCTTTTTTTTCTTAATTGACTTTAGAATAGACTCCATGTTGCTCCCACGACCTGAAATTAAAATTCCTAGATTTAGCAACTAGTCAATATTAGATCAAACCTGCAATTAATGTGTGTGTACCGTAGATTAATTACTACTATACTGTATGTCTAATATGCAAAGATCCCTCTTACTTTTCCAAAATAGTATTCATAGTAAGGAAACTTTGCGAGTCTATCAATATTCATTGGACAAATTTCTGCAGTACTTTAAACTTCGTGATTATGACAGCCTGGCAACCATGAACTCAAAAATGCTTCAAGAAATGGTTGAGGACTATGTTATGGAGAAAAAGAGTCAGGGCAAGGCATGAAGTACGATCAAAACTCCTGTTCCTGCACTGGAATTGTTCTGTGATGCTAATGATATTATGATTAACTGGAAGAAGATTCACCGCTTGCTTCCTGCCCAAAAGAAAAAGTCTGGTTCCAGGGCATATTCCACTGAGCAAGTACAAAAAATGCTTCAAGCTACAACAGATCTTAGAAACAAAGCTATCATACACTTTCTATCTTCATCTGGTGTACGTATAGGTGCACTTCCTGAACTAAAGATAAAACACATCCGAAATATGCCTCAGGGATGTAAAGTTGTAACTGTTTATCCTGATGATGTTGAAGAATATTTTACATTTCTAACTTCTGAAGCTTCAAAGGCAATTGATGATTATCTTGATAAAAGAATTAGTGATGGTGAACATCTAGATCCTGAACATCCTTTGTTTAGACAAAACTATGCAATTGGAATTGCAAAACCAAAACCTCTAGCTAAAATAAGTTTCCAGGCTATCATTGACAGAATTCTAAGACGATCTGGAATTATATTTGGTAGAGATGGCTCTAGACGTGATATACAGCTTGACCATGGATTCAGAAAACGTTGGAATACAATTGTCAAAACCACTGATGGTGTAAAGATAATTCTAGCCGAAAAAATGTTTGGGCATTCTACCCCAACTGTTCCTTTAGATGAAACATATGTTGATGCTTCAATTGAAAAACTCTTTGAAGAATTCAAGAAAGCAATTCCTGAACTTACAATTGATGATTCAGAAAGAAATAAAATAAAAATTAAAAAATTACAAAATGATAAATCAGAACTTGAAATTGAAAGATCAAAACATGAGAAACTTGAAAAGGACTTTTTACAGTTTAAAGATGAAATGAATATATTTCTAAAAAAGATCAATGAAAAACAAAACAACTAAAATTGGAATTTTATTTTCCCCATGTAAAAAACATGTCATTCTAAAGTAGCACAATATAGCTGAATTTTTAGCTATGCCACTTTTACGCTCAAAAAGGACATAGTTAAATCATCCATCTCTCTAAATATTTTCTTGATTCATACAATGATGTATTTCTATGAATTCTGATAAATGTCCCACATGTATGAAATCTCACAAAACTCATTCACTAAAAGAAATCATCAATTGTGCTTTAAGATATGTAGAATCTGTCAGAATAAGATAACTAAATCATCGTAGTCATTCGTAATCTTGTATAGGATTATGAAATCATCATCTAAAATTTTCACTCTTGTGAGACGAATAATACACTATTCTTCGTTGGTAAATGACTAATTATCTTAAAACAATTTTGATATCAAATGGTATTATGTGCTGTGCAGCTTTTAGATAATACGTCTTTGATTCTGGCAATAATTGTTCAATTGAATTATCAAGGCCAATGTGAATTACATCATCTGTGCCTTGCTGACCCATACTGGTAATTGGCAGGCCACTTATAATCAATAGCATCTTTGCAATTTCCATCTTTACAGCTTTTGGTAAATCACTCATATCATCTGCAAGTACAACAATTGCCCACCTGTGTTTAATTGGTACTCTTTATCACCGATGTTTGTGGGTACCTCTGCATGAAAGCTGTAGACACCTGGACTATCAAAAGGATAAGCCATGCCAGAGTTGCTTCTAGTTGAGATATTCTGTGATGTTGCAAATGAAAATTCTTCCATTCCCTTTTGGTTGAGATATACGGTAAGTTTTCCAGGTGTTTTATTGAAAAACTCTACACTACCAGGTTGTGATAAAATTACGTGATATGGTTGAGCCTCCAAGTCAGTACCATCATCTTCTAATATTGAAATTCTGGGAATTCTTTCATCAGATAATGTTGGAGGGGTGGATTGGATTTCTGGGAATTTTGATTCATCAGGGTATTGTAATTGTGTTGTCTTGTAATAGTTTATCTTGTTTGCATTGGTTCCTCCCTGAAGCCAATAATAGTGTCCATCAGTTGCATGTACAATCGAGCTAAAACCAATGTGCGGTGGCAAAGACTGCAGAGACACCCCACTAAGCACTTCAAAATCATCTTCTGCATTTACGATTCCTAGATTGTTCATCTGATATCGCATTTCATTTTTTATCAACAGTCTTCCAAGTTCAGTGTAAAAATCGTCACCGTATTGCTGATACCCTGCTTCTAATTCAGGTTGTCATACATCTTGCCATTGTTGAACGTTTTTTGAAAGATATGTATCATTGATTACTTGACTAGTAATACGATATTCAAGAGGTTCATGTTCAGGATTTATTATTTCAGTAACCCCATCAGTGAATCCCAATACGAGTGATTCATTGATGACTTGCGTGGGTTGAGGTTGTTCATCACTAGTCATCATTCCAGCAGCTAATTTGATTTCCTGATTATACACCAAAGAAATTGAGATTATTGAAACTGCAACAATTGTAATTATTCCAATAATAATCAGGGTATTATTCTTCAATTATTGTGACTGAATTTGTGATGCTCATAAGTACTTTGCATCTTTTACTCTTGAGAGATAAAATATACAATTTTTCGTAATCCATAGTAAAATTACGAATTATTTCTGTATGCCAATACAAAACCCATTCCACCACACATTACTCCCATTGCTAAAAGTGCAATAAATCCACCAATTGGTTCTATGAATGAATCCATAATGGCAAGATCTTTTGGACCTAGTTTTCCTTCAGTAAAAACTGTAAGTAATCCAGTGCCTGCTAAACCTGCATATGTCATTATCATCATAGATCCTGCACCTCCAACATTCATTCCAATCAAGTGAATCGCAGCTAGCACATTTGATTTTCTTGAGAATTTTTTCTTTAAAGTAATTTCAAGATGACTGTAAAATAATGCAGTAACTGCTACTGCAACTATTATGATGAGATGAAATATTACTCCTAAAAAGAACCATTTACCAGTTCCTTCAAAAGATAATGAGAGATATTGGATTATGTTAATATCATTATTTGTTACTTGGATTGCTACAATGACTACAGCCATTATGGCAATTATTGCGCCCTGAATTATAGCTGCAATAATGAATAGATCTACCCATCTAAGTTCTGTAGTTTTCATTTGTCTGCTATCATCCTGATTCGGTGGTAATATGATGGTGTTAGTTGAAATTTATTGATTATTGCGTAATCTAACTACAGATTACGAAAAAATACTGATCGATGCAGACAAAAATGATTTTTAATATCTGACACTCTTTACAATTCATGCCGAATCTTTTTCTTGACATAGAAACAGCTCCGGAGATTACAAAAGACGATTATTTTGATGTAAAAAAGCAAATTGAATTAGGTGTTCTGACCAAGAATTCTGAGAATAAGGATTTGTTTTGGAAGTTTGAACGTGGTGGTTTAACTCCATTTCAAGGAAAAGTCATTTTGATAACTTATCAGATAAACAACGGACACGTATTCAGACTGAAAGAATGGGAATCAAATGAATACGATATACTCAAAAAATTTTACAATCTTGTGATAGATCTACAACGAGGTCAAGGAAATGATAGGCTACGTATTATTGGACACAATATTTTAGGATTTGATTTATTCTTTTTGTTTAATCGTATGAGAATCCATAACATAGAAGACGAAAAATGGTTGTATCAATGGATTATGAACAAGCCTGAAGTTATTGACTTTCTTCAACTTCATTTACCATTAAATGCACTACAAACTAAAGGACTCAAACATGATGTGCTTGCAAATGCATATGGGTTTCCAGTAAAAGAAACTCTAGGTTCTGGAGAAATTTCACATTATTTTTCTGGAGAATATGATAAAATTATTGAATATTCAGAAAAAGAATTCATTTATCCACAATTATATCAAAAAATAGTCTCAGAAGGTATGGTTTCAAGGAAAAATCTCCTTAAAGCAATAAAAAAATATCAAGAAGAACACGAAAACTGATTTTCTAATTTCGTAATCTCATATACGATTACGAACCAGATCTTAATTTAGATATCATGACACAGAATCTACAATGTCCTGTAATATTGGCATTAGTTTATCATTGATACTTAGTGCAAATTCGGGATAAGCTACTGCAAAAAGAATTCCTCCAACGGCTCCAATTATTATGTAAATAAGACCATGCATAATTTAGTAACCGTGAAATGTTACTATTAAGTCAGAAAAACAAGAAAGTTTTACATTATTTTGAAAATATAGCGTATTGTTTATTCCTAAAATTTACGTAATCTCCCTTAGGATTACGAAGAAAAGTTAGGCATCAAATATTGTTAAAGTTACAACATATCAAAAGTAGTTACAATTATTTGTAACTTTTTGTTAGGCATATCCAACTCTTACCTTTTGTAATAACGGGTTTTTGTGCCTAACTTTTTGATATTGTCATGCCTAACATTTTCAAATTAACGAGCTACAAGCTACAAAATTGCAGCTACAAAAAGTTACAAGTTACAAAAAGTTACAATTTACTAGCTACTGTAACAAAGTTACAAAATTTTATAGCTTGTAGCTTGTTAATTGACATGATTTGTGCGTAAAAAACTGTAACAGCTACGCACAACTAACAGCTATAACAATAGTTTGACAGTTCAATACGCACAACTCATTGTAACTCCTAATTGTAGCTAATTTTGTCATATTGCAAGTTTTGATAGTTTTTGATGCGTAAACTACTTGCGTAATCCTAGAATAGATTACGTAATTCTTCTATTATTGGTGAGTATGGATATGAAAAAAATATGAACCTTATTTTACTGTCTTGTATAGGATTACGCAAAAAGTTGAGTTAATCACTTATTTCTGTGTCAATTTGTAAAAATTCGAGATATGGAAAACCATTAACGTTGTAGTTCTGGATGTGCTTTTAGGAATTTATTTACCCAATCTTCTGTGAAATAATGTTCCAGCAACCATTCCCTGTAATCTACGTCAGGAGGTTGTTCAAGTAGCCACCCAGCATAATGATTCCATGCATATTCGGGAAAATCAGGAGGATTGTCAGGGCCAACCACAGTAAGAACTGATCTTAATCGAGTTGGATCAAATGGTCTTTCCCGTAACTTGTCCATTTCTACTTCTATTGCAGATGCAGCAGAAGTTGTTGCAAACGAACTTTGTTCAAATGTCTTTTTTGTCATCATTGGATCAAAAATGATAGTTCCAGTACTATCCACATAAAAGTAGACCAAATCATCTCTGTTGTGTACCATGCTTATGTTGATTTCACCAATCCTGTAATCAGCATCAGGCCTGTTGATAACAAAAGTAAACGTTTCCTGTAATGGTTTTGTGTTATCAAACTCTGGATGGTATGTGTATGTTGTGTAATTTCTCATAGGAACAATTTTGACATCAAAAGTATCACTAAGACGTTCCCACTTGTCATCTACAGTTACAAAGCTAGAGACACTAGTTGAGAAATAGGTTCGTCCACAATTATTTTCAGAACATTGCTCATTAAAATTCACGTAACTTCCAGTTTCCTCATCAGGTATCACATATGCATAGTCATAGACTACATCAAAGGGTATTCCAACTTGTGCTGTTCTAGGAAAAGTCATTTTGTATTCTGGCCATTTTAAATAATTAAACATCCCACTCTCAGAAATCACATCTGTGTCTATTTCCTTGTTGGCAAAAACCAAATCTGTTTCCAGAATTGATGTCAGTATTGGATCACTTTCTATATCTAATACAACTTCATTACTAGTTGAAATTATTACTTTATCATTAACTTGCCAGCTTACTACAAGTGCTGCACCAAAATAATTTTTTAAATTTATCTTAATATCATAATCTCCTGACTGTGTAAATACTGGACCTTTAATTACAAAGTCACCATTAAGATTGTTTGTAGGAACCATCTCAGAGTTAAAATATGTCACACATCTCCATAAATCTAATTCGTCACATTGAGGATTTGAGATTATCTTAATATTGGATATGCCGTTTTCAGATGAAACCAAGTTTCTAGCCAATAATTGACCGTCTCTTAATATCTGAATTTTGTAAATTATATCCTCAAGTGGTTTTTGAGCATCATCTCCAGCCCACTTGTTTAAAAATTCTAACTTCATTTCAATTGTACTAAGATCTTTTGACTCTGCAAGATATAGTGTAGCATTAAATTGAGTAAAAGAAAATTCATCTTCATCAAACTTAGTTAGTGTAATAGTGTCAGTTTCAATTTTTTCTTCTACAAGAATTTTATTTACATCTTGACTACTCTCTTCATTTGTTTGAAATTCTGTATTATCAGATTTTTCAGCAAATGTAACATCAGGAATTATTTTAGATTTCACAAATTCTGTTTTGATTATCTCCCATCCTGTTTTCTCAGCAGTTTTTTCAGTCACACATGCAACATTTCCATTATTACGAAGTACTAGTATACGATTCTCTCTGCACAAAATATCCTCAGGTGAAACACCATCTGCTAATTGTTGTCTTGGACTAGGAATTTGTTCTGCAAATGACTCTTGCATTCCAATTACCGAAAATAGAATAATTGAGGCTAAAAATAATCCAAAAAATCTCATATTATGACTAAAAATTATTATTAGTACTTGAGTATTTCGCATAATTGATAATCGCCTAACATTTTATGATATTATTGAAAATTCCTAGAAATGCTTAGCATGCGTAATCCATAGTAAGATTACGAAACTAATCTTTTCTTATTCTTAATTTTGCTTTTTTTAATACAATGATTCCAAGTATGAAGGGAACACTTCCGATTCCTATTTGAATTAATGCACTAACTAAAAGTATTCTATAGTCGGGTTGTTGTTCAAAAGATTCAGGAGTTACTGCAAGTAATCCACTATGTATCCAAGAACTACCAAAAAATATCAAAATACCTGCTGTTATGATTAACATGTATTTTCTAGTAGGAATTTTTTTTATTCTCAAAATTATATTTGGTATTAGGAATACTAATGAAATAACTCCCAGTATGATAGGACCTGCAACAAAAATTGAATTAAATTGTAAGATTTGATAATGGTATGGTGAATAACTAGGAGATAATTCTGAATCAAGATCTAATGAACCACCTCCATAATCTGTCTGTGATTCTAACTCTAAATTTATCAAATATATGAAAACAATGAAAATAAGAAGAGTCAAAAAAATAGAACATACAATTAATTGAGACTTGGGCATAATGATTTACAAAAATAAATCCAAATGATTCTAACAGCAAAGCATTCTCTTTACAATTCTTGGATTCTTATTACCTGCAACACAGTTGTAGTACACTGCAAGCTGATACACCAAGACACAAACCAGAGCAAATGACTTTACATTGACAAGTCCTCTTACTGGCAATGTCCTTATGTTGAATATGTCTTTGACAATCTCAAATAACGGCTCAATGGACACTTTTCTCTGAGAGTACAAATCTTGACCTTCTTTGGAATCATAAAACTCTGCCAGCTTTATTCTGTCTGGCGGCGTAGATGGATATACTTTGACTGGACAGATCAGTCTCAGATTTTTCTCATTGCTGCAATGGTACAGGTTGCCATCATCATACGCAGGATCTGCCAATATGTTTTGGAACAGCCCTGCAAGTGAATCAACTAGTGTACCATATGGTTTGCCGTCATGAGCATTTGCAGTGCTGATACAGGCAGACAGTGGAACTATCAGTTTGCCAGTGGAACAACTCATGTGCAGTTTGTATCCAAATGTCCAGCCCCTTGATTTGGAATAACCCCACTTGGCATCAGTGTCAATTCCTGCAATTGGAAGACGATTTTGTTTGATGTCAGATTTGTGCCATACTGGGCCTGCGGCTTGCAGCATTGTGCTATCAACTGATGCCGATATATCATCTACTAATCTTTCTGAGACAAACAGATTTCCCATGTTGTTGATGATGGTACTAATTGGCAACACTTGGAATCTTCTGTCAATTGTTCTTCTGTCTGGAATTTGCTGTAGCCTGCAGGCCTTGAGCAATTTGTCATTATTACATTTGATGAACAAGAAATAGTGCAGCGTGTTATTGCTAGGAATTCTCATCCATGATTTTATGATGTATAGTTGTACCATCAAAATAGTTGGATAAACATACGGTCTTCCACGCCTAATTACATCCTCATACAGAGACAATGCTCTGATCAAATACAAAACACCAATAAGAAATGACTGACATCTTATGTTGCTAGGGATTCTTGTTTGTTTTGGCATTTCCAATGAACAAAACATACTGAGATCCTTAGCTTTTTTGATTGCAATAATTTAAGAAATTGATTAAAAATTGGAAATCATTATGCCCAAGTCTCAATTAATTCTAATGTGATAGTTTTCATTTTCTTATACCATTAAATGCAAATAATGATACTCATAAAGTGTTCTACACTTTCGTAATCTAACTACAGATTACGAAAGAACATCATAGTTTGTTTATGATGGTTTGAACTTTTGATATACAAGTATGATTGTTAACACCATAGCGATATTTTTGGTATATGCGAATATCAGTACAAAAGGGATGCATGAGAACCATAAATTCGTAGAAATTCATTACCAAGTCCATAAACTGCAGATACCACAAGTACTGCCAAGAGGATTTTTTTGATTAAATGATAATGCACCATATTTTTGTCGTTTGTAGGTTTGAATCGAAGTACAATGAAGATTGAAACCAATAGTCCTATAGGTTCGGTGATGTTAAATGTGGAAAACCTAATATCATTTACAGAGTTTATCGAATCAATATAATAGACCTCTTGCGCAATTAACACAATTTGATCAAAGCATGCAAATTCACTCACAGCAAGATCCAAAGCTGAGAACATCCTCGTTATTTCATGCTAACATACAAGAAACTAGCCAAAAAACCGAGGAGCGTTCCAGTCATTTACTGGGATTAGCCTAGAACAGTTTGATTTTTTGTCATCTGAGAAACTTTGTTTCCCAATTCCACTCTAAACATTCATTCTCAAGACAAATCCCAAACTAACTATGATTCATCTCCTGTTCCAGTACAGCATCAATCATCAAATTGTAAATCATCACCTTGAATTTTATTTCCCTTACAACGTTACACCAAACTCTTGCAGAAACATTCTCTCCTAAAATTCTCTTAAATGTAGAAATTGCAATCTCTACTGTCCAACGTCTGCCATAACCAATATCTTTCTTCCACTGCTTTTGATTCTCTTTTCTTTGTTGCTCTGTTAAACCATCAAACATCTTGATATTTTCAGCATTCATTTCACAATGGCCAAGCTGCAACAATCCCTGCTCTTTTCTTAACTTGTTTCCTTTTGTCTTTGGTGAGAAATTTTTTCTTACTGGAATTATTGGTATGACATTTTTCTTTTCACATTCTTTAAAATTATCGTTGGTGTCATATGCGCCATCAGCACCAACTAACAATTCTTCGGATTTTTTGACATTAGAGGAATTCTCAATGTTGTGCAATGCTTCAGATAACAATCTCTCAAATTCTGGTGCATCGCCTGATTTCTCATCCGTAATTGACACTGCATAAATTTTCTTGGTCCTTGAATCAACCATGATGTGCATCTTGATGAATCCACGTCTTAGATCCCATTTTTCACCCATCCAGTCACCACGACTAGTTGGTTTGAGTCCTGTAGAGTCACCTGCCAAAAATACAATCTCTGTTTTTGTCTTTCCATCTGAGAACCAACTCTTGCCATTATTATCTTCTAGGCTTGTCTTGTTGATTCTCTTCCAAATTGCTGAAAAGTTTGGTGATTTTTCTTTTCCCAACATGTCTTCAATTATTCCCTGCAGTTGTCTGTATCCAGTACCTACAGTGTTTCTGAATAATGCAGTTACCATAAAACACACATCTGAATATACAAACGGATGTCCGACCTTTCCATCATTTAGTTGTTCAACACCTTCTGACATTATATCATCATCAAGATGTAACACATAGAATTTACCACGTGAAATGTATCGCCTGTCATCATATTTTATCTTCTGAGGCATAATTTGATATGAAAATTTTGCGATCCAAATCTTTTTCGATTATATTTTGAGGCTAGATGAAATAATTAGGAAACAAAGTTATCTGAGATAGAAAAGAAATACAAGATCACAGAGAAAAAGAGACTCTCCTCCTCCAAGAAGAAGAGGAGACGAAGAGTCAGAGCTGGACGCAAGTTTGAGCTTCCCATCAAGGACAGGGTAGTTATGCTTCTAGTATACTACAGGATGTACATCACGTACGAGCTTGCAGGGTACCTCTTTGGTTTGGACCAGAGCAACGTCTGCAGGGACATCAAATACCTCGAGCCTGCCGTGCGAGGCTCAATACCAATCCCCCAGAAGATGATGTACGCCGAATCCAAAAAGATGGGAACCATACAGGAGCTTGAACGGTACTTTCCGGAGTTTTGTGTGATGATTGACTCATCAGAGCAGCAGATACCAAGGCCAAAGAAGAACAAAAAGAAGAGAAAGACGCACTACTCGGGCAAGAAGGGGATGCACACAGTCAAGAACCAGTATACGGTAAACCTCGATGGCCAGATAGTCCACAAGCCTCCACACTCTCCTGGCAGGCCGCATGACTACAAGATGTTTCAGGCCAAGCATCCTACGATGCTGCCAGATGGGCTGCAGACGTTTGTAGACCTAGGATACGAGGGAATGAGGAATAATTTCCCAGAGTTCAATCCGGTCTGCCATGCAAGCGCAAAGGAGGCAGAAAACTGACTGCAAGGCAAAAGGAGTTCAACAAGAACCAGTCCAGAATCAGGATTACAGTAGAGCACACCATTGCCCATATCAAGAAGTTCAGGGTAATGCAGGATGTCTTCAGGAACAGGCTGCGCCGTTATGACTGCATCAGCGACATCATATGCGGCCTGATCAATTTCAGGATACGGTGGAAAGAGAATTTTGTTGTGATTCCATGACCTGATGAATTGATTCGATTAGACGACACGTTTTGTTAATAATTACGCAAGAGATCTAATGATTAGCTTTATTTAGTCGATAAAAATTCATGGATCTGCTATGACATCCACAGATAAAGCAGCAATAGGCTGGTCTATCGGAATAGTAATCTTGTTTGTAGGAATTGCGTTTGCAACTTCTGCTAGTGACTCTAGCACACCAACAGCAGCTCCATCAACTCCTTCAATGGATGAGACAAAAAGTGATCCTTTTGCTGATGAGGTTGCAGCAGTACAAGAAAGCGCAACCGAAAAAACTCAAAAAACTGGTTGGGAACGATTAGAGTCTTCACAAGATCCTGGAATTGGACATGAGACACATCAACTTGCAATAATTTTGCCACCAAGTGACAAAGTATATTCAGGTACTCTGAAATATGATGCAACTGAACCAATTCAACTTGTTTCACTGCATGGTCCACTTGCAGCAGGTGAAGATAACGGGCAAGCTATATGGACACCAGATGGTGAAACAAAGTTTGCACTAACTTTTGTTGATTCAATGAAATCAAAAGGTGAATGGCAATTTGCTGGTAACGCACTAGCTGTTCATACAATGAACCCAACACCATTCGTAGTTGATTACCAAGTGGATTATGAAGAAAAACCCATGTCTGAAACCGTAATAACTGGAACAACAAGTTCCGTTCAAGATCCAGGTCTTGGGCATGAATCACATCAACTTGCAGTGTTACTTGCACCATCAAGTGATGTATATTCTGGAATTCTTTCATACTCTGCTTCTGAACCAATTCAACTAGTTTCATTAGATGGACCAATTGATGGTAGTGAACGACCCGCAATGACATGGACTCCTGATGGAGAAGCAATCTTTGCATTAACCTTCGTTGATCCTAACAATGCGATGGGTTCTTGGGAATTTTCAGGTAACGCATTGGCTGTTCACACAATGTTTCCAGCAGAGTTTACTGTTAGTTACTCTGTAAGTGCTACAACAACTCTTGGACAGACAATGATGATGGAAAAACCCGCAGCTCCTGCAGAACCACAAACAGTTACAGTAACACTACCCGTAGGAACTTCAGTTCCAGGTTGTGAAGAAACAAACGAATGTTTCGTTCCAGCATCAATCACAATTAATGCCGGAGATACTGTGAGCTGGGATAATGTTGATACCGCAGCACATACAGTTACTAGCGGAACACTAGAAGATGGATTTGATGGAACATTTGATAGCAGTCTACTAATGGGCGGAAAAACCTTTGAGGTTACTTTTGATGAATCAGGAAGTTATGATTACTTCTGTATTGTTCATCCATGGATGGTTGGCGACATTCAAGTGAACTAAACCGCACTTTGCTGTGTTTCCTAACATGACTAGTTTGTCCAACTAATTCTACCAATCAAGGTTTGGATCAGAACATTTTGTATGATTCCATGAATAGGAATTGGAAAAAATACAACACATCACTAGTTAGACGTGGGGAAATCATGCTGTCTTTTGATGCCATGGAACAGTGGGGTACAGAACTCAAAGAGATGAACCACAAAAAGGAAGGACGTCAGTATATCTATCCTGAATCATTCATGGAGGCATTGGGATGCTGTCATCTCTATTTACATCTGCCATTCAGACAAACTGAAGGTTTGATAAAATCACACCTGAAAGAAAAATCAAAAACACCGACATATTCTGCCATTTGGAAACGTGTCAACAAACTCGATATCAAGTGCAACCCAAAACTGGGAAAAGACATCATCATTGCAATTGATTCCACTGGAGTCAAGGTTGCAGACAGAGGTGAGTGGATGAGACAAAAATGGCAGAAGAGAAGAGGTTTTCTAAAAATTCATGTGGCAGTAGATGTAAAATCAAAACAAATTACGGGTCTTACCATTACAGATGATAAATCACATGATTCAAAATCTTTTATGTCTCTGGTAGAACAATCAAAACAGTTTGGAAATGTAACTAAAACCCTTGCTGATGGCGCATATGACACAAAAAGTGATTTTTCATATTTGTATCATGAAAATATCACTGCAGGAATCAAGACAAGAAAGAACTCATCAGTTAACACTGACTGTTATCCAAGACGAAAATCTGTATTGGCTCAAATTTTTAATTATGAATTATGGAAGCATAGCGTAAGCTATGGGGACAGATGGATTGTTGAATCAGTGTTTTCTGCATTCAAGCGAATGTTTGGTGAACATGTAACATCGCACAAAAGAGAGAATATGATTCATGAACTGAAAATGAAAGTTTGTTTGTATAACAAGATGATTGTAATGCAATAGAATAATCAAAAATTGATTGTTCAATTAAAGGATGTTAATGATTTTTGCAGTTAGGAAACAAAGCAATTTATGATAAAAATTGAGGCTGTTGTTAGAAATTCAGTTTTACATGAAGAAGTCATCTCAAAACCCCACAATACATCAGAAATGATGCAATATTGAGAAGCCCGAGATAATTCTCTGATTTTCTTTCATATCGAATTATCAATCTTCTAAATCCATTTTTGATCCATGCAAAGAATCTTTCCACAACATAACGAATTTTATTGCATCTGTGTTTTTCTGCATCATCATATTCATCGTCTTGTACTGTTGCATTGTTTTTTCTGTGAGGAATACAATCTTTGATTTTTCTTTTTTCTAGGTACTCTCTGATGTATTGTGCATCGTATGCCTTATCTGCATAAATCTCTTCGATGTCTCTTGTGTTTCTTCCATGTAACATGCTGATGCTATTAACAACATCACAGAACTGCGTTGAATCATGTCTGTTTGCAGGACTGATGACTACAGATATTGGCAGTCCGTTTTGTTCTACTGCAACATGCACTTTTGTGCCTGAAATCTTTTTGAATCCATCATATCCTATACAGTCACCCCTTTTTTGGCTGGAATAGATGATGAATCTACTGACACTTTTTGCAGTTGCAGCTTAACCTGATTTGCGTGCAGATTTGATTGCACAGACAAGAATCTTTTTCCAGACTCCCTGTTGCTGCCAGGAGTTCAGCCGTCTGTTTGCAGTGGAATCATCACCGAATTTCTTTGGCATGTCGTCTCATCTACATCCAGTAGTCAGAACATAAATTATTCCGTTGATAATCTTTCTGTCATCATCTCTTGGTCTTCCAGTTCTAGCTGGTGGTGGAAGATGTTTATGTACCATCTTCCATTGTTTGTCAGATATTTCTTCAAATTTCATGAAAACTGTTGAGTTACATGGTTGATAGATCCAAATGATCGTCAATTATTTACTAAATTATCAGTTTTGAGATGACTTCCTGATATGTAATGATTGATTTCCCTTTTGTGCTAAATGGTCATCATATCCTTCTTCAGCTACTTTATTTTCAAATTCCCACTTGGATTTTTCAAGAATTAACTCTATTTTGCTTACTTTATTTTTAATTTGATTATTGTAAGTTTCTAAATCTTCACATGATTCATCCCATTTCTTAAAGAGTTCTGCCTTCTCAGAATCTGTAATTTCCATAGATTGAAAAGAATCCTATGATATATGAAAAACAGTGTGTAATTTTAGAATATTACAACTGCAGACATAAAGAAAAATTGTAATTAAATTATATTTTTTATTGATTCGAGACTATTTCTTCAGTAATTAAGGTGAAAACCAAATTCACAGTAAAATCAACAATATGATTGTAAATTCAAAAAAAAGAATTCATGATAATTGGAAACGAAAAAGATTTTCTAAAATTATATCAAACAAACTTTTTAGAACTATTGGATGAATAACTAGTCAAACATAAAATATTAGCGAACTCTCCAGATAAAACATTAGACGTATTTGATAAAATTGATAGAACAAATGTTAAAAAAATTACTGTGATCAAAATAAAAATGCATTACACTTTAGGAATTAATTTAGCAAGTTTCAAACTTAGTTTATACTAATTAGTTTGTACTAATTGTTTTTGCGCATAAAAAAATTAGGAGAGTCTAATTAGTTTCATCTAATTTTCACATTGTTTAATAGAATTAAAAACTAATACAAAACATGAATGCATTGAATAAATTTTGGAATTGGTACAAAACACATGAGAGTGTTCAATGGATGTTTATCATTATCCCATTGTGGTTACAACCAATACACATGTGGGCAATGGCTGAAATTACTATTCATAGCCATGGTGTAGTTAATTTAGATAATATGGGTTATCATTTAGCACATTGGAATTTTTGGCTTGATATTTTTTGGTTATCCATTGATTATTTAGAATGGGTGGCAATAGTTGTTGCGACCGAGAAATTCATTCGATGGGTAAGAGTGAAGAGACAACAAAAGTCATTGCAACTCCAAAAGAATTAGCGAGTTTAATCTCATTCTTAATTACAGAAATTTAAAAGAAGTCAGACAGAGTTTTTTGTCTAATTAATTTTGAGATGCTTCCGTGTGAAAGCCACTCGGATTTACTAATACTCATTTTATTTGATGCCAAAATAAGACCATGATCAAAGTTGTCAGCAATCATTGGGTTTTGTTTCATGGCTTCACGAATGCCTTCACGAATTTGCCATACACCAACAGGAATAGCATATTCCGGCCTAATTTCTCTGAGAATCACAACTCCTGCTTGGATTTTCTTTTTAGCCAAGTATTCCACAACCCCCAATTTGGCTGCGAAATAGGCACCAGCAATGGCGGGGGGATGATTAATTCCACGGGCATCCTCATAATCAGACCCAAATCCCAATATTCCGTTTGAATACCAAGCCTCAATCATTTCATAGATCCATCTATGAGGGAACAAGACAATAGAGAAAACATTTCCCAAATGTCCATATGAAAAGACTTTACATGAATCGATCAAATTATAATCTAAAATTTCATCTGTAAAAGATTTAGAAATAATATCATCAGTTGCAGTTATGCTCCATCTAGTTGGAACTAGTTTTCTTTTTTGTCCTAACATTCCAATACTAAGGCATTTTTGAATTTTAGAAATTTCAATTCCAGAATTATATAAATTCAAAACTGCATCACAGGCTTTCAAGTCCTTATCATAGAATGTCTTTTCAATTGATTTTACAGAAGAGGTTCCAGAAAATTTTGCAGTTTTTATCTGGCCAATTGGGCCAAAAGGAGCACTTTCATCATCAAGAGACACACTTGAAGATAAAGCCTTTTCAAATATCAAATCAGAGTCGGTTGGCTTTGAAGACATTGTAATTTCTTGAAGATTTTCAATGTATCTCCCATCTGTTTGGGCGATCGGAATTTTTTGGATTCCGCGAACTAAATTTAATCTAAAATTCACAATTTCCTCAAGGGATTTTCCTTTCCATTTTTCTGGATTGTCAAGCAGACTTGTGTCACCATGAATTGGCGGAACCATTGGACCAACAAAGACTTTAGGGTAATTGTAAGAGCCTACAAAAACTGATGGAGGGCTGGTACCGCTAATGGAATCAGAAGAAAATAGATTGCCATATTTTGAGAGAGTTTCATGCCATTTTGCTAAAATTGAACGTCGAATGTCTTGAGAATCAGAAGACATGTTTTTTGTGCCTAAATTATGCCTATTAACTTGCCTGATCAAAGATTTTGACGATTAGTTAACGTATGATGTTTAAGGATCAACAAATTACTAGACCACATGTCAATTAAGAGAATAGTCTCTTTTTTGCCCAGTGCAACAGAATTGCTTTACGAGTTTGGAGTCCAAGATAACCTTTATGGTGTAACACATGAGTGCAAATATCCGCCAGATGCAAATTTAAAACCACAGGTGATAAATTCTGTAATTAATTCAAATGAATTAACAAGTAACGAAATCAACACAAAGACTTGCCAATTATTAAATGATGGAAAAGATATTTTTGTTTTAAATGAAAAAAATCTCATAAAAGCTGATCCCGATCTTATAATTTCATAAGACATGTGTGAAGTGTGTGCAGCCTACACTAATCAAGTCAATAAAGCTATGCAAATCCTTCAAAGAAAACCAATTATACATTCTATGGATCCACATAACTTACAAGAGATCATAAATTCTGTTACAGAGTTAGGTAAAATTTTAGAAAAAGAAAGTAGATCCAAAGAGATTACCGATATGCTTGAAAAACGAATTCAAAACATCAAAAAATTACGAAATAACAAGAGGCCAAAAGTTCTTGCAATTGAATGGATTGAACCATTTTTTACAGCAGGACATTGGATTCCGGAAATGATACAAATTGTAGGTGGGAATAACATGATTAGTAAAATTGGTGAACATTCAAGACGTTTAGACATTCAAGAAATTATCGAATTAGATCCTGACATGATTATCATGATGCCGTGTGGATTTGATACAAATCAAACTATTTTAGAATACAAGAACATATTAAAAGAAAATCCAAAATGGAATTCTATTAGGGCTGTAAAAAACAACAGAATTTTTGCTGTTGATGCAAATTCGTTTTTTAGTAAACCTAGTATTAGAACAATTGATGGATTAGAAATTCTTGCTAAAATTATCCAGCCAGAAAATTTTGAATTCCTCAGAATACCAGAAGGATCATTTTCACAAATTTAATAGAATAGGCACGAGATTAGGCATCGTAACACCAAAAGCATGGATGATTTTAGATGTATTTGAAAAAAGGAATTATTTTTTTGCAGCACTAATGATAGACACAACATCTCTATCTCTTAGTTGGTAATCAACTGGCAGCCTCAAATTATACCTCAAATCTTTTCCGTAAAGAAGTCCTTTAGTCAAATCAGAATGGATTTCCTTTGCAAGATCTTTTATTGTAGCCCCATTTTTTAGCAAAAGTAAATCAGGAAGTACTCTTCCCTTTTTGTCGGAAAGATTTTGCTCATTTGCAACAGGATAAATTGAATTCATCTTAAGCAGTTTGAAAACTGCAACGTTAATTGCAAATTGAACTCCAGTTCTCATATATTCGCCCATAATTGCTTTTTTGATAAAGTTTAGCGCATTAGTTTGTTTTTCATTTAGTTCGTCTGATTTGATTATTTCAAATTGTTCAGAGCCAGGAGAATATTTTATCAGTCCTTTTTGTTCTGCACGTCTGAGGCTAAATTCACTATCGCCACTAACAGGGATCACTATTGAATCATTGTAGCGCTCTCTCAGTCTAGAAAAATTTTTGTCTGCGCCTTCAACATCAATTTTGTTCGCTACAATTAGAGTTGGTTTAGAACTTTTTCTCAAATATGATGCAAATTTTTTGCTGTCAACATTATCAAAATCATCAAAATTTTTTTCCTCAAGTCCGGTTGCCAGAAGTGTTTCTTTAACATGAGTTTTAGTTACACCGATACCACGATAAAGATCGGTGAGTACGTCTAAAATATCAGTGCCGGTTCTAATTAGTTTTGATACTTTGTCTCGATTTCCTTCTAAAATTTTATGATACCACATGATTAATTCTTCTTCTATATCTGCAAAATCAGAAATAGGATCACCAGTTCCAACTTCAGTAATTTTCCCAGTTGAATCAATTCCACCAGAAGCATCAACAACATGAAGTAGTGCATCAGATTGTGCAGCAATAGACAGAAACTGATTTCCAAGTCCTTTACCTTTCCATGCATCCTTGATGAGCCCAGGTAGATCTATCAATTCAATTGGAATGTATCTCCATCCTTCAACACATTTGGAGTTATTTGGGTTATCTTGAATTTTAAATTCTGGATGAACACAGAGTGTAACTGCATGTGTTGTTCCTGATACTGGTTTTTTAGTAGTAAATGGATAAGACGAAATTTCTTCAGAAGACAATGTAGCAGAATTAAAGAAAGTTGTCTTTCCAGTATTGGTTTTACCAATTAAACCAATCTTGATAGACATGTAATAATTTGCTAGGTTAGAATATTTATCTCTGCCTAGGAATTGAAAGAATTTTTGTTTTTGATTTGTTCAAGCGAATGATTAAGTTCTTTGATAGCCCAATCGATGTCAGAAAAATCGTCTACAGATAGAGACTCTTTCCATTTTTCTAAAACAGTGCTTGCAATTTCTGAACAATTGTACAACAAATTCCAATATGGATGATGTTCAGCTGTTGTGTATGCAAGTTCTGCGACATCATTAAGGCCATTTCTTGCCCTTGTCAAAGATGTAATTTTTTCACCAAATATTTTGATAATATCATTTTCAAGATCTTGTTCAATTTTTAGAGGAGTGTTTTGCAGTTCATATTTTTTTGCTAAATCAAGTAGATCATGATAAAAATTTTCAAAGTTTGTCATCTCAACAGTCTCCGATGTTCAGCCAACATACACCTGTTGAAAATAACTTTGATTCCTTCTTTTCTTGCTAATTCTTTAGCTTCAGAGTTATGGATTCCTTCTTGCAACCAAATCACTTTTGGTTTTTTCTTTATGGCTTCTTGGACAAAGGGTAAAACTTGGTCTGAAGGTCTGAATATATCCACAATTTTAATTTCTTCATTAATTTCTGAAACAGAATTATAGCATTTTTTACCCAAAATTTCTTCAGATGTTGGGTTTACAGGAGTTATATCATACCCGTTTTCAGAAAGATATTTGGGGACAAAATGAGCTGCCTTAGGAGAATTTTTAGACATTCCTATAACAACCACTTTTTTTAGAGAAAGAATATCACGAATTTGTTCATCAGAAAAATTATCTTGCTCCATAAAAAAACATATAAACATGCAGAATATAATTTTTCAAGTATTTAGAATTAAACAAACAATTTTTAGGGACAATAAAAATAATGCATCGTGAATACGGAGCCAAAAGATATCATAGTACTAGGAGCGATACAAGCAGAAATTAAAAAATTTGATAAAATTCAAAAAATAACACAAATTAAATCTGAAGAATTGAATTCAATTTTAGAACAACTAGAAAACAGTGGATTTGTTCGAGTGGCAGAAAAAAATGGATTGTTAGGAAAGAAAATAGAAATCTTGCTCACTGAAAAAGGCGCTAAAGAGGTAGACAAACAAGTTCAGGAATTACAAATAAAGTGGAATCAAATGTCAACATTATACAAAACACAGGACAAAGAGGAGTTAAAACAATACATGGATAGCAACAAATCATTTTTCCCCATGATGATATTCTTTGGAGTAATAGATATTGGGATGTTTAGTATGATGTTTGGTATGATAGGCATGAAAATGTCAAATTATGTTCCGACAGAAAATATGCCAGAAGGAGAAGATATGAGTATAGATGAGGAAAAATTTGACACGGATGTTGAATTCTAGTGTGTGTTTTATACTTGAAGTAAAAATAAACCGTAGTTGATGTACAATTCTTTTAATAATCCAGGATTAGTTAAAGTATTAACATTTTTGCAAACTCACAATACAGAATACCTATCTGGTCAAGATTTGAGTGATGTTTTAAAGATAAGCAGAGTTGCAGTGTGGAAACATATCAAAAAAATTCAAGAGTTAGGATATACTGTTGAGTCAAAACAGAAGCTAGGTTACAAGTTAACATCAAATTCAGATGAGCTCTTTCCATGGGAGATTACTTCAGGGCTTAAAACAAAGGTAATTGGACAACAAGCCTACTATTTTGATTCAATTGATTCTACTCAAAATCAGGCATTAAAAATGGCAGATGAACCTACAAACAATGGTGCTGTAATAATTGCAGCAAAACAGACAGGAGGAAAAGGAAGATCTGGGAGAAAGTGGGTTTCTCCTAAAGGGGGTATTTGGCTTTCAATAATTTTACAACCAAAGTTCGATATTTCTATAACAACATTATTTCCAATTGCATCTGCACTAGCATTATCAAATGCATTAGAAAAAACGTTAAAGATTTTGCCAGAATTAAAATGGCCAAATGACTTGACTATCAAAGGCAAAAAAGTTGCAGGAATGCTTGTCGATGCATCACTAGAATCAAACAGAATTGAAAGTCTAGTTTTAGGAGTTGGAATAAATTTTGATGTAGATGTAAAACATATTGAGAAAACACTCAAGGGTTCATCAAATTTTTATGGAGTGGCATCTCTTAGTGAACAAAAAAAGAAAATTAAACCAATTCAGTTAGTTCAAACATTTTTGGTAGAATTTGAAAAAATTTATAAATTACTAAATACAAAACAAACAAAAAAAATCATTTCAGAATGGACAAAAAGATCATCAACAATTGGAAAGAATGTAGAGTTAGATACTAGAGATGGAAAAATAAAAGGAAAAGCAATCAAAATTGATGAAGACGGAGCATTAGTAATATCAGATAACAACAAAATTAATAGAATAATTGCAGGTGATATTATTCATTTATCAAAGTAGATTATTTTTTAGTAATTCTTAATCTAGTTTTTGGTTTTGATTGTTTTTTTCTTTGAGAAGGGATCATGGAAGATTGTACTTTTAGTATCTCTTTTAGATCGTTTTGTATGTCAAAAACAGACGAAAGTAATTCTTCGAGAGCCATAGAATACTGTTCGTAGGCAGATAACAGTTCAGTTTTCTTTTCATTTGCCTTTGATAGATACTCATTTGAGCGTAATAGATTTGCTGAAGTAATCAATTCAGGTATCTCAGACACAGGATCACCTAATTGATTCAAATCTGCTTGAATCTGTTGAATTTTTTTACGCAAGTCACAGATTGTCCCTCCGGCACCAATTTTTGTCAATACAAAAACACGTTATTATGAATAAATTAAAGATTGTCTAACAGATCCATATTGTTTATGTAATTAAAGTAAATGTAAGCCTAGATTAGTATAAAATAGAAATAACCAGACCTAAAATCACAAACATGAAAAAAGATACAATGATAATTCTTTATTTTTTAGTCTTGATTTTGTTTAGTTCATTCATTCTTACAGGAACTGTATTTGCACAAACAGAAAAAGATGCAGAGTTGATATTTAACCAAGCTAATGAATATTTTGTCATTGGCGAATACAAACAAGCCATAACAATTTATGATGATATCTTAGAGATTGCGCCAAATAATATTTCAACACTAAAAATGAAAGGAATAGCACAAAGTAATCTTGAACAACACGACAAATCTTTAAAGCAATTTTTCAAAGTTTTGCAATACAGTTCAGATGATGTTATTTCATTAACTGGTATGGGTGTAGGATTTGGGTATCTAGGAGAATATCAAGAGGCTATAGTATATTTTGATAAAGCATTAAAAGAAAACCCAGATAGTATTGTAATTAAAAATTATAAAGAATTTATCGAAAAAGTGATTTTAAAATATCCATACACAGCAACTGAGAAACCAAAAGGATTAGAAAAGGTGTATGTTACGATAATACCAGAATGGGTAAAACCAATAGCGAAATGGTGGTCAGAAGGAAATATTGATGATTCAGAATTTAGTTCAGCTTTGTTGTATCTAATAGAAAATAAAACAATACAAATTCCACCAGTAGAAATACAGAGTATTTCTGAAGACAAAATTCCAGAATGGGTAAAAAACAATGCAGAAGGATGGGCTGATGATCAAATTGACGATAGTGCTTTTGTTTCAGGTATTCAACATATGATAGAATATGGAGTAATTACCGTAAATATTCAAGATACAGTTCAATCACAAGAGGAATTAGATCATGAGTTTTACTTGTTTGGAAAATATCTCAGAGATATTTCAAAAAATATTTCTAAAGAGACACGATATATCGAATATCCAAATCCTAGTCAAGATGTGATAAAAAAATTCCTTAGAGATTACATAAAATGGAATTTTGAAGAGCAAGTCAAAAATGCAGCTGAGATATTTCCCGACCCAACATATGAAACAATAGATGAGGTAGTAATTATTTACTATAAAGTGTTCATCAATGACCAACCACCAGGATTGCCTTTAGATCATGTGAGTACATTAAAAAATTCTTTTTCGTTTTGGGAAAAACAAGAATTTGATACTGATATTCAAAAAGCTGAAGTAAAATTTGAAATTACTAATTTGAAACATGAAGCAAATGTTTGGGTAACTTGGATAATTCGAAATATTGGGGAAGGAGTTCTTGGACATGCACATCTTGGAAAAGGAGTTGTAGAAGTAACATTGGGAGATTACAATTGTGATGGAAGTTTTCAATTATATGATGTTAAAAGTGTTGAAACAATCATGACACATGAATTAGGTCATTCTATTGGTTTGCAACATGTGACAGATCAAAATAACATCATGTATACATCATTTACTCCATCGTATGCATATTGTCTCCTAAATTAAATTTGAAAAAACTTGGTCATATTTTAAAAAATGAGAATTGGGTTAGCTTAACCTACATACAATTAACCTGCAGAAATCATGTAGAACTGATAATAGTGTAATGTAGTCATTTCTATTGATTATGCTAAAAAACACAATGATCACTGGGCCTAAGTGCCCATCTTGTGGGGGTAAAAAAATGGTTACAGATCAAAACACTGGAGAATTATTTTGTGGAAAATGTGGATTTGTAGTGACAGATAAAATTGCAGATACGGGCGCAGAGTGGCGTTCATTTGCAAATGATGAAAGCAACAGAACTAGAGTAGGAGCAGGAACTTCATTAACAATGCACGATATGGGTTTATCAACTGTAATTGGTGCAGCCAACAAAGATGCAACAGGAAAACCACTATCTGCAGGTGTAAAAAGTTCTATTGAAAGATTAAGAACATGGGATAGTAGATCACAAGCACATTCTTCTGCAGATAGAAATCTCAGACAAGCTCTTAATGAAATGGACAAACTAAAAGACAAACTTGCATTAACAAATGCAGTAATAGAAAAAGCTGCTTATATTTACAGAAAGGCAATGGAGAAAAAATTAGTTAGGGGTCGTTCAATCCATGGGCTAGTTGCAGCATGTCTTTATGCATCATGTAGACATACAGAGACTCCCAGAACATTAGATGACATTGCTAATGGAATCAATATTAGAAGAAAAGATGTTGCCAGGTGTTATAGATTAATTTTCAGAGAATTAGAGTTAAAAATGCCAGTTATTGATCCTGTAAAAGGAGTTTCAAGGATTGCAAGTATTGCAGGATTGGGTGAAAAAAGTAAGCGTAAAGCAATTTCAATTTTAAATGAAGCAAAGAACCTACACATAACTGCAGGAAAGGACCCAATGGGAATAGCAGCTGCTGCACTTTATCTTGCATGTATCAGCACAGGAGAAGTAAAATCACAAAAGGATATCTCAATTGCATCTGGAATTACTGAAGTAACCATAAGAAACAGATGTGCAGGGTTGAGAAAAATGCTCAATGATTAAAATGTCTTCATCGGTGTTTCTTTAAGAGGTTCAATGATTTTGAGAATTTTGAAGGAAATTTTGCCAAAATCAGTCTCTTTTTCACATGATATCAACAATACGTCATCATTAGTAAATGGAAAACTCATTACAATTACCTTGTCTCGATATGACATTGAAAAGTGAACCTTGCCAAATTCTTTATCAAATTCGTGCCTCATTCTCACACGCAAAGAGAGTTCCATGAACATCATTTCGTCTTGCTTTTGAGCTTCAAGTGAGGTAATCCCTTCTTCATCCCACCAGCTACTTGGTGACCTCTACTGTTGATGATCCTAGCTGAGCGCATCTTAGAATCTAATTTGATGATTTTCTGACAAATTTTTTCTAATTCTTCTATATTATCCACTTGTCTAATGAGATAATAGATCTATTTATTGCGATCTGTGTTGAAAGGTATTTGTGCAACCAGAATCTCCTAAAGATATTACCGATTATTACAAGCATTTGTCGCTTTTTTGGACAGACATCATACATTTGATGTCAAGCAAACCACAAGCATTAACATCAATTGGGCCAATGAGAGTATTTACAGCAAATTCAAAGAAAATCACTACAGAATTAATTGATATTAATCAAGTTTTAATGGAATTTAATCAGTATATTACAGAATATTACAAACAGCTTTCAGATACTTGGTCCGATGCTCAAAAGAAAGTCAATCTAAAGGCTCCTGATGTTCCTCAAGACGTTGAACAGATAGAGGCATTCAAGAGGATTTGGATAGATATTTTTGATAATGATTTTACAGAATTATTTGACTCTGGAAAATTTGGAGAAAATTATGGAAAACTAGTTTCAAAAGAGCTTGAATTGACTAAGCATTGGAATAACATTACTAATGTAATTTTACAATCAGTTAATCTTCCTAGCAAAGAAGAGATTGATGAAGTTTACAAAGAAATCCATTCTCTTAAAAAAAGAGTGGGAAAACTAGAGATAGAATTAAAGAAAAAGGAAATGGAAAAAATTGCAAAGTGAATCAAGAGTAGATCCAAAAATAATTGAAGAGATTTTAAAATTCGGTAAAAATGTTATTGAAGCTCCAAATTTAGTTGCAGCACCTGATGAAATTAGTTTGGAAGTGACACCACATGACGTTGTGCAAGAAATGGATAAAACAAGATTATTACACTACAAACCTCTTACAGATAAACAACATAAAACACCATTTTTAATTTCATATGCATTAATTAACAGATATCACATACTTGATATCCATCCAGAAAAAAGTTGGGTTAAAAATCTTCTTCAACAAGGATTTGATGTATACATGCTAGACTGGGGGACACCAACTAATATGGATAAATATCTTGATTTTGATGATTATGTAAATGGGTATTTAGACTCGTATGTTGAATATATTAAAAATGAATCATCTGTTGAAAAAATTTCATTACAAGGATATTGTACTGGTGGAACAATAGCAACTGCATATATCACATTGCATCCAGAAAGTGTAAAAAACTATGTCGCAACAGCTCCAGTCATTGATGGATGGCGCGATACTACAGTGATTAGCAATCTTGCAAAACATATGGATGTTGACAAAATGGTACAAGTCATAGGAAATATGCCTCCTGAATTCATGTACTACTGTTTTTCAGTCCTTAAACCATTTGAACAAGGAATTGAAAAATATGTCAAATTTTTTAAAAATATTGACAACAAAAAATACGTCGATAGTTTCCTCAGAGTAGAAAAATGGCTAGGAGACACACCTCCCATTCCTGGAACATTGTTCAGACAGTGGATTAAAGACATTTACCAAGATAACTTGCTCATTCAAAATAAGATGTACATAGGAGGAAGACACATAGATTTGAAAAAAATCGATATGCCGATTTTTACACAAGTTGCAGTAGGGGATCATTTAGTATCGCCTGAATGCAGTATGCCACTTCATTATGCAGTAGGCAGTGAAGATAAAACATTGAGAATGTATCCAACAGGACATGTTGGAATGATTGCAAGTTCATTATCACAAAAGAAGGTATTGCCTGAGATGGGACAATGGTTAGCTAAAAGATCATAAAATAAATTTAAAAAAAAGAAAAAAGAAAAAATTTACCACTAGTTATTTCTTGTGGCGAATGCAGAAATCCAAGATTGTAGAATATTTCTGTTTAGGTCAGCAAATGATTTTGCATTATCGTTGAATGTTTTGATATTTTGTTGTGTTGCATCGATAGTTGCAAGTGCTACTTGATTTTGTATTGAAGCTGCCTTGACGAATTCTTCTGTTGTATCATGAATTATCTTAAGAGTTGCCTCTGGAATGTTGGTTGCAATACCTGCTTTTTTTGCATATTCTCTTTGTAATGTGATAGTTGAATCTACTATGTTTTCATATGCTTGTAGGTATTCCTGTTGTACATTAGTAATTGATTGATGATATTGTGGTACTGATTGTTTAATACCATTGAAGAGTTTGTCTACGTTTTCTTGATATACAGAAAATACGTCTTTTTGTTTTCTTGTTGTTGTTTCGTTGTTACTCATTGTTTCACCTCCTTATTTTTTGATTTTTTTGCTATTGGCAGGATAATGACTTGAACCAAGTCACCGTCTCCCAAGCCAAGTGCATTACGTTCAGCTTCAGGGATTGAGATTCGTCCATTACTACTAATAGTAGTTTTGTAAGCACCCCAATTCATGAAGGAAGGAAGCATCTGCCCGATGTTAAACATCGTATCCATGCTTTTACTTTGCATTGATGACATGTTTTGCATCAAATTTGATTGAATTTGTCTAGTACTATCAGAAAATTCTCTTAGAGTGTCTAAGGGATTAAATGTTTGACTAGTTTGATTTGTCATCAAAGAGCCAAAATTTTTCATAAATTCTGCTTGAGCACGTCCACTTTTTTGAATCCAGTCTTTGAACATTTCTGTTGGATCGTATTGGTTTCTATTACCATTCATTGGTAATTAGTGGAATTAAGGGGTATTTAAACGCATCTAAGGACAGTTCAAAAACTCTAAAACTTTGGAGGCAAAAATGTGTGGATCTTGAACAAATGGGGTGTGGCCACACTCATCCATTCTAAAAAATCGACAGTCCTGAATTGTTGAAACAAAAAGGTCTGCATGAGAAATTGGGATGACAGGATCATTGGATCCCCAAATTATCATAGTAGGAGTAGAGATTGTTTGAAGTTTTGATACAACTAGTTCTGAATTTTTAATTCCTAACAAAGTAGACATGAAAGCAAGTTTGGCATTAGGTAATCGCATTCTTTCTATAAATCCAGTAACAATTGATTCAGTAACATTTTTTCCAGAGCCTTCCATTAGTTCAAATGCATTTTTTGCACTTTGTTCATTTGGATATAAAGCCGCCATAATATATGCATCAAGGGCAGGAGTGGATTTTTTCATTACTCCAGAAGGAGAAACTAGAATAAGCTTTTCAATTTTCTGGGGTGAAGAAGAAGCAAATTCGGCAGCAATTTGTCCCCCTAATGAAGAACCAATTAGATTAGGTCGTTTAATATCAGATGCAATAAAAAAATTTTTGAGAAACTCTGAAAAGAATTCAGGAGTGTAATCTACAAGAGGTTTATCGCTATAACCAAATCCTATAAGATCAGGAACTATAACACGAAATTCTTCTGCAAAAAGAGGAATTACCTGATCCCATCTTTCAGCTGATGCCCCTAATCCATGAATGAGTACAAGTGTTTTTTTAGAGTTGCCAGATTCTAAAAAACGAATCTTATTTCCATCAATATGAAGGAATTTTTCTTCCACCATTTTATCGTCAATTCTTATCACTAGATAAGCTTTAGTAAATTAGCGATCAAAGGCATTTACGATTTTTTGAGATCTCCAAAGGTGTTAAAAATAATATTTATGAAAATCCGTGTTTTTTGAAATATTTTTGATGATATTCTTCTGCTTTGTAAAATATAGGAGTAGGGACAATTTCAGTAACAACAGGATTTTTATATTGCCCAGATTTGTCAAGTGTTTCCTTTGATTTTTCAGCAATCTCTTTTTGTTCATCATTGTGGTAAAAAATTGCTGAGCGATATTGAATTCCCACATCAGGTCCCTGACGATTCAGTGTTGTTGGATTATGATTATTCCAAAATATATCTAAAAGTTCTTCATAAGATATTTCATCAGGATCATATTCTACTTCTACAGCTTCGGCATGCCCTGTTTTGTCTGTACATACCTCTTCATAGGTAGGATTTGGTAGTTGGCCACCAATGTATCCTACTTGAGTAGACTTGACACCTTTAGTTTTACTAAGTAAATCTTCAACATGCCAAAAACATCCTGCACCAAACGTTGCTTTCAATTCAATTAATGTGAATGGGTATCAGATTAAAACTATTTGTCAAAATTGAAATCTAATTAACCAAAATTATTTCTTCTTGGATAAGAAATTTCAAAGAATTTACAAATTCATCGTCTTCAATTAAACCATCTGACCACCAACTAGCACTATCACGAATCCAACTTGGAATTTCATCTTCTGATACATTTCCAGAAGAAGGGATATTTGAAATCATGATGATATTATTTTCTAACATAAATTCAATTCCTGTTACAAATGTAGAGTCTGGGATTTCATCTGCTGCCCACAGTTTTGCATCAATTCGAATCGAATCAGATATAGGGACGGGATCTTCATATCCTAAAATGTTGTAAATAGAGACATCCGAAAACTGTGAATCAAACCATTCTTTGTAACCAGGTTCATTGTCGTATCGGTCAATATAGTATTGTGGTGATTTATCAAGAGATGGGAAACCATCAAGAGAAGTTAATTTGTAACCAACTACATCATTAATAGAACTAAAAGGAAATTGAGAATCAAACCATTCTTTGTAACCAGGTTCATTGTCGTATCGGTCAATATAGTATTGTGGTGATTTATCAAGAGATGGGAAATTTGGGATTTTTAATTTTAGCGTAGTAAAAGTAGATGAAGGAATCAGTGTTGGTTCTGGTGTTGGTTCTGGTGTTGGTTCTGGTGTTGGTTCTGGTGTTGGTTCTGGTGTTGGTTCTGGTGTTGGTTCTGGATCTAGTTGAGGTGTAGTTGTAGAGAATTCTTCGTATTCGATTGATTTTTTCATGTTTCCATCATAAGTTACGTTAATAGTATAAGTTCCATCAGAGGACCAAGTAGGACCGCCTACATGAAAGACAGATGAAAAACTACCATCAGAATTTATCAAAACAGTGTTAAAATCTGCAAAATTTGATTTCCCTGGAGTAAAAATCTGAATAGTTACAAATGGAATTTTTGGATCATAAGAAACATTTCCAGAAATATTCAATTGGTCATCTTTATGATAAAGAGATTTGTCAGTTGTGAAGTCTTCTACAAACCCAAATACTGAGGAAAAACTCAAAGGGATCAGTAAAAACAGAAAAAAAATTGCAAAATAACGAATCATGTTCTAGAAATTACTTTTAAGCATAATTTAAGAATTCGCAAGTTGTTCAATTAGATTTAAATGACATCAGTGAATATTTGAATAACTTTTTTGGCCAAGCTTTCAATGTTAACAGTAGGTTCTGCAGATATTAGTAAAAGAATTTGCGTGACAGGAAATGGGAAACTCACTAAAACTGCCTTGTCTCGTCTGGCAGCAATATAGTTAATTGGTCCTAAGCTTTCATCGAATTCTTTTCGAATAGATGCTTTTGAAACAAACTCAAAAAATGACTGCAGTTTAGTCTCGTTATTCTCATAAGGTGTAATTCCTTCTTTAAAACCTCCTGCTACGAGTTTACCATCCTTGTCAACAATTCCTGCAAATCGGATCTCAGATTCTCTAAGTAAGTAATTACATTTTTCGTCAAACAATTTCAAAGTGAGGCCTGGGGTGGACATGATAAACTAAGTCAAAATATCAAAAATAAAAACCTAGCCAATTTCAATGCGGAATTATGGAACTGTTTTTAGACATAGAATTCCAAATTGGCCATCAAGTTAAAGAAATTTTCACATGGAGCTAATAAGTTAAAACTGCATTAGATTATTATTGAAAATAGCATTAATTGGAATTATAGCAATTATATTAATTGGAAGTTTCAGTATTCAACAAAGTGTTTTAGGCCACGTATCAGAGTTCAAAATAAGTACATCGGAAGATGTTTTGGAATTTTGTGAGTTTTTTTATGAAGAATATAAGTTACTAGAACTCAACGCGCTAACTAATCAACACCCAAATTTTCCGAATTTAAGAGCATGTGCAAATCTGTATAATCATGTTGCATGGAACAGTACACATGAATTAAGATATGTAGTGTTGATTGCAGAGATTGAAAAATATCTAGGAACTTCAGATTTTACCAAAGAAAGACACCTTAGAGAGTTTACTATAATGCCAGATTGGATTAAAAAAGATGTAAAATTGTGGGTTGATGGAAAATACAAAGATAGTCAATATGCATACGGAATAAGAAAAATGCTACAAAACAATGTTCTCTCACCACCAGTGATTGACAATATTAGCAATAGAACTTGTAATGAAGATGGTTTGTGTATAAAGGAAACAGATTTTGTCATTTATTCACATACCAGCAAGTTTGGAGATACCACTACAGAGAAATTCGAAATTGAAAAAATTGATTCAAATGGAATTTTGATAAACATTAAGAGAATTTCAGAAGAAAAGGTAGAAACTAATCAATTTTATCTTGATGAAAATACAAAAATTCCTACTGAAGAAAAATGTTGTAAAACTGTAAAGTTTCTTTATAAAACTCCCATCATAGTTGGTCAAACAGTTGAAGATGATTATAAAATATTTGGAATAACAGATTACTCAATAGGTGGTTTAACTAGGGTCGGAGTAGTAGCAGAAAATTCTGATAAAACTAAATTATTGATAATTGATAAAGAAACAGGACTTTTACTTTTTGAGAAATTTGAAAAGACAATAATTGCCACAAATTGGGAAAGATCATCACTAATTGAGACCAATATATTCCAGGATTCAGAAGGAATTCAATTCCACAATTTGAAGATCCCAAAATGGTGGAAAACAAGTATAATGTGGTTTTCGGATGGCTTGACTTCAGAATCAGAATACATTCAGGCAATGGAATATCTTATTGGTAAAAGAGTTCTCATAGTTTAGACTTTAAGATACATTTCAAAATTACATAATCAATTATTTTTTGTTCTGATGCTTTTTTCATTTTAAGAATTGATTTGTAAAGAATTTTTTCAATATAGTTAGGATATTTTTCTAAAATGGATTTTTTCAAGTTTGTTCTGTTTTCAATGTAATAATTTGCCATAGGCTCATAGACATATTTACCGATTAATTTTTCTTCAAATATGGTGAATCCACCAGATTCAACAAATTCTTTGACAGTGTCTAATCCATAATGTTCTGAAGACCAAGTAAATTTTAAAAGTCCTAATTTTCCAATGGAGGGATTACCAGTAATTACAGGAATGGCCATTACAAGCAATCCAGATTTTGTCAAGATTCTTTTTGATTCTGAGATAAAATCAGATAAAGGTTTGAAGTGTTGAGCAGATTCCAATGCCAAGACTCGATCAACAGAATCACTAGCAAAAGGGAGTTTTGTAGAAGTAGAATTTATGAATTCTATGTTTTTTTGTTTTCCAGAAAAAACTAATTGTTTGAAATTAATATTCACACAATACAAACGAAGATTAGAAAAATTATCTCTCCATAGTTTAGATGGAGCTGATAACCCGCTCCCCACATCAACAACATTTTCTCCAGAAGATAGTTCTGCTAAATTTCCAAAAATTGTGCATAGATTATTTTGTGCTGAAATTGGGTCTGTATGTTTTGGAGACCAGCAACCAAAATTAAGCATGGAGCCACCTGTAGCAAGTTGCATCACAGGAGAAAGAGTGGTGTAAAGATTCACAACATCTTTTTCATTTCTACGAAATGTCCAGAAAAACACATCGAAAGGATTTATTGATATCAAAATAATTTCAAATTTAATTGAAAGAAGAGACTATTAATTTCTAGGGTAATCCTTCTGAATCCTCAACACAGTACTTATGAACCCATTCTTCATCTTTGTTTTTTTCAATCTCTTTTCCAGGTTGAATCTTATCACCACAAGATACACAAGATGTCATAAATTTTGCTTTCATACATTTTCATTCTAATGCATAAATAAATTAACTATGTTGTAATTGCTGTTAACTAATGATCAACACATTTTATTAATTTGAAATGATTAGTTATTTTGTGAGTAATTCAGATTCAGGCATATCTTCAAAAATAATTATTGCAAAATGGACAGATAGATTCCTTGCTTGGTTGATTGATTTCATCATCGTTTCAATTATTTCAACATCAATAGTTTTTGCATCATTTGGAACAATAGACTATGAATTTGAAGAAGATGTTTTTTGGGCTGAAAGTACACAATACATTCCAACTAGTATCTTGTTCTTTGTATATTGGACAATTTTAGAGTACAAAACAGGTCAAACAATTGGAAAAAAAATTCTCAATTTGAAAGTAGTGAACCTCGATGGTGGAAAACCAGATTTGAAAAAAATTATGATAAGCAGTTTTGGAAAATCATTTCTATTACCAATTGATGTTATATTAGGATGGTTTTTGACAAATGAAAAGCGTCAACGAGTTTTCAATAAATTGGGAGACACATTAATTGTGAAAATTAAAGAGTCAGATGACATTTCAGATATTAGATATACGAAGGATTGAATTTTGTCAGGTTTTCTTGAACAATTGGTATGAAGAATTAACCAACAGATCTATTAGCAACCTGAGATCTTTTTGTCTTAATGTCTGAGGGCAAAAAAGAATGGTGGGCTGGATTACCAAAAGAACTTCAAAATGACATAGAACTTGAAGAATAAAATCAAAAAAACTTTGAATATACTAGACAGGTAATTTAATGGTAAAAGTTGTAGGCTTATTACTTGCTGAGATATTGCCTTCATGTTGCTCGACAATGCTTTTACAAATGACTGATCCCAATCCAGTTCCAGTCTTTTTTGTGGTAAACATGGGGGCTCAAAAATTTTCTCTAAATGCTCTTCAGGGATTCCAGGACCAGAATCTTTTACTTGGATAGTCACAAATTTAGAATCAGAAGATATAGTCACATCAATTTCACCTTGTCCATCTAATGCCTGAACAGTATTATTGAGTAAATTGGACAACACACCCTCTATCTTTCGTGCATCACATCTAAGAAAGACATCATTTTCCGGTAAATTGATTTCAATTCCATAAGAAAATTTTACATGATTTATTGCTAATCGCAAAATGCTCAATAACGATGATTTTTTCTTTTTAATTTCAGTGGTTCTTGCAAAATCTAGAACGTCTTCAATAATCCTATTCATATCAAAAATAGAATTTTGTAATCTGAGCCATTTTTCTTTATCTTTTGAATCAAGTTTTGAAAGGATTTCAGGAGTCAATATTTCAGCATATGTATACATGACGGTCAAAGGCTGTTTCAAATCATGAGCAATTCGGCTTGCCATTGTACCAATTGTTGCCAATCGTTTAGATTTTACTAGTTCTTTACTTTTACTTTCAACTTGAGAAAGCAAAGTTTTATTTTGCTCGAGAAGTTGCTCTTCCATTTTTAAAAGTCGTATTTGAGAATATTTTCCTTTTGTAATATCAGTTCTAATAGCTACATAATTTGTAATGATTTTTTCAGAATTAATTGAGACTTGGGCATAATGATTTCCAATTTTTAATCAATTTCTTAAATTATTGCAATCAAAAAAGCTAAGGATCTCAGTATGTTTTGTTCATTGGAAATGCCAAAACAAACAAGAATCCCTAGCAACATAAGATGTCAGTCATTTCTTATTGGTGTTTTGTATTTGATCAGAGCGTTGTCTCTGTATGAGGATGTAATTAGGCGTGGAAGACCGTATGTCTATCCAACCATTCTGATGGTACAACTATACATCATAAAATCATGGATGAGGATTCCTAGCAATAACACGCTGTGCTGTGTTTCCTAACATGACTAGTTTGTCCAACTAATTCTACCAAACAAGCTTTAGATCAGAATATTTTGTATGATTCCATGAATAGAAATTGGAAAAATGCAACGAATCACTAGTAAGACGTGGAGAAATCATGTTGTCTTTTGATGCTATAGACTCATGGAACACAGAACTCAAGGAGATGAACCACAAAAAGGAAGGACGTCAATTTGTTTATCCTGAATCATTCATGGAGGCACTAGGGTGCTGTCATCTCTATTTGCATCTGCCATTCAGACAAACTGAAGGTCTGATAAAATCACACCTAAAAGAGAAATCAAAAACACCGACATATTCTGCCATTTGGAAGCGTGTAAACAAGTTACACATCAAGATGAATCCAAAACTTGGAAAAGATGTTGTTATTGCAATTGACAGTACAGGAGTCAAGGTTGCCAATCGTGGTGAGTGGATGAGACAGAAATGGCAGAAAAGACGTGGTTTCTTGAAGATTCATGTGGCAGTAGATGTAAAATCAAAACAAATTACAGGTCTTACCATTACAGATGATAAATCACATGATTCAAAATCTTTTATGTCTCTGGTAGAACAATCAAAACAGTTTGGAAATGTAACTAAAACCCTTGCTGATGGTGCATATGACACAAAAAGTGATTTTTCATATTTGTATCATGAAAATATCACTGCAGGAATCAAGACAAGAAAGAACTCATCAGTTAACACTGACTGTTATCCAAGACGAAAATCTGTATTGGCTCAAATTTTTAATTATGAATTATGGAAGCATAGCGTAAGCTATGGGGACAGATGGATTGTTGAATCAGTGTTTTCTGCATTCAAGCGAATGTTTGGTGAGCATGTAACATCGCACAAAAGAGAGAATATGATTCATGAACTGAAAATGAAAGTTTGTTTGTATAACAAGATGATTGTAATGCAATAGAATAATCAAAAATTGATTGTTCAATTAAAGGATGTTAATGATTTTTGCAGTTAGGAAACAAAGCATTATTTTCTTTTTCAAAGGTAAATAAAATAATTCTCTAACAAGTCATACCTTCATCTTTTAGCCAAACACAGGTTTTTGAACCTAGGAGGTTGAAAATTAAAAAATGAATCGTTTAGATTAAAAAAACTTTAAACAAATTTAGCCTAAAATCGTTAATTACGATGTTTTTGTAAGCATTCTTTACAATAGACTGGTCTATCGGGACTTGGCTCAAAAGGTACTTCTGAATCTGTACCACAATCAGAACATTTGATAGGGTACATTTTTCGTTCTTCTGACATGATTTTTTAAAATTTTTCAACTATAAGAACGATCGTATTTTTACGGGTGTGTCCGAAAAGTAAACAACTATGACAAAATTGCTTGATTCTACAAGATATTGATCGCATGATTTGACAGCATTTATGCAAAACAAAAAGTCAAAACGAGACTGGCAGGTATACGGCCTGTACCGCAAAGATGAAGAGATTCTATTTTTAGAGAAGGTAAAGAAGACTGTGTGGAACATGGATGCACCATGGAAGCCAAAGACGGGAGGACGTTCTGCATTCCCGACAAAAGCCAAAGTGATGTGCGTAATGCTAAAAGTAAAGTTTGGATTTGATTACCGTTCCATGTAGTCGCACCTGAGATCAAGGCCAGGCCTTCTAGAAATCATGGAATTGCAAAAGGCTCCAAGCAAGACTGTGATCAATGATAGCCTGAAAAGAATTCCAATTTCTTATCTTAGAAAAGTAAATGCAAGGCTCACAGAGCCAATCAAAAAAAGGACATGGCTCCGGACAGTTCAGGGTTTAGCACCAAAAGGTGTGAAGCCTGGTTTGACATCAAGACAAACAGGCACAAATCCAAAAAATCTTACCTAAAACTGCACATTCTAATTGCAATACAGTCCTTGGCAATCATATCTTTTGATGTGACAAAAGGAACACAAGGTAATGCACCAGTTCTCAAAATTGCTCAAGGAAATTCCAAAAGTAGCTGGTGATTTTTGTGCAGATCCTGCATACCTGTCACGAAACATCTGCAACATGGTGGCAACCCTAAAGAGGACGCCATACGTCAAGCCAAAGAAAAACACAATTAGAAATTCCAAAGATTCTCAATCATGGAAAAAGATGGTCTCACTATTCAAAGATAATCAAGATGAGTTTGACAGACATTATCACAGGAGATCACTGGTGGAATCTGTCTTTGCAGTACTCAAGATTGTCTTTGGAAACAATCTGTCATCAAGAAATAAACTGATCCAGAAAAAAGAGTTGGCGTTACGTGTAATCTGTTACAACATACGAGTTGTTAACTTGATGGAGGTAAGAAGACATGTCAGAGGACAGTTTTAGGACACACCTTATTTTTACAAAAAATAGCTTTGATTCATCTAGTTAATTTATTCAAGGAGAACATAACGGTATACAAAATGAAAAAGTGGAAATAATATTTGGCATATCATTTGTCATTATACTATCATTCTAAAAACTCAATTATGCCTAAAGTGTGTTACAAAAATCAAGATTCAGGCTTTGATAATTGACCTGCCTTTAACCCCTTGTAACGGTTTCTTATGGTAACTTCTGTAACACCTGCAGCCTCTGCAAGGTCTCGTTGAGTAATAGATACTCCGTTTTGGACACAGGATAGGTATAATGCTGTTGCTGCAAGGCCCATCGGATCCTTTCCAGCGGATTCCTTACGGTCTTGTGCATCTTGAAGTACTTTGATTGCATAACGTTTTGTTTTTTCGGTGATCTTTAGTTTGCTTGAAATCCTTGCAATACATTGAATTGAATCTACAACAGGCATCTTCAGCTCTAATTCATTATGCAACAATCTGTAACATCTTGAAATATCTTTCCGTTTAACATTTGCAGCATCAGCAATATCTTTTAGGGTTCTAGGTGTTTCGGTGTCTCTGCAAGCAGCATAAAGTGATGCAGCAATCATTGCAGAGATAGATCTCCCACGAACTAGTTTTTTCTCCAATGCCTTTCTATAAAGATAAGCAGCTTTTTCAAGAACATTTGAAGAAATCGCAACCTTATCTTTTAGCTTATTTAATTCACTGAGTGCTTGTCTCAAATTTCTATCAACAGGTTCGTGAACTTGACTTCTACTATCCCAAGTTCTAAGTCTTTCAATGGTACTTTTCATTGAAGCAGTTAGTGGTTTTCCCGTTGCGTCTCTGTTTTGAGGATTGATAACTGTCGATAACCCCATATCATGTATCGTAAGTGATGATGGCGCACCAGTTCTTGCGGGATCTGAACCGCCATCTTTTTGAAATGATCTCCATTCTGGACCTGATGCTTGTAATTTTTCAGAAATCACATAACCACACTTTGCACAAAATTGTTCTCCTGTATCTTCATCAGTCAATAGAGAGTTTTTTCCACAACGTAGACAATTAGAATTTGATTTGAAAGTTACCATGTAAACTACAAAGTTATCCCAGACGACTAATTTAAACGAGTATGATGCTAACTAACTTATTCATACAAAATAAGAAAATTATTGGTTAATGAAAGACTTTTCAAACTAGATTAGATTCTAAATTTTTTGTTTAATTAATTCATCATAAATGAGGTATCAAGAAAAATGCTAGTACAGAAATAATTTGAGCCTGAAAGTGTTACTGTTTTAATTACAATTATTCTATTATCTGCTGTGTTTCCTAACATGACTAGTTTATCCAACTAATTCTACCAATCAAGGTTTGGATCAGAACATTTTGTACAATTTCATGAATAGAAATTGGAAAAAATACAACCAATCCCTTGTAAGAAGAGGAGAAATCATGCTCTCCTTTGATGCCATGGAACAGTGGAGTACAGAGCTCAAGGGGATGAATCGTGGTAAAGAAGGACATCAGTTTGTATATCCTAAGAGTTTCATGGAGGCACTAGGGTATTGCCATGCATATCTGCATCTCCCCTACAGACAAACAGAGGGATTGATAAAATCACACCTGAAAGAAAAATCAAAAACACCAACATATTCTGCAATCTGGAAGCTTGTCAGCAAACTCGATATCAAAATGAATCCAAAACTGGGAGAAGACATCGTCATTGCAATAGATAGTACAGGAGTCAAGGTTGCCAATCGTGGCGAGTGGATGAGGCAGAAATGGCAGAAAAGAAGAGGATTCTTGAAGATTCATGTTGCAGTAGATGTGAAATCTAAACAAATCACAGGTTTAGAAATAACAGATGACAAGTCACATGATTCAAAACATTTTGTGTCACTGGTTGAACAATCAAAAGAGTCTGGAGATGTAATCAAGACTCTAGCTGATGGTGCATATGATACCAAGGATTGTTTTTCATATTTGTATCATGAAAGTATAATTCCTGGAATCAAGACAAGAAAGAACTCATCAGTTAGCACTGACTGCTACCCAAGACGAAAAGCTGTTCTGGCTCAATTATTCAATTATGAATTATGGAGGAATAGCGTAAGCTATGGAGATAGATGGATTGTTGAATCAGTGTTTTCTGCATTCAAGCGAATGTTTGGTGAGCATGTAACATCGCACAAAAGAGAGAATATGATTCATGAACTGAAAATGAAAGTTTGTTTGTATAACAAGATGATTGTAATGCAATAGAAAAATCAAAAATTGATTGTTCAATTAACAGTACTTGGGAAAGTAACACAATTATTCATCAGAAACTGGTTTTTGATCATTTGATAAAATAATGATGATAGAAAAAGCTTGATGGAGGTGTGCGGCTCCATCAATTGTGAATTATTCTAATGTTACTTTTGCACACATTAAACATTCTACATGCACCGCATTTGCAAATATTGCTAAAATAATGTCTACCACATTGTTATTTTCTTGTTCACAAAAAAGTAATGCAAAATACAATTCAGATGATGCACATCATTTTATCATGTCCTCATGTATTGAGAATTGTTACTCTGAATCAACTGCAAAGAGATTAAAAATAAAATCAAATGCCTCTATTCCATCTGGATCTTGGATTCGAAAACACATTGTAAAGATACCTCAAGAAAAGATGTTACTTTCACTGTATGGTGGAATTGATCAAACCATTTTACATTTGAAAAAGATGGGATTTCTTTGCAAACCAGTGACTGTTGCAATTGACAAGCATTTCATCCCACGATATGACAAAACAGATTCTCCATATCTGGTAAAATCAAAACCAAAGAATGGAACTGACGCATTTGAAGGATATGGGACAATACAATGTGTAGATAAGCAGTGTAGGGCACAAATTGGTGCTGTCCCAATCAGAAAAGGTGATTCAAAGGGAGTAATCGTGCGTAAATTACTGTCTGATTGTAGCAGAAATTGTATCAAGACACGTCTAGTTCTTTTAGATAGAGAATTTTTCTCAACTGCAGTAATTCATGAAATAAAACAAAACCACGATACATTTATCATGCCAGCAAGAAAAACACCTGGAATCAAAAAAGCAATCATCCAATATGTTACAGGCAATAGAGAATCAATTTCAGAATATAGAATTCATTCTACATCAAAGCATATCGAATCATTTACTCTAGTGATTCTTCCAAACCCAAATGTAACAAAATCAAATCTTACGGATCAGTATATGGTGTTTGCAACTAATCTTAGAATAAAGAAGATATTTTGGAATCTATGTACTCTTCCAGAAGAGTATCGCAAAAGATGGGGAATAGAAACAGGTTATGCATGTGTGGAAAAATTCAGGCCAAGAACGTGCAGTATGAATCATTGTGTAAGATTCTTATACTTTTTTTATCCTTTGATTTTGTTTAATGCATGGATAATTGCAAATTGTACGTTGAGAAATAACCATTCCATTTCACATACAAATCCAATCATTACAATTGAGACTCTCAAGTGTATATTTGGAATCATTATTGTTGATTCGTTTAGAAAAATCAAATCAGAATATTATTTGGGGGATGTTGGGTAGTTACTTTCCCAAGTACTGTTTAACCGATTCTAAGGATTTTGATGGCTTCAGTTTCATCATTATTACTTGATACTTGTTGATCCCTGATACATATGTTAGAACCGCTTTGTATCCTTTAATGATTCCACTTTTTTCAAGACGTTCTATTCTTTTTCTGATTGTTCTGTCTGAAACATCGTGACCGGACTTTACCAATTCTGATGCAATTTCTTTTGATGGTGTTCTAGCATTGTTATTGAGAATCTCTATAATCTTTTGATCAACTTTGTCTAGATTTGACCATGCATCTTTACTCATACATAGCAAAAGTTCTAATGCTTTTTGAATTTTTGGTTGAAATTATCTCCACATCTATTTTTTGGGCTTGTTTACTCCTCTAAAATCCAACCTAACTCCAAAACTTGCTGATCTTCCTGTTCTCCTATTCCCGTTGCAAATCTCCAAATGAATGAAGCATCAGTGTTCATTTTTTCTTTAATCTTCAGAAGAGATTCTATTTCAGAATTAATATTCTGATCTGCAGTTCCATGTTCTTTACAAAACTTGCATTTCTCATCAAATGTAATTGGTTCAGATTCAATCAACGGATATGTCATACATGCAAGTGGCCTATCTTTGTAAATTTTGCATGGAAATCCTCCATGTGGTGATTTGTTTCCACTATCTGTATCTAAGAAAGGACATGTGTTTCCATTTTTTTCAATCCCCATTAATTGATATGCCAAAATTTTTGTTGGAATAGAGTTTTTGTCTTCAGAAATTCCAATTCTTGGCAAAATTTTGATCTTTAATCGATTTAATTTTGCTAATTTTTCTATTCTTTCTTTTTCTTCAGGAAGAATTAGTACCCCTATTTTTCCAAATATTTTGTTCGGATAATACTCTCTTTCAATACAGCACTGAGAGCATTCTTCTATGCACCTAAATTCCATAGATTAATTTTCACTATAATAGATAAAATCCCTTGCGTATTGTAATACACTTGAATTCCACATTATCAAAAGCCCTATCAGTTATATGCACAGAACGTAAATGATACTTATGGGTAAGCGTCAAGTAAAAAATGAAAGTGCTCTTAAAGAGATTCGCCTTCCAGAAGAAGGTGAACTTTTTGGGCGTGTATTGAAAATGCTTGGAGGCGAAAATGTCATGATAAAATGTGCTGATAATGTTACCAGACGTGGTAGAATTAGAGGAAAACTAAAGAGGAGAGTTTGGATTAGAGATAATGATATTGTGATTATTGCTCCTTGGGACTTTAAAGAGCAAGAACGAGGGGATATTATTTGGAGATTCACACTTCCTCAAGTGACATGGTTGAAGGAAAATGAACACATCCCTAAAGATTTCTAGTCACTATTGTCATTGACTTGATCTATTTTTGATACCCTTACTTAATATAGTGATAAATTATTCCAAAATTAAATGGAACAAGGCACCGTAAAATGGTTTAACCGTACTAAGGGCTTTGGCTTTATCGAACGAGAAGGTGGAGATGATCTGTTTGTTCACAAATCAGATGTTGACGGATTCATCAACGAAGGCGATAAAGTCGAGTTTGAAGTAGGCGAAGGTCAAAAAGGCCCAGCAGCTCAAAAAGTCAAAAAATCAGAATAGGCAATGAATTTTTTAATTTAAGATTTCATCTTTGTTTTCTTAAATTCCGTCTATCTTTTTATTATTTTCAAAATCAATTTTTAGTTCACAGAAAACTTTGTGGTCACGAGCGAAGGGTTTGTTAATTTAGTTCAATCCCGTGACTATCTTTGATTTAAAGTTGTATTCTAGAGGGACCTGATACCGTTTTTGGGACAAATTTAGACCCTGATTGGTTAATTAATCAAATACCGGAATTAGTCAAATGAAAACTTTTGATATAGATTCAACATGCTTCCTATCTTTTATTATGGTGACGTTGGAATGATGACTTCTCGAACGTCACTAAACTCTCCAGTTCTTACATTGTTAACTTTGCACGCTCCTCTTATCTCAAGAACTGTACCTTCAGCAATTCCAGCCAATCTTGTTACATCTTGCCAAATTCTGCTATCGGTAGAATCTAAATCTTCAAATAGTTCAGTTACACCTGCTGATGTAATATTTCTTAAAATTATCCAAGAAGCAGATCCTTGAATTCTCCATTCAATATCGACCTTGTCTGCACTAGCGCTCCAAGAAATGGGGATATCCCAATTACCATTTGGGTCTCGAACTGGTGGACCAGCATTAAAACGTGTGAAACACCCAGTAGTTTTCTCTTCTTCACAGCATTCTTCGACTCTTGTTATGATTGTTGTATTCTGAATTATTACAAATACAAGTAAAATGATTACGATAATTATTATAATTGAGACTTGGGCATAATGATTTCCAATTTTTAATCAATTTCTTAAATTATTGCAATCAAAAAAGCTAAGGATCTCAGTATGTTTTGTTCATTGGAATGCCAAAACAAACAAGAATCCCTAGCAACATAAGATGTCAGTCATTTCTTATTGGTGTTTTGTATTTGATCAGAGCGTTGTCTCTGTATGAGGATGTAATTAGGCGTGAAAGACCGTATGTTTATCCAACCATTCTGATGGTACAACTATACATTGCTTTGTTTCCTAACTATGAATTTTTACCTAATTCTGTCATAGTTAAGAATATTTGAATAAAAACAACTGTTAATTTTTGATCCTAATGTAATGATTTTCGGTATATCTTAACGAAAAAACATGTTAGGAAACACAGTGCTGTGTTTCCTAACATGACTAGTTTATCCAACTAATTCTACCAATCAAGGTTTGGATCAGAACATTTTGTACAATTTCATGAATAGAAATTGGAAAAAATACAACCAATCCCTTGTAAGAAGAGGAGAAATCATACTCTCCTTTGATGCCATGGAACAGTGGGGTACAGAACTCAAAGAGATGAATCGCAGAAAAGAAGGACACCAGTACGTCTATCCTGAGAGTTTCATGGAAGCATTAGGGTATTGCCATGCGTATCTGCATCTCCCCTACAGACAAACAGAGGGACTGATAAAATCACACCTAAAAGAAAAATCAAAAACACCGACATATTCTACCATTTGGAAACGTGTCAACAAACTCGATATCAAGTGCAACCCAAAACTGGGAAAAGACATCATCATTGCAATTGATTCCACTGGAGTCAAGGTTGCAGACAGAGGTGAGTGGATGAGACAAAAATGGCAGAAGAGAAGAGGTTTTCTAAAAATTCATGTGGCAGTAGATGTAAAATCAAAACAAATTACAGGTCTTACCATTACAGATGATAAATCACATGATTCAAAATCTTTTATGTCTCTGGTAGAACAATCAAAACAGTTTGGAAATGTAACTAAAACCCTTGCTGATGGTGCATATGACACAAAAAGTGATTTTTCATATTTGTATCATGAAAATATCACTGCAGGAATCAAGACAAGAAAGAACTCATCAGTTAACACTGACTGTTATCCAAGACGAAAATCTGTATTGGCTCAAATTTTTAATTATGAATTATGGAGGAATAGCGTAAGCTATGGGGACAGATGGATTGTTGAATCAGTGTTTTCTGCATTCAAGCGAATGTTTGGTGAACATGTAACATCGCACAAAAGAGAGAATATGATTCATGAACTGAAAATGAAAGTTTGTTTGTATAACAAGATGATTGTAATGCAATAGAATAATCAAAAATTGATTGTTCAATTAAAGGATGTTAATGATTTTTGCAGTTAGGAAACAAAGCAACATCATCAACAACATGGGAAATCTGTTTGTCTCAGAAGGATTAGTAGATGACATATCGGCATCAGTTGATAGCACAATGCTGCAAGCCGCAGGCTCAGTATGGCACAAATCTGACATCAAACAAAATCGTCTTCCAATTGCAGGAATTGACACTGATGCCAAGTGGGGTTATTCCAAATCAAGGGGCTGGAGATTTGGATACAAACTGCACATGAGTTGTTCCACTGGCAAACTGATAGTTCCACTGTCTGCCTGTATCAGCACTGCAAATGCTCATGACGGCAAACCATATGGTACACTAGTTGATTCACTTGCAGGGCTGTTCCAAAACATATTGGCAGATCCTGCGTATGATGATGGCAACCTGTACCATTACAGCAATGAGAAAAATCTGAGACTGATCTGTCCAGTCAAAGTATATCCATCTACGCCGCCAGACAGAATAAAGCTGGCAGAGTTTTATGATTCCAAAGAAGGTCAAGATTTATACTCTCAGAGAAAGGTGTCAATCGAGCCGTTATTTGAGATTGTTAAAGACATATTCAACATAAGGATATTGCCAGTAAGAGGACTTGAGAATGTAAAATCATTTGCTCTGGTTTGTGTCTTGGTGTACCAGCTTGCAGTGTACTACAACTGTGTTGCAGGTAATGAGAATCCAAGAATTGTAAAGAGAATGCTTTGCTGTTGAAGATAATTTGAATTTATTTTTGTAAATCATTATGCCCAAGTCTCAATCTATTTAGGTTCTTATCAACTAAGAGTTTTTTGGCAGATTTCACATAAACCATCTTCCATATTAACATGGAATTTTTTACATTGATGGCAAAATGAAAATTCATATTTTGACACTAACTCTTCTCCTACTGAAGTTTTCATTAAATTACTATACACACCATCGCATTTACGGATTTATATGTGAAAAAATATGGAAAATTGAATTATACATTTTCAGAATAGATTCCGTTTTGAAAAACAAGCATCTTCTTTAACTAAATGTGTAAGCATAGTATCACATGGTAGTCCAAAACGATGAGGAATGCAAACAAATGATTGAAAAATTAGACAAAGGATTACCGCCACAAATAATTCATGAAATTATTACATATCTTGAAAAGACAAAGAATACTGAATTTACCATTACACTGGTGAAATACCTGAATAATCAAAATATCCAGACACGAAACTCACTTTGGGCCCTTAGCAGTCAAATAGCGATGATAGGAGAAGATGTTGGTAAAATTAAACAACATTTAGGGATAGACAAAGCATAGAATCAAAGAAGAGAAAGAAGACTGAAGTAATTTGGTTTTAGTTTTTGTAATAGAGTTCGATGATTTTATCTACCACTACATTAGTGTCAGATTCTTTTTCAGTACTTACAAGAAGCAAATGGTCATCGCCCAGATAAAAGGAAAAGCGCTTAATTGTATCATATTCAGCCATAGTGTATTTTGTTTTGCCAAGCATTTTTGCAGTATCTTTACGTGCCTTCCAATCAATAATGGAGAGATTGACCAATTCATTTTCCATATGCTCTGAAAGCAGGCTTTCTAATCCTTCTCTCATTCCTCCTCCAACACGAGCAGCCCATTGATGATAAACGGAAGCAAATCTGATTTTAGGGTCAATCTTTAAAATTTGTGAACAAAAATTTTCATAATCCAATGCTAAATCCCTGATTATTTATCACATTAATTGTATTTGTAGATTTTATTCCAGGTATTTTTCTAATCTTTTTGCTGACAATTTCAGAAATATCATTGTATGTGGGAGCTGCAATTCTACACATCATCTCATAGCTTCCAACCAATATATCAATCTCCACAACTTCAGGAATTTCTTCCAAGTTTTTCATTACTCTATATTCATCTGACTTTGAACAATGAATAGTGATAAAGGCTTGAGCCATATGGGCATCTAATACTTTTTGTTCAATTTCATTTGTTTTTGAAATTCCTAGTTTTTTATCAACCAATAATGTTAAAGTTGATCTAATGTTTGGAATTTTTCTTATTCCATTTGAAATATCATATTGAATATCTTGTTCATCAGCAGATACTAGTTTGGTCAAGATGTCATAAGTCCCAAATGTACCAAATGCGTCAGTAATGGTTGGTATGTTGTGTAGATTAGAAATTACAGAATCTTCAGTTCCAGACTCATTTACTATGAGAACATAGGCCTTTACCATAAATTCTCCTAATTTTGTCCCTGAACTCCCATTAGGGTGAGAGTTGAACGAACATGTTCAAGTCTTCTGATGTTCCAAGTAATGACTTCTCTAAGTTTGTCTCTATCTGGATTCTCTACCTTTGTAATTATGTCATATGCACCAAAAGTTCCATGAACTTCCTTTACTGAATCTATGTGCTTTAGGTCTTCGATTATGGCATCTTCAGAACCAAGATCACAATTAACCAAAACATAAGCAATTTCCATAAAACAAATATGTGAAAAATATATTTAAACAAAACCGTGAAAAATACTTAAAATTATTAAATTATAGACTAAAAAACTAAACAATTAGAAATTATTCATCTAATACATGTTAGATAAAATTAAAAGGGGAAAAAGTTAAGGGTTTGAATCATTCCCTATAACCCGTGTATTTTTTTTGCTCCAGCGACTACGCCTTTGAATTCGGTAATTGGAACAATCTTGACTTCATTGAACTTTGCCACTCCCGCATCTACTGCAAATTGCTGAATTAGATGTGGATCCTCTGCATCAAGTATCCAAAGGAACGTGTGTTCTAGTCCAGAGTGATATTGTCCTATAATGTTGTGTATTTTGTAGTTTGGAAGCATGGATGCAAAGTCACTGTTAGCGATTTCTACTACTTCTTTTGCTCTCTCTTTGTTGTTCCAGGGACACTGATCAATTTCATGTCTTCCGTAAATTCCATATAACGCCATATTACATTTCACCTCCTTTGACTAGTTTCATATTACTATCAAGACTCCTGCCAGTTTATTTCACATTCATTACAGGTTGCTCTGATTCCATTGTAACGTGGTACCTGAGTTGGTTCTGGTTGTGGAATAGGATGTAAATCATCTATTGCAGTAAAATGAAAATTTTTGGTGTTTTTAATAGATCCATAATTAATTTCGATTTCATAATCCCCAGTAAGTTTCATGAGCCCGCCAGTTTTAAAGCTGAAATTATAATTTGAATTTGAAACATCAGTAGCAGAAACATATACAAAATTGCCATGAGGATCCTTGATTTTGGCTGTAACTCCAATTACATTTTCATCAAGATTAGGAACTTTTCCAGAGATTACAAGTTCATCACCAGTAGAAAGTGAATCATCATTTAGAGAAAGTGTTAGTGAATTTGATTGTGAAGAAGTCGAAGAATCAAAGTCTTTAGTTATTTCTTGAATTGGGCTGTTGAGTGAGAATGATAATGCTAATGGATTGGCCAATAGTTCTAGATTCGTGATGCTGTCAAAAAGATAAAGATTAACAACATTTGGGCCATTATTTTGTGTAATCCACGAAAGTGCAGAAACAAATAACTGTCCTGCACTAAGAGATCCTGAAATCCAGGCAAGACTTACTGGCACTCCATCTGAATCTTCAACTTAAACTAAATAAATAAAACCTTGAGGAATATTGTTTAAATTTTCTAAATCAGCTGCAAATTGAACTTGTTGGTTTTCATCAATATTACCTACTATAGATACACCAAATGCATCTACTAATCTTGGATTTGTAAAAGAAACTGGATCTTGGGCAAATGATTCTTGTATTGGAGCAAGTAATGAGGTTAACAAAATTGCGGAAACAAAATCGATTAACATGTGATTAGTCATCACTCACAACCTAGGATTATAATAATTAAAATTTACGAAGCATTGCTACTTGAGATCTTAAGTTTTACTGTTATTCCCTAAAAGTAACAAGTACTTGGAGGTTTGAACCGTTTTTGGAAAATATTTTAGGCTGTCAAAGGGACTATTGATTTTGGTTTAAGACCCTTTTAATTCTGTAAAATAACAGTTAGGCAGAATCTTTAGAAAATCTAATTCTCTCGAGGAGAATACCTCTAAATTATTTTTAATCTAGTTTTGAGTTTCTGAATTTTTATGGATTCAATACTAGAAGCAGTGTATTAGAAAACAGATTGAACGTTATCATGTAATTGTAAGTGGACTCAATTCACATTCTTCTCTTTTACTACACTTAGGACAATTACAATCACAATCAAGTAATGATGTTTTACATGTAGGACATTGCGTATATTCTGCATAATCATCTCTCAATGCAATTCTTCCATATACTATAGGGAGTAATAGAACTTAAGTCCTATAGGGACTCTTTCATTTCTCCAATAATTACTGTCAAAAGCATCATTAACCGTTTTAATCATTATGTTAACTTTAAGTGGGGAGTCAAAACGAGATTTGATCATGGGGGAGCTTAACATTGCCGTTATCATAAAACTAGAACCTGATTTTTCAGAAGGAAATGTCAGTTATAATCCAGATGGAACCCTAAATCGAGCTGAGACAAAAAATACTTTGGGTCCTCATAGTGGAATTGCAGCTCACGCGGCATTTTTTGGCAGAGTAATGTATGATGCAAAGGTATCCATTGTAACAATGGGACCACCAATAGCAGATCTTGCGCTTCAGCAGGCTCAGCAAATCTCAGATGCAGAGGAACTTCATCTGTATAGTGACAGGCTCTTTGCAGGAGCTGACACTTTAGGAACCGCAGAAGTATTACGAGTTGGAATTGAAAAGATACAACAAAAAATGGACATTGTATTTTCAGGGCATAGAGCATCAGATGGTGAAACCGGACAAACAGGACCACAAACTGCCTGGAAATTGGGATTTACTTTTCTTGGCAATGTAATTAGTTATAGTATAGATTTAGAGGCTAGAACAATTCGTGCAAAACGTCTGATTAGTTTACAGGGTTCTCCTAATGTAATTGAAGAGATTGAAGCACCATTACCAGTCTTTATCTCAATTGATCCTACCTACAAATCAAGTTACAATACAATTTCTCAAAGGTTGGCCTTTCAAAAATATCAAAAAGAAGCCACACAACATGCACAAAATTTCAAAGATTATCTCAAAGTCTTTAATGCAAAAGAACTAGGTGTTGATGAAACTCTTGTTGGCCTTCCTGGTTCTCCAACAATAGTGTATAAGGTTGAGCGAGTTCCCAAGTCTACAGCTACAAGACAAGCAGAAGTAATTGATGGTACTGATCCTGAACAAATTCGTAAAGTTGTTGCAAAAATGAAAGAAGCATTGGCAGCTATGGTGATAAAATAATGGCAGAAAAATATCGACATCTATATGTTGTAATTGAACACGAAGATGGAGAATTTCTCCCAGTAAGTTTTGAAATGATTGGAGAGGCAAGACGATTACTAGATGATTTTAACTCAAAGTGTTCTTTAAATGAAAAAGTAGTTACAATAATTTTAGGACACAACATCAAAGATATCTCAAAGCAGTTAATTGAATATGGAGCTGACGCAGTAATTTATGCAGATAATCCTGAGCTAAAAGATGTAAGAAATACTATTTACACTAAAGTGATTGGGCAAATTGCTCAAGATACAAAATCACTAGGAGAGATTGAACCTGAATATGCAGGTGAAGTAAAAAGACCTAGGTACATGTTCTTTGCAGCAGACAGTATTGGAAGACATCTATCTTCAACTGTACTAGTAGAATTAGAATCAGGATTGGCTTCAGACATCAACCAGCTTATAATTGAAGATATTGAGATGTCACATCAACAAAAAACTGGTGGAAAAAAAGAGACATATGAAAAAACCCTAAAAATGTATAGGCCTGATTTTTCAGGATTTTTATGGACTACAATTCTGTGTCTTGATAATAGAAATCCTGCTTTTAAAAGAGATTATCATCCACAATCTTGTAGTATAATTCCAGGAGTTTTTGAACCACTAAAGCCAGATTCCTCACGAGAAGGAAAAATTATAGAATTTACTCCAACTATTGATGAGCAGGATCTTAAAGTCAAGGTGTTAAGTCGCCAGATAATAAAAAGCGTAGTTGACTTTGATACTCCTAGAACTATAGTTAGTTTTGGTCGAGGAATAAAAGACGATCCTGAAAAAAACATCAAACTTGTAGAAAATCTGGCAAAGGAATTGAATGCAGAAATTGGAGTTACTTTACCAATCTCAAAAAAGCCATACTCCGTTAGTCAGGCATTAGATTCTAAATATATGATTCCAGATAGAGTGATCGGAACTAGCGGACACAAAACTAGTGCTATGCTGTATGTTGCTGCAGGAGTTAGCGGTGCAATGCAACATGTTTGGGGAATGAAAGATTCAGGCTTTGTTGTAGCTATTAATCCTGATGAAGATGCACCGATAAAAAATGAATGTGATGTTTTCATTAAAGGAAGAATGGAGGATGTAATTCCATTACTTGTTGAAGAAATTAAAAAACAAATACAAATTGTTGAGGCATGAAAAGTTTTGGAAAAATATGACGTAGCAATAATTGGTGGTGGCACTGCTGGACTAGCTGCACTAAAGCAACTATCAAATCTTGGAAAACAAGCAATACTCATAGAGGCAGGCTCTAAAATCGGCTCAAAGAATCTCTCTGGCGGTATTCTTTATTCTAAAAAACCCAAAAAAGGTCAAGTAACAAACGTTGAGCAAGTATACGAAAATTTCCTTGATGATGCACCAATTGAAAGAAAAATCACAAAATACATTCTTCATTCAACATCAAAAGACAAAGTCTATTCAATGGATCTTACTGCATCACATGACTATCAGGCAAATTTCGGATATTCCGTTCTTTTGAATAAACTCAATTCTTGGTTTGCAAAACAGGCAGAAAAGAGTGCTGAAAAACTTGGTGGTGGGATAATTCCTGGAGTTCATGTAAAATCAATAACATGGAATGAACAAACTGGAACCACAATTATACAAACTGATGAGCTAGATGAGTTTGAAGTTAAGGCAGTAATTGCAGCTGATGGGGTAAACTCAGAAGTTGCAGAGATGGTTGATGCTAGAAAAAAATTCACATCTGAACAACTATACCAAGGAGTTAAAGTTATCGTAAAATTACCTGAAGAAATTATTGATGAAAGATTTGGTATATCCCCTGATGAAGGTGCAGCCCATCTTTTTGCTGGCGATGTAACTCTAAATCATATTGGTGGTGGATTTCTTTACACTAATCGTGATACACTCTCAGTAGGAGCTGTCTATCACTTTGATTCACTACTAAGAAATCCAACAGAACCATACACACTGATTGATTCTTTACTGAAAAACCCAATGGTTAGTGAATTTATCAAAGATAAAGTTCCAATTAAACCAGACATTGACAAGAAACTTCCACAAGAAGAAAAACTTCGAATTCGGTTTGGTGTAGCAAAATTAATTAAAACTTGGTATGAGATTAGAGAAGCAAACTTTTCTCCTAGTGGCCGAGAGAGATTAATCAAATCTGGAAAATACAAAGATGCAGAAGAGATTCAATCAACATTATCATCCGTTCAAGAGAAAATGTCTGAAAAATTTGGCGTTACATTTGGAACAGATTACCTTGAAGATGAATACGGCGCAAAACTAGTTCCAGACGGAAAAAGATGTAGAATGAAAAAACCCTTCTTTAAGAATATCTTATTTGTTGGAGATGCGGCGGGTAGAGGAATTTTTGTTGGTCCAAGAATTGAAGGCCTTAACGTAGGTATAGATGATGGAGTACGTGCAGCAAATACAGTAGCAAGAGCTCTTGATAAGAATGATTTCTCTAATTCTCTTGGTGAATTTTATTCAAAGTCAGTAGAAGATAGTCCATACACTATAGATATGAAGCAAATAGACAAGGATTATCTAAAGATCTTTTTAGATGCAGCAAAAGATGTCCCCAAAGATATCATTGGCTCTCGCTATGGTACAGTTCTAAAAATGATGTCTAGCAGTACTTTTAGAGGCATTGCTGTAAAATTTGCAAACATTATTGGTTATGATAAGCTTCTACCAATGATCGAGTCTGAAGAAACCTACGTTAAAGTGCCAACATTACTTGCAGAAAGACTAGGAAAATCAATTGCTTCTTCCTATTCCCCTACCATTCTATCTATGGCAGATAGAATTGCCAATCTAAATTATAATGATGATAGTCTTGCTCACATCAAGGTTCTAAATTCTAGTAGCGAGTACATGAAAAAAATGGTAATCCTTTGCCCTGCAAAATGTTACAGTGAAGAAGGAGGAAAAGTGATTATTCAGCATGAAGGATGTGTAGACTGTGGAACGTGTTCACAAGAAACAGAGTGGAAACACCCTCGGGGTGAAAAAGGAATCCATTATCAATACGGTTAGAAATTTACACAGTAACTTTGATGCTTTTTAGCTCATCATACGCTTGTCTCATTTTATTGTAAAATTCACTCACAGTTGGAGGGAAGATTGAAAATGCTATGTAAAAGTCCTCAGCTTCTCTAAGATATCGCTTTATTTTTTCCTGTCTTGGAATTTGAGCTATGAATTTCATGTTGTTTAATCTATCAGAAAGCTTGATGATCTTTACATCATAATCGGCTTTTATAAGATCAGTACAATACTCAAAAAATCTCACAGTTTGTTTTTCTTCATCATTGACACCAGGATAGTTATCCAATGGTTTTGTCTTCAAAGTCATGGCTATGTTGTAAACATAATCTCCACATCTATGCTGAAAGTATGCATCAAATCCATATGCCTTGGAAGCATACACATCTAAAATCTTGTCATTATCTTCCATTACATCATGTAAAATAGATGAAACAATTTGTAGAGTTGTAAGTAGTTTGTCTGTTTTTTTATAATGTCGTATTACATCTATAGTTACAGGCCAAACATGTGTTTCTAAAAATGATGATTTTCCATCCTCTCTTTTTACTCCTGAATGAACTTCTTCAGCTAGTTCTATAGCTGCTTCAACAAAACTATCTATTCTAATCTGAGCCTCATTTTCAATGATATTCAAAAGTTCTTCTTTTGTTGCAGAGTGAACTTCCATCATTATAATACCACTCCATCATTCAAAAACATGCTGATGTGCATATGAGTAATCCTGAATTTTAGTTAGAAATCCAAGAATATTCAGCATTAAAAGACATTTCACCTGAAGCAGTTATTTCAAAAAATTTTGTAAGAGACGCTAGTCCACTATAATTACATGAGACTTGGGCATAATGATCTACAAAAATAAATTCAAATGATTCTAACAGCAAAGCATTCTCTTTACAATTCTTGGATTCTCATTACCTGCAACACAGTTGTAGTACACTGCCAGCTGATACGCCAAAACACAGATCAGAGCAAATGACTTTACATTGACAAATCCTCTTACTGGCAATATCCTTATGTTGAATATGTCTTTGACAATCTCAAATAACGGCTCGATTGACACCTTTCTCTGAGAGTATAAATCTTGACCTTCTTTGGAATCATAAAACTCTGCCAGCTTTATTCTGTCTGGCGGCGTAGATGGATATACTTTGACTGGACAGATCAGTCTCAGATTTTTCTCATTGCTGCAATGGTACAGGTTGCCATCATCATACGCAGGATCTGCCAATATGTTTTGGAACAGCCCTGCAAGTGAATCAACTAGTGTACCATACGGTTTGCCGTCATGAGCATTTGCAGTGCTGATACAGGCAGACAGTGGAACTATCAGTTTGCCAGCGGAACAACTCATGTGCAGCTTGTATCCAAATGTCCAGCCCCTTGATTTGGAATAACCCCACTTGGCATCAGTGTCAATTCCTGCAATTGGAAGACGATTTTGTTTGATGTCAGATTTGTGCCATACTGGGCCTGCGGCTTGCAGCATTGTGCTATCAACTGATGCCGATATGTCATCTACTAATCTTTCTGAGACAAACAGATTTCCCATGTTGTTGATGATGGTACTAATTGGCAACACTTGGAATCTTCTGTCAATTGTTCTTCTGTCTGGAATTTGCTGTAGCCTGCAAACCTTGAGCAATTTATCATTATTACATTTGATGAACAAGAAATAGTGCAGTGTATTGTTACTTGGAATTCTCATCCATGATTTTATGATGTATAGTTGTACCATCAGAATGGTTGGATAAACATACGGTCTTCCACGCCTAATTACATCCTCATACAGAGACAACGCTCTGATCAAATACAAAACACCAATAAGAAATGACTGACATCTTATGTTACTAGGGATTCTTGTTTGCTTTGGCATTTCCAATGAACAAAACATACTGAGATCCTTAGCTTTTTTGATTGCAATAATTTAAGAAATTGATTAAAAATTGGAAATCATTATGCCCAAGTCTCGATTAGTTGTTCTCGAATTTTCACAATTAATCTCATACTTTATGGCTTAATGAATTTTAACTGAAACCAAATAATCCATTCAAGCACACATTACTTCACTTTCTATGGTTCAAGCCCTTACAGACTAGACCTCTTGCGCAATTAGAAGGGTTTTTGACAGTATTTTGAATTTTGATCAGATTTGTGCCTAAAAATTCAATATTGGTGAATTTTTGGAAATACTCTTCCTCAGAATTTACGCCTAGGAATAATTACGCAAGAGGTCTACTCAACTAGTCGATTTATGAAATAATCATTAACTTACAAAAAGGTGTTGCAAACTAAGGTGTCAATCTATCAACATCTCTTGGATAGAATGTTACATCTCGTATGTTTTCAGTACCGGTAAGAGCCATAATCAACCTTTCAAGACCAATTCCACAACCAGCGTGGGGCGGAACACCATAATCAAATGCGCCAAGATGATACTCAAATGCGTCAGTCTTCATTCCTTTGTTCTTCATTCTCTCAGCTAACTCATCTCGTTTTTCGATCCTTGTACTGCCTGAAGACAATTCTAAATCTCCATACATCAAGTCAAAGGATTCAGAAATTTTTGGATTTGATTTACTATCTTTTACGTAAAACGGTTTTGGGCCCAAAGGCCAATCTGTGATAAAGTAAAATCCATCAAGACCAATCTTTTTGAGATTAGATGGATACAAGTCATCTCCCCATTCAGTTTTTACTCCTGCCTTTTGCATCTTATCGACTAATTCATCATAAGAATATAGTGGAATAGTTTCAGGAATGGCAGGAATTATAAATTCAGCATCAGGGTTATCTTTTACATAATCATTAACAGTTTTAATTGAAATCTTGATTAGTTCCTCAATTCTATTCATTACATCATTGTAATCAACAAATGCTTCTTCCAAATCAATAGAGATAGCTTCGGCTAAATGACGATTAGTTCTTGATGGTTCTGCTCTAAAAATTGGAGCAATCTCAAAGACTTTTTCAAAGCTCATAGTTAATTGCTCTTTGTACAACTGAGGGCTTTGGGCCAAAAAAGCTTCTTTGTTATAATAAAAGATTGCAAATAGTGCAGCGCCGCCCTCAGTAGCTGTTGCAATCATTTTTGGAGTATTAATTTCAGTAAATTTTTGAGAATAAAAGTAATCTCTGATTGATTTTAAGACTAGACTTCTAGCATTGAAAATGTGTTGGAGTGACTTACGTCTAAGATCAATTGGTCTTACCTCTAGTCGGGTATCAATATTTTTGACAGTTTTTGCGGTAGGCTCAAAAGGAGGAATCTTTTCAACTTCTGAAAAGACTCTTAGTTCTGTTGGAATTATTTCAAACCCACTAGATGCCTTTTCAGAGGATTTTACTTTTCCAGTAATAGCAATTGAAGAATGTGCTTTTAGTGAAGATATTTTTTCGCGAATATCATCTGGACAATCTCCCTTTTTTGCAACAACAGAGATATCACCATTTTTGTCACGGATTGTAGCAAAACTAATGTTTCCATGTCCTCTTATTGTTAAAACCCAACCCATGATGGTTACTAAAGTCCTATCCATAGAAGGATTAATTTCATCAGAATAATGGGATCTACGTAAATTTCCTAATTCAGTTTCTATCATAATTTACTTTATTCCATATTTCATGGTGTAATTAATTTTTACACAAAATAATGCACCAATACCTTAATTTTCAATAACCAGTTTAATCCCCGATGTTCTTACATTTTTATTTAACAAAACAAATATTTTGTGCCTAGCTTTATCTTCTCTTCAGATGACCTGACAATATCTTAACTGCCATCTCAGTTACCTGAGACTTGGGCATAATGATTTCCAATTTTTAATCAATTTCTTAAATTATTGCAATCAAAAAAGCTAAGGATCTCAGTATGTTTTGTTCATTGGAAATGCCAAAACAAACAAGAATCCCTAGCAACATAAGATGTCAGTCATTTCTTATTGGTGTTTTGTATTTGATCAGAGCATTGTCTCTGTATGAGGATGTAATTAGGCGTGGAAGACCGTATGTTTATCCAACTATTTTGATGGTACAACTATACATCATAAAATCATGGATGAGAATTCCTAGCAATAACACGCTGCACTATTTCTTGTTCATCAAATGTAATAATGACAAATTGCTCAAGGCCTGCAGGCTACAGCAAATTCCAGACAGAAGAACAATTGACAGAAGATTCCAAGTGTTGCCAATTAGTACCATCATCAACAACATGGGAAATCTGTTTGTCTCAGAAAGATTAGTAGATGATATATCGGCATCAGTTGATAGCACAATGCTGCAAGCCGCAGGCCCAGTATGGCACAAATCTGACATCAAACAAAATCGTCTTCCAATTGCAGGAATTGACACTGATGCCAAGTGGGGTTATTCCAAATCAAGGGGCTGGACATTTGGATACAAGCTGCACATGAGTTGTTCCGCTGGCAAACTGATAGTTCCACTGTCTGCCTGTATCAGCACTGCAAATGCTCATGACGGCAAACCGTATGGTACACTAGTTGATTCACTTGCAGGGCTGTTCCAAAACATATTGGCAGATCCTGCGTATGATGATGGCAACCTGTACCATTGCAGCAATGAGAAAAATCTGAGACTGATCTGTCCAGTCAAAGTATATCCATCTACGCCGCCAGACAGAATAAAGCTGGCAGAGTTTTATGATTCCAAAGAAGGTCAAGATTTGTACTCTCAGAGAAAGGTGTCCATTGAGCCGTTATTTGAGATTGTCAAAGACATATTCAACATAAGGACATTGCCAGTAAGAGGACTTGTCAATGTAAAGTCATTTGCTCTGGTTTGTGTCTTGGTGTATCAGCTTGCAGTGTACTACAACTGTGTTGCAGGTAATAAGAATCCAAGAATTGTAAAGAGAATGCTTTGCTGTTAGAATCATTTGAATTTATTTTTGTAGATCATTATGCCCAAGTCTCATATAGTTACCAGAACCCACCGTGTGATTATAAAGTAAAAGACCAAAACAATAGGAAGATCATGTCTTGAGGGAGTATGATCAGGGGAGGTCTTTTACTCTGTAACTAGTAATGGTACGATCGATTTATTGTTGGCGATCTAATGATCTTTTGAAAGAACCTCTCTAAAGAAGATTCTTGCAAAAAGGGATCTCTTTTTTCTTATAGGAATAATTTTTTCTGCATCAAGTGTTGTCTTGTAGAACTTGTGAATTGGTTTTACCTTGACGTCACGTGTACACCACCTGTTTAGCATGTCTGGTATTACCTTGCGTTTCCAGCACCTGGCAAACAGGGAGCGTTTCTTGAAAAAGATTCTTGTCTGTGCAATCAAATCTGGCAATGACAGGCTGCTCAAGGTCTGCAGGCTACAGCAAATTCCAGACAGAAGAACAATTGACAGAAGAAAGATTCCAAGTGTTGCCAATTAGTATCATCATCAACATGGGAAATCTGTCTGGTTTTGACCAGCGTAAATGTTAACAAATGTTAAATGCAAAAGCATCTATATTATATTATGGATTCAAAAATTGTAGCATTTTCAGTGCTTGCTTTTGCAGCGATATTTGTAATGATGCTTCCAACGGATCCTGCTGTATCTCAGACATTTGATGCATATGCTGATAGTGAAGGTGAATACAATGACAAATATGCTAAAGGTGAACACAATGACAAATATGCTAAAGGTGAACACAATGACAAATATGCTAAAGGTGAACACAATGACAAATATGCTAAAGGTGAACACAATGACAAATATGCTAAAGGTGAACACAATGACAAATATGCTAAAGGTGAACACAATGACAAATATGCTAAAGGTGAACACAATGACAAATATGCTAAAGGTGAACACAATGACAAATATGCTAAAGGTGAACACAATGACAAATATGCTAAAGGTGAACACAATGACAAATATGCTAAAGGTGAACACAATGACAAATATTATGAAGGAAAGTCTTGTTTATCAGATCCTAGCGAAGAACATTCTTGGAAAGATGATGTAAAATGGAATGGTGAAAAATACTCCAAAAAAGGACATCATGGACATGAGACTATTATAGTTGAAGGATTTACTGGAACAATTCCAGTTCCTGAAGGGATGATGACCAAAGAAGCACATGATGAATTAAAAGGCCAAGTTACAGTCTCTTTAGGCCAAGCAGTTTCTGTTGCTGAAAGTAACGGTGTGACTGATGCAATGAAAGCAAGTATTGGAATTGCAAAAGATGGTAAAGGCAACAAATATGTTGTATGGACAATTACCAGCATAAATAAAGATGAAGAGTCTAAGACAATGACTGTAAACATCTTTGTTGTAGATGCAGGTGATGCTGTAAACTTTACCACTGTTATCAAAACATTTGATCATTCCGAGATGAGAGAAATGAATGGTGACAAAATTGAAAAATTCCAACAAAAATTATCTGAACCAACTGATGATGCCAAAGTTGACACCCCAAGAGCTCAATTTCTAGACTTGATACAACAATTAAAAGATGCATATGCGAACGGAGACACTGAAACTGCACAGGCAATCAGAGACCAACTCGATGAACTCAGACAGACAGTATTTCTCAATATGAGAAATTCACAGTACTAGGGTCTCTTTTTTCTTTTTTTGTCAATGTAATGACACCCAACTCTTTTATCAAAAATGGTATAATCATCAAAGTAGAACTTGGCTAAAAGATATCAGTCACCAATTAATTACAGGCTAAAGGAGATTCCCATAAAGCAGATCAAAATATGGAAGGATGCTCAGGCAAGGAAATTAGACAGGGAGGGAATTGCAGAACTTGCCAAATCAATCAAAAATGAAGGGTTACAAAATCCTCCAATGGCCCAAAGGGAATCAAAGAATTCGTATCTACTAATGTCTGGCCAGAGAAGACTTGCTGCACTGAAACGATTGGGTGCAAAAAAGATTCCTGTTTTGTTACTTGCCAATAGCACAAGATATGATCTAGAAGATGCAAAGGCAGCATCAGTTGTAGAGAATCTGCATCGCAATAAAATGAACGTAAAAGATATGACTGCAGCTTGTGTGTTTTTGAGTGAATCCATAGGAAAGTCAAAAGCTGCTCGCTCTCTTGGAATATCTTCACAAACTCTAAAAAAATATCTTGGGTTTGCAGCAGTTCCAGAGAAGCTACGATAGTTTGTTCCAAAGGAGTTGTCACGTGATGATTGTGCCAAATTATATCAAATAATTTCAAATGTATCAAAGGCAGTCAAAGTTGCAGAAAAGATTGTTCCATTAGATCAGAAGTTAAGAAAAGAGTATCTTAGAGTATTGTCTCGTAGTCCAAAGTCATCACATCTCCAGATTCTGAAAAAGGCAAAAAGTGGAATGCTCCAACAGAAAGTTACTATTCTATTGAATAAAGGAAATGCTAGAAAATTGAAGAGTTTAGCTACAAGAAAAGATATTGAGGTAACTGAGACTTGGGCATAATGATTTACAAAAATAAATCCAAATGATTCTAACAGCAAAGCATTCTCTTTACAATTCTTGGATTCTCATTACCTGCAACACAGTTGTAGTACACTGCCAGCTGATACGCCAAAACACAAACCAGAGCAAATGACTTCACATTGACAAGTCCTCTTACTGGCAATGTCCTTATGTTGAATATGTCTTTGACAATCTCAAATAACGGCTCAATGGACACCTTTCTCTGAGAGTACAAATCTTGACCTTCTTTGGAATCATAAAACTCTGCCAGCTTTATTCTGTCTGGCGGCGTAGATGGATATACTTTGACTGGACAGATCAGTCTCAGATTTTTCTCATTGCTGCAATGGTACAGGTTGCCATCATCATACGCAGGATCTGCCAATATGCTTTGGAACAGCCCTGCAAGTGAATCAACTAGTGTACCATACGGTTTGCCGTCATGAGCATTTGCAGTGCTGATACAGGCAGACAGTGGAACTATCAGTTTGCCAGTACTGCAACTCATGTGCAGTTTGTATCCAAATGTCCAGCCCCTTGATTTGGAATAACCCCACTTGGCATCAGTGTCAATTCCTGCAATTGGAAGACGATTTTGTTTGATGTCAGATTTGTGCCATACTGAGCCTGCGGCTTGCAGCATTGTGCTATCAACTGATGCCGATATGTCATCTACTAATCCTTCTGAGACAAACAGATTTCCCATGTTGTTGATGATGGTACTAATTGGCAACACTTGGAATCTTCTGTCAATTGTTCTTCTGTCTGGAATTTGCTGTAGCCTGCAGGCCTTGAGCAATTTGTCATTATTACATTTGATGAACAAGAAATAGTGCAGCGTGTTATTGCTAGGAATTCTCATCCATGATTTTATGATGTATAGTTGTACCATCAAAATAGTTGGATAGACATACGGTCTTCCACGCCTAATTACATCCTCATACAGAGACAACGCTCTGATCAAATACAAAACACCAATAAGAAATGACTGACATCTTATGTTACTAGGGATTCTTGTTTGTTTTGGCATTTCCAATGAACAAAACATACTGAGATCCTTAGCTTTTTTGATTGCAATAATTTAAGAAATTGATTAAAAATTGGAAATCATTATGCCCAAGTCTCAATTATTTACTAAATTATCAGTTTTGAGATGACTTCCTCATAATTAAACTACATTTCAGGATAATTGAGGGCATCACAATCTTTTATGTGCCATCTGTACTTATCATCAGTTAAAGTTTCACAGGTGGCCTTATGGTCACCTTTCAGATAGATCCAAACAATCTGATTTACATTACAATTGGGTCAAAATCAGATGGTTTCTACAAGGCCGTAAAATCACAATACCGTTGAGGATATAATAGACTAAATTTTAAGAAGATAACAGATCTTGGCAAAAAGCAAAAATGCTAAAAAGATAGAAACAAGAACAAATTCCACTATAATTCCATGGATTGTGTTTGTATTCTCAATTAGTATTGTACTTGTCAGTTTCATATCAGTAGTATTTCCAGCATTGATTCTGGCATCAGATACCGTAAGAATTCCAGAAATAGAGTCAATAACACCTGATCTATTTGAGACAGGCATATGGTCTGGAGGAGTGATCATATCAAGTATTATAATTTTCAGTCTAACATTTTTGCATTACAAAGAAAAGATCAGTCCATTATCAAAATTATTTGAAAAAATATTCTCATTTGAGATATCAAAAAAAGTCTCGCTAGCTGTTATGATAATACTATCGGCAATATACATCTCAGCTTCTGCAGGGGAATTATCAGTAGAAGAAAAGTTGGAGGACTATATAGGAGTTAAAGAAAGACTAGAAACTTGGTCAATCGATACAATATCAGGCTTTGAGCCACACGTAAGATATTTTCTATTATCCTCATCAATGGTTCTGTTTGGAAGCTATAAAGTAATTCCATTTCTTGCAAGCATTGCACTATTAATCACAACTTATCTTATCACATCGACAATAACTCAGAAAAGATTTGCAGGTATTGTATCTACTATAATTGTGCTGCAAAGTTCAGTGTTTCTAGCATATGACACTACAGTAGCCTACACAAACTTTTGGATTTTGTTTTATCTTATTTCGCTGTACGTGTTGTACAAATTCTGGCCTTTATCCCCGATTGCATATTTATTATCTATTCCATCAAAGACACTAACTGCGGCGTTTCTGCCAATGTCAATCTACTTTATTCTACGGAGTAGCATCTCAAGAAAGAAAAAAATAATTACTGCTGGAATTACTGCTGGAATTATTCTAGTTGGTGGAATTGTATCTACAGGAAGTTTCTCTACAACTCAAGGCACAGAGGAAAAATTTAATGAAAAAGAATTCCAGATGGGCTTTACATCATTTGCATATCAATTAAGATCAGATGGATTGATAATACTATTTATGATACCACTAATTGTAGGATTATTCATTATATCAAGAAATGGTATCAAACATGGAGAATCCATGATGGTCTTTATTGCAGGAATACTGTTAATTGCACCGATACTTACAGGATTTACTACACATACAAACCAGCCATACAGATTTGTGCCATTGGTAGTATTTTTTGCAATAGGTGTTGGAGTGTTACTATCTAAGAGACGAGCCTGACAAAGGTCCATATGGATTCCAAAGTATCACCAGATGTCACAGGATATCCATCATGGGCAAATCGTACAAGAACAGTTGATTTTCCATCTACATTCTCAGAAAGAATGGTGCTTGCAACTAATCCTTCAGTACCAAATGAGTGGAATTGCACTCGTCTAATTACTTGGTAATTTTCTCCATCAATTACAATTACAGGGTTGTTTCCCCTAGATGCCTCAAAGTCCAATAAAGATTTTAGTTCAGACCTGTTAAGATCAGTAAACTTTGACGATTCCAAATACGCCACCAGTATTCCATCAGAATTTCTAATTGTACTTTGAACAAAGACAAAGATGTCATCTCCAAGTTCAGTTTGGTATGAACCAAAAGAATTTCCAGCAGGAAACAATAGAAAAACAAATGAAAAAAGAATGATTTTATTCATGAAAATGATTCAAGAAGGACAGTAATTAATTTGCTGTTTTGATGATGAACTCTTTTCCCAATAACTCCTTGCATAAAGCTATGGCCTCTTGCCCGTCTTTTGGTCCAACTATTACTGCAGAGCCTCTCTTCATGAAGCTATACTGACGAGCGAAAGTCTTTTACATAAATTATTTTGATCGCAGCACTATTTGATCACCACACCCAACACTGTACATGGACGAAGACGAGCAAAACCTGTTGATACAGGCCTACAAGAAGGAGAGAGAGGAGCCATAAAGGAAAGAATCCACATCGTGTGCATGATCAAGATCAACGGACTGACAGTCACAGAGACGGCAATACAACACTACTGCGATCCGCACACGGTCGCAAGTTGGGTTCAACGCTATGACAAGGAAGGTCTTGCAGGCCTGAAAGACAGGCCCGTTCTGGCAGGCCGCCAAAAGTAAAGGCAGAAAAGATTGCAGAGATCCTGTCCAAAACAGACAACATCACGACACCAAAACAGCTCAGAGAAGACATTCGCAAAAAGTACGGTGTAAAATACCACATGACCCATGTCAGAAAGACAATGCACAAGTTTGGCATGTCTGCCAAGACAGCCAAGAGTGTTCACATCAACAGGGCAGAAATCCAAAAGATTAGAAAGTGGCAGCGCAACGCCAAAAGGCGCATTTCACGCCTCAAATCGAAGGGTTTTGCAACCATGGTCTTTGACGAGGCAATATTCATCGATGATCCCGTAAAGGGCGTAAAATACTGGTCGCCAAAGGGAGAATCAATCGTAACGACATACAGGGGCAGACATGGCAAGATAGTGGCATGCGGCTCTATTGCAACAGACGGCAGACAGTTCTTTAGAACCTATGACAGGTTTGACAAGGAGACAGTCCTGCGGTATCTCAAGGACCTGGTCAGGCATTTTGGAAAGGCAACCGTAATCATGGACAACGCGCCGCAGCACAAGGCAGGCATTCTCAAAGAGTTTCTAAATAAAAATCCAAATGTAAAGGTCATATGGCTGCCAACTGCAACGCCTGAGCTCAGCGTGGTCGAAAAGTACTGGCACCAGTCAAAGCGTGATGTTCTAGTCTCTGAATACTATGCCACAGTTGTGCACATGCATCGCGCAGTCTCAGAGTATTTCAGAACCGCGCGTCCCAAGCTTGATGCAATGAAGTTCATCTGTAGAAAGTCCCTGCCGGTAAAAAACTTTTGATTGACAGTATAACTGACATCTCATTTGTTCACAGTGATAATCCAATCTCTCCCTGATTATCAACTAAGAATCCCTTTTCCTTTGCAATGCTGTGTTTCCTAACATGACTAGTTTATCTGATTAATTCTACCAATCAAGCTTTAGATCAGAGACATTTCCCATATTCCATGGATAGAAACTGGAAAAACTACAACCAACTCATCCCAATACTCTCCAATACATCATAATTGATGCAAGACAAACAAATCCAAGATAATTCTGTGCAATCCTTTCATATCTGATTCTAGTTCTGTGAAAACCATCTTTCAGCCAAGCAAAAAATCGTTCCACTGCAAACCTTGTCTTGTTGTAATTGCTGTAATGGTTATTTTGCAAAATAAATTTAGAATTTCTCTTGTAGGGAATACAACATGCAATGTTTCTGTTTCTTAGATACGTTCTGATGTATTTTGCATCATATCCATTAGACCTCTTGCGTAATTATTCCTAGGCGTAAATTCTGAGGAAGAGTATTTCCAAAAATTCTCCAATATTGAATTTTTAGGCACAAGTTTGATCAAAATTCAAAGTACTGTCAAAAACCCTTCTAATTGCGCAAGAGGTCTATTATCTGCATAGACTGATACTATTTGTTCAATGGAATCATCATCCAAGTATTCTGAAATTGATTCTATCACATCTGTTAGTTTTGTACTGTCATGATCATTTGCTCCATCCATTACAATAGATATTGGAAATCATTTTGTTCTACGGCAACATGAATTGTTGTGCCTAAAATCTTCTTGAATCCGTCACATCCTATCTGGTTTCCTTTTTTTAGCGGTAATGCTTGAGGAATCAACGGATATTTTCTGTGGATTTATTGTTTTGTTTGTGAGCAGATTTGATTGTAGATGCCAAATCTTTTTCCATATTCCTTTTTGCTGAAGGTTTTGGAATCTTCTATGTGCAGATGACTTACTGCCATGTCTTGGAGGCAAATCAATCCATCTACAACCAGTTATCCGCATAAACATTATTGCATTAATCATTGTACGGTCATCGGTTCTAGGCCTGCCCGTTCTGGAAGGTTTGGGAGATGAGGTTCAACCACGTGCCATTGCTTGTCAGTTATTTCTTGGAATTGTATAGAATTGTTGTAATTGTTATTTCAAATAGATCCAGATGATCTTCAAAATTTGTCTAAATGGTTGGTTTTGGGATCAGTTGTGAATTTAATTTTCTATGGTTAATAATTTTTTCATATGCCAGAATTCACTTTTTTAGAATTCTGATCATTATTACAGTATTCATGAATCCAAATACCTTTAGAGTTTCTAATAATTTGATGTTCTTCTGCAATTATTTTCAAATTACAAACTTTGCATATTCCATCAAACTTTGCTAGAATGGGCTTGTTGCTGTACTGTTTGGTACCATTTCCTCTTGGTCTAAAGTACTGACATTCCTCGCACTTTGTACACTTGTTAGGAATTCCCGTACTATGATACTTGTCAGCATGTCCACAAAAACAGATTATAACCATAATAGTATCAATTCAATAAAGAATATGTGATTTACTAGAATGATTTTATAACCTTTTAGGCCTTGTAGAAACCATCTTATTTTGACTCAATTGTGACTACTAGCTAATTTGGATCCATTAGAGATGAATTCTCACAAATTCTCATGGCATCATCTTACGTCAAAATGTGCAAAACACTACTAAAAATCCTTACAAGATGCAGAATTCCACGTTACTTGCATCCAAAATCAAACCACATCTATTTTGTTTGGGTACATCTCATACTCTTGGCAATACGTCAGTATGAGTCAAAAAGTTACAGGAGATTTACAGAATTTTTAGAAGAATGTGTTGGCATACAGGAATATTTGGGATTGTCTGCAATTCCACATTTTACAACACTGCAAAAGGCAGCTGCAAGGTTAAATGGAAATCTGTTACACAAAATGCTGCAGGAATTCATCTTGTATAAAAAAGTAAGATTGATTCTAGCTGGAATTGATAGAAGTGGATTCAGTTACAGTACGGCATCATGCTGTGTTTCCTAACATGTTTTTTCGTTAAGATATACCGAAAATCATTACATTAGGATCAAAAATTAACAGTTGTTTTTATTCAAATATTCAACTATGACAGAATTAGGTAAAAATTCATAGTTAGGAAACAAAGCAACACACAGAGTTCGAATCTCTGCTCGGGCTACCTTCATTCGCATAAAGGAGTGTGTATTATTACGTGATCTTACCTAAAAAATGCTGTGTTTCCTAACATGACTAGTTTGTCCAACTAATTCTACCAAACAAGCTTTAGATCAGAATATTTTGTATGATTCCATGAATAGAAATTGGAAAAAATGCAACGAATCACTAGTAAGACGTGGAGAAATCATGTTGTCTTTTGATGCTATAGACTCATGGAACACAGAACTCAAGGAGATGAACCGCAAAAAGGAAGGACGTCAATTTGTTTATCCTGAATCATTCATGGAGGCACTAGGGTGCTGTCATCTCTATTTGCATCTGCCATTCAGACAAACTGAAGGTCTGATAAAATCACACCTAAAAAACAAATCAAAAACACCGACATATTAGGCCTCTTGCGTAATTACCAACAAAACGCGTCATTTAACCAAACTGATTCATCAGGTCATGGAATCACAACAAAATCCTTCTGCCGTATCCTGAAATTGACCAGGCCGCATATGATGTCACTGATGCAGTCATAGCGGCGCAGCCTGTTCCTGAAGACATCCTGCATTATCCTGAACTTCTTGATATGGGCAATGGTGTGCTCTACTGAACTTTGTTTCCTAATTATTTCATCTAGCCTCAAAATATAATCGAAAAAGATTTGGATCGCAAAATTTTCATATCAAATTATGCCTCAGAAGATAAAATATGATGACAGGCGATACATTTCACGTGGTAAACTCTATGTGTTACATCTTGATGATGATATAATGTCAGAAGGTGTTGAACAACTAAATGATGGAAAGGTCGGACATCCGTTTGTATATTCAGATGTGTGTTTTATGGTAACTGCATTATTCAGAAACACTGTAGGTACTGGATACAGACAACTGCAGGGAATAATTGAAGACATGTTGGGAAAAGAAAAATCACCAAACTTTTCAGCAATTTGGAAGAGAATCAACAAGACAAGCCTAGAAGATAATAATGGCAAGAGTTGGTTCTCAGATGGAAAGACAAAAACAGAGATTGTATTTTTGGCAGGTGACTCTACAGGACTCAAACCAACTAGTCGTGGTGACTGGATGGGTGAAAAATGGGATCTAAGACGTGGATTCATCAAGATGCACATCATGGTTGATTCAAGGACCAAGAAAATTTATGCAGTGTCAATTACGGATGAGAAATCAGGCGATGCACCAGAATTTGAGAGATTGCTATCTGAAGCATTGCACAACATTGAGAATTCCTCTAATGTCAAAAAATCCGAAGAATTGTTAGTTGGTGCTGATGGCGCATATGACACCAACGATAATTTTAAAGAATGTGAAAAGAAAAATGTCATACCAATAATTCCAGTAAGAAAAAATTTCTCACCAAAGACAAAAGGAAACAAGTTAAGAAAAGAGCAGGGATTGTTGCAGCTTGGCCATTGTGAAATGAATGCTGAAAATATCAAGATGTTTGATGGTTTAACAGAGCAACAAAGAAAAGAGAATCAAAAGCAGTGGAAGAAAGATATTGGTTATGGCAGACGTTGGACAGTAGAGATTGCAATTTCTACATTTAAGAGAATTTTAGGAGAGAATGTTTCTGCAAGAGTTTGGTGTAACGTTGTAAGGGAAATAAAATTCAAGGTGATGATTTACAATTTGATGATTGATGCTGTACTGGAACAGGAGATGAATCATAGTTAGTTTGGGATTTGTCTTGAGAATGAATGTTTAGAGTGGAATTGGGAAACAAAGTTCTCTACTGTAATCCTGATTCTGGACTGGTTTTTGTTGAACTCCTTTTGCCTTGCAGTAAGTCTCTTGCCTCCTTTGCGCTTGCATGGAAGTACCGGATTGAACTCCGGAAAGTCCCTTGCCATTCCCTCGTATCCCAGGTCGACAAACGTCTGCAGCCCTTCTGGCAGCATCGTAGGATGCTTGGCCTGAAACATCTTGTAGTCATGCGGCCTGCCAGGAGAGTGTGGAGGCTTGTGGACTATCTGGCCGTCAAGGTTTACCGTATACTGGTTCTTGACAGTATGCCTTCCCTTTTTTGCCCGAGTAGTGCGTCTTTCTCTTCTTTTTGTTCTTCTTTGGCCTTGGGATCTGCTGCTCTGATGAGTCAATCATCACACAAAACTCCGGAAAGTACCGTTCAAGATCCTGTATGGTCCCTATCTTTTTGGATTCGGCGTACATCATCTTCTGGGGGATTGGTATTGAGCCTCGCATGGCAGGCTCCATATACCTGATGTCCCTGTACACGTTGCTCTGGTCCAAACCAAAGAGGTGTCCTGCAAGCTCGTACGTGATGTACATCCGGTAGTAGACCAGAAGCATCATAAGCCTGTCCCTGACTGGAAGAGCGAATCTGCGTCCTGCCCCAATCTTTCGCTCCCTCTTTTTGCGGGATAGCCTTCTTTGCTCTGTTCTTTTGTACTCTTTTTCTATCTCAGATGACAAAAAATCAAACTGTTCTAGGCTAATCCCAGTAAATGACTGGAATGACCTTGGCTTTCTGGCTAGTTTCTTGTATGTTAGCATGAAATAACGAGGATGTTCTCAGCTTTGGATCTTGCTGTGAGTAAATTTGCATGCTTTGATCAAATTATGTCAATTACGCAAGAGGTCTATTGTGTTGGGTGACATGGGTTTTGATGATGAGTCAAATCATGTTGGTGCAAGAGACATCGATGCAGCTGCTATAATTCCAACCAGATATGCAGATGTTCCAATATACAGAACCAGTGGATACTATCGCAAAGAGATGAAGAGGAACTTTCCCGTGGAACTGTACCATCAGAGAAACAAATCCGAGACAATATTTTTTGTAATCAAGCAGATAATGTCAGGAGACATTGCATCAAGAAATGAAACAACTCAAGACAATGAGATGTTATTTAGGTTGATTGCATACAATGCTTATAGAATTAGAAAGTTAGAATTTGTTATTTTGATATGGTTTCTACAAGGCCGACAAACATGTAATTCTTGTTAGTGAGGCTTTGTCATATGAGAAATACCCACCTAATTTTTTAGCAAATGACGAAATGACGTTTAATGAACGGTACAGGCCGATCGTACAGTTAAGCTCTGATGAAATTCAAAGATTTTCTGCACTATTGGCTGCCATAGACAACATTGGCAAAAGTGACTTGAATAAAATTCAGGGAGTCTCAATGTTAAACGATACACAGCATGCAGAATTAAAACGCCTTTTGATGGAAAAAGCTTTTAAAAAGACCGGCAGAGAGGGAGAATCTACTCGGACAATCATTTACAATGGACAAGAGTATCATATCGACATTAACTTATTTGCCGAGATTTGGGACTATACGTTGATATCCGTAAACACATTTGATCCTACATCATACAGAAACAAGACTTTTTTTGATCTGTCTGGATTTGTGATGCTACATGATGAGGACTTGGAAAAAATGCCAAAACTAAAAGAGGCGCTTCTTGAAGGCAAAGATATCCCAATGTCCACTTCAGAACATCTGGAATATCAGAGTCATCTGGACAGATTATTTGAGCAACAATATTCTAAACATGATGTATTGTTATCACAAAACATTGTGCAATACGATGATGAATTTTACATAATACAGTTTATGTTAGATCTTGCTCAATTTGATCCTGCTTGTGAGTCAGATGATATTCCTTGCAGTATTCCATAAGGTTTTGTGTGTCATAAGAGTACGAATATTATAAAAACATATGAGATGTGCCTGCGGATTCGGAAAACTAGTATGAGCACATCTAAAACAGCTTTTCGTTCTGCCGATTTCTGTCAGTGCCTTTTCTGTTCATCAGATGCTGTTTCAGACGGTAAATCATCCCAAACTGATTCTTATTTAGTTTCACAAAACATACAGTACAACTAAATAAAAATTGCTCCTGCAAGATAGTGTCCGTAGAGGGAGCACGTCTTAAATAAAATCATGCCTTAAGTACATCCTATGAAATATCATTATCACTACCTGTTTTGTTTGTCTATGGTTTTTGCAGTGGGTTTACTTATAATTCCAAATCATGCAAGAAACATTCATGATTGCGTTAGAGATGTAATCTCTAAACCATAATTTTTTTTCATCTTTTTTTGACTTGGCAGTAACAATCCATTCCCACGCACATAAATTCCATAAAAACAATATGATTTCATGGATGAAATCCAAGACCTTGTAGCAAAGGGACAATCATTCTTGGAAGATGGAAAGTTTAATGATGCCCTTGATTTATTTGAACAAGCACTACTTTTGAATCAGGATGATCCTGATCTTTGGAACTACAAGGGGATAGTACTTCGAAGTATGGGCAGATATGAGGAAGCAATGGAGTGCTTTAACAGATCATTGAAGATTGATCCTCGAGATAAAAATGCATCTTGATTTCATTTAACTAATAGTTTTACGCATAAATTATGTGAATTTTTTTAAACTTTAATTTTTTACTGTAATAAAAGAAAATGACAATTACTCAATTATTTATCGATCTATGACTATAATATCTTGTAAACTAAAACTACATTATTAACAAAATATTATCTAATACTGTGAGTAATGAAGTAGATAAGATGTTAGCAGAAGCATTTGAGTTTGTAGAGGATGGAAATTATTCTGACGCATTAAGACTCTATGATTTGATACTCAAAAAAGAGCCTGATAACATTAGTGCACTTGTTGATAAAGGGGCAACTCTACAAAACATGGGAAGACTAAAACTTGCTGTTCGCTCCTATAACAAGGCACTTACCATCTCTCCAGATAATCTTGATGTATTACTCAATAAGGGTACAGCATTGCATTCAGACCAAAAGTATCAAACAGCAATAAAGTGTTATGATGTGGCTTTGAGGATTGACAAAAAATGTGCAATGGCACTTGCATACAAGGGACTCTCATTAGGTGAGATGGGACAGATACAAGATGCAATAAAACATTTCAAAAAGGCACTATCAATTGATAATTATTATGACTTGGCAAACATCTCAAAGAAAACTGCCCAAGAACTATTAAAGTCAATCAAAGAAAAGAGAACTAAAACACAGTAACGTCACCAGGTGCCGGTTCTCGATTAATCTGTTTTTCATTTGATTCAAAGAAGTCTTTATGTTTAGTATTTTGATGATCTCTGAGATCCTCTAGGTTCTCAAAACCCTCATGGCACAAGTAGCATTTTGGCTTGTGTTCATCAACTAGAGGAAGTACCATAATAGGAATAGCATGATTGGCTACTTATTTCTTAAGCCTATAAGGAATATATCCTAATGAACAAGCAATACAACATGCTGGAACAACTAGTTAGAGATTCTCAGGCGTTAAATCGAGCAATTGCAGGAGAAGAACTATCCTACAAAGATGGTCTTGAGCTGATGGATTATGACAATCTGCATCTACTTGGAGCAGTTGCAGATACTGTAAGAAAGAAACTAGTTGGCGATACTGTTACTTTTGCAGCATCTTACTACCTAAACTATACAAATGTCTGTGCCGCCAGCTGTCAGATGTGTGCATTTTATCGAAAAGAAGGAGCAGATGATGCATACACACTAACTCCACAAGAAATTGAACAAAGAGTTGGAATTGCAAAACAGATGGGCGCAACCGAAGTTCATATCGTTGGCGGATTCCATCCAAAGCTTCCACTAGAATACTATGAGGATATGATGAAAGTTATCAAAAAGAATCACCCACAACTTAACATCAAAGCATTGACTGCAGCTGAGATTTTCTATTTATCAAAACTAACAAAAAATTCTACAAAAGAAATTTTATCTCGTCTAAAAGATGCCGGACTTGATTCTATGCCTGGTGGTGGCGCAGAACTATTTCACCCAGAAATCCGAAACAAGATTGTTCGAGGAAAATGTTCAGGACAAGAATGGCTTGATGTGATTGAAGAGGCACACAACATGGGAATTAAAAGCAATGTTACAATGCTTTATGGACATATAGAAAAACCAGAACATATTATTGATCATCTCATAAAGATTCGTAAACTACAAAAAAAGACTAACGGTTTTATCACGTTAATTCCATTAAAGTTTAGTTTAGATAATACTGAACTCGAACAAGAACATCTAGTAAATAACGAGTGCTCATCTGTGTATGATTTACGTATTATTGAACTATCAAGACTCATGCTTGCAAATGTACTAAACAACATCTCAGTTTACTGGGTAGCGTATGGCAAGAAACTAGCGCAAGTTGCACTATCAAATGGTGGAAGTGATTTGGTAGGGACAGCATTCTCTGAAGAGATTTATCGTGCTGCAGGAAAGCCAACTGCGTCATCCGTTGAAGAACTTGCAACCATGGTAAAAGAGATTGGACGAACTCCAGCTCAGAGAAGCACTCACTTTAAAATCTTAAAGCAGTTCTAGTTTTGTAAATTTCCTTTCTAAAATTTGTTAAAAATATTTAAAATTTTCAAACAATTCTAAAGAAAGTCAAACATTAAGATTATGTTTATTTAATATCGCTTTGTAGTAATGTCTATGTCAAAAAGTGTCAATGAAAATGAAGAAAAACTCCTTAATATGATCTTAGGTGAAATTCCTAGTTCAAGGGTTGCAATAATTTGTGATCATGATGGAAATATTCTTTGGAATAGTATTCGTGATAATACAACTAGCTATCTTACTATGGATGAAACCAAGGAATCATTGAAGAGATCTATTGAATCTTGGCAAGAACGTAATAAATCCTCAGCAAAGATTGGAAATGGAAAATACGCAATTGTTGCATATGACAAAATAAAGAGAATTACGATACTTCTCCCAAATGATCATCTTCTGTTTGTGAGTCTTGAAGGTGAAGAATTTGGCAACGTCAAAAACATCATGACTATAGTCAATTGGGTTAATTCCAATATGGGACTATAACTTTTTTTAAAATTCTTTTTCCAGAAAACTTAACATGTAGTAATTTTTTGCATCTCTAGATAGATTATAGACCTCTTGCGCAATTAGAAGGGTTTTTGACAGTATTTTGAATTTTGATCAGATTTGTGCCTAAAAATTCAATATTGGAGAATTTTTTGAAATATTCTTCCTCAGAATTTACGCCTAGAAATAATTACGCAAGAGGTCTATTCTGCAATCTGGAAGCGTGTCAGCAAACTCGATATCAAAATGAATCCAAAACTGGGAGAAGACATCGTCATTGCAATTGACAGTACAGGAGTCAAGGTTGCCAATCGTGGTGAGTGGATGAGGCAGAAATGGCAGAAAAGAAGAGGATTCTTGAAGATTCATGTTGCAGTGGATGTGAAATCTAAACAAATCACAGGTTTAGAGATTACAGATGACAAGTCACATGATTCAAAACATTTTGTATCACTAGTTGAGCAATCAAAAGAGTCTGGAGATGTAATCAAGACACTAGCTGATGGCGCATATGATGCCAAGGATTGTTTTTCATATTTGTATCATGAAGGTGTAATTCCTGGAATCAAAACAAGAAAGAACTCATCAGTTAGCACTGACTGTTATCCTAGACGAAAAGCTGTTCTGGCTCAATTATTCAATTATGAATTATGGAGGAACAGCGTAAGCTATGGAGATAGATGGATTGTTGAATCAGTGTTTTCTGCATTCAAGCGAATGTTTGGTGAGCATGTAACATCGCACAAAAGAGAGAATATGATTCATGAACTGAAAATGAAAGTTTGTTTGTATAACAAGATGATTGTAATGCAATAGAAAAATCAAAAATTGATTGTTCAATTAAAGGATGTTAATGATTTTTGCAGTTAGGAAACAAAGCACATTATTGTATCAAATCTTTACCGATTCAATTGAATCATAACTGGCTTGGATTAGTCTAAGTGTAGAGTTAAGATTTGCTCTTAAGTGAGGTAAATGTTCAGATTCAACTAAAATGCTTATCTTTTCATTGAATTTTATCTCAGTCTTTACAGGATTTTCTGGATAAAATTCGTTGTCAGTATTTACAGAATCATAAATTGCCTTTGTTTTGTCTTTTGCGTCAATTGTGATTTTTGCACTAAAGTTTAACGTCATATGCTGTTCCAGCTACTTTAAAGCTGCATTTTTTACAAGACCAGATTCCCACAGCATCTCTACCAAATGTCTTTGAGCCACATTCAGGGCAGGTTCTCTTTTCTTTTAATTGAAAATGGATTTTTGTATACTGCTTCCTAATCTTAATTCCATATCTTGCGCCTAGTCCTTTAAGAGATTTTTTTGCTTTTGCCATTTTATTGACTTCCCTGTTGAGATTCTTTTAATTTTTCTCTAATTTTTGCACCTACTCTGACAGAAATTTCTCCACACTGGACAATTTCTTCTTGTGTAAATCCGTCATTTCCACCTTTTTGCAAAGCACAAATGTTTCCATCAGAATTACTAGTAATTGTAATTCTAGCATCCATGCTATCCCATTCATCTCCATTTGGATCAACAATAATGTGATTTCTAATCTTGCCCATAGTTACAGATACAGGAATTGTTGTGGTTGGTAATGGAAATTCTTCGCCATCAACAAGTGTTGGTTTATCATCGACCATAATCCATTTTGGGGTTGTTGATGTAAGTAATGCAGCAGTAGCAGCATAAGAACATGTATCAAAGAGATTTCCATCATAATCAATAACTACGATATCAGAAAATACACCAACGACTGATTTGTCTTTCTCAATAACTAATTGTGACACATCAACCATATGACTTTCTCTAATTCCTCTATCAACAACTCTTGCCAATTCAATAACATGAGGTTGTGGTGGTCCAGTTTCAACAGTAGGATGTGAAAGTGGTAAAAGTTCAGCAGTACAAATGAAAATACCTTTGTCACCCATATCTGGGAAAGGTCTGTCTGGTTGGATTTTTACTCCACATAAAACTTCGGTGTTTCCAAGTCTCACTTTTGCTGAACCGTTTGCTTTAGGAACTGTATTAGTTTCAATAGATATTTCTCTTGGTTCATCTAGTGCCCGTCCATCTACTCTTTTTCCTTGTTCCAGTAATTCAAGGATTTGTGTTCTTTTTAATTCGTCAATAACAGAGTGTGATGCCATTTCTAATCGCTTCCATTTCCAAAGTATTTGTCAGTGAGTGCTTTCTTTTGTAATTCATAAACAATTTTACAGCCGTTGACTCCAACTTCTACACATTTTTTGTATTCCTCAGAAGTTAGGACGCCATCCAACTGCAATAACGTAATTTTTTCAAGATTTGGCATGTAACCAATTGGCATGTCTGCTTGACCAGCTTGGTCCTCTTCATTGTTAACATCAAGAACTATAGTATCTGCTACTTTACCTGAAGCACATGCTGCAACCATATCCCTCATTGGGATTCCAGCATCTGCTAATGCAACAGAAGCTGCAGAAAGTGCAGCACATCTAGTACCACCATCTGCTTGCAAGACTTCAATAAATACATCAACTGCGGTTCTTGGAAATTTTTCTAACATAACTGCAGGCTCTAGCGCCTCTTTGATTACTTTGGAAATTTCAATTTCTCTTCTTGAAGGAGCTGGATTTTTTCTTTCACTAACAGAGAATGGCTCCATGTGATATCTAACTCGTAAAATTCCTGTATCAGTATCTGACATGTGTTTTGGATGAACATCTCTTGGACCAAATATTCCAACTAGTATTTTGTTATCACCAAATTCAATGTAAGCTGAACCATCTGCATTTTTTAATACACCAGCTTTAATTGTAATTTTTCTTGTTTCGTCGACTTTTCTTCCGTCACAACGAATTCCATTTTCGTCTAATAGGACCATTGTTGTATCTCTTCCACCCATTATGATTCACTTTTTGATTCTAACATTTCTTTCACTTGATCAGTCAAATTAGCAATATGTGCTTTCTCATCCACCATTTGAATGGCTTTTTTAGCCTTTAATAATCCCTCAGGAGATTCACATAAAACCACTACCCAACCATTTTGACCAATTGTGATTGCTGCATTAGTAGCTATCTCTATAGTCTGGATCATTGTGCCTCTTTTTCCAATTAGGCGTGGAACCTTACTTGGAGAGATTTCTACCAAGGCTCCAGAGTCTATTTTACCTAAATCTCTATCAGAAATTGTTATAAGCGGATCTCTTGTTCTATCAAAATTAGCAATTCTTGCAGCAACAAGATCTCCTGTTTTTAGTTTTGAGGTAAGTTCATCAGCATGAGCAGAAAAGTCTCGTCCAAAGACATCTTGTGCTGGTAAGAATCCAACATAACATGAATTGATATCTAATTCCCATGACAATGATGTATGAGAAAGGACTTTGCCAATTACAAGATCGTTGATTTTTGGAATATATTTTCCAGTTAATGGAATTACTCTAACAGAATCATCATAAATTTCAGAAATTCCAATAGTTGTAGAAATTATCTTATTTCCTTCAAGTACAACATTTTGTTCAGGTCTAAAAGGTCCTGTAGTTACCAAATCACCTGGAATAACGTATTTTCTTTTATTTTCCATTACTGAATTACCTCAACTGAAGCAGAGCCTTTAGTTATAGAACCCAATCTATCTATCACGTTTGGCCTTGCTGCAGCAGGTATTTCAAGTATTGCTTTTAGAGAACCATTATTTTGCCATTCTTCATTTTTTAGAGAACCAACTGATTTGAGAACAGAATATGATTGAGATGCATATTGTGCAGGAACTATAATCTCCAATTGCAGATTCTCAGATTTTAGAGCAATAATTGAACGCAATTTTTCAACAATATCTTGTACTTGTTCATCTACGCTTTTTTGAGGATCGACTGAAACTCGGGCATCTTTCATAGCTTGCTCTACTCTCAATGAAGGATGAGGTAAGTGAGTTTTAGGATCTACGTAGGTCTTTGCAATAAATTCAACAATCTGTTTTTTCTTTTCATCAATCATTTTTCGTCTCTGATCAGTTGTAAGATTCAGATCACCTTTCTGAAGAATTATCTGAGCAATTTCAGTCTGGTCTTCAGTTTTGAAAGCCTTGAGTAATTTTTCATTTCCAGGCTTTGTGCCTTTTCCCGAATCAGTATAAATTTCATCTGAAACCAAAACTGCAGAAACATCCTTTTTCTTGCCTAGCTTGTAATCCAATGCGGGGTCAGGCTTTACCAAAATCTCAAATTTTTCGCCCTCAAAGGAATATCTTACCACTGTAACATCAACCATTTCTAAAACATCTATGATAATTTGGTATTTATCTGTAGTAAGTAAATAACACTATGAAATATTATTAAAGATTAGTCTGTTTGAATGATTTCACAAAATTCTATGATTGATACTTCTGTTAGATTTTGAAATTGTGATCTTGTAAGAGGCTTTATGTATATTTTATCTGATCCTACAAATTTAAAGCGAATTTGAACTATTTCTTCCTCATAAATCATATGAATCAGATAAATATTGAAGGTATAAAAATTATTATTTTATGAGAATAATAAGATTAAAATTATCATTTTTTTAGTATACAAATAACTACTTTGTAGTAAATTTCTTCGTTGTTCTATTTTTAATGATTTGTGTGACTCGTTAACATTTTTCTATTGATTTTAATATTTTTTTCTTTATTCTCTTCTGGATTATATCTTTGTTGAAGTAAATCCGATAAAAGAGGGTTGGTAATCTGTGCCCAAAAACAAGTTTCGTTAAATTATTGAGAAGCTTAAGTAACTATACCTAAAACTAGCTAGATATTTATGTGGACTTTGAAGATTTTCTTCAAGATTTGTCATCCCTAGAAGTAATTAAAAAAGATAGTCAAAAAATATCTGTAAAGCTAAAAGGAATCCCCATACAGTATGCGAATGCACTTAGACGTATTTGCCTAAATGGTGTTCCAGTCTTTGCAATTGATACTGTAGACATTATAGAGAATTCTTCTGTATTACCAGATGAAGGTTTGGCACATAGATTAGGGCTAATTCCAATAACAACTGACTTGTCCAGATTTAATGAACCATCCAAATGTGATTGTGGCAGTGAATCTGGTTGTTCAAACTGTAAAGTCATGTTAGTTTTAGATACAGGGAAATCAGATGTGACAAGAACTGTTCTTTCAAACGAGTTATCCTCTGAAGATGATTCAATAAAACCAATTTCAGATAAAATCTCAATTGTTCAACTAGCCCCAAGTCAAAGAGTCAAAGTCGAATGTTACGCAAGACTGGGACGCGGAACAGATCATGCTAAATGGAACTCTGCAAATATTTCAACTCTTATTGAGACAGACAAAAAAGATGAAAGCGTTCTCACTGTAGAATCAACTGGTGCTCTTAGTCCAGAGCAAATTATTCTTGCAGGTGTAGATGAAGTGAGTAATAGATTAGGCGAATTCAAAGATATGATTAGTCAAATCAAAGAATAAACTAAGCATACACATTATATTTGGGGTTTAAACGCATTATTCACATGACTAATCAAGTGGTTATACGTATGGCCAAAGATCTAAAAAAAGCGTCAATCAAAAATGATGCCCCAATTTGGGCAAAATTGGCAGAATATGCACTAAAGCCATCCATTGCAAGAAGAGATATCAACTTAAAGAGAATTGGTCAATTAACAAAAGAAAACGATACAGTAGTTTGTCCAGGAAAAGTTCTTGGAACAGGCAACGTTCCTCACAAAATTACATTATGCTCATTTTCAATTTCAAATTCTGCTGCAAATAAAATCATTGATAACGGTGGAAAACTAATCAGTTTTTCAGATCTGATTGAGCAGTATCCTACTGGAAAAGGAGTAGTACTGCTTGGCTAGTCAAGAAACAGTTGTCAGAACAGATAGACCAATAGTTGTTGATGCAACAAACCATATTGCTGGAAGATTATCATCAAATGTAGCAAAATTACTAATTAAAGGAAATAGAGTTTCACTTGTAAATTGTGAGAAAATCATGATAAGTGGAACAAGAAGTAATCAAATCAAAGAGTATAGAGAATTTTTGGAAATTAACAGTATTATTAATCCAAAGCACGGACCTGTCCATTACCGAAGACCTGATACAATTATGGCAAAAATGATTCGTGGAATGTTACCATATGATAGAAAGCCATCAGGTAAAGAATCACATCAAAGACTTAGAACTTACATTGGTTCTCCAAAAGAATTAAAATCATTTGAAAAAATTCAATTCGAAAAAGCAAAAATTAAAAAATCCACATCAAACTATACCACAATGGGAGAATTATGTAGAGTTATAGGGTGGACTGAATGACAACTCCAAAAACTGAAATTTATTTTGCAACTAGAAAAACATCTAGTGCGCATGTATACATTACAAAAGGACAAGGTAAAGTTAGAATTAATAATGTTCCAGTTGAAATGATTCCACAAGAAACTGCTCGTGAAGTAATTTTAGCACCATTAGAAATCACAGGTGATTTAAGAGAGAAGATAGACATTTCTGTTAGAGTGAGAGGAGGAGGTTTTATGGGACAAGCCAGTGCTGTTGCAACTGGAATCTCAAGAGCACTTATAGGATGGACAAAATCCAAAAAAGATCCAAAGGAACATCCATTCCCAAAATCTACTAGAGAAGATCTTAGAAAACGAATTACAGAATTTGATAAATATCTAATAAGCGGAGACGCCAGACGAAAAGAACCAAAGAAATTTGGCGGACCTGGTGCAAGAAGAAGAAAACAAAAATCATACCGTTAGACTGTGAAAGCTGTAATTTTAGCAGGCGGTAAGGGAACAAGAGGCAAACCTTACACTGAATATTTTCCAAAAGCAATGACTCCCATTAATGGCAAGCCATTGATTGATTATGTAATAAAATACCTAAAATCATTTAGTTTTGTAAAAGAGGTTATAATAATTTCAGATTTTAATGGATTAGGAGGGCAAATTAAAAACTATTATGGAGATCAAAAAAACATCACTTTTGTTCAAGATTCACAGAGTGGTACAGGAGGAGATCTGCTGCACATCGAGAAAAAACTCAAAGGTGAATCAGAATTTTTGTTATGGTTTGTAGATAACTTGTGTGCAATAGATCTAAAAAAGATGAAAGAATTTTTCAGAGAGAAAAATAGTTCTGCATGTATTGCAACTAGAACAAAAAGAAGAGAAGAGACAGGATTTGCAATTGTAAAAGACGGAATCGTAAAAGAATTCAAAGAAAAGCCAGTTATGAAATTGCAGTTATCCGAATGTTTGGGCATCTACATGCTTGAAAAAAACATCATTAAACGAATCAAGCCAAAACAAAAACAAAATGAGATCAATCTTTCATATGATATTTTACAACAGCTATCAAAAGAAGGAAAAATTAGTGCTTATGACATTGGAGACAGAGAATGGATTGATGCAGAGTCGCCTATGGTTTTAGAAAGAAATGAAAAAACGGTAAAGAAGATCATAAAACAGATGGGATTTTAGACTCTCTTTCAAATTCAGATATTTTTTCTTCAAATTGTAAAGTTTGTGCAATATCATCCAAACCTTCCAAGAGAATTTTTTTCTTGTAAGTATCTATCTCAAATGATATCTCTTCAGAAGAAGTTTTAATGATTTGTTTTTCCAGGTCTACCTCAATTAAATCTAGTTCTTGTTGTAGTTCCTCAACTATTTTTTGATCTAATGAAATTGGTAAAAACCCATTTTTGAAGCAGTTACTAAAGAAAATATCTGCAAAAGAAGGTGCAATGATTACAGAAAAACCATAGTCTAAAAGTGCCCAAACTGCATGCTCTCTGCTAGAACCACAACCAAAATTGTCTCCAGTAACTAGAATTTTAGAAGTATCATATTTGGAATTATTTAAGACAAAATCAGATTTAATGTTCTCATTTTCATCATATCGCCAATTATAGAACAAAAATTTGCCAAATCCAGACTTGTGAATCAATTTCAAGAATTGTTTTGGAACAATTTGATCAGTATCAACATTTACTTTATCAAGTGGAGTTATGATGCTCTTTACTTTTTTGAAAGGTTCCATTCTAACTCAAATCCAATTCTCTGACATCTACAAAGTGTCCTTTAATTGCAGCAGCTGCTGCCATCACAGGACTTACTAAATGAGTTCTGCCACCGGTTCCCTGTCTACCTTCAAAATTCCTGTTTGATGTGCTAGCACATCTTTCACCAGAAGACAAGATATCTGGATTCATTCCAAGACACATACTACACCCAGCTTCCCTCCATTCAAAATTAGCATTAATGAAAATTTTATCAAGACCTAATTCTTCAGCTTGTTTTTTTACCATCTGAGAACCTGGAACAACCATCGCTCGTACGTTTGTTGAAATTTTTTGTTCTTTGATTACTTTGGATGCTTCGATTAGATCTTCTAATCTTGCATTTGTGCATGAACCGATAAACACTCTATCAATTTTGATGTCTGTTATTGGAGTTCCTGGTTCAAGATCCATGTAATCAAGGGCTTTTTCAGTACCTTTCTTTTGATTAGGATCACCTTTGGAAAATTCATCAGGAAACGGAATTGATTCAGTTACATCACAAGTCATTCCAGGATTTGTACCCCAACTGACTTGAGGTGCAATGTCATTAATATTCAAAGTAAACTGTTTTTCGAATTTTGCGTCACTATCTGTTTTTAGATGTTCTTTCCAGTAATCAACAAGGGATTCATAATTTTTTGGGGTATATTGTCTGTCTCTAAGATAATCAAAAGCATTCTCATCTGGTACAATCATACCCGCACGTGCTCCAGCCTCAACGGACATGTTACAAATGGTCATTCTTTGCTCCATAGAAAGATCAGTGATACCCTGACCACTATATTCAATTACAGTACCAGTACCTCCTCCAGTTCCAATATTTTTAATAATTGAGAGTACTATATCCTTGGCAGTAACTGCATGAGGATTCTTTCTTTTTCCCTCTACTCGAATTTCAAATGATTTTGGTTTTTCTAACCATAAAGTTTGGGATGTCAAAACATGTTCAACCTCACTAGTTCCGATTCCAAGAGCTAACGCTCCAAAAGCCCCATGAGTTGATGTATGACTATCGCCACAAACAATTGTAGTACCAGGTAATGTAATTCCTAATTGAGGGCCGATTACATGAACAATTCCTTGATTAGGACTGTTAATGTCAAATAATTTGATTCCAAAATCTTTACAGTTTTTTTCTAAAGTTTGGATTTGGACGGCTGAAGTTTGATCCAGTATAGGGAGAGACCTATCATTTGTTGGAACATTATGATCCATTGTAGCAATAGTTAGATCAGGTCTTCGAACTTTTCTATTATTCATACGTAATCCATCAAAGGCTTGAGGAGATGTTACTTCATGTACAAGATGTCTGTCAATATAGATTAGAGAAGGACCATTTTGTTTTTCAACAACAACATGGGACTCCCATATTTTTTCAAAAAGAGTTTTTCCCATTTTAATCCTGGTCTGGCTTATACTTGAAAAGACCACCTGCAGCTATTATCTTTCCAATGATTTCCGAAAAGGGTTTCATTTTGTATATCTGATTTTTGGTGATGTTTTTAATTTCGTTGGTAGATAGTCTAATATCTATTTCATCACCTTCTAAAATTCCATCATATGCGTCTTCATCAATTTCAATTGGTAACAAAAACGCACCATCAACTGCATTTCGATAAAAAATTCTTGCAAAAGATAATGCAAGTACAGCCTTAACCCCAGAATGGGACAAAGCAATAGGAGCATGTTCGCGAGATGAACCACATCCAAAATTTCTGCCAGACAAAATGAAATCACCTTCTTTTACCTTAGAGTGAAAATCAGGATCCAATCCTTCCATGGCGTGAGTGGCAAGTTCAGCATAATCATGCACTTTAAGATATTGACCGGGAATAATTACATCAGTATCAATATTGTCTTGTGCGTATTTTATGATATTACCTTTCATTTCAAATCCCTCGGATCAGTAATTTTTCCAGTAACTGCTGAGGCTGCTGCGACTAGAGGGGATGAAAGATATGTTTGCGATTCAATATGGCCCATTCTGCCTGGGAAGTTTCGATTTGTAGTGCTGATACAGATTTCATCTTTTGCCAAGACACCCATATGAGCACCACAACATGCTCCACAGGTTGGAGGTCCAACTGTTACACCAGCATCTAAGAAAATTTTCAATAGACCATTTTCCATAGCACGTTGATAAATTGAAATTGCTGCAGGTAAAATTTCAGTTCTAATCTTTACTTTCTTTCCTTTGAGAATTTTTGCCACTGCTACCAAATCTTCGTATTTTGCACCGGTACAAGATCCAATGTATGATTTATCCAATTCAACAGAAGGGGCTTCTCTTACAACTGAAATATTTTCAGGAGAAAAAGGTTTTGCAACAATAGGTTCCATCTCTGAACTTTCATATTCAAATACTTTGGCGTAATCTGAATCAGCATCACCATTTACCAAATTTACATTTGTAGCACCTCTACTAGTAAGATAATCGATCACCTTTTGATCTGGTTCAACAATTCCATTCTTTGCACCTGCTTCAGTGGTCATATTACATAATGTTAGTCTGCTTTCTACAGACATTTCATCAACTCCACTTCCACCAAACTGCATAGTTCTATATGCACCACCATCAGTTCCTATTTCCCCAATTATTTTTAGAATCAGATCTTTAGCCATTACGTGATCTGGTAATTTTCCATTTATCTTAAAGTAATAAGTTTCTGGAACCTTAAACCAAATCTTTCCATTCAATAAGACATAAGCAATATCAGTATGTCCTAGTCCACAAGCAAATGCACCTAAAGCACCAGTTGTGTTAGTGTGAGAATCACCACCAACATAAACATCACCTGGCATTACCAAAGCTTCTTCATGAGACAAGGTATGGCAAATTCCGTATTGTCCCATACCATATTTGAAGTGTTTTTCAATTCCATAATTTTTTGTAAAGTTTGATAATTTTACAATGTTTTCTGCTGAAACTTTTTCTGCGGAAGGAACAAAATGGTCTTCTGCGACCCAAACTTTTGTAGGATCCCATAATTTATCAACTGAAATTCCTTGATTCTTTAGTTTCTCAAAGACTTTGATGACGCCTGGTCCTGAGACATCATGAAGCATTACTTTGTCAACATTAGCAAAAATTACATCATCTGGAGAAACTTGAGGTTTTCCAGATGCACGTGCAAGAATCTTCTCAACAATATTCATAAACACAAAAGCTTGTTCTACAGATTAAAAGCTTTTCAGAACAATAAAAAAGAAAAGGTGTGCTCAGAATATTATGCAACTAACTGTTTTGCCACTTTTGGCAGAAAGAATGGAAGAAAAATTTGATGTTTTTGAGGTCTTATTTGAAACATTAGAAAAAAACAATACAAAATTGCAAGATGGGGATGTTTTAGTAATTTCAACAAAATATATCTCAAATTCACAGGGAAGGATTATTGAACTACAAAAAATTAAAATCTCAGATAAAGGTTCAGAAATTTCAAAAAAGTTTCAGTTAAAACCTGAAATTGCCGAAGTCATTGTCAGAGAATCTGATAAAATTTTTGGCGGTATTGGTGGATTTGTAATTACGTCAGCAGATAACATAATGGCACCAAATGCTGGAATTGACAAATCTAATGCAAAAAAAGGAAGAGTGATTCTATATCCAACAGACCCATATCTTATTACAGAACAGATTCGCAGAAAAATTTTCTTAAAGTTATTCATTCATGTTGGAATAATTTTAGTAGATAGTAGATTAATGCCAGCAAGGATTGGAACATCAGGAGTTGCAATAGCATGCGCAGGGATTGAACCAGTTTTAGATATGAGGGCAAAAAAAGATCTTGATGGAAATCCATTAAAAGTAACATTTCAGGCAGTTGTTGATAATCTTGCAACAATTGCAAATCACAAGATGGGTGAAGGTGCGGAGTCAAAGCCATTTGCCATAGTCAGAAATTCAGGTGCAAAACTTACTGATAGAAAAATCAACCATTCAGAGATGGCAATATCTCCGGATCAATGTGTTTACGTTAGAGGATTATCAAATCCTGTAGAGTTAGAATTCTAGTTTGTTCGGCTTTAAATAGAGGTATTTTGGGAACGAACTATGGAGTATCTAACCACATATCCAAAGACAATTTCATTTCTTAATGGATTAAAACACAAGATTGATGTTGATAGTAAGAATGGGGTTGAACAACTTCATATTGTGGTAAAGAAGAGTTTTGAAGAATTGATGAAAATTTTTTCAGAAGAAGGATTTACCAAAGTAAAATTAGAACACAAACAACCAGGACAAATTGGAAATGGGCTTAATCTAAAGTTAAAAAAACCATGGGAGATGCACGTTAGAATGGTTGATCTTAAAAAAGGATTAATTGGAATTCATGCAGAAGTAGAGGTTTCAAGAGACTATCTTCAACATCTGTTCTCTCAGAGAACCCCAGTTATTTACGAAGTAGAAGAGATTCTAAAAAAATACCAAATAGATTATGCCATTTGGCATGATAGAATAAAGAAAAACGTTCATGAAATTTTAGATAACTATAAAGTTAAACTTTCAACGCCAGGTATCCCAGTATTTGCATGGAAACCAATGTTATTTGTAATTGGGACAATTGCTGCTTTTTATGGTTGGAAATATTTCAACACAATCTGGTAGTTTAAACGCCCAGAGTTTCAGCTTTGCTTAATTCTAAAAATACCTTATCTCCAACTGCAAGACCCATGTCTTTGTATTCATGCATTTCAAGTTTTAATTGAGTAATATTTCCCTGCATCCCCATACCTGGTCCCATACCACCAGCTAACATTTTGTTTAGATCCTTCATCATGTCATTCATGTTTGTAAATCCCATGACCTTAGGGCTACCAAAAGCAGGTTGTGGGTTTTGAGTTCCTTCTTTAAGATCTTTCATTGAGGATAATGAAACTACCACATATGGTGCTCCATCAGGTGCTGCATCGATACTTTTTACTACAAATTCTTTCTTCATGTCTGAAATAACTAACTCATGCCATATAATTTTAATTTTAAGGTGAATTTGACCCAATATCACTAGGCTTGAAGCTTTAATTACAATTTTTAGGATTTTAAATTATTGCCAGAAAATTTGAAGACAACATTACGGTATTACGGAATTTCGCCATGGGAGATCGAAGTCCTATATGGATTTCTAAACTCTCATTTTACGGTCATTCAAGATGAAATTGAACCAAATGATGAGGATTTTGTAAGTTTCTTAGAGATGGAAATTCCCCTTCCATTTAATGAAGCATTTTTTCAATGGTTTGATTTCAAACGCTGGGAAAAAGTCAAGGCAATTTTCAAAGAGATTAAAAGAAGAAGAGGTGGTAGAAATGCTTTAAAAATTAAAATCAATTTTTCTGGAAACCCAAGAATTGTTTTTACTGTTGATAGTGAGGACAGGTATTGGTTCAATACTGCTATGGACAAAATTGATTTTGTTTTAGAATTATTGCCATATCACCTTAATCCTGAAAAACTACCGTCAGGAATTTCAGAAATAATTTACAAGTTTGATTCAAAATCAGCTAGATGGCGTCTTAACACAACATCATCTGAAAATAAGAAATATACTTTCATGGAAGATTCCTGGAAACAGATTACTTGAGATCTTTCTGTAACGGTTCTAATAATTTATGGAGTTCTTTGTATTTTGACTCTATAAATTCCAAAGCAGAATCTAATCTCTTGGATTTTCCATACTTGTAACGAATGAGTTCACGATGATGCCAGTATGTTTTTCCTTCATCAACTAAGAGAGTTGTAAAATAATCTGTTCCTTTCAAACTATCAGAAAGTTTTACATCATGAGGAAATAACATATCTACGATAAACCACTCATCACCATCAGGATAATCAGAACCAGTATCTACATCAAAAAATACATGGAGTAGATCAGACTGCATTAGACCATCATCATTTATAGAAGGATGTTTTACTGATGATTTTTTAAAATCTAGATTAATTAGTTGGGGTTCAAAGAAACCCTTGATAATTGATCTTCTAAATATTTTATTTGGCTCGTTTATGTTCAATAGCAGAATAATCTACAAACTAGTCTATAACTTGTTAGGTACTTAGCTTCAAACTTCTAAAGAATCAAGAATTTTTGAAACATCTGTTATAGGCAATCCATTTTCTGAAATCTTTTGTTTGGCAGGGGGATTTTCAAGATAATTTGGAATTTTATCTTTCAAACGAATAGTAAATGGAGAAATGAGTTCGTTTTGATAAAATACGCCTGTTGGTATCTTAGTTCCCCATTCTAAAGATTTTATCAGAGCTTGAGATAGTTTTTCATTAACTTCAACCTCATCATCATAATGCACTAAAGGATCAAACTGAGTATCCTCAAGTTTGTAAATTCTGGAATGTCTCTCTATTGATTCTTGGGCCAAATCTACTCCAGCATACCAATCTCTTGTATTGATATCATTGTAAGTAGGACATGGTTGCAAAACATCAAGAAATGCTAGACCTTTGTGTTTCACAGCCTTTATTATCAAATCTTTGAGATGTCTGACATCATAAGAGTAACCTCGAGCAACAAATGTAAAACCACTTGCTACAGCCAAACCAATTGGATTGACATCATAATTTGTATTTGGAGAAGGCAGTGATTTTGTCTGTTCTCCAAGTTTTAGAGTAGGAGATGCTTGGCCTTTTGTTAACCCATAAACACCATTATCAAAAATTATGTAAGTCATGTCGACATTTCGTCTTCCAGCTGCAACAAAATGACCAGCTCCTATTCCTAGTCCATCACCATCTCCACCAACTGCAACTACTGTCATTTCAGGATTTGCAAGCTTTCCACCTTGAGCAAAAGTAAGAACTCTACCATGCAAAGAATGAATTCCGTATGTATTGATAAAGTGAGAAGTTTTTCCAGAACAGCCAATCCCTGAAAAAATTGTTGCCTTGTCTCTTTCTATTCCCATTTCTGCTAATGCCATCTGTAATGCATTAACAATACCAAAATCCCCACAACCAGGACACCAATCATTATGTACATTGGTTTTATAGTCAGCAAGTTTAAGCGCCATGACTTAGAATTTCCCTCTTGTCAGCCTTATTTTCAATAATTTTCTTTAGTGAATCATAAATTTCTGTGCTAGTCATTCCTCTTCCAGTATATTTTAGTATAGAATAATCAATATCTTTAAGGACATTTTGTTTAAAGATTTTGCCTAATTGTCCTGAATGATTTGCTTCAATGTCAATTATTATTTTTGTATCCTTGAGAAGAGATTTTATATAATCAGTTGGAAAAGGATGAATTAGTTTTATTTGAATAAATCCGATATCAATTCCTTCTTTTTTCAGCATGGAAATGGCATCCAGAATAGGACCTTTGGTAGAACCCCAAGAAACAATAGTATGTTTATGTACACCGAAAGAAATTACTTGTTCCTCATCAGGGATTCTTTTTAATGCCAAATCAAGTCTAGACATTCTTTTATCCATCATCTTAATTCGTTCTATAGGATCTTCAGAAATATGACCATATTCGTCAGATTCATCGCCTGTATTCCAAAAAATACCGTTATCCAAACCCAACTTAGATCTTGGTGAAATTCCATCATCAGTAAAAGCAAATCTCTTGTATTCACCCTCAACTTTGTCCAGTAGTTTGCCTCTATCAATTGTAATCTTGTTTGGATCAAATCTTTTGCATGTAACAACAGAACTTGACAGGAATTTATCCATCATGTGAATGACAGGAACTTGAAAAACATCAGCATAGTTGAAACATCTTCCTGTATCATAGAAACTTTCTTCGATATCTCCTGAGGCGTATACAATCTTTGGAAAATCTCCAGCACCTGCATGAACCGCAAAAAGAAGATCATCTTGTCCATGTCTTGTTGGAAGGCCTGTTGATGGTCCACTTCTTTGATACAAAGTAATCACAACAGGAACTTCATTAATTCCAGCCCATCCTAATGCCTCAGTCATCAATGCAAAACCGGGACCAGAAGTGGATGTTGAGGAACGTGTACCTGTTAATGCAGCACCAATCATCATTCCCATGGCAGAAATTTCATCTTCAGTTTGAATTACAGCTGTAGAACCAAGTCTGTTATTTTGAACTTCTAAAATTTGATGTAATTCCAAGTAGTCGCTTTCATCAGAAGCTGGAGTAATTGGATAATAGGATTGAAATCTACATCCAGAAACCATTTTCCCAATTGAAGTTCCATAATGACCCTGAACAAGAATTGTGTGAGGTTGTTTTGTAATTCCAGTTAAACTATGTCCAAAGTTTTCAAATTTAGAAGCATAATTGTAAGAGTAGTTTGCTGCTTGTTTATTTATTTCTGCAATTTGAGGTTTTTTTGAAAATATTGTATCAATTGAATGAAGTAAAGAATCAGAAGGCATCTTGATTAATCCCAAAGATAGTGAGACGCCAATTACATTATACATTCTAACTAGACCACGTAGTTTTGGATTATCAGCCTCTTGAGCAAGATTTTCTAGAATGTTCTTAAAAGAGATGGGGTAAAGAGTAACGCCTTTTTCTTTTGCAAGTTCAAGAACCCCTCCTATAGTAAATGGTTTATTTTTTGATTCGAGAAATTTGTGTAATCGTTCTTTGAATGGAGAATCAAGTGTACGAATTCTTTCTGTATCAACATCTTCTAATTCAGAATCATAGATGATTCCGCCATTATGAGAGACCTCATCAAAATGACGAAAAATTGTTTCGGCATCAAATGACGCCATTAATGTTACTTCATTTACATTTGAATGAATTTTTTGATCAGAGACTCTTACTGTAAAGTAACTGTGCTCACCTTTGATATTTGAATAAAATTCTCTTTTACCAAATATTTGATATCCCATTTCTGCACAAACTTTGGAGAAGATATTTGCTCCAGATTCAACACCACTTCCTTGAGGACCTCCAATTAGCCAAGTAAAATCAACTAAACTCACAAAAAACCACCTTTGTTTGGAATAAAAATAATCTGTTTTATCAATTTGATCAACCGCCAGTTGCTGCATCAAACAATGCACATTCACATTTATCACGCTCTCCACAATAAGGGCAGACGCAAACACATTTTTCAATTGAATTTCCACATTCTACACAAATAGCAAACTCTTCTTCTTCATTAACTTCAGAAGACATAAGGAATTTACAAGGAAATCGTATAAATGGTTTGGTATAAATCTGAAGTTGATGAAAAAGAAAGTGTTTCTTACAAGAACACTACATGATTTTGCATTAAAGGAATTAAAAAAAAGATATCAGATAGAAATTCATTCTGGAAAAATTCCTGTCCCTCAAACTAAGCTACGAACAAAAATAAAAGAGATTGATGGACTGATCTGTTTTCCATATGATGAAATCAATAAAGCAACAATAGACTTGGCTAAGAATCTAAAAGTGATTAGTACCTATAGCGTTGGCTTTGATCATATTGACACTAAATATGCCAAGAAAAAGAAAATTCGTGTAGGTTATACTCCCGAAGTATTAACAGACGCCACTGCTGATCTTGCATTCTCATTATTACTTGACATATTAAGAAGAGTCTCAGAAGGGGACAGAATTACCCGAGCCGGGAAATGGAAAGTAATCTACGGGGCATATGATTATGTAGGATTAGATCTTCAAGGTAAAACTCTCGGTATTTTAGGTCTAGGAAGAATTGGAAAAACTCTTGCCAAAAGAGCAAAGGCATTTGATATGAAGTTAACATATAACAGCAGGAAACGCGTTTCTAAGACCAGAGAAAAAACATTGGGAATAAAATATGTCTCATTTGAAAAACTAATCACACAAAGCGATATCATTTCAATTCATGTGCCACACACTAAAGAAACAGATCACATGTTTGACATGAAAATTTTCAGAAAAATGAAAAAATCTGCATTTTTGATTAATACATCAAGAGGAAAGATTGTTAATGAAAAAGATCTTGTAGCAGCATTAAAGAAAAAAATGATTGCAGGTGTAGGATTAGATGCCTATGAAGCAGAACCGATCAGTAAAAAACATCCATTAGTAAAATTACAAAATGTTGTGCTAGCACCACACATAGGAAGTTCAACAAGAGAGACTAGAACCAAAATGGCAAAAATTACTGTGAAAAATCTTAATCTTGGAATGAATGGAAAAAAACCGATCTACTCAGTTGGATATTGATTTTCACGCATAAATTGCAATCAAAAAAAATGTGCAGTTTTTATATCTAAATTTCAAACTAGTATTAGATTGAAAAAATTCAAACATACAAATGAAGAATTAGAATTAGCTAAACTACAATCTGAAAAAGAGAAGAAGGAAAAAGCATCTAAAGAATAATATTTTTCTCCTTGTCTTTTTCAGACAAGGTTTTTTTTAAAATTTAATTTTAGAAGAATATTTTTGGTTTAGTTCGTCATAGACTTTTTTTCTTTCAAAAATTATTGTTTTAGACTCGTCATACATTTTTGTAAAAAACGCTGCTAAAACACGCTCCCCATTTTTATTAAAGAATCTAACACTGAAGCTAGTACGTTCAGGCTTTTCTTCTTGTACAAACTCTGCTGATTTTATCAATTCTGAGTCAATATGCATGTGTGCGGGACCATCATTATTACCAATAGTAATCCACTTTTCTTTTTGTCTAATACTAAGAGTACTTCTAATCTCACTAATGGCACCGTCATTTTTTACAATAAGCAAAATATCATCAATTTTGACTAGATCAGATAGCAACTCGAAAAGCAACAAATATTCTTGAGATTAAAATTATTTCAATTTTTAGGGTTATTTCATATCAATTTGGATAAAATCATCTGTATCTGCACGAATACAGTCAGTTCCTACTGCTTTGAGAGGTGAAAAACTAATTTTGCCATCATGAACTTTTCCTTCATTTTGAAGAACTCCAATTTTACCTGATACAATTTGTTTATGTTTTTCACAGGTCACTCCAACCATGTATTCATCTTTATCGGAAATAATCGATACAACAAATTTTGGAGGATTGACACATTGTTTTCCCTCTTCCAATACTGAACACTTGTCGGGAAGCATAATCGAATTTCAATTGTCATAGAATATTAAGCTTGATTGATTACATCATCAAAACTCCAAATAGATTCTTTAGAATTTTCATTATAATCTAAAAATCCTCTTTCTTGAAGTTTTTGAACGATAAAAGCAGAATATGCTGGAGCGCCAGTTGCGCCAGGAGAATTATAATTGATTATGTTAAAGGAATGTTCATTTTCAATCTCCATTACATCTAACAAGAATTTTCCTTGAGGAGAAATAATTGGAGAGCGAATACCTGCAGTTCCTTTTTTTGAGAAAAATTCAGGTTTTATTTTTGGAATAAATTTTTTTACACGACTAATCATCACAGTTTTAGAGATTGAACTCAACCATTCTTTGGATATTAAGGACAAAAATTCAGAATCATAAAATAATTTTAGCGCATTTCCTGTCAAAATATCTTTCAGTTTTGATATTGACGTACTAGCATTTCCTAAATATCCTGAATAAGTTTCTGGACTTGGAACAGGAACAGCATTTGGTCCAACCTCTGCTTGGCCATTTGCCTTTTTAATCCAATGTGGATCTAAAAATGGATAGCCTTTGAATTCAGCAACAGTGTAGATAGTTGATTTTACTAAATCTTGATACTTGGGTTCTGCTATCCAGTATTCACCTCTAAAATGAAGATCAGAGTATTCAGATACAAGTCCTAACAACTGTGCAATGTCTAAGGAATTTCCTCCAGCACAATTTATCACCAAATCAGTTGAAATTTTAGAACCATCTTCAAAAATTATTGTAGAGCTAGAATCATTTTTTTCTATATCTTTAACATTTTTCTGTAAAAGAAAACCTGTTCCATTTTTTGTAGATTCATTTTTTATAATTCGTGTAAATGCTCCAAAATCAGTAGAGACTTCACGTTTACAATAAACAGCAGAATAACAATCTACATTTGGTTCTTGTTTTAGGACATCTTTTCTATCTAAGAGTTCTAAATCATCAGAAGGAATTCCATTCTTATTTCCCCAATGCATGAATTCTTCAAGACTTTTATGCTGCTTTTCATTTAGTGCTAGCTCAAAAACACCGGTCTTATTCCATGGAATTTTTTCTTTTTTTGCTAGTGTCTTCCACATATTATAAGAAATCAAAGCAGATTTTGCCAAAACTTTCTTTGTTTTTGGATTTAGATAAAATGGAGAATGAACAACACCAGTATTTCTACTGCTGGCATGCATTGCAACATCAGATTCTTTTTCAATTACACAAAGATTGACATCAAAAAGAGAAGAGATCCAATAAGAAATAGTAGTACCAAGAATGCCTCCACCAATTATTGCAATATCATATTTTGACAATATTGAACATTCAGTATCAATACATTAATTGATTTTGAAATGGCGCCGGGAGGGAGATTTGAACTCCCGTTCCCTTGCGAGAACGCGCTTTATGGTAAATTATTTCCAGGCGCGCGCCCTACCAGGCTAGGCGACCCCGGCACAAGTCTTACGACAAAATTATTCGGTAAGATTTGATTATATATTAGACCTCTTGCGTAATTATTAACAAATCGTGTCGTCTAATCGAATCAATTCATCGGTGTCATGGAATCACAACAAAATTCTCTTTCCACCGTATCCTGAAATTGACCAGGCCGCATATGATGTCGCTGATACAGTCATAACGATGCTGCCTGTTCCTGAAGACATCCTGCATTATCCTGAACTTCTTTATCTTTGAGATTATGTGCTCTACTGTAATCCTGATTCTGGACTGGTTTTTGTTGAACTCCTTTTGCCTTGCAGTCAGTTTTCTGCCTCCTTTGCGCTTGCATGGAAGTACCGGATTGAACTCTGGGAAATTATTCCTCATTCCCTCGTATCCCAGGTCGACAAACGTCTGTAGTCCTTCTGGCAGTGTAGGGTGTTTGAGCTGAAACATCTTGTAGTCATGAGGTCTTCCCGGAGAGTGTGGAGGCTTGTGGACTATCTGGCCGTCAAGGTTTACCGTATACTGGTTCTTGACTGTGTGCATCCCTTTTTTGCCCGAGTAGTGCGTCTTTCTCTTCTTTTTGTTCTTCTTTGGCCTTGGGATCTGCTGCTCTGATGAGTCAATCATCACACAAAACTCCGGAAAGTATCGTTCAAGATCCTGTATGGTCCCTATCTTTTTGGATTCGGCGTACATCATCTTCTGGGGATTGGTATTGAGCCCCTCACTGCAGCCTCCAGGTATTTGATGTTCCTGCAGACGTTGCTCTGGTCAAGGCAAAAGAGGTACCCTGCAAGCTCGTACGTGATGTACATCCTGTAGTATACTAGAAGCATAACTACCCTGTCCTTGATGGGAAACTCAAACTTGCGTCCAGCTCCGACTCTTCGTCTCCTCTTCTTAGAGGAGAGTCTCTTTTTCTCTGTGATCTTGTATTTCTTTTCTATCTCAGATGACAAAAAATCAAACTGTTCTAGGCTAATCCCAGTAAATGACTGGAACGCTCCCGGTTTTTTGGCTAGTTTCTTGTATGTTAGCATGAAATAACGAGGATGTTCTCAGCTTTGGATCTTGCTGTGAGTGAATTTGCATGCTTTGATCAAATTGTGTTAATTGCGCAAGAGGTCTATTGTGTGACTTGGGAATTGAAAAACTATTTCCAAATTGTAATAGTGGTTGATTTTTCCACATGGTTTCCTTGTTTGTCTACTCCTTTTACAGATATTTTGTACAGACCCTCTAAAGCTGCATCACTATCATTTTTTATTTGATCCCATGAAAATTCAATTTCATCGCCAGGTTCTAGCTGAGAAATCACTTGTGCAGCAACAGGTGAATACATCAATATCCCAGATAATCCAGTGACTCTAAGACCATATGAAGCATCAGAAAAAATCAATGGAATAGTTCCAGAATTTACAATTCGAATTTTTATCTCTTCACCTTTTTTAAAATCAAATTTTTCTGTGATTATAGAAACTGAGGGTCCTTCAACAAAAACTAGTTGACTAGTATTTTTTACATCAAATAAATAAACACCAAATGTAAGTCCAGAAATCAAACCAATACTAATAAAGATTACAAGACTTTTTGCTAGCAATTCTTTTAAAATAATTTCTTGATTTTTTAATCCTTTCGTGAAGTTGGTTTTGTTCTCCATTTTTTTGGATATGTGTTTGGAGCCATAATGATTCTCTTTGTTTCAAATGCATAACCCTTAGTAGCATCACGAATCTCTTCTTCAGACATCGTCGACTCAGCTAAAGCGACAGCCTCTCCTTTTTGTGTATAAATTGCAACAATATCTCCTTTCTTTAGATTTGGAGAAATTTGTAAAATACCAGGAATTGCAAGTTGTGCGCCATGACACATAGCATCTACTGTAGAATCTCGAATTACTACTGACTTTAATTCACTAAATGCATATTCAACAGGCTTGATCATTTTCATTAATTTACTGTCATCTTTTTCTTCTTCCCAAAATACAAAGGCATTTGCAAGTTCATGGAGAGTTACTAAACCATCAGTCTCACGAAATTGATCTACTCTAGTTCGCCTAAGCTCGATCATTGTAGCCCCAGGTCCAAGAATTTCTCCTAAATCATAGTATAATTTTCGGATATAGGTTCCAGCTTCACACAAAACTCTGATTAAGAGTAATCGTTCTTTTTGTTCTAACACTTCAAATTCATAGATAGTTCTTGTTCTTGTTTGTCTTACAACAGCTGAACGTTGTGGAGGTTTTTGAAAAATTTCTCCTCTAAACAAATCTATTGTTTCATCAAGTTTTTCTTTAGAGGGAAGAGAATGAACTCGTCCTAATGCATGATATTCTTTTGGACCATAAAGTAAAATTCCCAATGCTTTGGTAGCTTCTCCAAGTCCTAAAGGTAAAACTCCTGAAACTTGAGGATCAAGCGTTCCACTGTGACCAATCTTTGGGAGTTTCAAAATGCGTTTAGTCCAAGCTACAGTTTCGTGACTTGTAGGACCTGGTGGTTTGTCTAATAGAATAATCCCATAATTTAGTAATTGTTCAATTGTTCTTTTATCATAATATGTTCCATAAGCATCATCTGTAATATCCTGATCAATTTCAATAAGATTTTCAAGTTGTTTGAGGGTCATAGTAATTTTCTCACAGTTCTTTTGCAACATCTATTACTTGTTGGGCTGTAAGATTATCTGTATTAATTATTACATCAAATACAGATGTATCATCACCAAAATCAAAGTTGTATAATTTTTTGTATAATGCTTTATTCTTATCAAATCGTTTCTTTGTAATTTCATAAGCCTCTTTAGGACTCATTTTATCTCTGGATTGCATTCTCACAGTACTACTCGTATGAGAACCCTCTAACCAAATTTTGATACCATCTTTGATTAGCCACGGTAAAGTGTAGCTTGTGATTACCATTCCACCCTGATTGAAGAGTCTAGTTAATTTTTCATCGAGTTTTTTGTCAAATTCAGAATTTTGTTCACGTTGACTGAGAAACTTCATTCCGTCATTTGTATCCCACCAATCATCACTGTCAGAATCAAAACCTTGTTCTTTTGCCATTTCTTTTAGTACATCTCCTCCGCTGAGACATTGTAATTGAAATTCTTCTGCTAATCCTTTAGCAACAGTTGTTTTTCCTACTGCGGGAGGACCAGAAATAACAATGGATTTTGTCAAGTACCCATTGTTGTTTTTGTTAGTTTCATAATCATGCCACTAAAAGCAATAGAGGAAAGGAAATACCATGCCCAAAGATATATTGAATTTTCTTTGCCAAAACAAACATGATCTGGATCTGCTGCTTGTACTGTAGTACATGTTAATGTGAAGAAATCTCCTGGAATCACATTTAGTGGAATTGGAGATAAAGCTACAGTATAAGAGAATAGTTGTGGTAATACAAAATAAAATATCAAGATTAAAGGTACAAAAGTAATCATCATAGGTTTCATATTCATCTGCATCATTTCCATCGACATTTTGTTCATGTATGAAGATTTTTTGCTTAGTTCATTTATTTTTGCTTGATCTTTAGCTCTCATGGCTCTCATTCTTTCTTTTTGATATGCACGTGTTTCCTTCATAATGCGTTTTAGTTTTACTTGATCAACCATCTTCTTTCTAACTCCAGCATTGAATAAATTGAGTATAATTCCAAATCCAGATACTACAAACATCGAAAGGATTAATCCTTGGACTATTGGATCATCATTTCCTAACATCATTCTGTCCCCTTCTTCGCCTCCAAAGATATCAAATTGGAGGTAAATTGATTCGATGAAAAGTAGAATAAAGTTAAAATCCATTTTTTACACTCCTATTGCATCAATTATTTTCTCTGATGTTTCATCAATCTTTCTCTCATGATTAAGAATGAATTTCACTGGAGAGCCCGTAATTACTGAACATGCAGAAATCATACCTGCTTGAATATCTAATTCTTTTTTAATGTTAGCAAGACTAATTTTGTCTCTATTTCTGGTATCATCTTTCATTCGTCTATTGTAGATTTCTTCTGGTTTTGCAGAAACAGAAACAAAGTTTGTTGGTTTGATAATTTTTAAAACATTTTCTGGCAACCCAGGATAATAGCCTCCTGGAGAATTAATAAACGCATGAGTATCAATAATTATAACTTGCTCAGTTTGTGTAGCAATTTTTTCTGCAGCAATTTTTTGAAGTTCTTGTTGCTTAGTTACTGGTAATTTTCTAAGTTCATCTCTATCACTAAGACCGTTTTTCTTGGCAACATCACACATTAAAGTTCCAAAACTGATCACAAGGACACTTTTATCATGTTTTTTTATGATTTCAACCATTTTGGATAATAGTGTAGTTTTTCCAACACCTGGTATTCCCACCATCACAATTTTCTTATTTTCTACCAAGTAAAGCACCCAAACGCGGCATGACGACCTCAACTTGTTCTCTAACCAACTGCGTATAATAGTTTATGAGAATATCTACCATAAGTAGAATTCCAATTCCAGAACCAAATACACCAAGAACATCAGATACTCCTGCCAAGAGACCCAAAATCATAGAACCAATAATGGTAACTGATGGAATGTACTTGTTCAGCAATGCTTCAACCGGTTTGTTCGATCTTCTAAATCCAGGAATTTGAACATCTGCATCAAGTAAATTCTGAGCTGCGCTCTTTGGTGATAAACCTCCAAGCTCTACCCATAATTTACCAAACACAACTACAATTCCAATCATAAATAGAACATAGCCTACCGCACGCATAGGATCTAAAGCTGCAACATCTAAACCCCGTGGAGGAGTGATGTAATAGATTATTCCACCTATAGGAGTATTAGGACTTGTTGGATCAAACTGCGCTATAAAATTCATAAAGAAATTATTATTCCGCGGGTTCGCATTTGCCCATAGCATTTGGAACATGAAAACGGCATTAGCAGTAAGTGCAGATGCTAAGATTACTGGAATGTTAGAGACATACATCATTTTAATAGGATAGACAGCAGAAAAGCCTCTATATTTTGTAGAGACAATTGGAATCTCAATTTTCATACCTTGTGTAAATACAAGTATTAACAATATTCCTGCAGTAAGACACAATCCAAAGATGCTCGGGAGTTGGTTTGCACGGAATAAGATGTTTGAAATATCACCATTCATGATAGATTCGCCTATGTATGGAATAATACCAATCATTCCTCCATCACCTGCAGGTAACGGGCTAAACAGACTCCAAAGAATCTGTTGAGCAACACCAGCCATAATGAATAAACTGATTCCACTGCCAAGACCCCAACCCTTTTGGATTGTTTCGTCTAAGAACATAATAATTATCGAAGCTGCCATCAGTTGGCCAATCATCACATACAAAAAGTATGGTTCAGTAACTCCAGGACCATAAACTGCTATAGCATATACCATAGATTCAGCTACGATTACAATGTACGTAACCAACTTAGTAGCTGTTTGAAATATTCCTCTTTCTTCGGGTTTTTTGAAATCAAATTTGAGAATTTCTGAACCTCTCAATAATTGCATTAAGAGTCCAGCTGTTACTATCGGTCCTATTCCTAATTCAACCAGTGTACCTTGTTGTGATGCAAAAATAACTCTAGCAAATGCTAGAAAGTCAAACTGCGGTGCTGTGGCTCCAAATAATGGGGTTTGACCCATTACCATGTAGATTAGTAATATGCATCCACACCATAACAATTTTTTTTGAAGAGAAATCTTCTTTTTTGGTTTTGGTACTTGAGGAAGATATGGTTCTACTTTAAAAACGATTTTTCTGATAAAAGCGGTTATACTACCTTCAGCCATTATCAGATAACACCTCTCCCCCAACGGCTTTTAATTTCTCTTCTGCAGATGCTGTAAATTGTTGTACTTTGACGGAATAAGCGTTAGTTAGTTTTCCGCCGCCAAGGAGCTTTTCGTATCCCGCACTTTCTAGGTCTACGATTTTCTTTCCTCCTTCTTCTTTACCGAATTTAGTGAACAAGTCATCTAGATCCCGGACACTAGTCCATTTCTTTGTAATATTTGGGTGAGGTGGTTTAGTTGAATCATGACCATAATGATCTGGATCTTCTTTTAACATAGTACTATAGTGATGTTTCATCATACCGCTAACTCCAAGACCACCCTTATGACCACTTGCACGATGTTGACCTACTTGCCCCCATCCCATATGTCGTCCTCCTCTGAGTCTTCTAGTCTTTCTTAATCTTGTTGCCATGTTATATCATATTCCTTACTATAGTACCAAGTTCTTTGTTTTGTCCAAGGACACCTTTCTGTCCATATAGTTTCTTAGTGCTTCTCTTGAATCCATGTCTTGGAGGTGCTAAAGCAAACCATGGTTTTAGGGGTTTTAATTTAGATAGAGTAGCCTTGCCTTCAGACAAAGCTGTAGCCAATTCATCAGCACTTGCAAAACCAAGTTCTTTTAGATCGTCAACAGTTATTTTTTTATAACCAGATTTTCTTGCTTTCTTCTCAATCAATTCTTTTGCTAAATTAGTATCAAGTTCAACCCAAGATACATAGTGTTGTACTTTTTTTAACATTCCCAAAGTGTTCTCTTTAGCAGGTAAAATTGTTGCACGATATTTTTTGTCTAATTTTAACAAAGTCATAGTAGTTGTTGCCCAATATGGACAATCGGCTTGGCCTTTAATTCTAACAACAAGATATGCATTTGCCATTTTTATCAACCCTGACTAAATGTCTGTCTAAGACAATCCAATATGGCTTTTGAAGTTGAACTCATTGTAGGAGTAGAGCCTTTTGCAGTAGTCCATGCATCTTTAAGACCTGCTAATTCCAATAATCGTTTAATTTTACCGCCAGCAACAAGACCTAATCCACGAGGTGCTGGAATAATTTCAATCGTAACACTTCCACCCTTTCCTCTAACCTTGAATGGGACAGAATGTTTTTGATCACATCTACATTCCCAACTACCACATCCTAATTTGATTGGGCTGACATTCAGAAAAGCTTGACTTGTTGCTTTCTCAATAGCGATTCTCATCTGTTTTGATTTTCCTCGACCAATTCCCAAGTAACCATTTTTGTTTCCAGCTGCAACAATTGCTTTGAATCTGGTAGACTGACCGTTTGAAGTCATTTTTTGAATAATTCCTACATCGACAACTTCACTTTTCAAATCTGGAAGTAGTTTCTTGATAATTCCTGCTTCTTGAATTCTTAATCCTGATTCAATTATTTCTTCAAGAGAAGAAATTTCTCCTGACGCAACTTTATGTCCTAACATAGTTTTTGGGATCCAAACCTCTTCTACGGGTTCTCTTCTTGGTCTTCTAGGACGATCATTGCCTCCGTTAGATCCTCCTGGTGGGCCTCGTCCGTATACAGGTGCGCCTCGTCCTCGTGGACCTCTTGATTGTGCTGCTTGACTCATTTCTACTTGATCTCACTATCAATTGTAGATTTTATTTTTGGAATATCGTTTTTAACAGTAAGATGTTCTCCGTTGATTCTATCATCAGATGGAAATGTTTCTTCGTCAGCTGGTACTTGAACACCAGCATCAATAACTCCTTTTAGAGCTGCAGCCATTCTTTGTGTATATCTTCTAGTTCCAGTATAAAGAATAGCATCACCTGCACCTTGACCAAGTGCTTTCTTACCAGCCAAGTATCCTGTAAGATATGCTGCAGGTACACTCTTTCTAGATCCTTTCCATCCTTTTTCAAGTAGATATCTAGAATGTGCAGATGCAATAACCTTATCACCAGTCATACTAGGCTTGAGAATTTGGACTTGGGTATTTTCATTAGTAATATTTACAGTAATAAAATCGTGTTTGCCCATCAACATGGTTCCACGTTTTTTATAATTGGTCTTTTCCTCTCTAAGTCTTCTCAATATTTTTGAATAGGCCACTATAGAAACCGAGTTTGAATCTTCTCTTATATACGTTAAGCGCGAATGAGAGCAACAAGTATTGCCTTTTGAGTATGAAGACGATTTTCAGCTTCATCCCAAACAACTGACTGAGAACCATCAATTACTGATGATGTTACTTCTTGTTCTCTCTTAGCAGGAAGACAATGCATAAAGATCGCATTTTTCTTTGCATTATTCATTAACTTGGAATTAACTTGATACTTTGGAAGGAACTTTTTGATTCTTTTTGGATCACTATTATGAATAGAAGAATGAGTGTCAGTTACAATCACATCAGCATTTTTAGTTGCAATGAATGGATCTGTAGTTAATTCAATGTTAGTTGATTTCTTTGATTCTTTAACAACAGTTTTGTCGGGTTCAAATCCTTTAGGAGTTGCAATCGACATGTCAATTCCAGATAATGCAGCACCATAAATCATAGAATTACACACGTTATTTCCATCTCCTATCCAAGCAATCTTTAATCCTTTTAGTTTTCCCTTCTTTTCTTTAATCGTCATAAAATCTGCCAAAATTTGACAAGGGTGAAAAGAATCAGATAATCCATTTATTACAGGTACACTTGCATGTTTAGATAGTTTTTCTAGTAATTCATGTTCATAAACACGTGCCATTATACAATCAGTGTATCGTGAAAGAGTTTTTGCTGTATCCTCAACAGATTCACCACGAGACAATTGCATATCATTAGATGGTAAATTAATCGCATATCCGCCTAATTGGTACATTCCAATTTCAAAACTTACACGTGTTCTGGTGGATGGTTTTTGAAAAATCATCGTCAATGTTTTATTTTTCAAAATAGGTTTGTTTACACCTTTTTTGAGTTCTTTTTTTAGTTTGGTTGAATAGTTAATTAATTCCACAAATTCCTTTGGGGTTAATTCCGCTAAAGTGAGTAAATCTTTTGTTTTGAGTTTCATTTCCTTAAATGTCCAAGCATACCTAGGTTCTTTTTAGGTTTTTGTTTTTTATCTTGTTTTTGTATTCTTCTTCAACATTTTATTGACCAGAGTCAGGTCAACCACGTTTTATCCATTCACGAATCTTTTTTCCTAGTTTGAAAGCTTCGTTATCATTTTCAGGTGGAGGAACTTCAAATATTTCTGAATAAGTCGTGATGTCTTCATCACTAATTCCTTCAAACGGATCATCAGAAGGTTCTGGTGTTGGTGCTGGTTCTGGTGCTGGTTCTGGTGCTGGTTCTGGTGTTGGTTCTGGTGTTGGTTCTGGTTCTTCTATTTTCTTCATATCAACATCATCCAATGAACCAAAGACGGTTTTTAGAAAAGTTTCCTTATCAAATGGTTTTAGATCAGAATATTCTTGTCCAGTTCCAACATAAAGAACTGGTGTAGAAGTGACTTTCACAATTGACAAAGCGGCACCGCCTTTTGCATCTGCATCACTTTTTGTCAAAATTGAAGCATGGAATTTTACACGTTCAAAGAATTCACGTGCTTGGTTAACAGTATCATTTCCAGCTAATGAATCACCCACAAAAATTGTCATATCAGGATTTACAACTTTGTTGATTTTTTCAATTTGTTCCATCAAGTTTTTGCTTGTTTGCATTCTTCCTGCAGTATCAATTAACACACAATCTGTTTTGTGAGATTTGGCATACAATACAGCATCGCGAGCAACTGCAGCAGGATCTGAATTATAATTCTGTGCAACAAGTTTTAGATTAAGACGATTAGTATGTTCTCGTAATTGCTCAATTGCGCCAGCTCTAAAAGTATCTGCTGCTGCAATAACAACAGAATATTTTGCTTGTTGTAACATATATGCAATTTTAGCTAAAGAAGTAGTTTTTCCGGTTCCATTAATTCCAACAAATAAAATCAAAAAAGGTTGTTCTTGTTTCTTTTTTTCATTAATTTTTTCAAATAGATCAATTTCTCCCGCAGCATCAAATAATGCAGAGATACTTGAAATCAAACTGTCTTTAACAAATTTTTCAATTTGATGCTTGTCAATTTTTGAACCAATTAGTTTTTCTTTTAGGTTAGATTTGATTTCATCAATTACTTCATTAGCTACATCAGATTCTAAAAGAGCAATTTCTAATTCAAAAAGAATATCTTCAATATCTTTTTCTTTGAGTTCCTTTTCACCAAGACTTTTCGCTGCATTAGAAAATGCATCACGAAGTTTATCAAACATGTTTTTATCCAGATTTTGGTTGTGATACAGATTGCATTAATTGATTAATTTGTTCTCTTCCTTGCTCTAATCGTACTGCTGCATCCTGTTTTTTTGCAGCGTTATCTTGTAAAGCAACCTCAATTTCTTTAATATGTGCTTCAAGATAGTTTATAGCTGAAGGAAAATCTTTTTCCACTGCAGCTCCTGCACCAATACTCAAAACAATCTTGCTATTGGATGAAATTTTTGTAGGTACGTATGTTCCTATTCCAATTGGAACAAGAGTTTCTGATTCAGGTTTTTGGCTAAGAGATTTCATAGATTCAATTGCAGCAGTTGCCTCTCTTAAAACACCTAGAAAGGTTCCTTCTCTTTGAGATAAATCAGAAAAATATGTTTCAAGCATTTGCATTTGCTGCATTAACTGCTGTGCCTGTTCTTCACTCATTTACAACAAACCTTTCTCAGTTGGTTATAAATTCATTCACAGATAGAGCTAGGATGATAAAAAAAATAAAGATAAGAACTTTATTTTGCTTTTGAGAATCTGTCTTCTACTTCATCCCAGTTAACTACATTCCACCATGCTTCGATATAGACTGGTCTTTTGTTTTGATAGTTGAGATAGTATGCATGTTCCCAAACATCACAGCCTAACAATGGTACTAATCCTTCAGTTCTTGGACTAGTCTGATTTGGCATTGATTTGTATTCAACCTTTCCTGAAGAAGGATTGTATACTAACCATCCCCAACCACTACCTTGAATTACTGCTGTTGTAGATGAAAATTTCTCTTTGAAGTCAGAGAAGCTTCCAAAAGAATCTTTAATTGCATCAGCAATGGATCCTCCAGGTTCTCCACCTCCATTTTGTTTCATGTTGTTCCAAAATAGCCTATGGTTATCATAACCACCACCATTGAAATTAATTGCACCCCTTTTGTCCTCTGGTACTGAGTTAATATCAGATAAGATATCAAGGATATCCTTTTCCTGAATCTCAGCTGGACATGTTTCAAGAGCGGCATTTAGTTTGTCAGTGTATGTTTGATGATGTTTTGTGTGGTGAATCTCCATTGTTCTTGCGTCAATGTGAGGTTCTAATGCATCATAAGCATAGGGCATTTCAGGAAGTGTATATTTTCCCATGAGTTCTTTTGAAAATTTATTCAATTTATTGGTTTAGAAAGCAATTCATTTTTACTTGTAAAAATAGTTAGAAAATTTGTGAAATACTTTGTTTTTTCTTTAATGATAGTATTTTTGGTAGGTTTTATTTTGTTTCAATCTCTACTTTCTGAAAACGAAATTCAGACATATTTAGAGAGAAGTGTCCCATATGTTGGAACAGAAATTCTAAGAATTGATGGAATTGATGGAACTGGAATTAAAATAGCAATTATTGATACAGGAGTAGACTTTAATCATCCAGATCTATTTGGATGGGGTCCTGATGGAAAAGTAATAGGAGGATACAATTTCATACAAGAAAATAAACAACCTCTGGATACAAATGGTCATGGCACTCAAGTTGCTGGAGTTATTGCAGCTGACGGTCAAGCAATTGGAATAGCACCCAAGGCAAAAATTCTTGCTTACAAAGTATCAGAAGATGGGGAAGGAGTATCATCAGAATTAATCATTAGAGCCATTGAAAAAGCAATTGAAGATGGGGCAGACATTATCAATATTAGTTTAGGAGTAAATAAAACAAATGCCAAGATTGAACGTGCAGTAAATAATGCATTAGAAAAAGAAATTTTTGTAGTAACTGCTGCTGGAAATGACGGTCCAGGATTTAAAACAATTGGCAGTCCAGGTAGAAATTTGGGATCTGTTACAGTAGGTGCAACATACAATAATCTTACTTCAAGTTTGGTTGCAACATTAGAAGTAGATGAAAAACCATATACTGTAATTCCAATGGTAGGTTCTACAAAACTAGAAGAACCAATTATAGGAAAAATAATTTTTGGCGGTTTTGGAAAAATTGAGAACTTGAAAGAAATTGATGTTAAAGATTCAATATTAATTGTTGAAAGAGGAAGTGATGTTGAAGGAGAGTTATTGTATTTTTCTATTAAGGAAAACAATGCTGCTAATGCAGGAGCAAAAGCTATGATAGTGTATAATGATAGACCAGGAATTTTTTTGGGTGAATTGATTCATGAATTTATGGGACTAGGATACAAACCACAAATTCCGGTTGTATCCATTGATAGAGAAGAAGGGCTTGAAATCAAGGAATCAATAAAAAACGGTAACGAGGCAAGCATGCATTTATTTTACAATCCAGATTTTGTAGCACATTTTAGTTCTAGGGGACCAGTATCACCATTTTACTTAAAACCAGATATTGTAGCTCCTGGTGCATACATCAATTCCACACAAAACAATGGAGGATACAATTTTACTAGTGGAACAAGTTATGCAGCACCACATGTTACTGGAGCAGCAGCATTATTACTTCAGAAAAACCCAGAACTTCATCATCATGAGATAAAGTCTCTATTACTAACTACAGTTGAGCCTGTTTCAGATGCCTATGGGCAAGAATTCTCAGTGCATGAATCAGGTGCTGGAAGATTAGACATAGGAAATGCTTATGGTGCAAAATTAATCATCATACCGCCAAATTTTGTAGTTAATGTGTCATCAGATAACCTAATTGCCAAAAAACAATTTAAATTAAAGTTGATTGATGGTACATTGGACAATTTTGATGTTAAATTTGAAGGACCGGAATTCATAAAATTTGAATATTTTCTTGAAGGCAATACCTTACAAATTAAAATGAACATGACTGAAGAAAATTTTGGAGATCATCAAGGAAAAATAATTGTCGATCATGATGATACTCTATATGTAATTCCATTTCTATTACATTATACACCAGGTTCAATTTCCGTAAATCAACAAAATCAAAAACTTTTCTTCGATATTTATCATCCAGAAGAATGGAGTTTTGCAAAAATTTCAGTTACAAATAGTAAAGATGGAAGAACAGACACTACAACTGCGGCACCAAACAGAAAGGCATCAATGGAAATCTATGAAAATGCAGAATATTGGATTGATGCTAAAATTAAAGTTCAAGGAAACACAACAAATGCATTTAACACAATTGTGATTAGTTCATTTCCAGAAGATTCCCATAGATTAGAAATCATTGACATTCCAGAAAAGCAGATTGGAATAATTGCAGGAATTGTAATAATAATAGGTATTATTGGAATAATTAAAAGAAAGTAATCTATGCGGTAGGTTTAGGACCTGCATTAATTATGTAAGATGAAACATTTTCAAATTTCTTAAAGTTCTCAACAAACATCTGAGCTAATTTTTTTGCGGAAAGATCATACGAGTCTTTGTTATCCCAAGTATTTTTTGGATCTAAAATTTCAGAAGGAACACCGTCTACTTCAGTTGGGACATCTAGATTGAATAAATCATCATGATCATATTTTACAATATCTAGTGTGCCTGAAAGAGCAGCGGTAACCATAACACGACTATATTTGATCTTAATTCTTTTTCCAATTCCATATGGACCACCAGACCAACCAGTGTTTACAAGGTAAACTACAGTGTTGTGTTGATTGATTTTTTCTCCAAGTAGTTTTGCATAAACTGATGCTGGTCTAGGCATAAATGGAGCCCCAAAGCACTCAGAAAATACGGATTTTGGTTCTTTGATTCCTCTTTCAGTTCCTGCCAATTTACTGGTATAACCTGACATAAAGTGGTACATAGCTCCTTCTTTTGTCAGTCTAGAAACGGGAGGCAAAACTCCTAAAGCATCAGCAGTCAAAAATATAATCACTCTAGGATGTCCACCAACACTAGGAAATACCGCACCTGGAATGTAATCCAAAGGATATGCAACACGAGTATTTTCTGTAAAGCTGTTATCGTCATAATTTGGCACATTATCATTAAGCACTACATTTTCTAAAACTGAACCTGGTTTGATTGCATTCCAGATTTCAGGTTCTGCTTCTTGGCTAAGATTGATACATTTTGCATAGCATCCACCTTCAAAGTTAAATGTGCCAGTATCAGACCATCCATGCTCATCATCACCAATTAGTTTTCTATTAGGATCTGCAGAAAGAGTAGTTTTTCCAGTACCAGACAATCCAAAGAATAGTGAAGTATCTCCTTTTTCTCCAATATTTGCAGAGCAATGCATTGGAAAAACACCAAATTCTGGTAAAAGGAAGTTCATTACACTAAACATCGATTTTTTCATTTCTCCAGCATATTGCGTACCACCAATCAAAACAATTTTTCTTGTTAAATCAACTAGGATGAAGACATTGGTTCGGGTTCCATCGATTTTTGGAACTGCTTCAAAGTCATTAATACACAATATAGTAAACTCAGGTTCATGATTTTCCAACTCTTCATTTGTGGGTCGAATAAACAAGTTTCTTCCAAACAGATTTTGCCAAACATGATCATTAATCACTCTAATTGGCAAACGATTTTTGGGGTCAGAACCTACAAAACCATCAAAAACAAAAAGTTCCTTATTATCAACAAAACTTTTCATTTTTTCAAGAAGTTTTTCAAATTTATCACTTGGAAATTGATGATTGATCTTTCCCCAGTCAACTGTATCATGAGTTTTATCGTCATATACAATAAAGCGGTCATCAGGAGATCTACCAGTATATTTTCCAGTATTGACAGAGAGAGAACCTGTTGAATTTATGACACCTTCATTCCTTTTAACTGCTAGACGTGCCATTTCATCTACGCTAAGATTTCTGTGAACTTTGGAAGGATTGATTCCAAATTCTGTTAATTGTGATGAGAATTTGTCAGTTACAGCAGTACCCACGACTTGAATCAGAGGATTACACCTCCAAAAATTATTTTATCAATCTCAGGTTTGTTCATGAGATATTTCGATTCGCCTTGAATTTCCTTATTATCTCTTTCCTATCTGAAATTTTTTCTTGGCTAGGAACGTATTTATTTCAAAATTCAAGAGTCACCATTATGTCGATCAACAAAGATAAACTTGCAAAGAGGCAGGAAATAAAAGAACACAATCCTGATTTTGTTAGACCAGAAAGTTGGCGTTATGTTAGACTTCAAACTAACTGGAGAAAACCAAAAGGTATTGATCATCATCAAAGAAAACAAAAGAGTAGAGGTCGTCCAGGTCTTGTTAAAGTTGGATATGGAGGACCTAAAGAAGCAAGAGGACTACATCCTTCAGGATTTATAGATAATTTAGTTTACAATTTAAACGATTTAGAAAAATTAGACCCAAAAAAAGATGGTGTCAGATTTGGACATAGTGTTGGGACTAAAAAGAGAAAAGAAATTGTTGCAAAAGCAATTGAAGGTAAATTCAAAATTTTTAATGCGAGAGTAAGTGCAATTGGTAGTAAATCTTAAAGCTAAGAAAAGACTGGCATCTAGAGTTTCTGGTGTTGGGATTCATAGAATAAAGTTTGACGCTGATCATCTAGATGATATTGCAGATGCAATTACAAGAGAAAGTATTCGAAGTCTTTTCACAGCAAATACAATCAGAATTAAATCATTTACAGGTACATCTAGAGGCAGAGCACAGACAAAGAAAGCCCAGAAAAACAAAAGAGGTACAACTCAAGGTTCAAAACATGGTAAGAAAGGAGCACGAGTAGGAAAAAAAGAAGTATATGTTGCTAAAGTTCGTTCATTGAGACGGTTGTTAAAGATTGCAAAAGTTAGAAAAGATTTGACCAATCCAGAATTTTGGACACTCTACAAAAAAGTTGGTGGGAATACGGTTAGAAATAAGGCACATCTTAGAACTTTGATGGAAGAAATTAAAACAAATAGAAAGAACTAGAATCGATATACCTTATTTTTCAAATCTATAATTTTGCCATTTTTAATTTGAATACCTTCATCATTTAGTAATTTTGTTTTGATATGTTCTCCATATGCATAACCGCCGATTTTTCCAGTAGACATTACAACTCTATGACATGGAATGATAACAGGATAAGGATTTTTGTTCATTATTTTCCCTACAGTTCTCTGTCCATTTTTCAACCCAACAGCTTTCGCTAATTCACCATAAGTTGTGATTTGACCTTTTGGAACCTCGAGTAATTTTTTGTAAATCTTTTGTTCAAGATTCAAAGTTTGATAACCTCAAGTTCTGTTGATTCAAGAAAATCAAGTACTTTCTGTTTATTGGGACCCAGTCCATCCCAATCCAAAAGGGCCGTTTTCGCCATACTATTTTGTGTAAGAATATGGGAGAATAATTTTTTGTCAAGATTATCTAATGCATGTTTTGGAATTACGGTTCCAAGTGCATGTTTTCCTTCCAGTAGTTCATTAGTAAATTTTGAAGGATAGTGAGTTCCTCCAAAACAAATTGCAACAGGATTTTCTTTAATTGGTTGTGAAATTACTTGATGAACCAAAGTTGCTATTGAATTGCACAAGGATGTATCATTCCACTGTTTTTCAGATGTGCCTATTTCTATGAATATAGATGGTTTAGTTAATGCAGTAGGTCCATGATGTGTAGCCTCAATAGTAATTTGGAATTCTAAAAATTGAGACTGATTCTTCTTCAAAGTTTGAAGATATGCTTTTTGAAGGTGTGGGTGAGGAACTGCAATTTGTCTATTATTTCCACCAAATTTTGCTTCAGAAAAATTTCCAGTGCAATGGCAAGTCAGAGCCAATACTCCTGATTCGGCAGCATGTTTTGAGAGAAATGCAAACCCGTCATAGTCATATTTTTCTTCTAACCAATCGGCAGAAATAGCAGGAGTAGAGATTATTATCAAGTCATAATATTTTCCGTGGAAAACATCACCTTCTTGTATCATTTCTTTCGAAAGAAATTTTGCCATATTGTAACCTGCAGGGTCATCTCGATACGCAACCAGTAGCTCCATGAGATAAGAGATATAAGGACACCTTATTAATTTCCAGCAATGAATCCGAAGCAGACTCTGAGAAACATGGCCAATACTATGAAAATGGCCAAAAAACCAGACAAAGATGAGTATTCACAACATCTCAGATTGGTAATGTTTGGAATAGTAGGAGTTGGTTCGATTGGATTTATCATTCAGTTTGTCTTTTCGGTAATTACATTTGGTAGGTAAAATTGTCAGAGGAAGTAAAATCACATTTGTTTGCAATTAGGACCACTGGTGGACAAGAAAAAGTGGTAATGAGATTATTAGAAGCCAAAGCAAATGCAGATAAAATTAACATTCAATCAGTTTTGCTAGTTGACAATCTAAAAGGCTATGTTGTAATTGAAGCAATCAATCCAAGTGATGCGTATATGGCAGTTGAAGGAATTAGACACATTCGTGGCCAATTAAGAGGAGAATTAGAATTCAAAGATATTGAGGGATATCTTATCAAAAAATCAACAGTTTCGCAATTAAAAATTGATAACATAGTGGAAATCACAGGAGGTCCCTTCAAAGGAATGAAGGCAACAGTTACCAGAATAGATGCTGAAAAAGAAGAAGCAACAGTAGTTTTGTTGGATGCCTCATATCAATTACCAGTAACAGTAGACGCAAACTATCTAAAACTATCAAGTGAGGCTTAGGAAGGATTAAATTTTTCGTATAGAGTGGATAAAAAATGGGAGAACAAAAAGTATCAGCACTTGTAACTGGAGGAGGAGCATCTGCAGGTCCACCATTAGGTCCAGCATTGGGTCCTCTGGGAGTTAACATTATGGAAGTTATCAAGGCAATCAATGATAAAACAAAAGACTTTGAGGGAATGAAAGTTCCAGTAACTGTTGTTGTCGATAGTGATACAAAAAAGTATGAAATTGAAATTGGCATTCCTTCAGCTGCAGCACTCATTATGAAAGAAGCCGGAATCCAGAAAGGTTCAGGAGCATCAGGTACTGAATGGGCAGGAGATGTAACAATGGATGGAATTGTTAAAGTAGCAAATACAAAACTTGAGAAATCTTATGCTTCTTCATTAAAGTCTGTTGCAAAATCTATAATCGGTACATGTGTGGCGTTAGGAGTAAAAATAGAAGGAAAGACTCCAAAAGAAATTACTGCAGAAATTAATGAAGGCAAATGGGATGAAAAATTCCAATAAGAAATAGAGTCTAATTTACAATTGAGATAATTTACCAGACAGATTACAGATAATCTGAGACTTGGGCATAATGATTTACAAAAATAAATCCAAATGATTCTAACAGCAAAGCATTCTCTTTACAATTCTTGGATTCTCATTACCTACAACACAGTTGTAATACACTGCAAGCTGATACACCAAGACACAAACCAGAGCAAATGACTTTACATTCTCAAGTCCTCTTACTGGCAATATCCTTATGTTGAATATGTCTTTAACAATCTCAAATAACGGCTCGATTGACACCTTTCTCTGAGAGTATAAATCTTGACCTTCTTTGGAATCATAAAACTCTGCCAGCTTTATTCTGTCTGGCGGCGTAGATGGATATACTTTGACTGGACAGATCAGTCTCAGATTTTTCTCATTGCTGCAATGGTACAGGTTGCCATCATCATACGCAGGATCTGCCAATATGTTTTGGAACAGCCCTGCAAGTGAATCAACTAGTGTACCATATGGTTTGCCGTCATGAGCATTTGCAGTGCTGATACAGGCAGACAGTGGAACTATCAGTTTGCCAGTGGGACAACTCATGTGCAGTTTGTATCCAAATGTCCAGCCCCTTGATTTGGAATAACCCCACTTGGCATCAGTGTCAATTCCTGCAATTGGAAGACGATTTTGTTTGATGTCAGATTTGTGCCATACTGGGCCTGCGGCTTGCAGCATTGTGCTATCAACTGATGCAGATGTATCATCTACCAACCCTTCTGAGACAAACAGATTTCCCATGTTGTTGATGATGGTACTAATTGGCAACACTTGGAATCTTCTGTCAATTGTTCTTCTGTCTGGAATTTGCTGTAGCCTGCAGGCCTTGAGCAATTTGTCATTATTACATTTGATGAACAAGAAATAGTGCAGCGTGTTATTGCTAGGAATTCTCATCCATGATTTTATGATGTATAGTTGTACCATCAGAATGGTTGGATAAACATACGGTCTTCCACGCCTAATTACATCCTCATACAGAGACAATGCTCTGATCAAATACAAAACACCAATAAGAAATGACTGACATCTTATGTTGCTAGGGATTCTTGTTTGTTTTGGCATTCCAATGAACAAAACATACTGAGATCCTTAGCTTTTTTGATTGCAATAATTTAAGAAATTGATTAAAAATTGGAAATCATTATGCCCAAGTCTCAGATAATCTCTAAAAATGGTATCCCCCCCGTTTTATGAGGGAAAACATGCTGTATTGTCGTAATGCTTTAGTTCTCGATATTTGAGATTTCTTTATGGTAAAGGAATACAAATGTCTGGAATGTGGTGAAGATGTGGAACTTGACAAATTCAACGACCATGTAAAGAACCGACATAAAGGGCATTTTGATATCAAGTAAAATTAGATCCATTGTTACATAGGCCGAATATATTAGAAGCCAGGTGTTATTCTTATGATGATGCATGTTGGGTACTAGAAAAGAAATATGACTTTTAATCCAAATTCTAATTGCTCACGTTGTGGGAAAAAATCTCTGTTAACTGATGAAGTTACAGGAGAGCAATTTTGCGGAAAATGTGGTTATGTGATTTCTGAAAAAGTGGATGAATTGGGCCCAGAGCAGAGATCATTTTCAACACAAGGTGGCGTAGATACTACAAGAACTGGATCACCAATATCCCTTACAAGACACGACAAAGGACTATCAACTGTAATCAATCCAACTAACAGAGATGCAACTGGAAAGCCATTATCTTCTTCAATGAAAAGCACCATTACAAGACTTCGAACTTGGGATAGTAGAAGTCAATCTCAGGCCACTGCAGATAAGAATCTTAGACAGGCTCTAAATGAGTTGAATAGACTCAAAGACAAACTTGCAATTTCTTCCAGTGTACTTGAAAAAGCAGCGTATATTTACAGAAAGGCATTAGATAAACAACTGGTTCGTGGCAGATCCATTTCTGCATTAATTGCAGCTTCACTTTATGCAGCATGTCGAGATGCTGAAACACCTAGAACACTAAAAGATGTTTCAGAGGCCGCTAATGTTAAACGAAAAGATATTTCAAGATGTTACAGATTGTTGCATAATGAATTAGAGCTAAAGATGCCAGTTGTAGATCCAATCCAATGCATTGCAAGGATTTCAAGCAACCTAAAGGTAACAGAAAAAACCAAACGATATGCAGCTAAAATACTCAAAGAGACAAGAAAACGTCAAGAATCATCTGGAAAGGATCCGATGGGTCTTGCAGCAGCTGCATTATACTTTTCATGTGTCATAAATGGAGTATCTATCACTCAACGAGACCTTGCAGAAGCTGCAAATGTTACAGAAGTTACTATAAGAAATCGATTCAAGGCATTAAAAGAAGCGAAAATATTAAAATCAGATTTTTGATGTTGTCATTTTTTTAATTTTTCAAAGGCATTTTTATAACAATTGGGGTTTTCTTTGAGTTGGGAGTCCACAAGTGTTTTTTTCATCATTGGAATGGAGTGTTAAAAGTAGCTTATAGACTATACCCCAAATCTAATATTATTCAACAGTCTCTAAATAAAATTCATTAACATTTCATCACAAATGTAATCTAGAGTTATTGAATTAGATAAACGGGATCTTTATCGGTTTTTTGTAATTCTACAAAGGTTTCAGTATTCTGAATGCCGTTTATTTTTCCAATTTTTTCAATTACCACAGAATGAAGGGCTTCAAGGCTCTTGGCATAAACTTGAATCATTATATCAAATCTACCAGTAATTTCTGAGATTGAGACAACTTCTGAGGTTTCCATGAATTTTTTATGAATTGCATCCTTAAATTTAGGATCTCGATTGATTCCAACGGTAGCTTTTACACCTATGCCTAAGAGAGAATCATCTATTTCTACGGTAAATTTTTTGATCAGTTTTTTCTTCTGCAATCTCTTGATTCTGCTATATAGCACAGAAGCATTGATCCCAAGTTTTTTTGATAAATTAGGAACAGAGATAGAACCGTCTTTGGTTAATTCATAAAGCAACTTCATATCAAGATCATCAAATCTTTGCAACGTATTCGAAAATTGTGGTTGTGATTTAATATATGTAGGTTTTGAGATAAATTTCTCTTGGAATTGCAACTATTTTATAGAAAAAGTGTAATTTTTTAAAATAAACAAAAATCAGAAATCTCAATCTATAAACGATTTTAAGTAGGCTTTCTCGAAAATGTTCGTAATGATTACAGAGACTCAGTTTGCTGAAATAATTAAAGAGGTTAAGGCTGAAGCTAAACAGAGGAAATTCACACAGGCCATAGAGTTGATCATTAACTTCAAAGATATTGATGTCAAGAAAGGGTTTGCCCTCAACGAAGTGGTTGAGCTCCAAAAGACAAGTTCTCCAGCAACTGTTTGTGTTATAGCCACAGGAGATATGAGTCTGAAAGCAAAACAGGCAAATGCTGATTCCGTTATCGGAACAAATGAATTAGATAAATTTGCAACTAACAAAAGAGAATCTCGGAAATTTATTAACAAATATGATTTCTTTTTGGCAGACACCAAAGTCATGCCACTTGTCGGAAAAACTTTGGGTCAGCTTTTAGGTCCTAGAGGAAAAATGCCAACGCCAGTTCCATTTGATGCACCTATTGAATCATTTTTACAAAGATTTAGATCATCAATCAAAGTTAGAACAAGAGCATCTCTATCCATATCATGTAAAATTGGAGATGAATCTATGGAAGATGCAGACTTGGCAACTAATGCACATGCTGTTCTTAGTGCAATTGAAAAGAAATTGCCAAACGGAGAGAGAAATATCAAGAGAATAATGGTAAAAACTACAATGGGTAAACCAATAAAACAAGTACAAGAGGTTAAGAAGAAACATGCATGAGAATAGAACATCTTATCCTAAAAGAAAAGCCCAAATGTATCAACAGTTACAAGAGCTGCCAAAAAAATACAAAGTTCTAGCTCTAATCAAAATGAACAAGGTACGTTCTACACAAATATTGCCTTTAAGAAAAATTCTCAAAGATGACGTAGAAATTGTAAGTATCAAAGATAAAGTTGCACAAAAAGCACTAGAGCAATTAGATGTACCAGGAATCAAAGACATGGTTGGAGAACTTACAGAACAATGTATGTTCATGTTTACCAATATGTCACCATTCAAGCTAAATGTTCTTCTAGCCAAAAATAAAATCATGATGATTGCAAGAGGAGGAGATGTTGCAAGTATCGATATTGTGGTACCTGCAAAAAATACAGGGATTGCACCAGGACCAATGCTTACAGAATTCAAAGAAGCAGGAATTCCAACTAAAATTGACCAAGGAACAATTTGGATTGCAAAGGATAGTACCCCCGTATTAAAAGGCGAAGTTATCAATGAAAAATTAGCAGCAATTCTTGGAAAATTAGATATCAAACCTGTGGAGGCTGGAATTTCACTTTATGTAGCCCTAGAAGATGGCCTCAAGTATGCTGAAGAAGAGATGATAATTGATGTTGAAAAAATCAGAGGAGAATTTGCACAAGCACACCAAGAAGCAGTTTCATTATCTATTGAAGCAGCTTATGTCACGCCAGAAAACATTTCACAAATTCTCAGTAAAGCAGCACAATCTGCACGTTCCGTATCTATCGAATCAGGCTTTATGACTGATGAAACAAAGGAGCAGATATTGCAAAAAGCAGATGCTCAAGCAAGAGCAGTTGCTGGACAAGCAAAAGATTACACACCTGCATAAATTAGAATTTAGAACTAAAGATATTATTGATTAATAATTTGATTCGGTTACTCTTTATCCGTGTTTTTTATAATGAGATCAATAACATCTGATGCTCTAAATGAACTTCTAACAAATGGACCAGATTCTACATGTAAGAATCCCAATTTTTTCAAATCAATCTTTAATTGGTAAAATTTTTCTGGTGTTACAAACTCCTTTACTGAAAGATGTGACAAAGATGGTTGTAAGTACTGACCAAGAGTGATGATATCAACATCAACATCTCTAAGTTCTTGTGCAGTTTGTAGAATTTCTTCTTCTGATTCGCCCAATCCCAACATCAAAGATGATTTTGTAAAAATGCTAGAATCTAATTCTTTCACATATTTCAAAACCTTCAGTGATTGTTTGTAATTTGCTCGAAGGTCTCTAATAGATGGGCTAAGTCTTTTGACGGTTTCAACATTATGACCTATTACATCTGGTTTTGCTTTTACTATTGTTTCAATGAATTTTTCATTTCCACTAAAATCAGGAATTAATGACTCAACTACTGTATTTGGGCATTCAGATTTTATGCATTGTATAGTTCTGGCAAAATGCTCAGAGCCTTCATCTGGAAGATCATCCCTGCAAACAGACGTGATTACTACATAACGAGGATTCCAGTCTTTGATTGCTTCTGCCACATGTTGTGGCTCCTCAGAGTCTAATTCGAAGGGTTTTCCAGTTTCAACATTGCAAAATTTGCATCCACGTGAGCAGATGTCACCCATGATCATAATTGTTGCAGTTCCTACGCCCCAACACTCAGAAACATTAGGACAGGAAGCCTCTTCACAAACAGTATGGAGATTATATTTTTGTAAAGTCTTTCTTACTTTGAGATAATTTTCACCTGAAGGAATTTTCATTTTTAACCAGCTAGGTCGGATTAAGCTCATCGATTCAATCAACATATAACGAATAATAACATTTTACTTTGCATGCGATCATCGTTTTTTAAAAATCATTTGGAATCAAAAGCTAAAATGGTTGACTTTCATGGATGGGAGATGCCATTACAGTATTCTGGAATTATTGATGAGCACAAAAATGTTAGAGAAAACGTTGGATTGTTTGATGTTTCTCACATGGGTAGATTTAAAATCAAAGGAGAAGCAGAATCACAAATACAACATTTGATAACAAATGATATTTCAAAAATTAGTGATAAACAAGTTATCTATTCTCCAATGTGTAATGAAGATGGTGGAATAATAGATGATGTGATAGTTAACAGAATTAATTCAAATGAATTTGTAATTATTGTCAATTCATCAAACATCAAAAAAGATCTTGATTGGATCACAGAAAATGTAAAGTCATGTGAAATTCAAAACGTTACAGATGATTATGCGTTATTAGCACTGCAAGGTCCAAAAGCCGAAAACGTTCTAAGAGATGCAGGGGTTGAGCAAATAGAAAATCTCAAGTCATTTCATTTGCTTGAAACTAAACTATACGATGTTGATTGTATCATTTCAAGAACTGGATACACTGGTGAAGATGGATTTGAGTTATTTTTTGATTCAAAACAGGTTCAAGTTTGGGAAAAATTATTGGAAACTGGTACAAAATATGGAATAAAGCCTATTGGTTTGGGGGCACGGGACACATTGAGACTTGAAGCAGGACTGATGCTTTATGGGAATGATATTGATGAAACGATTACTCCACTTGAGGCACCACTAAAATGGACCGTCAAATTTGAGGCTGAATTTATCGGAAAAACAGCACTTGAACAGAAAAAAGTGGAGAGAAAAATGAGGGGTTTTGAAATTATCGAAGCAAAAAGAGTTGCTAGAAAAGATAACAAGATTTACGATGAGGAAGAGGAGATCGGAATTATTACATCAGGTAGTTTCTCACCTACACTTGGAAAGCCAATTGGATATTGCTTTGTACCTGTAAAATATCCTTTGGAGAAAAAAATTAAGATCGATATTGGCGGTAAATTCTATGACAGCAAGTTAACATCTACTAGATTTTACAAAAGATAAAACAACTTTTTTTAAAGAGATTATTTCAGAGTCTGCCGTGGCAGAGAAAAAATTTACTAAAGAACATGAATGGATTGAAAAAAGCGATCAAATTATAATTGTTGGAATAACAGAATTTGCACAAGATCAGCTTGGAGATATAGTATCAATCGAATTGCCTCAAGTTTCAAGTTCGTTCAAACAAAATGATGTCATGATAATCATAGATTCTGTAAAAGCATCATCTGACATCTACTGTCCAGTAGATGGAGAAATTATTGAAATTAATGAAAAACTATTAGAGCATCCAGAATTAATCAATCAGTCACCCTATGAAGAAGGATGGATTGTGAAAATAAAACCAAGCAATCCTGAGCAAATAGATTCTTTGCTTTCTAAAGAACAATATGATGAACTAGTAGGACAAAATAAGGAGTAATCAATGAACTTTATTCCACATACAAAAGAAGACATTTCTAAAATGCTTTCAGTTGTTGGGTGTTCAACATTAGATGAATTAGTTTCGGAATTCAAACCAAGACTTTCTGAATTAAAGATAGACAATCCATTGAGTGAGATGGAATTAGTTTCATACATTACATCTTTGTCAGAAAAAAATTCAACAATGAAATACTTTGCAGGTGGTGGGTCTTATGATCATTACATACCATCGGTGATCAATCATCTTGTGTCAAGAGGAGAATTTTTAACATCATACACTCCATATCAACCAGAAGCAAGTCAGGGAGTTTTGCAGGTTTTATACGAATTTCAGTCATTCATATGCCTACTTACAGGCATGGATGTCTCAAATGCATCTCTTTATGATGGTGCATCAGCCTTGGCTGAAGCAGCATTGCTATCCAGTGCACACACCAAACGAAAGGGTGTTTTTGTAGATGATGGACTTAATCCAGAATATCTCAAAGTTCTTCAAACATACTGTGACGGAACAGAGCTTTCCATTACAAACACAATTGATGAAAACACTGCATGTGTGATTTCACAGACTCCAGACTTTTTTGGTAACATCAAAAATCCTCAAGGCTTGATTGATAAGGCTCATCAAAACAATGCACTGTTCATAAACTGTATCTCAGATCCAACCTCTTTGGCTATACTCAAAACTACTGGAGAGTTTGGTGCAGATGTTGTTGTAGGAGAAGGTCAAGCTTTTGGTATACCAAAAAGTTTTGGTGGTCCCTATCTAGGATTCATTGCAGTAAAACAATTTTTGACAAAAAAATTGCCAGGAAGAATTGTAGGAATGACTACAGATAACCAAGGCAATGAAGGTTTTGTTTTGACATTACAAGCAAGAGAGCAGTTCATCAGAAGGGAACGCGCCACAAGTAACATTACCACAAATCAGACACTTTTGGCATTAACTGCGACAATCTACTTGGCATCATTAGGAAAATCTGGACTTCAAAATGTAGCGAGAGCATCATATCACAGAGCACATCTTCTGCATGAAAAGTTGAGGAAAAATGGCTTTGATGCCATTAATACGAATCCATTTTACAATGAATTTCTAGTAAAATCACCAAAATCATCTGAAAAAATAATTGCAGATTTGATGGAATGTAACATTCTTGGTGGAATAGATGTTGGAGACAACAAATTATTGATATGTTGCACTGAAAAAAATTCACTTCAAGATATTGATTCATATATTTCGGCGGTATGTAAATGAAATTAATTTTTGACTATACCCAATCAAATACAAAGCATACACCTCAAGAAAATGATGTAGATTTACCCGAAGATCTAAAAAGAAGATCCCTTCCATTATGTGACGTAAACGAGATTCAAATTATTAGACACTACACTGAGTTATCAAGAAAAAATTATGGTATCGATACCAATTTCTATCCTCTAGGGTCATGTACCATGAAGTACAATCCCAGAGTCAATGAGGATCTTGCCAAACTGCCAGGATTCTCAGATCTGCACCCACACATGCCTGCTAGTCACGCACAAGGGGCATTGCAAGTCATTTGGGAGCTAGAAGATAATCTAAAAGAAATCACTGGAATGGATGCGTTTTCTCTTCAACCATCTGCGGGTTCGCAATGTGAATTGCTTGGAGTAATGATTGCCAAAAAATATTTTGCAGAAAAAAATGAAAACAGAACCAAAATAATAATTCCAGACTCTGCTCATGGAACAAATCCTGCAACTGCAGCAATGTGTAAATTCCAAACAGTTACGATTCCAACAGATGATCGTGGAAACATGGACATTAATGAATTCAAAAAGGAAATAGGACTAGATGTTGCAGTTGTGATGATTACAAATCCAAACACATTGGGATTATATGAAGAGAATTTATCTGAGATAAAAGATCTTGCAAAAGAAAATGGGGCACTAATGTATTGTGATGGTGCAAACATGAATGCACTTTTAGGAATTAGTAAACCTGCAGATCAAGGATTTGATATGATGCATCTTAACTTGCACAAGACATTTTCTACACCACATGGTGGTGGCGGACCAGGCGGAGGAGCACTTGGAGTTAGATCATTTCTTGAAGATTATTTACCAGTACCAAGAATTAAAAAAGAAAATGAGCAATTCGTTTTTGATTCTAACAAAGAAAAGAGCGTAGGGAAGATGCATTCGTTTTATGGAAACTTTGGAATACTTGTTCGCGCATTATCATACATAAAATCCTGGGGATCAGACATTCAAAAAATTTCACAGATAGCAGTTTTAAATGCAAATTATCTGTTTAGTCTTCTAAAAGAAGACTTTGATGTACCATATGATAGAAGGTGTGCACATGAATTTGTTATATCTGCAAAAAACCTTGGTGAGAAAAGTACCATTAACATTGCAAAAAGAATTACAGATTATGGTTTTCATGCACCTACAATTTACTTTCCATTGATTGTAAAAGAGGCCTTGATGATAGAGCCCACAGAAACTGAAAGCAAAGACACGCTAGATGAGTTTGCCAATGTCTTGAAAACCATCGTCAAAGAACTAAGAGAAAACCCAGAATTAGTCAAAAATTCACCTCATACTACGCCTGGGAGATTAGATGAGGTAAAGGCAGCACGCCAGCTAAATCTACGATGGATGCCTAAGGAATCATAAATTGAATTCCAGCCATGATGAAATCATTACTAAAATAACCACAGCAAAACTAGGCAAGATTGTAAAAATCGAGCTTGCCTACAAGCAAGAATCACAGTTGATTCATTCGATTAGAATAACAGGGGACTTTTTTGTCCATCCAGAAGAAGTGATTGAGCAACTGGAACAAGGACTTTGTGGAGTCAAATTAGAGAAAGAAGATTTGAGAAATAAAATTCAGTTGGTTTTGAGAAACTCTGAATTTTTTGGATTTGAAATAGATTCGTTAGTTGATGTTATACTTGGTACAAAAGGTGATAAAAATAAAATTTGAAAAAATTAGAATTTTAGAAACAGGAAATAACTTAGGACCATGGAACATGGCAGTTGATGAGTTTTTACTTTACAACTACAAAGAACCTATTTTAAGAATTTACGGATGGTCTAAGCCTTGTATTTCTATTGGTTATTTTCAAAACATAGACGAAGTTGATTACAAAAAATGCAACGACATGAATGTTGATGTAGTTAGGAGAATTACTGGTGGGGGAGCAGTTTTTCATGATATGGAGTTGACATATTCGTTTGTTACAAAAAATTTTCCACAAGGCATAATGAAGTCATATGAAGAAATCAGTGAATTAATCATACAAGCGTTAAAGAAGCTGGGACTTGATGCCAAGTTTTCGCCGTTAAATGACGTCACAGTTGATGGAAAGAAGGTTTGTGGAAATGCACAGACCAGAAAAAACAATACTTTGCTTCAGCATGGAACGATTCTATTAGAGGTGGATGTAGAAAAAATGTTTTCACTGTTAAATGTACCAATAGAGAAGATAAGCGATAAGAAAATTTCAGATGTCAGAAATAGAGTTGCAGGTATTTCAAAAACGTTTGACCAAGTTTCTGATGCTCTAAAAAACAGTGCAATAGATATTTTTAGATGTGAACTAGTTCCTTTCAAACTAAACCAAGAAGAATTAAAATCATGTCAGAAGTTAATGGATGAGAAATTTTCAAGTGAAAACTGGACGTTTAGAAGATAACCTTGGCAAAATTTATTGCCGCTCAGATGTCACCAAATTCTATGTATGATGCAGTCATAATTGGTGCTGGACCTGCTGGTTATGTGTGCGCAATACGCCTAGCAAGGCAAGGTGCGAAGGTTTGTGTTGTTGAAAAAAATGGTCTGGGAGGCACATGCACCCACAAGGGCTGCATTCCAACAAAATATCTACATTCAATGGGAGATATTGTAAGAAAGGCAAAATCAGCCAAAAAATTTGGCATCAACAGCAACATTGAGATTGATTATTCTATTCTAAGATCAAAAATGAAATCAACTGTTTCAAAACTTGCATCTGGAATTGGTTTCCTGTTCAAAGAACATGGGATAGAGCTAATAGAAGGAGAAGCTAGCATAAAATCACAAAATCAAGTTATAGTAAATGATAGAACTTTAGAAACAAAAAATATTGTTCTTGCTACAGGGAGCAAGCCCAAAAGTTTTCCAGTGAATAATTTAGCTGAAAAAATCGTGTCAACTGATTCTATTTTTGATCTAGAAAATCTTCCAGAATCTATTTTGGTTGTAGGTGGAGGATATAGTGGATGTGAGTTTGCATCCATTCTCAATGCACTAGGATGTAAAATTTGGTTAGTTGAGATGGAGGATTCTCTTTTGCCTGGTCAACCAAAAGAGGTTGGAGTTGCCATTGAAAAATACATGAAACTAGATGGAATTTCTGTTATGACAAAATCTTCTATGAAAATAACTGATGATGGAAAGGTGATGATAAATGGGGATGAAATTAATCCAGAAAAAATTCTAATCAGTACAGGAAGAGAACCTAACTTTAACACTGATGAGCTAGACAAGTTAGAAATTGTTTGGAATGATGACGGTATTACTGTAAATGAGTACATGCAAACGAATCTGTCAAATGTTTATGCAATAGGTGACATTGCAGGAAAATATGAGCTCGCACATGTAGCATCATACCAAGGTGAGGTTGCGGCACAAAATATCTTGGGAGAAAAAAGGAAAATTGATTATTCTGTGGTGCCATTCTGTGTGTTCACATATCCTGAAGTGGCAATTGTTGGAAAATGTGAGGGAAATTCGAAAGAGTTTCCCATGATAGCTAATGCAAAAGCAAATTGTTTGGGAGATACGCGTGGATTCATCAAGGTTTTTGAGGAAAATGGAATATTGCAAGGAACCATCATAGTTGGAGCACATGCAAGTGAAATCATTGGCGAAGCTACATTGGCAGTGAAATTAAAACTAAAACCAAAAGACGTGATTGAAACAATTCATGCTCATCCTACCCTTCCAGAAGCATTTGTAGATGCACTAAGAAGTCTGGATGGAAAAAGCATCCATACATCCTAATATTTTATACTAGAGAGATATCGGTAGGAGTTTTGTGACTAAAATTGGCATTGAGCTTGGAATAAGAGCTCCAGTAAAAGCTATTGAGCGAGCAGCTCAGATTGCAGATGATAATTCTGTTGAATACTTTTTTGTGCCAGAAACACATCCAGGATTTTTTGGAGTAAATGCATTGGACGTATTATCAAATATCAGTGAGAAAGTAAAGCATGTAAAACTTGGAACAGGAATAATCAATGTATTTTCAAGAACACAAGAAGAAATTCTTGATGCTGCAAATCATATACATACAAAGACTGGCGGAAAATTTGTTTTAGGAATGGGAACAAGCGCACCGATAATAATTAAAAATTTATGGAATATGGAATTTAAAAAACCACTTTCACGGTTAAGGGACTACTCAAATTTTATCAAGACAAAATATTCTGGCTCAATTTATTGGGCCGCAGTTGGTGAAAAAACCACAAAACTTGCAGCTGAAAATGTAGATGGCGTCATATTTTTTTTAAAACCAAGAGATCAAATTTCAAATCACATAGACCTGATTAACTCAACACTAAAGTCTTTGAATAAATCAGAGGATGAGTTTAATGTAATTTCAATTATTCCAACTTTTTTTGCAGATAATAACAATCAAGCAAAAATGACACTAGCTGGATACATTGGCGCAAATGAGTTTTATGCAATTTCACTAACAAATGCTGGTTTTCAAGATGAGGTTGAGAAAATAAAGAACGCTTATGAAAAAGGTGGATTATGGGAGGCTATGCAAAATGTTGCAGATGTACTGCTTGATGAATTAACAGTTTCAGGCTCAGTGGAAGAGTGTAAAGAGAAAATTAGCAAAATAGCAAAAAACACGAAATTAAAAACCATAATTTTAGGATTTGACCTACCTGAAGACAAATACACAGATGACTTTTTTGAGAAACTTGATAAATTGCTGAAAAGCCTTCAATAGGATGCCATCTGTTAACTTATCAAACATAGTATTTACCAAGGCAAAATTTCGTTATTCAATATCTGAGATAGTAGATGATTTTCTCAAGAAAAAGCTAGACAAAGAGGTTCGAGAATACGCAAAAAATGAGCTTGGCATAGACCATATCTACAAATCCTATGATTTTTCAAAAATTGATTTTGACAAGGGAGATTTTGTGGAACCAGATGTTAGTCTAAATGACATGTATTACAAAACAGCAAAAAAGTCTCTCCATGGAGTCAATCCTAAAAAAATAGGATTATTCATTACAATTAATGACAATCAACAGTACCTTGATCCTTCACCAACAGTTGAACTAATCCCCAAGCTTTCATTTAGAAAAGACATCAGAGCACAGAACTTCCAGGGATTGGCATGTTCCTCATTTTCAGAATCACTGCTAAATTCTGCAGGATACTTTCTCATGAATGGAAAAGAAGATGCGTTTGTACTAATTGGAACTCATTATACTCCATGGTTTTTAGATAGAATAAAGCAGATAAAACACATCTCAAAAAAAGACAAAACAAATTTTTATAATTTAATTTATTTTTTGATTTTTAGTGATGCTGTTGCATCTACCATATTATCACAAAAGAAGACAAAAAACACACAAATTCAGATTGATTCAAAATCAATTCTTACTCTAAAGGATACAAAAAATACTGAGAAAAATGCCACAATCAAGATGTCTCCGGATAAAAAACACAGAATAGTTTTTGATATGAAATTACAGCCAAAAAAGCTCAGAGAAGAGGTAGCAAATCTTTCTGCACAAAATCTCAAACTATTGCGCAAAAAGATGCCGTCTGAATTTAAAAGAATTAAGATCTGGGGATTACACACTGCAGGAGGTAGATTCGTAGATTATGTTTCAGAAAAATGCCAAATTGATAAGACAAAGATTGGACTCAGTTATGATTTAATGAAAAAGACAGGTAATACAGGTGCGGTAAGCTCATTACAATTCATCAATGAATGCATAAACAAAAAAGCTCTCTCCAAAAACAACCTAGGTTGTTTTGTTGATTATGGTTGGGAAGGAGTTAACATATTCGTATTTAGAAAATTAAATTGAAAAAAGTAAAGTTATCTAGCCAAACAGAGAAGACAATCCTTCCATGGCTGCTTCTTCGGTTTTACCATCGTCTTTAGGTTTTTCCTCTTTCTTTGCTTCACCACCGGCTGCTGGTGCGGCTGCTGCTGCATCTGCTACAGGTGCGGCTTTAACTGCATCATCGATGTTTACATCGGCTAATGCTGCAACTAGTGCTTTAACTTGGGCTTCATTAACTTCAGTACCAGATGCTTTAACAACTGAGCTGATGTTTGCCTCATTGACTTCCTTTTCTAGCTTGTGAAGAAGTAAAGCAGCGTAAACGTATTCCATTGTATCGAGATTTTCTTAGGGCATAATATAAAACTATGGAGAAATCATACCTAAAATTTGAAAATTTAGTTCAAGATTTTGAGACTTCGACAAACAGAATAAAGTGTTCTTTTCAGGTTTTTATCAATCATAGTATTCATTCTGTTTTTCAAAATCCGTTTTGCTTCATCTCTTTCTGAACCAAGAGGTAATGACAATACATTATTAAGAAATTCTGAAAGAGACTCCCGAATCCAGCCATCTAACATTGTATACACCTGAGGAGGAATAAGATCGCATTTGTCTTTATCAAGATCAATTACTTCAGCAAAATTTTCGTACTCGACTCTATACACTAAAGCTAGAACAACATTATCAGGGGTTGGGTTCTCAAGTATCTCTCGTGAACGTTCTCCTGTCTTTCCTTGTTCTATCTTATTTTTCAGGCCAACAGGATTGACAATTACGCCATTAATTCCTACTTGTTTGCCATCTATACCCGTAACTACTCCAAAGATAAAGTCGTTATAATCGCCATTTTTTTTAGTAGAGAAAACATGAGCCCCTTCTTTCAGGGCAAGCTTTTTTCCAAACATGAGTTAACTGAATTATGTAGTGTATTTAATGTATTATTTATCAGCACAAGTGAACAGTATGAAAACCACAGTTACTTTTTCTATTCTAATTATTTTTGGAATGACAAGTATGGCTTTTGCAGAATCTTATCCTGACTTGGGGGTAAAAGTAGAGATAGTAGCTGAGAATCTTTCGATTCCATGGAGTATTGATTTTGCACCAGATGGCAGGATCTTCTTTTCTGAAAGAACAGGAACTCTGAATGTAATTGATAATTCAATACAAAAACAAATCATGTCATTAAATGTAGGATGGGGAGAGGGTGGAATGCTTGGAATAGCACTGGATCCTGACTTTGAATCAAATCACTACATCTACATCTACTATACTTACAACGAATATCTGTCAACTAAGAATAAACTCGTGCGATTTGTAGAATCAGACAATGTTCTAACTGAAGACAAGATTCTACTTGAGAATATTCCAGGTGCATCATACCATGATGGAGGCAGAATAAAGTTTGGGCCAGATGATAAGTTGTATGTTACAACTGGAGATGCAGGAGATCCTAATCTTTCACAAAGATTAGATTCTGTTGCAGGTAAAATTCTCAGAATAAATTCTGATGGAAGCATTCCTGATTCAAATCCATTTTCAGATTCAGTAGTGTATTCATTTGGACATCGTAATCCTCAAGGAATTGACTGGGATAAGTTAGGAATTTTGGTTGCAACAGAACATGGTCAAACGGCTCATGATGAAATCAATGTGATTCAAGCTGGTGCAAATTATGGTTGGCCGGATGTAATTGGTGATGAAACAAAAGATGGTTTGACTAATCCAACATTACATTCAGGTGATGATACTTGGGCTCCATCAGGTGCTTCATTTTATTATGGTGAAGAAATCCCACAATGGAATGGAAAATATTTTGTGGCTTCACTTAGAGGACAGCACCTACTAATTATTGACTTTGATTCAGATTACAATGTAATTTCTCATGAAAAGTTATTCTTGGGAGAATTTGGAAGATTGAGAGATGTGGTGCAAGGACCTGATGGTTTGTACATCTTGACTAGTAATCAAGACGGACGTGGTAATCCATCACTTAATGATGATAGAATTCTTCGAGTCGCCTCACTTTATGACACTAGCAATAGTCCTCAATGGATAAAAAATATCTCAAAATGGCATATTGATGGATTGATCTCAGAAGAGGAATTAATCAATGCATTTTCATATCTGAATCAAAAAGGAATATTGTTAATAGACAATTCTTAATATTGGGTTGGAGCATGCTCAACGTTGGATAAAAAAGAGATTCTGAAGGAATTTTCATCAGATTCTGATAGATACTACAAAGTCAAGTTATTTGAGGAACAAGGTTTTGTTAGAAAATCGTGTTCGAAATGTGGCAGATTCTTTTGGACTTTGGACGCTGGACGAGATATGTGTCCGGAGGATGCAGATGACACCTATTCATTCATTGGAGAGCCTCCAACAACTAAGAGATTTGGTTATACTGAAGCTTGGAAGCAAGTTGAAGAATTTTTTGTAAAAAATGGTCACACTTCAGTTAGCAGATATCCAGTTGTTTGTAGATGGCGTGATGATCTTTACTTTACAATTGCATCAATTGTTGATTTTCAAAGAGTGATGGGTTCAAAAGTAGTCTTTGAGTTTCCTGCAAATCCTCTAGTAGTACCACAAACTTGTTTGCGTTTCAAAGATTTGGAGAATGTTGGGGTAACGGGCAGACACTTTTCTAGCTTTTGCATGATAGGGCAACACAGTATTCCAAATGCAGATGGCTATTGGAAAGATGAGTGCGTTGATTTAGACTTTAGATTACTAACTGAACAATTTGGAATAAAGAAAGAGGAAGTTGTCTTTGTGGAAGACGTTTGGGAGGGTGGTGGTTCATTTGGATCATCGTTAGAATATTTTGTAAGAGGATTGGAGCTTGGAAATGCAGTATTTACTGAATTTCAGGGAGAGTTAGGCAAGCACACTACGCTTGACCAGAAAATTATAGACATGGGTGCAGGACTTGAGAGATTTGCATGGATTACAAAGGGAACTCCTACTGCATATGACTGCTGTTTTGGTCCAATAACAAATCATCTCTTTGAAAAGATAGGAATTGATTCAGATGCTGAAATGTTAAGAAATTATTTCACAGCAATTTCAAAGAATCTTGAGATATATGATGACTTGATTGACGTAAGAAAACATGCAGTAAAGAATACAGGACTAACTGATGATCAAGTGAATAGAATAATCACACCACTTGAAGGAATGTATCTTATTGCAGATCATCTTCGTACTTTGATATTTGCAATAGCTGATGGTGCTTTGCCAAGTAATGTTGGAGGGGGATATAATCTAAGAATGATGATACGTAGAATTAGAGGAACAATAGATAGAATGAATCTCAAGCTAGACATTGATGAATTAGTGGATATGCATATTGACTATCTCAAAGATACCTATCCAGAACTGGATGAGAAGAGACAAGACATCAAGATTATTCTAAAAATAGAATCTCAGAGATATGTTGAATCAAAATCAAGAATGGGAAAGATTGCAGTTAAAATAAAAGAGAAAGGTAGAGCGCCAAGTGTTGATGAATTAATCACTTTGTACGAATCAGATGGGATTACGCCAGAATATCTCAAAGAGATAGAGGTGATTTCTGAAATTCCCTCGTCATTTTATGCAAAATTATCTGATCTGCACCAATCAGACAAGAAAAAGGCTGCAGAGCAGTTATCAATAGAAGATCTTCCTGAAACTGAGATGTTATTCTACAAAGATGATCCAATGTCATTTGATGCCAAAATTCTCAGAGTTTTTGACAAATCAGTAGTACTTGATAGAACCTCATTTTATGCAAGAGGTGGAGGGCAAGAACCAGATCATGGCACCATTTCAGGCTCTAAAGTGGTTGATGTGAATAAACATGGTGATGTCATTTTACATCAGCTTGAAGGAGAGATTCCAAAAGAGGGAGAGGCAGTATCATGTAAGGTTGATGAAACTCGTAGAACAAACATTACAAAAAACCATACCAGTACACACATTCTAAATTCTTCAGCAAGAGGAATATTAGGTTCATGGGTTTGGCAGCATTCTGCATTCAAGGATGTTGATCATGCTAGATTAGATATTACTCATCATTCTTCCCTAACAGAACAACAAGTACAAGATATTGAAAGAGCTGCAAACGAGATTGTTGCAAAAGACATGTCAGTGACAATTGATTATTTTGATAGAGGTACTGCAGAACAAAAATATGGATTTAAGATTTACCAGGGAGGAATAGTTCCTGTCAAATCAGTTAGAATTGTATCCATTGAGGACTTTGATGTAGAAGCATGTGGTGGAACTCATGTCAAAAAAACAAAAGAGATAGAATTAATCAAGATTACTAGAACAAAGCGAATTCAAGATGGGGTAGTTAGAATAGAGTTTGTTTCAGGACCAACTGCACAAGAATATGACGATAAGAGAAAAATTCAAGAAAAAGAACAATTTAAGATTGATGCAATTTCAGAACATGAAGAAAAACTACGTGAAGACAGTAAGGAAAAATCTAGAGAAAAAATCATAATATTACTAGAACGAGTCGCATCTCTTAGTGATAGTACAGCAATTGATGGAATTGAAATGACTATACAGAATTCTATGAAGCTGTGTTTTACAGCTAGTTCAGAATATGATGAATTTTTCCACACAAACTTTGGCAAAAAGCTAGTCAAAAATAATCCAAATTCAGTTTATGTTGGAATCTTTGAAGATGGACCAACTATTCGAATAATGGCATTTTGTGGAGATGAGGCTATAAACAGCAAAAATGCCGGAGAAATTGCCAAATCCGTGGCTGAAATCCTTGGTGGAGCTGGTGGTGGAGATGCCAAATTTGCTCAAGGAGGAGGAAAAGACACATCTAAAAAAGATGAGGCAATTGAAAAAGCAAAATCAATGATTTTAGGATGATATTATGGAAATTAACTGGAACGAGATTGAATCAAAGTGGAGAGAAAAATGGAATGAAACTAAAGACTTTGAGACAAATCCAAATGACAAACCAAAAAAATTCATTACAGTAGCATATCCATATCCTAACTCACCTCAACACATTGGACATGGAAGAACTTACACCATAGCTGATATTCATGCAAGATTTTATCGAATGAAAGGATACAATGTCTTGTTCCCAATGGGTTTCCATTATACTGGAACACCAATTCTCGGCATGGCAAGAAGAGTTGAATCCAATGATAAGGAGATTATTGATGGTCTTAGAAACATCTATCATGTTCCAGAAGAGGACATCAAGACATTTGTTGAACCAATAAAGATTGCAGAGTATTTTCATGAAGAGATAAAATCTGGAATGATAGAGATGGGTTACTCCATTGATTGGAGAAGAGAGTTTACTACAATAGTTCCAGCTTATCAGAAATTTATCGAATGGCAGATCAATATTTTGAAAGAAAAAAACTTGATCATTCAGGGAAGTCATCCTGTTGGATGGTGTCCGCGTGATCAGAATCCCGTTTCACAACACGATACACTAGGTGATGTTGAGCCAGACTTTACTGAATACATCTTGATTAAATTCAAGTTTGGTGATTATATCATACCAACTGCAACACTACGTCCTGAGACAATATTTGGTGTGACAAATCTTTGGGTCAATCCTGAAACAAAGTACAAAAAAATTACCGTTGATGGTGAAAAATGGATTGTATCTAAAGAATGTGCACGCAAGCTAGAATTTTTGGACAAAGATATTTCTTATCAAGGTGAGATTTCAGGTTCTGAATTGATTGGAAAACAAGTTGTAATTCCACATCTCAATAAATCAATTCCAATGCTAGAGGCTAGCTTTGTAGAATCAGCTACTGGAACTGGTTTTGTAATGTCCGTTCCAGCTCATGCTCCATTTGACTATCAAGCATTAGTTGATTTTAAGAAAGATCAGCCTCTAGGCTCAGAATATCAGCTAATCAAGCCTATCTCAATCATATCTACGGAAGGATTTGGGGAGTTTTCAGCAAAAGAGGCCTGTGAGAAATTTGAGATTAAAAATCAGGATGATCCCAAGCTAGAAGAAGCTACAGATGAGATTTATGGAAAAGAGTTCTATGGTGGAGTTCTCAAAGAAAACTGCGAGCAGTTTGCAGGAAAAAAAGTATCTGAAGCTAAAGATGAAATAAAAGAATGGTTAGAGGAGAAAAAATATTCAGATATCTTACTAGAATTAACAAATGCTCCTGTAAAGTGTCGTTGTGGAGCTGAATGTGTTGTTAGGATTTTGACAAACCAATGGTTTCTTAATTATGGGGATAAAGACTGGAAAGATAAAGCTACAAAGTGTTTTGATGGAATGGGGATATTACCAAATGAAATAGTTAGTGAGTTTCATTATGTAGTTGGATGGTTACGAGAACGAGCTTGTGCAAGACAACATGGTTTGGGGACTAAACTACCATGGGATAAGGACTGGATTGTTGAGAGTTTATCTGATTCTGTAATTTACATGTCATATTATACAATAGCTAGATTTGTTAATGATGGAACCATCCAAGCTGAGAATTTATCAAAGGAATTTTTTGATTATGTCTTTTTGGGTGAAGGTTCAGCTGACAAAGTATCTGAAATTCCAGCTGGAATAGTAGAAGAGATAAGAAAAGAGTTTGCATACTTTTATCCAGTTGATTCAAGACATTCAGGTCGAGATTTAGTTCCAAATCACTTGACATTTTTTGTTTTTAATCATGTTGCTATATTTCCTGAAGATAATTGGCCGCAACAAATTGTTGTTAATGGTTCTGTACTAATGGATGGCAAAAAGATGTCAAAGAGTATGGGAAATATCATTCCATTGCGACAAGCAATACAAGATTATGGCGCAGATCCAATCAGATTAGCAATTATCATATCAGCTGAGCTGTTACAAGACGCTGACTTTAATTTAGAATCAGTAGGTGGGATCAAGAATAAGCTAGAATCAATTCTTGAGGAATGCTCCAAGCTGAAATCAGGTCAAATTAGTAGTTCTGAGGCTGAAGACAGGTGGATTACAAGTAGATTGCAGAGTCTTATAGCAAATGTGACTGGTTCCGTAGAGAAAATGAGGCTACGAGAGGCACTCCATGAGATATTATTTGCATTTGAAGGTGACTTGGCTTGGTATCTCAAACGTGCCAAAGCCAAAGGGAGAGGTGATTATGATGGAATACTTCATCAAATTCACAGTACTAGAGTAGCAATGCTATCACCATTTGCGCCACATATAGCTGAAGAGATGTGGGAGAAGCTTGGTAATTCTGAGATGGTCTCAAAGTCTAGCTGGCCTAAAATAGATACTGGTATGATTGATGCAAAAGCCACCCAAGCTGAAGACTTGTTAAAGTCAATCATTAATGATATTGCAAATATTCTCAAAGTTACAAAGATTACTCCAAAGAAGATTACTATCTATACAGCTGATTCATTCAAGTCAAAAGCTTATCATTCCATTTTAGAAAAAGTGATGGCAGAGCAGACTAACATGGGAGTAATTATGAAAGAGTTGATAAATAATCCAGAAACTGCAGATATTAAGAAGAATCCTGACTTTGTTCAAAAGACTATCAAGGATATTTTATCTGAACCAACTGAGATTAGAAAGACAAAGCTAAAGGTTATAGATTTTGATGAAAAACAGTTTGTTTCAGAAGAGTTGATTTCAATTGCAAAGCAAGACTTTGGAGTTGAGATAACAGTATTTGCTGAAGATGATGAAAATATCTATGATCCAAAAGGAAAAGCTAGACATGCAAGACCATTCAAGCCAGCAATACTAATTGAATAGCATTATTTTGTGACGTTCATTATTCGTTACAGAAAACTCCTAAATTTTTCTATTTTATTTTTAGGGCTTTGTACCAAAATGACAAATCTTTATGAGGGTTTTAAGGACCAAATCTGCCAAGATTTGAACTGTTGAAAATGTTTTCAACGAATGTCTCTAGGTAAACAAACTATTAATTATAAATTTTTGAGATTTTTGATAATCCATTCTCTTTTGTAACATGAAATACATTTTGCACATAACCTTCTAATTCCTTTTCATGAGATACCAGAATAATCTGTTCAGATTTTAATTCATTTAATGTTGTTCTAACTTTTGATAGTTGAGATTTACTAAATCCATAGGTAGGTTCATCTAAGATTAAAAGATTTGATTTTAGACTTTCAGTTTCTTTTCTTATCAAACTATTTAGCGTTAATCTATATGCCAAGGCAATACTTGTTTTTTCTCCGCCGCTAAGATGTTCGATATCCATTTCAAAACCATCTTGTTCTACAATAGGAGTAAAATTTTCATCAATTCTTGATTCTTTAGAATGATCATCAATTATTTACTAAATTATCAGTTTTGAGATGACTTCAAGTTGCAAATTGATCAGACGGTAGAATTTCTATGTAGAATGGAACATTAATTGTTGACTTTATTTGTGGAATCCATTCATCAGCTTCCTCTTATGTTTCAAAGCTTATCGTTAATGCATCCACTCTTTTGTCAGTTCCTAATCCACCATATGGAATTTCAGAATCTCTCATAGCTTGTTTGTTTTCTGTCAAGTATGCTTTATCTTCTGGAGTCATGAAATACTGTTTTCTTGATTCAGCATCTATGTCTCTTAATTCTGTAATGATCTCTTGCAATCTTTGACCCGTCGTATCAAGTTTGTTCTGATCAGCAGCACTCAAGGCATCTCTGCCTTCATTTACTGCTATTTCATGCTGTGTTTCCCAACTCTAAAAATCATCAACATTCTTTGATTAAACGAATCCTTTTGGATTATCTTACTGCATTGCAATCATTGCATTATACAGACAAACTTTCATTTTCAGTTCATGAATCATGTTTTCCCTTTTGTGAGACGTGACATGCTCACCAAACATTCTCTTGAATGCAGAAAACACTGATTCAACAATCCATCTATCTCCATAGCTTACGCTGTTCCTCCATAATTCATAGTTGAATAATTGAGCTAGAACAGCTTTTCGTCTTGGGTAGCAGTCAGTGCTAACTGATGAGTTCTTTCTTGTTTTGATTCCAGGAATTATACCTTCATGGTACAAATATGAAAAACAATCCTTGGCGTCATATGCACCATCAGCTAGTGTCTTGACTATATTTCCAAACTCTTTTGATTGTTCAACTAGTGATATGAAATGTTTTGAATCATGTGACTTGTCATCTGTTATTTCTAAACCTGTGATTTGTTTAGATTTCACATCCACTGCAACATGAATCTTCAAGAATCCTCTTCTTTTCTGCCATTTCTGCCTCATCCACTCACCACGATTGGCAACCTTGACTCCTGTACTGTCAATTGCAATGACGATGTCTTTTCCAAGTTTTGGATTCATCTTGATATCGAGTTTGCTGACACGCTTCCAGATTGCAGAATATGTTGGTGTTTTTGATTTCTCTTTGAGGTGTGATTTTATCAGACCTTCAGTTTGTCTGAATGGCAGATGCAAATAGAGATGACAGCACCCTAGTGCCTCCATGAATGATTCAGGATAAACAAATTGATGTCCTTCTTTTTTGTGGTTCATCTTCTTGAGTTCTGTACTCCATGATTCTATAGCATCAAAAGACAACATGATTTCCCCACGTCTTACTAGTGATGTGTTGTATTTTTTCCAATTTCTATTCATAAAATTGTACAAAATGTTCTGATCTAAAGCTTGTTTGGTAGAATTAGTTGGATAAACTAGTCATGTTAGGAAACACAGCATAAAATAGTGCTTTGTTTCCTAACCCCAACTAATCATTAACATTCTCTAATTGTTTGAATTCATTTGATTTTTCTATTGCATTGCAATCATTGTATTATACAGACAAACTTTCATTTTCAACTCATGAATCATGTTTTCTCTTTTATGTGACGTTATATGCTCTCCAAACATCCTCTTAAACGCTGAAAACACGGATTCTACAATCCATCTGTCCCCATGCTTACGCTATTCCTCCACAATTCGTAGTTGAAAATTTGAGCCAGAACAGTTTTTCTTCTTGGATGGCATTTAGTGTTTACAGATGAATTCTTTCTTGTCTTGATTCCTGGAATTATTCCTTCGTGGTACAAATATGAGAAGTCATCTTTGGTGTCGTATGCACCGTCAGCTAATACTGTAATCACATTTCCAAATTCTTTTGATTGCTCAACTAGTGATACAAAAGATTTTGAATCATGTGACTTGTCATCTGTAACCTCCAGACCCGTAATCTGCTTTGATTTTACATCGACAGCCACATGAATCTTCAGAAAACCTCTTCGTTTCTGCCATTTCTGCCTCATCCACTCACCTCTGTCTGCAACCTTGACTCCAGTGGAATCAATTGCAATGATGATGTCTTTTCCCAGTTTTGGGTTGCACTTGATCTCAAGCCTGTTTACTCTTTTCCAAATGGCAGAATAGACTTCTTGCGCAATTGACACAATTTGATCAAATTATGCAAATTCACTCACAGCAAGATCCAAAGCTGAGAACATCCTCGTTATTTCATGCTAACATACAAGAAACTAGCCAGAAAGCCAAGGTCATTCCAGTCATTTACTGGGATTGGCCTAGAACAGTTTGATTTTTTGTCATCTGAGATAGAAAAAGAGTACAAAAGAACAGAGCAAAGAAGGCTATCCCGCAAAAAGAGGGAGCGAAAGATTGGGGCAGGACGCAGATTTGCTCTTCCAGTCAGGGACAGGCTTATGATGCTTCTGGTCTACTACCGGATGTACATCACGTACGAGCTTGCAGGACACCTCTTTGGTTTGGACCAGAGCAACGTGTACAGGGACATCAGGTATATGGAGCCTGCCGTGCGAGGCTCAATACCAATCCCCCAGAAGATGATGTACGCCGAATCCAAAAAGATAGGGACCATACAGGAGCTGAAACGACACTTTCCGGAGTTTTGTGTGATGATTGACTCATCAGAGCAGCAGATACCAAGGCCAAAGAAGAACAAAAAGAAGAGACAGACGCACTACTCAGGCAAGAAGGGAAGGCATACTGTCAAGAACCAGTATACAGTTAACCTCAAAGGCCAGATAGTCCACAAGCCTCTATTTCACGTAAAGATTTTACATCTTCTTTGATTTTGATGCTTTCCTTGTGCAAAACTAAAACTCTCTCACGATCATCTATGTCTTGTTGTGTTTTTTCAGGTTTTTGTATTTGTATTGCGTTTTCATTTGGTGCTTTTTGTGCGGTTGCAAAATCAATACCAGTTAATGGTATAATCATTGCAATAATCAAGGCACCAAACAAAACAATTTTGATGTTGTTTGTTATCATTAGAAACACTGCAAAACAAATTGATAATAAACAAATCTGCAATTCAAATTGATACTAATTCAAATTGTGATATTGTACAAATCTTATTATATGTCTGTAACAATGTGCGAAACCATGAAAAATAAAAAACAGGACAATGTTTTATTATTTGACTGACGAGTGCTGTTACCTTCTCGGTAGTTATTAGTGTCGTTACCTTGCGGTTGGGAATAATACATAAACCTACAAAATACCATATTTTCAATGTCAGATAGTAGTATCATCAGTACTTGGGAAAGTAACTACCCAACATCCCCCAAATAATATTCTGATTTGATTTTTCTAAACGAATCAACAATAATGATTCCAAATATACACTTGAGAGTCTCAATTGTAATGATTGGATTTGTATGTGAAATGGAATGGTTATTTCTCAACGTACAATTTGCAATTATCCATGCATTAAACAAAATCAAAGGATAAAAAAAGTATAAGAATCTTACACAATGATTCATACTGCACGTTCTTGGCCTGAATTTTTCCACACATGCATAACCTGTTTCTATTCCCCATCTTTTGCGATACTCTTCTGGAAGAGTACATAGATTCCAAAATATCTTCTTTATTCTAAGATTAGTTGCAAACACCATATACTGATCCGTAAGATTTGATTTTGTTACATTTGGGTTTGGAAGAATCACTAGAGTAAATGATTCGATATGCTTTGATGTAGAATGAATTCTATATTCTGAAATTGATTCTCTATTGCCTGCAACATATTGGATGATTGCCTTTTTGATTCCAGGTGTTTTTCTTGCTGGCATGATAAATGTATCGTGGTTTTGTTTTATTTCATGAATTACTGCAGTTGAGAAAAATTCTCTATCTAAAAGAACTAGACGTGTCTTGATACAATTTCTGCTACAATCAGACAGTAATTTACGCACGATTACTCCCTTTGAATCACCTTTTCTGATTGGGACAGCACCAATTTGTGCCCTACACTGCTGCTTATCTACACATTGTATTGTCCCATATCCTTCAAATGCGTCAGTTCCATTCTTTGGTTTTGATTTTACCAGATATGGAGAATCTGTTTTGTCATATCGTGGGATGAAATGCTTGTCAATTGCAACAGTCACTGGTTTGCAAAGAAATCCCATCTTTTTCAAATGTAAAATGGTTTGATCAATTCCACCATACAGTGAAAGTAACATCTTTTCTTGAGGTATCTTTACAATGTGTTTTCGAATCCAAGATCCAGATGGAATAGAGGCATTTGATTTTATTTTTAATCTCTTTGCAGTTGATTCAGAGTAACAATTCTCAATACATGAGGACATGATAAAACGATGTGCATCATCTGAATTGTATTTTGCATTACTTTTTTGTGAACAAGAAAATAACAATGTGGTAGACATTATTTTAGCAATATTTGCAAATGCGGTACATGTAGAATGTTTAATGTGTGCAAAAGTAACATTAGAATAATTCGCAATTGATGGAGCCGCACACCTCCATCAAGCTTTTTCTATCATCATTATTTTATCAAATGATCAAAAACCAGTTTCTGATGAATAACTGTGTTACTTTCCCAAGTACTGGGTATGTTTCAGACTGGATTATAATATATGCACTCTACAAACACAGTAAAGCAATCTAAGTCTAGATTTAATCATTAAATTTTTCTGTCATCATTTGAATGATCGTCTCTAATATGTAAGGATAGTTTGATTAAATTAGTTTTGAAATTTTCCCCACAATACGTACAAACAAAATTATTTTTCTGACTCATTTTATTGATCAAAAATCTCCTTTTTACTAGTCTTTGTGCTGCTTGTCATATGATTATCGTTTTATTATTGTACCATCACATAAATAAGAAGCTATTTCTAGAATTTGTTTTGTATGGAATACAACATGCAATGTCTCTGTTTCTCAGATACATTCTGATGTATTTTGCATCATATCCCTTGTCTGCATAACATTGTACAATTTGTTCAATTGCATCGTCATCTAGATGTGTACTGATGTTTTCTACAACATCAATGAATTTCGTACTGTCATGTTGATTTGCACAACTCAATAGAACAGATATTGGCAATCCGTTATTATCTACTGCAACATGCAGTTTTGTGCCTGTTGTTCTCTTGAATCCATCATATCCAATTACATCTCCCCTTTTTTAGCAGGAATTGATGATGAGTCAACTGATATTTTTTGCAGGTTCAGTTTGCGGGATTTGTGAGCAGATTTGATTATTCCAGATAGCATATCTTTCCATATTCCTTTTTGCTGAAAATCTTGGAATCTGCGATGTGCAGTAGATTTGGAACCATACTTTTCTGGCAATTCTGTCCATCTGCATCCAGTAACTAGTACAAACATTATTGCATTGATTGTTGTGCGATCATCTGCTCTTGGCCTTCCAGTTTTGGCTGGTTTTGGTAGATACAGTTGTATTGTCTTCCATTGTGAATCTGTTAGTTCTGTAAATTTCATAGAAATATTGTAAGTAACATTACAAATAGATCAGCAAGATCGCCAATAATTCACTAAATTATCAGTTTTGGGATCAGTTGTATGTAACCGACTTTCTCTTATTTCGTTTAGAGTGGGGTTAATAAGTCAATCGTGGTTAATGCGATCATACAATTTAGTTTAGTTTTTTTGTGTTGGATCATCAGAATCTATTTTTAATCTTTGTCGATAAAGTCGTTTACACGTGGTGGGTCTGGAGCCAATCCTTTTCTCTTTCTAATATCAGATATTGCTATTTGGAATAATGATTTTGGAACTTCAGTCCATGCCTTAAATGATGTATTCCATGTTGCACGTCCTGCAGTTTGACCTCTCATCGCTTCAGATAAAGTAAATGTTTCAGAAGCTGGAATCTCACCTATAATGATACTTGATGCACCTTTTTGTGACATATCAATTACTTTACCACGTTTACCAGAAAGAACAGTTGCAACGTTTCCAACCAAATCAGTTGGAACACGAACCTCAATTGCCAAAGTTGGTTCTAAAACGGTAGTACCTGCAGTTAACAATGCACCCATACATGCTCGACGAGAGGCAGGGCCAAGTTGGGACAGACCTCGGTGGGCAGTATCTTCATGGGGAACAAAGTGAGTAAAGATAAACTTGCAGTCCCTCATCTGCTCTCTACATAGAGGACCTTCTTTCATTACATCATCAAATCCAGTGTTAATCGAGTCAGTCGATTCTTGGACAAACTGGACACCTTTTGTTCCATTAATCAAAACATTTCCACGTGAATCAAGTTTCATTATTCTCTTGATTGTATCGGTATCCCATCCTGCACCTTTTAGTAATTCTGCAACTACCTTCTTGTCTTTCATGTCGCTGATTTCACCAGTTCTAAGCATTTGTGAAATCTCTGGCTCTAGTGGCTCTACTTTCATGAAGATCTTGTTGTGTCGGTTAGGAGACTTTGACATGATTGGCTCACATGAGCCCTTTACAGTCTCTCTGTAGTTAATCAAAGGCTCAGATGTTATAATCTCGATCTTGGTATCTTGGATACGATGGACGGCAACATCAAGGTGCAATACACCCATTCCTGCAATAATTGTCTCACCGCTTTCCTGATCAATTTTTACGATAAGGTTAGGGTCTTCAATTGTTAATTGTTTGAGGGTTTCAACTAGTTTAGGCAGATCTTTAGGATGCTTTGGCTCAATTGCAATTTGAACTACTGGTTCTGAAACATATTTCACTCCTTCAAACATTTGCATACCTTTGATAGAGGATATAGTGTTTCCAGCTCTGCATTCGGTTAATCCTAATAACGCTGGTATGTTTCCTGCTCCAAGCTCGTTTACTTGTTCTCTTTGATTTCCCATGAAAAAGTTTACAGATTGAATTCTTCCTTCTCTTTTTTCATCAATTATGTTAATGGTTTGACCATCTTTGATTGTACCGGAGAACAGTCTACCTATTGCAACAGGTCCTGCTGTAGGATCTAATACCATATTTACAACCATCATAATTGTCGGACCATCATCGCTGCAAGCAAGCAAAGCCTTTCCAATATCAGAATCTAAATCTCCTTTCCAGATTTTTGGGATTCTGTATTTAACTGCCTCATGTGGTGCTGGATGATGTTTTACAACCATGCCCAATATGGCTTCAGCCAATGGAGCTTTTTCTACAAGTTCTGAAACTTTTTCATTTTGATAAGCATCAATGACCTCTTTGAATGTAAGTCCTTTTTCTTTCATCAAGTCAATGTTAATTGCCCATCTGTCCTTTGCAGAACCAAATGTAACACTTGCATCCTGAATTGATACTTTCCATTTTTCTTTGTATTCCGGTTCTGCATATGTGTCAATTAGTTGGTTAAAGTTTGAAACAACTTCTGCTAGTTGCTGCTGCATTTTCTCAGGGGTCAATCTGAGTTCTTTGATGAGTCTGTCGACTTTATTGATGAACAAGACTGGTCTAACTCTTTCTTCAAGTGCCATCCTAGTTACAGTCTCAGTCTGGGTCATGATGCCTTCTACTGCATCACATACTACGACTGCACCGTCAATTGCCCTGAGGCTACGAATTACCCTTCCACTAAAGTCTACGTGTCCAGGTGTGTCAATCATGTTAATGACATATTCTTTGTCTTTTTGGGTAAAGTGTAATGTAACATTAGCCTGATAAATTGTAATTCCTCTTGATTGCTCCTCTTTATCAAAATCCATCGCCAAGGCCTTACCAGCAGCAGATGGAGCAATAATACCAGAGTAAGCCAAGAGACTATCGCTCATGGTAGTCTTTCCGTGGTCAACATGAGCAATAACGCCAAAGTTACGGATTTGATCTTTGTTCTTGATGATTTTGAGAACCTCAGCTGTTGACTTGTATTTTACCATATCCGCACAGCCTAGGAATCAGCTATTAAACCTTAGCCTAGCAAAAGATCAATAGATCATTTGGTTGCTGACATTACGAATATTTTTTGCTGTAACAAAATGGCACTCTTTTTTCCTTTTCTTTTTTGCCTCAAAAAGCGCAAGTAGTTGAGAGAAGAATATGCAGTATATCATCTGAGAGATCTTTGTGGATGGCATGTTGGGATGAATTACATTGATGTCCACTTTCTTGAGATTTTTTCCAAGCTGTTTATTGTATGAGTTTTTTTCCTCAAAGATAATAACAGTGTCACCTTTCTGAACTGAAAACAACTCCATATGAGAAAACTGCTCTATTTTGCAATAATGAGCATCGTAACCTAGAACCTCATAAAACTTTGCGGTACAGTACATTGCCAAAGGAAATGTAAACAGATTTCCAAGAACAAATATTCTCTTTGATACTTTAGATTTTTTTGCATCTGTCTTTGCCTTTGAAAATAGTTTAGAGTTTTTTGGAATTGTTATCTTCTTTACCAAAGAAATGCATGTCAAAGCACTTTCCAAAAATGAGATGCTTCCAGCAGTAAAGATTTCACTATTTGGAGCAGTAAGGAGAATAGTTTCATCAGAGGCTATTGCCAGCCTACTTTCAGGCTTTGAGGTAATGGCGGTAGCTCTTTTTACAATCTTTGCAACCTTGATGTTTGTGATTGTGTTTCCAGATATTGAGACAAAGTAGACATGTTTGGATTTGGCCAATTGTTTATTCTTGTAAAGATCTAATGGGTCCATTGCTTTTACCACTAAACCTGAAAATGATTCAGCTAGCATTGCAGATACTAAAGAATCACCACTTCCTGAAAAGATAGTATTTTTTTGCTGATTGTGAGGTATTGGCCTTTGTTTTCTAAATGATTTTAAAAAATCCAATTGAAGTTCAATGTCTTTTTCATATGCCTCAATTGTATTCATAACATCAAATGATTTTGGACATATATTAGAAAAACGATTCAAGATACGTTTTGGTTTTTATTACGACCGTTCAGCAAACAGTCATGGAAATTTCTGTGGGACACACTCCTGATTCAGATGATGCATTCATGTTTTATGGAATGTTTACAGATAAAGTTCCATCTCCAGACTTTACGGTTAATCATGTTATTGAAGACATTGAGAAGTTAAACCGTAAGGCAACTAATCCGCAGCTCGATGTAACTGCAGTTTCAGTTCATGCATGTGCATACATTCCAGGATACACAATATTGAGAAGCGGTGGAAGTTTTGGAATAGGTTATGGTCCTATAGTTACTGCAAAACAACAGATGTCAATTGACGAGATAAAAAAATGCAAGATTGCCATTCCAGGAAAGATGACATCGGCATTCTTACTGCTCCAATTGATGATTGGTAAATTTGATTATGTGGAGATGAATTTCAGTGATATTCCCAAGGCTGTTAAAAGTGGTGAGGTTGATGTGGGACTTGTAATTCATGAGACACAGTTATCGTATGAGCAAGAAGGAAATGTCAAGATTTTAGATGTTGGAGAATGGTGGGACAAGACAACAAATGGGCTACCCGTACCACTTGGGATCAACGTAATGAGAACAGATCTAGGAATGGAGATAATTTGTAAATTTGACAAGCATCTTCAAACATCAATAGAATTTGGGTTAGAACATCTGAATGATGCACTAGATTATGCAATGCAGTATTCCAGAGGAAAGCCACGTGATTTGATTGAAAAATTTATAAAGATGTATGTCAACGAGGTAACTGTTAACATGGGTGATTCTGGTGAGGAATCAATTAGAACACTCTTTGAGATGGCAAAAAATAAAAATCTGGTCCCTGACTTTGAGATTAGTATTGCCACCAAGTAATTATAGAACAAAAAATTTTATAAATCATGGGGGATGGTATTGGTGGTCCTGTCATGGGAATTTTAACAAATAATGCTTTTCAGTTACTTGTAAGTCATGTAAGAAAAGACAATAAAGAAGAGTATGCTAAGACTGAAAAAATAATCATTGCAAAGATAGACAATCCTGACGATCCACAATATGCAGAAACCACACAAGAACAGCTAGAACGTGCACTAAAAGGAAAATTTGTATCATGTAATGTTCAATATAGAGATTCAAAAACTGACGCACTTGTTTGTAATATCTTTGTTCAAAAACCACCTGAAGACTTTTCCTAATTGCATTTCTTTAACCACCTTTCTTAAGCTATATTCTTGTACAGAAACTGATTAATAGCTGACTCACCTATAATAGGTCGACCTAGTAAAAATGAGTCATCATGAGCCCAACTTAGAGATGTATGAGCGTGAAAGGATTGTACTTGAGAGTATCAAGAATAATCCAGATTTGCATCATAATGCACTACTAAAACTAATCGTACCTGAGTTTATGGCAAAAACAACCTTTGAGAAGACAAGAGATTCTTTACTTGAAAAAGAAATTATCTTCGTGCAGACCAAAGCTAACATGAAACTTTATCGTCTGACTGAAAATTATGAACAAAAATCACAGCAACACATTGAGAGGAATACAACCAACTCTTTTCATGATTTAAAATCACAAATCAAAAGATTGGACACTGACTATCCCCACAAGGATGTAGATGAGAAGATAACGATTGCAAACTCTCTCCTAAGAAATCTATTGCAGACAGACAATGGATTTACTGTTTTGGATTCATCAAAAAATCCAAAAAAGACGTTGTACAGAGATGAGCATCTGACAATTCAGCAGCTAATTCATCAGGTCTTTGAGACGATAAGACACGACAAGGACTTTAAGATAATCCTCCCAGCCATTCTAAGTTATCTGGGAATCATCATGCCAAAAAACTCACTGGAGAAATAATATTTCATCTAGTTATTTATTCAGGCCCACTTATCAATAATTCATGGGATTGCTGTACACTAAATTCTACATGGACTTTGATGAAGAAGAGTGGAAACAAATTTCAAATGATCCTATAATCTTTCAAACAATCAAAGATAATGTTAGTTTGGAAATAGAGGACACGTCCCACAAATCATACAAACTGCATTTTAAGGAAGGTGGAAAGTTCAAAATGTTTAGAGTTACAGGAAAATTCCGTCTTACCTGGGACGATGAGGATGTCCTCTAATTCTATGAAATAATAATGAGATTTTTCAAATAATTTTATGTCTTTAGAAGACCAAATTAAGCAGACACTAGATGATTTTGAGAACACTACCTCAGAGAAGATTCTTGAAGTTCTAAGTAAGATAAAACCTGAATTCAAAAGTAAACTAATCTCAGAATATCTTCAGGGAAAAATCCACAAGATTTTAGAGGAAGTCATCTCAAAACCCTACAATACATCAGAAATGATGCAATATTGAGAAGTCCGAGATAATTCTCTGATTTTCTTTCATATCGAATTATCAATCTTCTAAATCCATTTTTGATCCATGCAAAGAATCTTTCCACAACATAACGAATTTTATTGCATCTGTGTTTTTCTGCATCATCATATTCATCGTCTTGTACTGTTGCGTTGTTTTTTCTGTGAGGAATACAATCTTTGATTTTTCTTTTTTCTAGGTACTCTCTGATGTATTGTGCATCGTATGCCTTATCTGCATAAATCTCTTCGATGTCTCTTGTGTTTCTTCCATGTAACATGCTGATGCTATTAACAACATCACAGAACTGCGTTGAATCATGTCTGTTTGCAGGACTGATGACTACAGATATTGGCAGTCCGTTTTGTTCTACTGCAACATGCACTTTTGTGCCTGAAATCTTTTTGAATCCATCATATCCTATACAGTCACCCCTTTTTTGGCTGGAATAGATGATGAATCCACTGACACTTTTTGCAGTTGCAGCTTACCTGATTTGCGTGCAGATTTGATTGCACAGGCAAGAATCTTTTTCCAGACTCCCTGTTGCTGCCAGGAGTTCAGCCGTCTGTTTGCAGTGGAATCATCACCGAATTTCTTTGGCATGTCGTCCCATCTACATCCAGTAGTCAGAACATAAATTATTCCGTTGATAATCTTTCTGTCATCATCTCTTGGTCTTCCAGTTCTAGCTGGTGGTGGAATGTCAGCTCTGATGCCCATTGCCTGTCAGTTAATTCTTGAAATTTCATGAAAACATGATGTGCTTGTTAGTTGTTAGATCAGGATGATCGTCATTTATTCACTAAATTATCAGTTTTGAGATGACTTCGAGGTAAATGATGAGGCTGAAAGGAAGAAATTGTGTAATGCATTTAGGCCATATTTGGACTGGTATTGCTGTGTTTCCTAACATGTTTTTTCGTTAAGATATACCGAAAATCATTACATTAGGATCAAAAATTAACAGTTGTTTTTATTCAAATATTCTTAACTATGACAGAATTAGGTAAAAATTCATAGTTAGGAAACAAAGCAACTGGTATTTACAGGGATTGTAAAATTATTCTGAATACTGCTTTATTTTTTCTAGTGCTATTTTGATAGTATTTAGATCATTTTTTGCTTCTGCCATGTTTCCAACAAGTTTTACAAAATATTCATGTCCTATGTCTTGAGCCTTATGAATATCTGCTTCATAACATGACAACGCTTTTTCTAAAAATGGAACATCTTCGCTTAGCTTGCTAACTGATCGAATATCTCCTATATTGTCTTGAATCTTTTGAATTGTTTCGTCAATTTTTGGAACCGTTTTCATTGCTTGTTGATTTAGAACTGGTGCAAACATTGCAGCTGCGTCTTTTAGTTCTGGACTATTGCTAATAGTTTTTAATCTATTTTTGTAGTGCCTTAAAGATTTTAGAACTATTTCATATCCTCCTTCATCTTTAAGATAGATTGCACCAATCCAGATCTTTTCAGGCATTTCTCAATGTTAATTTCCTGTATTATGATAATTTAGAATTTTAGAAATCATAGTTTTCTTTTATGGGCAGTTCGCTTTTATTGAGTAGATGTAGCAAAATTCCCGCCAGAACTACACCCATTCCACTAAGGCCAATAAATGTACCCATATTTTTGATAAATCTTAAAACAGGATCTGTCTGACCTAATTCTATAGAGTAAAAAAATACTAGTCCAGTAACAAACATGATTGTTCCTATAATCATAACTAGCATCCCTATTTTCATATGAAAAGTTATTTTTTCTAACTAATAAATAACAAGAACAAAATCATACAGACCAAGAAATAACTATTTTAGCTTGATTGTAATCTCCTCACCATTTCCAATCGGTGATGTTATAGTCCGAAGTTTTGGATTCTTTTTGAGGTAGTCTGAGAATTTTTTCATATCTTCTCTAAACTTTTCAGGATACAGCACGTTGTCAGTAACAATTACTCCACCAACTGAGACCATTGGAAAAATTAAATCAAAATATTCTATTACCCTCTCTTTATCCGCATCAATTAACACAAAATCAAAAAAATCCACATATCTTTGTTGCAAATTCAATTCTGTAAGTATTTGGGTCGCCAATCCTTTCTTTATAGTGATTGTATCCATGACTCCTGCTTTCTGAAAATTTTCTTTTGCTCTATTGATTTTGCTTTGATTTTGTTCAATTGTAATAATTTTGCCTGATTGCTCAGAGATGGCTTCTGCACACCATATGGTGGAATATCCTGTTGACATCCCTACTTCAAGCATATTTTTTGCATTTTTTAGACGCAAAATCATGTTGAGTAATTCTCCTGTCTCTTTTGTTATTGCAAGCATTCTGTCTTCAGAAGGGATATTGACTTTTTTTGATTTCTCTAGAGTTGACTGTATCTCTAATTCTTCAAGCACCTTGTAGATTGAGTCTATCACACAGACTGTGTATTTTTAAAATAATTTAACCATGACTTTAACCCTATTCGCCTTTGAAACACTTTCAATGGCTTATATTTAGTCAAGAAATTTTTGAATTTAGTTATGCTAACAAGGAAAAAACTTGATCTACTAGATATAGTCCAAAAAATCCTCAATTTGGACTCTCAAATGAGATTTGCAGCAATAATTGATTCAAAGGGTAACATCCGAGAGGCAATTATGAAGGCAGGAAAAACAAGCCTTGAATCCCAAAAAGAAGAAGAACATTTCTGTAAACAAGTTGCACAAAGAAGAGCAATGCGAAAAGAATTTGACAGATCTCTTGGTAAAGTAAGATACGTCCATGTTGAAAGAGAGAAAGTGTCTCAGATGGTAATTTACACAAAAAGAAATATTGTCTACTTTTCAATGGAACCAGAAATGCCAATTAACACAAAAATCAGATTAATCACAAAAATAAAGAAAATCACTGCTGACCTCTAGAGAAAATTTAGATAACCTAGTTTTTTCTAAACATGATCATACTTCACAAATATCTTGAAGAAATTACAAAGCTAATTTAAAACGAGATAGAGTTGTAAAGTCAAACTCAAAGCCCGATTTTCAGGGCTTTAACGTTAACAAAGAACTTGCTTGGTTTGATGGCATGTCGCCTGATCACATTGATGCATTTTGCAAGTCTCTATGACTTGATGCAGAAATATCATAACTAGAATCTAATTAGGTTTTTTAGAATCTTGTCAACTAGTTGAATCTCTTGTTTTCTTTCTTTGATGGTAGTCTCGTTCCATTTTTTTGCAAATTCTGACTGTTTGTCCATCTTTTCTAATTCTTGGATGTATGTTATCAAGTGCAATTTGTAGTCTTGAAGTAAGTCTAAGTGTTTGTTGTGATTTTTTTCAGTTGGTGTTGACATCCCATTCCTCTTTTGTAATGTCTGAAAACATTTCTCTAATTCTCTTTCTGTCTTTTTCAACTGCATCAATTCTCTCATTAAGATGATTTTTAATTGTGGGATCTGTCACTTGGTTTTTTTCTTCTTGAATATGAGAGATTACTTTAGTTAGTGATTTGTAATATGCAAGATGATTCTTTTTAGATTCTTCTGATTTGTCTTCTTTTTTTACATCCATCAAAAATTCATGATTTTATTGAAAATAAGTACTTGATCATTTTGTTTACACTAATATTGAAATAAAATCATGAAATGATATGAAAATTCTAATCGATGAGATGGACGATGGTTGGGATGAAAAACTCAAGGAGCTAGGATATGATGCATACAGTGTTAAGAAGATGCGCATGGATGGCCATAAACTTAGAACTGACTATTCTGTGATAAGTTACGCCAAAGAAAATAACATGATACTAGTTACACGAGATACAGAGAGCGGCCAGGCATGTGAAGAAAACAATCTTCCCTATGTATTGCTAGATAATGATGAGATTTTCAGAATTGCTGTAGAGAAATTAAAAAAGTTCTAGTTTACATTCTTTGAATCAAACTGCAATATTCTCAAGTTTGCAAGAACCGCATTTAGAAAATTATTTTCTGGTTGGTGTGAAATTGTGTTCATGATTGCTTGCCAGCAGTCATTTATCTTTCTGTTAATCTGTGAGAACATTTTGTCTTTTTTGAATGCAGGGTAATAAGACAACAATTTCATTACTCCGTCAGTTGACTGTACTATGTTTATAATGTGAATGACTGATCTTAATCTTTCATGGAAGGAAAATTTTTCTTCCTTACTGGTAATATCAAAATTAGCAGTTTCATCAAAAATTATGTCAATTTCCTTGTGTATGTTTTTGAGTTGGTTGTTTACTGATTCAGATAGATTAATCAATTCGTATTCTATGTGGGATCTACTGTGGACTTTCTTTTCTATTTCGCCTGCTTCAACTAATGCACTGATTTCTCTGTAAACCATTTTCTCGTTGCCAACTTTTTCTATGACTCTTTTGGCAAGTTCAGTTCCACGTATTTTTCCATTTTCATTAAGGATTCTGATGATCTCTGTCCTGATAATTCCTAAATTTTTATTCATCGGTTCTCTCCTAGCAGTTATTTTTGATATTTTTCTAGTACTGCCTTTTCTCCAATCTCATTAATCTCTCTTACTAATTCTTCAAGAATTTCTACTCCTTTTTTAATTGGTTTTTTTTCTAAATTTTTATATTCTAGTTTTTGTTTGAGTACAATTTTCTCATTGTTAACAAAACTTAGCAGGCTTACATTTTTCCCCATGTTGAGATTAATGAAAAAATCCACATATTCTAAGGCTGATTGTATGCCCATCATTCCTAATCTTCTTTCCTAGTATTTGTTTGAAACACCTTCAAACTAGGTTTATTTACAATTTCAACAACATTTGATTATGGATAGTTGTGATAGGCGTGTTCGTGCTTACAAAAATGGTAAAACTTTTGATCAATGCAGAGATATTGCTGAATTTATGAATCCCGATTTTAAAAAATAAATTGAAGCAAAAGGAAAAGTTCTATGGACTGAAATATTGAAGCAAGTCGACCATGATGAGATAATCTATAAGCTAACTCTAAAATTTCTAAGTCGAGACGGCTATGATATTGGAAATCACAAGATTCCTGAAGTCAAAAAATTCACTTTGTAGGATCTATCTTACAACTGCCATCAGTATTTCGTAATTTCTTTGCCATTACATATGGTGTAATAACTAACACTGGAATTGATATTGCAATGAATAATGTTTGCATTTGTGATAATGTAATTGATAACGCGATTCCACTTGCAGTCCCAATAAATATAGGCAGAAATGTTCCAGCACAAGTTGGGCATGCAATGAATAATCCTGTAGCTGCACCAATGGTACTTACTCCACTTCCTTTCTTTGAAATTGTGTAAGCACTAACAGCAATTGATGTGTTCAATCCAACTAGATATGACACAACTATTTGCAAAACCAAATTAACTGGAATTATCTGTAAACCTACATGTTCTGTCAAGTAGACGATTATCTTTGGCATATATCCTGGACTGTCACAACATGGTGCAATAAAACCAGATGGAATTGTTGCACCATAATGAATTGCAAAGTTAACTTCAGGTTGATACACTAGTGTGCCTGATGTTAATGAAAAGAATATCCCATATCCGATAAACGTGGCAACAAAGATTTTGCGTGACTTTGAATTCCATGTTGCGAGTGCAATTATTGTTGATAGATCATTTCCTTTCTTTTCAACTTTTTCTTTGTGATATCGATATATGCCAAAAGCAATAGCGCCAAATGATGCAACAAGTGTAATGTAAAACCCATAAGCAATTCTCTGTATGGAATCAATTGCGCTAGGTGTAAGAAGCTCAGGATCCTGATATCTATGATAAAGCAAAAACAGTATTGTAATTATCACAAATCCAAAAACAATCAGCCTCTTTCCTGAATTCCTACTCTTAGCTGATTGCTTTTCCATGATTTAGAACTTTTTTTAATGAAATTAAATCCTATCTTAGCTAAGTTAAGTTAAGGAGATATCAAACACGGTTCATTTTACCCCAAAAACAGTTCAAACCTCTAAGGAATCAACCCTTGAAGTGAATCCAAAACTATCACTAAACCCATCGAGTCTTATAGGGTTCAATTCTTAAGACATGATGAAATTATCGACTTATGGATAATGTGACAATTAGAGTAGCTTCTAGCAAAGATATTCCTATAATCCTTGGATTATTGTATGATCTAGGACGTCCAAAACCACAAGAAGATTCTGATGTTGATACATTTAGAAAACTATTAACAAAATACGTTACAGATTCAGATAAACAAATTCTGGTTGCTGTATCTGATGATGTTGAAATAAATGGCATGGTTAGTATGATGTTTTTGCCAAGACTTAATCAAAACACTTTGGAGCTGTATATTCCAGAGTTAGTGGTTCTTGAAAAATATCAAAACCAAGGAATAGGGAAAAAACTGATCAATTTTTGTATTACTCTTGCAAAAGAGAAAAAATGTCATAGGATTAGACTAGAATCTGGAAATCAACGAAAAGAATCCCATCAATTCTACAAGAATTTAGGATTTGAGCAATCTGCTCTCTCCTTTACAAAAAACCTGTAGGTTAGGATGTTGTTTTACCTTTGTAAAATACCTTCTAAGAACTATCTTTTCTAAATTAGTATATCATGTATTATACAAACAATATTGAAGTTCCTAATTTTTAATTTCTCTTACACTTGCAAGATCTTTTAACAATCCATCTAGATGTTTTTTCCCAAATTCTTCTGATACTACAGTTCTTGCTTTTTCCCAGTATGGTAATGTTTTTTCTAATGCTGATTTTCCTTTAGGAGTCAATTTTACAAAATGTGTTCTTTTATCTTCACCTGATACTATTTTGATTAATCCTTCATTTTCCAGAGGTTTTAGACCTCTAGTCAGAGTAGTTCTATCCATTATCAATCCTTTAGCTAGTTGATTAATTGTTGGAGAATCTAAAGTAAAAACTCCAACCAGTACTGCAAACTGTGTAATTTGTAATCCACTTGGTTTGAGAATCTCATCAAAAAGTTGAGTAATGATACGAGATGCTGCACGAATATTAAAAGCTGGACAAAGTGCAGGTAGATCAAAAAATCTCTTTAGATCGCTTTTCTCTGTTTCCATAATTAACCTAAACTTTCTCTATATATAAAATATGTGCACATACACTTAATAATAGGTGTATATACACCTATTACATGACAACACAGCAAACAGAAAACCAAACAATGGGAACCTATGGAATCTATGGTACTCATACAACTGAAGCATGTCCCCTCTTCAACGAAGAAAACAGATCATCATCTGAAGCTATACTGTCAATCAAAAGTTTTTTACCGGCAGGGACTTTCTACAGATGAACTTCATTGCATCAAGCTTGGGACGCGCGGTTCTGAAATACTCTGAGACTGCGCGATGCATGTGCACAACTGTGGCATAGTATTCAGAGACTAGAACATCACGCTTTGACTGGTGCCAGTACTTTTCGACCACGCTGAGCTCAGGCGTTGCAGTTGGCAGCCATATGACCTTTACATTTGGATTTTTATTTAGAAACTCTTTGAGAATACCTGCCTTATGCTGCGGCGCGTTGTCCATGATTACAGTTGCCTTTCCAGTACTTGGGAAAGTAACACAATTATTCATCAGAAACTGGTTTTTGATCATTTGATAAAATAATGATGATAGAAAAAGCTTGATGGAGGTGTGCGGCTCCATCAATTGTGAATTATTCTAATGTTACTTTTGCACACATTAAACATTCTACATGTACCGCATTTGCAAATATTGCTAAAATAATGTCTACCACATTGTTATTTTCTTGTTCACAAAAAAGTAATGCAAAATACAATTCAGATGATGCACATCGTTTTATCATGTCCTCATGTATTGAGAATTGTTACTCTGAATCAACTGCAAAGAGATTAAAAATAAAATCAAATGCCTCTATTCCATCTGGATCTTGGATTCGAAAACACATTGTAAAGATACCTCAAGAAAAGATGTTACTTTCACTGTATGGTGGAATTGATCAAACCATTTTACATTTGAAAAAGATGGGATTTCTTTGCAAACCAGTGACTGTTGCAATTGACAAGCATTTCATCCCACGATATGACAAAACAGATTCTCCATATCTGGTAAAATCAAAACCAAAGAATGGAACTGACGCATTTGAAGGATATGGGACAATACAATAGACCTCTTGCGTAATTATTCCTAGGCGTAAATTCTGAGGAAGAGTATTTCCAAAAATTCTCCAATATTGAATTTTTAGGCACAAATCTGTTCAAAATTCAAAATACTGTCAAAAACCCTTCTAATTGCGCAAGAGGTCTAATGTGTAGATAAGCAGTGTAGGGCACAAATTGGTGCTGTCCCAATCAGAAAAGGTGATTCAAAGGGAGTAATCGTGCGTAAATTACTGTCTGATTGTAGCAGAAATTGTATCAAGACACGTCTAGTTCTTTTAGATAGAGAATTTTTCTCAACTGCAGTAATTCATGAAATAAAACAAAACCACGATACATTTATCATGCCAGCAAGAAAAACACCTGGAATCAAAAAGGCAATCATCCAATATGTTGCAGGCAATAGAGAATCAATTTCAGAATATAGAATTCATTCTACATCAAAGCATATCGAATCATTTACTCTAGTGATTCTTTCAAACCCAAATGTAACAAAATCAAATCTTACGGATCAGTATATGGTGTTTGCAACTAATCTTAGAATAAAGAAGATATTTTGGAATCTATGTACTCTTCCAGAAGAGTATCGCAAAAGATGGGGAATAGAAACAGGTTATGCATGTGTGGAAAAATTCAGGCCAAGAACGTGCAGTATGAATCATTGTGTAAGATTCTTATACTTTTTTTATCCTTTGATTTTGTTTAATGCATGGATAATTGCAAATTGTACGTTGAGAAATAACCATTCCATTTCACATACAAACCCAATCATTACAATTGAGACTCTCAAGTGTATATTTGGAATCATTATTGTTGATTCGTTTAGAAAAATCAAATCAGAATATTATTTGGGGGATGTTGGGTAGTTACTTTCCCAAGTACTGATACCAGAACAAATTCACTGGATGATACACATTATATTCTTCAACTACCTCTAGATAATAATACCAAACATCTCCTATTGTGAAAACTAGAACCCCGAAAAGAAGTAATGCCCATACCATTCCTAAAAGGCCACCTCGAAAAACTAGAGCACCAAATTTTGCTAAAATGATTCAACCCAACCAAGATGTTCCAATAATAGTAAGTTTGGTGGGTTCAATTCCTGAAGACTTTGAAATAATGATAAAAGAATTTGAAAACTGCAAAGTTTCAGCATATGAACTGAATCTATCATGTCCTCATGTTGCTAAAGTTGGTTTAGAAGTAGGAGATGATCCTGAATTGGTAAAGAAGATTGTAACTACTGTTAAAAACGCTACAAATATTCCAGTCATTGCTAAAGTTGGTTTAGGTACCACTCATTATCTAAATACTGTAAGCACTGCAATAGATTCTGGAATTGATGCCATTACTGCAATCAATACTGTTCGTGCAATAGCAATTGATGTTGAAACACAACGACCAATCCTTAGTAATAAATTTGGTGGATTGTCTGGTAGTCCAATTAAACCAATTGCATTAAGATGTGTTTATGAAATTTCTTCAAAATATGACATTCCGATAATTGGATGTGGTGGTATATCTACTTGGGAGGATGCAATTGAATTTTTCTTGGCAGGATCTTCTGCAATTCAACTTGGTAGTGCAATTGGTGATAATTGGGTTAACGTCTTTGATGAAATTAACAAAGGAATATCACAATATATGAAGAGAAAAGGCTATTCTAAAATAGAGGATATGGTGGGCCTTGCAAAGAAATCATAATCATCCAACAATTGTAACAATTGAAAAAGTAATTGATGAAACACCAACTGTTAGAACTTTAGTTTTTTCAGATGAAATAATGTCAAATGTTCTTCCTGGACAATTTGCAATGGTTTGGATTCCTGGAATTAATGAATTACCAATGAGTGTAATGATTTCAAAAGAATCTGGAAAGGCTGCATTCACTGTAAGAAAACATGGATCTGCTTCTACTGGTTTATTCAATGTTGAAGTTGGAGAGCAAATTGGACTTCGTGGTCCATATGGAAACTCTTTTGATCTCAAAGAAGGAAAACTTTTGCTAGTTGGTGGTGGAACTGGTCTTGTTCCTATGATGCGATTACTCACTTTTGTAAAACCTACAGATGATGTCACGGTTCTAATTGGTGCCCAATCAAAAGATGAAGTCTTCTTCGAAGATTTAGCCAACTGTCTTTTGGAAAACAATCCTCACCGAGTAATCGTTTCTACAGATGATGGAAGTTATGGCGAAAAAGGTTTTGTAACTGATTTGGTCGAAAAACTTACAGATGAAACTCGTTTTGATGCGGTGTATACCTGTGGTCCTGAGATAATGATGTACAAAACAGTACAATCTGCTTATTCTAAGGGCATGTTTGTTCAAGCTAGTCTTGAAAGAATGATGAAATGCGGAGTTGGAATTTGCGGTAGTTGCTGTGTTGGTGAAGATCTTGTTTGCAGGGATGGAACCGTATTTGATGCCCAACATCTTTCCTTAAACAAGGAATTTGGCCATTTTTATAGGAATAAAGCTGGAGTTTTGGAAAATTACTAAGTTTGACCAGCAAGGTTTAAACTAAATCACAAAATTAATTTTATGAAGGTAATGGGAACTCCAAAGATTGTTTTAACTGCTGATCGTACTCTGATGTCTCCATATAGAGGATTATCTCTGGCAACATTTTTTGGATGTGCACCAGCTCTTGACCCTCATAGGAAAAAAAACAGCTTTTGGTACAAGATTCTTGGAAACCAAGTTACTCCAAAAATTCTATTTGATTTTATTTGTAACTATATTCCTCACACAAATGGTGTTGCAAATTATGCACCTTATGGATTAAGAAAATTAGAAGCCGGTTTGTTACGAGATGGATTTAGCAGACAGGATGTTGTTGTTGCTCATCCTGATCATATTGAACAATTTATTGGGCTTGAAACAGAAGTAATTGGAACATATGAAATGGATCCTCTTGGAATGGGTCCAGTTACTATGACATTTACTTATGGTAGAAAACAAATCTCTTATGATGAATTTTACAATACTGAATTGCATTATAGAATTAAATCTGCAAAAGCAAAAACTGGAAGTAAAGCAAAAGTAATTTCTGGTGCATCTGGAACCTGGCAATATAACTATGATCCTGAAAAAATTGAAGAATTTGGAATCTATGCTATATTAGAGGGAGAACTTGGTGGAATTGCTCCAGAAATTGATGGACATGCGGGAAGATTCTTCAACTATTTGATTAACGGTGACTTTGAAAACATGGATCCTTTCAGAAAGAGAAGTGACTTTAAAGTAAACATTAAGGAATTTGAAAGAAATGGAAAAAAGATTCATGGAAGATTTGTCAATTTCTGGGACAGACCTGACATGGACGAAATTCCAGATATTATTGAACCAAGTATGCACGGAATGGTTGAAGTAATGCGTGGATGTGGACGAGGTTGTAAATTCTGTGATGTTACATTAAGATCATTGAGATACTATCCACCAGAAAAAGTCGTAAAAGAAATTGAAGTTAACATGAAGAAAGGCGGTGCTAAATCTGCATGGATTCACAGTGATGATATTTTTGTTTATGGAATGGATCCAAGAACTGCAAAGGGAATGGAACCAAACAGAGAAGCACTAGAAGAATTGTTTACTGCAATCATGTCTACTTGTGTAGAGCATACAAATCCAACACACGGGACATTAGCAGGTGCAATAGCTGATGAAAAACTTCTTCCAAACCTCTCAAAAATCATTAAAGCCAGTCCTGATAACTTGATTGGTGTCCAAGTTGGATTTGAGACTGGAAGTTTGAGATTAATTGAGAAATATGCAGATAGAAAACTTGCACCTTATGCCCCAGAAGAATGGCATTGGGTTGTAAAAGAAGGTGTAAAGACAATGAACGAAAATTATTGGATTCCGGCATTTACACTCATAATGGGTCTTGATAACGATGAAACTCCTGAAGATTCATGGGAATCGATCCGTTTAATCAGTGAGTTAGAACATGAACAACCAGACGCAATGTTTACTGCTACTGCACTAACATTCGTTCCAATTGGATTGCTAGAAAAATCTGATTTCTTTAATATAGGAAATGAGATGACTCCTGCACAACTAGGTGTTCTTTACAAGACATGGCAACACAACTTCAAATATGGTATTCAAAAATTTATGACTAAGACTGGTGCAAAAGGTCCCGGAAGATTATTCTTTAATGCACTTGCAAGATCTCTTGGTGGTATTCCACTTAGTGCAATGGAAAAATATGCGCGTAGAAAGAGTAAGGAACACGAACGAGTTATTGAGATTGTTAAAGCCAGGTACTGGTAGTTATACAAATACATAAATTCACTAATTCATTTTTATTATCATGGCAACCCACGGTTCGATTACCAAAGCAGGAAAAGTTAGAGGGCAAACTCCAAAGGTAGAAGGAAGAAAAATTGTAGGCACAAATTCTAGTCTTAGAAATAAAAGTAACTTCAGAAAGCGATTTGTTCTTGGAAGATATCCAGGACAAAATAAACCAGGCCAAAGACGAAAGAGACGATAGTCGTTTTTACTAAAATTTTATCATTTTACGGTTCTGTTGCGTCTTCAGTTGACACTCAAATGTTGAGTATCGGTTGACGAAGATTTAGACACTTGGGAAAAGAATTTGACTGGAGTTGAATTGATTAAAGTATCATCTGAAACAATTCGTACTGGTGGAAGTCACACAGACAACTGGCACGTTAGACATAAGTTAACGTGGGGTTGTGGCATATTCACATATTAGACCTCTTGCGTAATTATTTCTAGGCGTAAATTCTGAGGAAGAATATTTCAAAAAATTCTTCAATATTGAGTTTTTAGGCACAAATCTGTTCAAAATTTAAAATACTGTCAAAAACCCTTCTAATTGCGCAAGAGGTCTAATGAATAAAACATGATGAGATCCTTAGCTTTTTTGATTGCAATAATTTGAGAAACTGATTAAAAATGAGAATTAGTTATGCCCAAGTCTCATTTAATTAATATCATCGCCTGTATAATCTGCCATAGCCTGAGATATCCATCCATGTTGAATTAATGGCTCTACAGATGATGGCCATACGTCAAGCCAAAGAAAAACACAATTAGGAATTCCAAAGGTTCTCAATCATGGAAAAAGATGGTCTCACTATTCAAAGATAATCAAGATGAGTTTGACAGACATTATCACAGGAGATCACTGGTGGAATCTGTCTTTGCAGTACTCAAGATTGTCTTTGGAAACAATCTGTCATCAAAAAACAAACTGATCCAGAAAAAAGAGTTGGCGTTACGTGTAATCTGTTACAACATACGAGTTGTTAACTTGATGGAGGTAAGAAGACATGTCAGAGGACAGTTTTAGGACACGCCTTGTGTTTAGATTAATTGGCATAAAATAACCATGTGAGTAAAAGAATAAAACAATTTAGAAAGTTGATGTGTATGATAATAAAAAATTAAGTTTTATTTATTGGTTTGATTCTTCCTTAGCTGGTTCTGGTGTTGATTCTTCCTTAGCTGGTTCTGGTGTTGATTCTTCCTTAGCTGGTTCTGGTGTTGATTCTTCCTTAGCTGGTTCTGGTGTTGATTCTTCCTTAGCTGGTTCTGGTGTTGATTCTTCCTTAGCTGGTTCTGGTGTTGATTCTTCCTTAGCTGGTTCTGGTGTTGATTCTTCCTTAGCTGGTTCTGGTGTTGATTCTTCCTTAGCTGGTTCTGGTGTTGATTCTTCCTTAGCTGGTTCTGGTGTTGATTCTTCCTTAGCTGGTTCTGGTGTTGATTCTTCCTTAGCTGGTTCTGGTGTTGATTCTTCCTTAGCTGGTTCTGGTGTTGATTCTTCCTTAGCTGGTTCTGGTGTTGATTCTTCCTTAGCTGGTTCTGGTGTTGATTCTTCCTTAGCTGGTTCTGGTGTTGATTCTTCCTTAGCTGGTTCTGGTGTTGATTCTTCCTTAGCTGGTTCTGGTGTTGATTCTTCCTTAGCTGGTTCTGGTGTTGATTCTTCCTTAGCTGGTTCTGGTGTTGATTCTTCCTTAGCTGGTTCTGGTGTTGATTCTTCCTTAGCTGGTTCTGGTGTTGATTCTTCCTTAGCTGGTTCTGGTGTTGATTCTTCCTTAGCTGGTTCTGGTGTTGATTCTTCCTTAGCTGGTTCTGGTGTTGATTCTTCCTTAGCTGGTTCTGGTGTTGATTCTTCCTTAGCTGGTTCTGGTGTTGATTCTTCCTTAGCTGGTTCTGGTGTTGATTCTTCCTTAGCTGGTTCTGGTGTTGATTCTTCCTTAGCTGGTTCTGGTGTTGATTCTTCCTTAGCTGGTTCTGGTGATTCATTCATGATTTAGCATAATCAAACAGCCATAATATCTTTTCCTCTCTCTTGTAGCCTGAGAACTTGTGATACTCGTAGTCAGTTAGTGGAGTTTGACAACCACAATCACAAAAGGTCTTCATGGAGTAGTTACTTCATTCGGCCTTGTAGAAACCATCAATTTTTGACCCAATTGTAACACATTCTAGCTAATTTGGATCCATTAGAAATGAATTCTCACAAATTCTCATGGTATCATCAACTTACGTCAAAATGTGCAAAACACTACTAAACATCATTAACAGGTGCAGAATTCCACGTTACTTGCATCCAAAATCAAACCACATCTATTCTGTTTGGGTACATCTTATACTCTTGGCACTGCGCCAGTACGAGTCAAAAAGTTACAGAAGATTTACAGAATTTTTAGAAGAATGTGTTGGCATACAGGAATATTTGGGATTGTCACAGCTTCCTCATTTTACAACACTGCAAAAGGCAGCTGCAAGGTTAGATGGAAATCTGTTACACAAAATGCTGCAGGAATTCATCTTGTACAAAAAAGTAAGACTGGTTCTGGCAGGAATTGATGGCAGCGGATTCAGTTACAGTACGGCATCATACTACACAAAAAGAATTCAGTTACGCAAGGGATTTCTAAAAGTTGTGGTTTGTGCTGACATGAATTCACAGCTTGTCTGCGCTGTGATGATCCACCACAACATGCAACACGATAATCCTGACTTTCTGCCATTGTTGTACAAAACTAACAGTATCGTTCCAGTGGATATTGTGTTGGGTGACATGGGTTTTGATGATGAGTCAAATCATGTTGGTGCAAAAGACATCTGTGCAGCTGCTATAATTCCAACCAGATATGCAGATGTGCCAATATACAGAACCAGTGGATACTATCGCAAAGAGATGAAGAGGAACTTTCCCGTGGAACTGTACCATCAGAGAAACAAATCCGAGACAATATTTTTTGTAATCAAACAGATAATGTCAGGAGACATTACATCAAGAAATGAAACAACTCAAGACAATGAGATGTTATTTAGGCTGATTGCATACAATGCTTATAGAATTAGAAAGTTAGAGTTTGTTATTTTGATATGGTTTCTACAAGGCCCATAGTACCATGAAGAAATCAAGATACAGTTTTATCTGTGTTAGATGTGGAGTAATGATTAAAGCTGGGGATGAAATAACACGATACACCACAAATGGTGTATATGTTCACAAAACATGTAATGTTGAAATTATACATAGTATAGAGGTGTGTTGCTGTGTTTCCTAACATGTTTTTTCGTTAAGATATACCGAAAATCATTACATTAGGATCAAAAATTAACAGTTGTTTTTACTCAAATATTCTTAACTATGACAGAATTAGGTAAAAATTCATAGTTAGGAAACAAAGCAAGGTGTGTAACTAACTAATGAAGACCTTTTGTAGACGTGGTTGTGAAACTCCACTAACTGACTATGAATACAGGAAATTCTCATGGTACAAGAGAGGGCATGAGGAGTTGCCTTGATCTTTGATGAAATTATACCAAATCTAGTATAATTTCATCAAAATATGGCCTTTGAATTGTTTTACAGTGGTATTTTCGTACTACTTTAAGGGTTTACAGCCACTTTTTTTGGTAGTTGTCTCTTTCCATTTTGAAGAGAAATTGTTGTGCATAGCCTGCATATGGACCAAAATGATTTACAATTTTTTCATGAAGAATGTCATATTGTTTTTCTGTAATCGTTTTTGTTTCAAGATGAAATTCATTAAGATAATATTTTTCTAAAATTCTAATCATCCATCTATCTAATGGAAATGCCTCCAATTTGTTTAATGAAAATAACATTACGCAATCTGCAACCTTGTTTCCAACACCTGGAATAGAACAAATACTCTTCTTGGTTTCAAAATATTTAGATTTTTTCAAACTCTCAAAATCTATTTCTTTTGAAAAAATCATATTTGCTGCCTCTTTGATGAATTTAGCTCGGTATCCCACCCCACAACTTCTAATTTCATTAATTGATGCTTTACCAAGTTTCCCTGGTTTAGGAAATAAAAAAAACTCTTGATTTTCAAATTCTATCTTTGTTCCAAACTTTTTTGATATATTTTCAAGACTAGTTTTTATTTTTTGAATGTTGGAGTTTGAAGAAATAATAAATGAAATCAAACATTGAAAAGGATCTTGCTTGAGAATTCTTAAACCTAGATATTTTTTTACAGCCTTCCTAACTGTCTTATCTTTTGAAATTGATTTGATTATGTCATCTATATCATCATTTTTTCTAAAGAAATCTATTTTCAAATTTTGATACGACTTGATAATTCCATTATTATTTACACGAAGAATATCTTGACCATTAATACCATCCCAATAATCTCCATTTTTTTTCCAAAGAAATACCTGACCACTGTTTATTGAATTTTCTACATTTATTGCATTATTGTTTTGCATTTCAGACAGTTATTGTTTCATTAACTATAGGTGCATGTGCTTCAAACCCAAACTTCTCATGAATTTCTTGAGCAAATAGGTCACATGACTCAGAATCTCCATGAACTGTAAGCACTTTTGGATTTCCTTTGATTTTTTTCATCATGTCAAACAACTCATTTCTATCTGCGTGTCCTGAAAACTCAAACTGTTTTACCTCTGCTATAACATTAACATCTTTACCTCTTGTTGATACCTTCCCTGTTTCAAGCAATTTTCTTCCTGGTGTTCCTTCACCTTGATATGATACTAGAGCAATTCCATTTTTATCATCAAATGATAGCTGTTGCAAATAAAATACGGCATTTCCTCCAACCAGCATTCCGGCAGGTGAGATTACTACACAAGGTTCTTCCATGGCACGTTTTCTTTCACTATATTCTCTAATTGCAGTAGCACTATTAATTGCATCAGCAAAAACTTTAGGGTCTCGTAAATATTCTGGATGTCTAAACATTATTTCATTTACTTTGAGTGCCATTCCATCCATGATAATTTTGTGTTTAAAGTTTGCATTCTTTAAAATACATGCAATCTCTTGAGAGCGTTCAACTGAGAATGATGGAATGAACAGTGTTCCTTTCCTATCCATTACTTCATTTGCAAATTCAATTAATTCTTGTTCAGATTCTCTTCTGGGTTTTTGTTCTGTTTGAGAATATGTGCTCTCAGTAACCAGAAGATCAATTTCGCCTATGTCAAAGTCTGCCTCTCGAAGCATTCTTGAACCATTTGTTTTGACATCCCCAGTATAGAAAAGTCGTTTTTTCTCTGATTCTACCAAAACAGTGCTCCCACCAATTACATGTCCTGATTCTCTTAACTCAAAAGTTGCATTTCCCTTGGTAACTTTTTGCTTAAATCCAATTTCCTTGGCATTTTTCATCATGTTGTTAAGTTCAGGTAGGTCAAATGGATGTGAATTCTTTTCAATTTTTAGCATATCTTCAATCAATAATTCTGAAAGATCAAAGGTTGGCGGCGTAGCATATACATCAGTATTTCCACTTACAAAAAGAGATGGGACATTTCCTGAATGATCAAGGTGTGCATGAGTAATTATGATTGCGTCTACATCCTTAGGTTTTACATGAAGTGGATATCCTGGAGGTGTTCCTCTTCTTCCAAACATTACTCCATAATCAAGTAAAACATTGGTTCCATTACAATTGACCAAAAAACCAGATCTGCCAACTTCGTTTGCAGCTCCTAAAACTTTAACATCCAAGAATTAAAATAAAATCTCATCTACGTTAAAACCTTCTTAGAGTAAATCCGATCATTATACTTGTTATGTAATCTTCAAAAGCTTTAATTAGTGTAAGCTAAGATCCGATCCTCATGGGAAGAACTTATGACGAATGGATTAAGACACAAGACCAAGCACTCGTTGCTAAAGTACGTAAAGATGATGAAGTAAACAAACCGCTCTTAAACCAACTCAACTGGATTTGGGTTAAAAATCTATTGGATAAGAAACCAGAACTTAACCCTTCTTCTGCAGAATTACTTGACTGGGTTACATCTGGTCAAATAGACGCAATGAGAAAATAAACGTGCAAAACACGTTATCTTTTTGTTTAAATCCAATTTCCTTGGCATTTTTCATCATGTTGTTAAGTTCAGGCAGAGTAATTATGATTACATCTAGATCTTTTGGTTTTACATCGATTAGAGTAAATCCGATCATTATACTTGTTATGTAATCTTCAAAAGCTTTAATTAGTGTAAGCTAAGATCCGATCCTCATGGGAAGAACTTATGACGAATGGATTAAGACACAAGACCAAGCACTCGTTGCTAAAGTACGTAAAGATGATGAAGTAAACAAACCGCTCTTAAACCAACTCAACTGGATTTGGGTTAAAAATCTATTGGATAAGAAACCAGAACTTAACCCTTCTTCTGCAGAATTACTTGACTGGGTTACATCTGGTCAAATAGACGCAATGAGAAAATAAACGTGCAAAACACGTTATCTTTTTGTTTTTTAAATTTCTTAATCTAATTTCTGCGTATATGTTTTAACTAGATCAATTTCATAACAGGGTTATGGATTTCAATCATGGTTTAAATAGTCACCAAGCAATGTTTCTATTGTAATGCCAATAGCAATACTTCCAGACATTGATGAACAAAGATGTATCGGGTGTGCACTATGTGTAGAAATCTGTACAACTCTTGGTCCAGATGTCCTTAGAGTAAAACCTGTTGAAGGCTGGAAGAGAGGTAAAGCATTTGTATTTTATCCTGAGAGATGTATTTCAGATGGTGCATGCATCGGTGTATGCCCAACAAAATCAATCTTTTGGATGAGACCAATGACTTACACTGCTGGACAACCAGTTCCTCTTCATAAAAACGGTGTCTTCATCAAAGGTTGGGCGGAAGACGCAGCACTATAAGCTGAATCTTTTAGCACATTCTTTTTTCTTATTTTTAATTAAACAAAAGATTTTTTCTTGATTTCTTTTGGTAGTGTTTTTACAAAATGTTTCAAGAATTTGTCATTTTTGTCATAATGAATTTCCAAAAACTTGTTGTTACCAAAGAAACATCTCCATGTCTTTTCAAACGCGGGGAATTCTTTTGGATCAAAATCTACCCTAGAAGTTTCATGGTGTGCAGCTGGAAAGATATCTGAAATTTCAATTGGAATTAATCCTAACTGTGGGTTATATTGGCATACCTGTATTGAATCAAAATCCCTGATTTTTCTTTTTAATCTAATATATTGCTGAGACAAATATCCTGGCTTTGAACTTGACTCTCTGGTAATGACAAGTTTCTTTTTCTTTGATTTGAATTCTCTAACCATGTTGTGATATGCTTGAACCTCTGGACGAAATTGGTCTTCTTTATTGAATAGAAAAATAGCCTTTTCTTTGAATTTTGGTGTAGTAACACCAAGAAATTCATAATTATCTGTCATGACTTCAATCATTTCAAATAATTTGGGATGAGCTCTTGCCTTTTTCATTACATATTCCCACAATCTTCCTTCATGGATTGCCTGCTTTACCTTATCGACTTCAAGTTTTATTGCATATAGATTATGAATTGCCAGTTGATTGATTTTTTCAGTTACTTCAAGCTGGCGTAATTCATCAGGAGTATATTTTGAGCACACTTCACAATTACATGGAAATATAGTGATATCAGACAAATACCGTGTGCCATTCTCTGTGATGTATCTCTGATGTTTAGCATAAAGCATGTAGGAAGCTGAATCAAATGTATCGCATCCTAAAGCTACTGCAAATGGTATTGTTAGAGGATGTCCTGCACCAAACAAGTGTAAAGGAATAGAGTGTGGAATTTGTTTTTTTGCAGCTACAATCATCTGTGCTAATAGTCTATATTCATATGACTCCATAAATTCAACTGGACTTCCTAAAGCCAACATCTGAAAACCAATATCTACTAATCTTTTTGTTGACTTTGCAACAAGTTCAAAATGTTCTCCCCCCTGAATTGGACCAATCCAAATCTGGCCATTATCTTCACTGTCATCAAGTGTCTGCTTTGAAACTTTGAGAGTGTGTTTAACGTATGCTTCCGCTTTTTTTAATGGTAGTCCAAGTCCAGTTGGCCTGTCAAGTGGAATTGCAAAATCCGTTAGGATTTCTTTTTCAAAATTTGCCATCTCTGACGGTAAAACTTTAACATCCCCATATTCTAGAACTTGATAACCTCCAGAATCTGTCATAATTGCACCATCAAAATCTATAATCTTATGAATTCCTTTTTTTATAGCTTCATCACCGTAATTGTTTTTTGTAATGTATGCATTTGTAATTACTAAACCAAAACCAATCTGTCGAATTTTTTTTGATGGAATTGTTTGCTTTACAGGATGAATGACAGGAATATATGCTGGTGTTTCAATCTTTCCATGATTAGTGTAAAGAGTACCTATTCTTCCTGCTAAGTCTGTTTTAGAAATTTCAAACAAGTAACTTCACAAACTTAAAGGCGTTATTTAATCAATCAGTAAAAAATTTTTTTAAATCATTATTTTTTGTAACCAAATCAAGCCAATCCACTTCTTCGTTACCTTTGTTGCTGGAAATTAGAGTCATCACTTTTTCTACCACTTCCTGAATGCTTTTTCCACTAGTGTCTATTTGGAATGCCTTTTCTTGGAATTTACTTCTTGTGTCATGTGCAATAACGCCTAGCACTTCACTACCTGTATTTTCTCTGCTTTTCTCATCTGTATATTTTCTTTCTTTATAGACTGAGATCAAGTCGTAGGGATTTCTTCTCAAAACAATCACGATCTTTACTTTGTTTTTATCTAAAACATAAGGTGCTAAATGACCAACAATAACCTTTTTCTCTGAAATTTTTTGTTCAAGGATTTTTTCTAGTTTTGCGGTATCTACACCGTATGTATCTTTATTTTTTTCAAACAATCCTGCATCTCTTGCTATACTGTTGATATCAAGAATTGACAGTTCAAGCTTTTCAGCAATTTCCTCTGTAATAGTATGTTTTCCAACTCCTGGATTTCCAGTAATTACTATTGACATGTTGTGAACTACCACCCAACTTGTTGGGTGGCCTCTTCTTGTTTCATTGAACTCTTTGGGTTCTCTACAAGCGTTACTTCCCGCAGCTCCGGCGGTAGCTTGAAAATGTTTAATCCATTGTTGAGGATATTAATTGATGCATTATGATCTCGATCTAAGACCAGACCACACTTGTCGCATCTGTGAATCCTAATTGCCAGACTTTTGGGCACTGCATTGCCACATCTTGAACAGTCAACAGAAGTGTTTCTTGCTGGAGTCTCTACTAGTATTTTGTACTTGTATTCCAGTTTTTGCACAAACGTTACCCAGCTTGCATCCATTATGCTTTGAGCCAGTCTGTGATTTTTTACTATGTTTAGTTTTTCTAGTTTTTCAACAAATACTATATCATTATTCTTTGCATATTGAGTTGAGAGTTTATGTTGAAAGTCATTTCTTCTATTTGTTATTTTTTCATGAATTTTCTGCATTTTAAGAATTGATTTTAACCTGTTGTTTGATCCTTTCTTTCGTCTAGATACCTTTCTCTGAATTCTCCTTAATGGCTTTAACATCTTTTTGAGATTGTGAGGATTTGGTGTCTGGTTACCATTGCTATCATAGGCAAATGACTTTATACCAACATCAATGCCTACTGATTTTGTAAATGATATTTTTGGAATGTCAGTCAGTGATTCCTCAATGTCAACTGTAACACATGCAAACCATTTTCCACTCTTTGACTTTGTAACCATTATTTGTTTGATGTTTGCGTTGACTGGAATGTCTCTGTGCTGTCTAATCTCTATGAATCCAATCTTGGAGATATAAAGTAGTGTTTTATCTCCATGAGTTTCTAGCTTGAATCCAGTTTGGTTATATGTGAAAGTACAGTAATCATGATACCTACAAAATCTCAACTTTCCTGTTTTGTATACTTTCTTGTTTAGTTCTATCAGTGCTTTTTGAGCTCCATCAATCTGTGCAGATACTGCCTGTAGCATTTTTGAGTGATAGTTGTACAACCAGTCCTCAGATTGTTTTAGCTCAGTCAAATAGTAATTGCAGTCATTTCTTGATACAAATCCATTTTGGGTATATTCTACAAACTTGTTGTATACCCACCTGCAAACTGCCATATTGTTTTGAAGTTTGTATTGTTGTGAATCATTCGGGTATAAACGAAATTTGTAATTTCTGGTTAATGTCATTCCTTGATTCTATATGATACACAATGTTAAATTATTTGTCATGGCAAAAACTGTAAGCTCTACTGTATACAACATTAACTATCACATAGCGTGGTGTACAAAATATCGAAGAAAAATTCTTGTCGGAAGTCTCAAAAAGTTTCTTGATCAAGAAATTCAAAAAGCAGAATCTAAGGGTACTATATTAGCACTACAGTACATATTTCAGCTCAAACCATTGAGAGATACATACGTGGGCAGGAAAAACATTAGGTGATTCATCCACCATACAAGTACGGCGGTCTTCTCGCTATGAAATTATAAAATCACTATAAACTGCATTAAACGATTTCTGTAATACTAATAAGTAGAATTAGATTTTTGACTATATTGCAAATTGGTTTATTAGGTAAAGCGAATGTCGGAAAATCGACCTTTTTTTCAGCTGCAACTGAAACTCCTGTGGCATCTGGTAATTTTCCTTTTACAACAATTGAACCAAACGTCGGTGTGGCTTATGTTAAAGCAGATTGTGCTTGCAAACATTTTGACATTCAACATGAAAATGAATTATGTGTTAATGGCACTCGTTTCATTCCAGTTAAACTCATTGATATTGCAGGATTGGTTCCAGGTGCACATAAAGGAAAGGGACTAGGAAATCAATTTCTTGATGATGCAAGACAAGCTGAAGTTTTGATTCATGTAGTTGACATTGCTGGAAGTACTGATATTCAAGGACAACCAGTTCCAGTTGGAACACATGATCCTCTAGAAGATGTTGTATTTGTTCAGGATGAATTTGATCAATGGTTTGCAGATATTCTTAAAAGAGAATGGGACAAGATTACCCGTGAAATAGATCAGAAAAGAGCAAAATTAACTGATGGTATTGCAAAACGATTCACTGGATTAGGTGTTAAAGACTATCAAGTACATGAAGTGTTACAAAAACTAGGTCTCATTTCTACAAATCCAAAGGAATGGAAAGATTCTGATATCCAAACTTTTGTTAAAGAATTAAGAAAAAATACAAAACCAATGATTATTGCTGCAAATAAAGCAGATCTTTGTCAAGATCTTGACATTCTTAAAAAAATTTCAGATTCTGTAATTCTTTGCAGTGCCGAAACTGAATTACTTTTACGAAAAGCATCAAAAGCAGGAATTGTGAATTATTCTTCCGGAGATGAAGGTTTTAAAATTATTGAAGGAAAAGAAATTCTACCTCCTCAACAAAAAGCACTAGATCTGGTCAAGTCTGTGTTTTCTAAAATTCCATCTACTGGTATTCAGAAAATCCTAAACACTGCTGTTTTTGATTCTCTAAAATTTATTGTTGTATATCCTGTAGAAGATGAAACTAAACTAACCAACAAAGATGGCATCATTTTACCTGACACAAAATTACTTCCACAAGATTCTACTGCAAAAGATTTAGCAGGTTTAATTCATGCAGATATTGCCAAGGGATTCTTACATGCAATTGATTGTAAAACTAAACAAAGAATCAGTGGTGATCAGAAACTAAAAAATGGCGATGTGATCAAAATTATATCCACATTAAGTAGGGGATAACATGCTAGGTTTGGGAATTGAAAGCACAGCTCATACATTTTCTTGTGCTATAATTGAAAAAAAAGGAAAGAAAGGAAGGATTCTTTCTGATGTCAGAAAAATTTATCGTCCTGCAGAGGGAGAGGGAATTCATCCAAGAGAAGCATCACGTCATCATATTGAGAATAGTTCTTCAGCGTTGTCTGAATGTCTTATAGAGGCAAATATTACAATCAAAGATCTGGATCTTATTTCTTATGCTGCAGGTCCAGGATTAGGTCCATGTCTACGTGTTGGTGCAGTTGTTGCAAGATCTTTAGCTTCTTTTTATAAAATTCCAATTTATCCTGTCAATCACGCAATTGGTCACATTGAATTAGGAAAACTACTTACAGGTGCAACTAATCCTTTGGTACTTTTAGTATCTGGAGGACATACTATGCTTTTGGCATTCCTTAACAAGCAGTGGAGAGTTTTTGGTGAGACTTTAGATATTACATTGGGTCAACTACTTGATCAATTTGGAAGATCTATTGGATTTGCTTCTCCATGTGGAAAAAGTATAGAAGAGTTGGCATCTACATCTTCAAATTATATCATGCTACCATATTCAGTAAAAGGAAATGATGTTTCTTTTTCAGGTTTATTGTCTGCAACAAAATCTGTTGTAAAGCAAAGTAAAGTTGATGCATGTTACTCACTTCAAGAAACTGCTTTTGCAATGATAAGTGAGGTTGTAGAGCGTGCCTTGTCATTTACATGCAAAAAAGAATTGATGATAGTAGGTGGTGTTGCAGCTAACAAAAGATTATCTGAAATGCTTCAAGAGGTATGTAAACTACACGGATGCAAATTCTTTGTAGTTCCGATACAATATGCTGGAGATTGTGGAAGTCAAATATGCTGGACTGGACTTTTAGAATCACAAGTCAAGCAAGGTGCTTTACTAAAAGATACTTTGGTTACGCAATCTTGGAGATTAGACTCAGTTAAAGTAGATTATTGATTTTTGTTGTTATTAATTGCCTTATCAATACTTTTGAGCCAACTTTTTGTATTGAAAACTCCAAACTTGTAAGTCTGTTCATCTTTACCTGTCTTTGCCGTAAAACATACTTTTTTTATTAGTAATCCCTCCTTCCATGTTTTGGCTACATCATCTAATGAAACATTCAGTATAGTATCCCCCATATGTTTAGAAAAATCCATCATTCTTGCCCTAGTTTTGTCAAATGCTAATCTCTTGTTGGTTAATGTCAGAATTCCTGAACCTAAATTGTCTTCACTACAATCTTCTTGTTTTATTTTCTTTTCTCCTTCTTCCATGAATAATTTTTATTGAATTACTTCGGATATAATGTTAATGAAATTAAGAAAAAAAGGAGCAGAAGCTGATATATATCAATCTACATGGCAAAATTCTAAAGTAATTCTCAAAATTAGAAAAACAAAAAATTATCGTAATTCTTCTCTTGACTCAAAAATACGTAAACATAGAACAATAAAAGAATCTCAAATAATATCTCAAGTAAAGTCGTTTGGAATCCCAACACCGCTTATTTACTTTGTAAACTTAGAAAAAGCCTTAATTATAATGCAAGAAATTCCTGGAAAACCAGTTCATGATTTACCTGAATTAAAAATTATTGAATTATTAAAAGAAATTGGAAAATTGGTTGGAACGATGCACAAAAATGGAGTAATGCATGGAGATCTGACAACATCAAACTTCATCTTATTCCAAAATACTGTTTTTGTCATTGATTTTGGGTTGTCTCAAAATACAACGAAACCTGAAGATCATGCAGTTGATTTGAGATTAATCAAAGAAATTCTTAACAGTGCTCATACAAAAATTATGGAACCTGCTTGGAATAACTTCCTAGTTGGTTACAAATCTGTTGTTGGAAATGCAAATTACGTTAAAATCACAAAACTAGTTTCAGACATAGAAAGTCGTGGTAGGTATGCCGCAGTCGTTTGATCTGTTTTTTGTATCCTCAAATAGGCACAAATACCAAGAGGCAAAAAAGATTCTAGATTCCTTTGGAATAAAACTTGGTTTTTTCAAATTTGATTTAGAAGAGATTCAATCAAATTCACTCAAAGATATTGCATCACAAAAAGTAAAAGATGCATTTTCCAAATGCAAAAAACCTGTAATAATTGAAGATGATGGTCTATTCATTAACTCACTTGATGGATTTCCAGGTCCATATTCATCATATGTTTTCAAAACAATTGGAAACACAGGAATTCTTAATCTCTTAAAAAATAATAGAAGGGCAAAGTTTGTTTCTATTATTAGCTATTGCGATAAAAAAATCCTACAATCCTTTGATGCAAAACTTGATGGTACTATTTCACACTCGCAAAAAGGAAAAGGTTGGGGGTATGACCCAATCTTTATACCCAAAAATACTAGGAAAACGTTTGCTGAAATAAACAACAAAAATGAATTGTCACATAGGTACAAAGCACTAAAAAAATTTTCTAGTTGGTATTTACATAAGTAGGAATCAAACGATCAATAAATCGTTCATTATTCTGTAAAACTGAAATTCTTGAAACAAAACTTTCATCCATTATTGAAAATATCTTACTTTGTTTTACAATTTGTTCACTAAAATTTCTTATTTCTTCCATTTCTAACATATTAGAATGTTCTAATCTGTTAGTTGAACGACCAATATGCATGTATGATTTTATTTCAATAAAGTGCGGACTAGCTTTTCTAACCATTTCTGCAAATGCTGGAACCATTTCTTTTATGTCATTATAGTCTCTAATCAGAGTAATTCTTAGAACTGTTCTTGTTTTCAAATGCTTCAACATGGCAAGAGTTCTATTCCATCTTTCCCATGAATCATCATATTTTGGTTTGTTTATTCTCATAAATGATTCATAGTCTGCAGCATTAGTTGACAAGTACAACTGTGTTGGTAATGCATCTTCATCTTGTAGTCTTTGTATCATATCTGGTTCTTGCCCATTAGTTACAAGAAAAGTTGATTTTGTTGCTTTAAGTGAGTGTAGATATTTGATTAGTTCTGGTAACTTTGGATACATTGTTGGTTCACCAGAAAGTGAAATTGCATAATGACTAGGTAATAATGATTCATCTAATCTTTGTTTATCGTTTCTTGAATCTCCAAAATATCCATTGATCAGTTCTTTTCTTTCAGCCATCAATTTTGTTAGTATCTCTTCTGGCTCTGCAACTTTTTCTGGTTCCATTTTTAATGAATCATAAAATTCCATTGGTCTCCAACAATATACACAACGATTCTCACAATGCATTCCAGCTGGGGAAAATTCCATGCATCTATGAGTTGAAATTCCATAAAACTTGTGTTTATAGCAGTTTCCTTCATGTTTGAATGATTTTTTTGTCCAATGACATAGTGCTACTGTAGAATGATCAGCAACTCCATACTTTGCTTTTTTTAACTGCTTAACTATTACAGGTTTGATCTGAAGTAAACGATCATCTTCTTCAATTGTTTCGCCAGAACAACTCATAATTTCAAATCGTGTTTTGGTTTACTTAAACTGATCGAGTTTTTTCTTTAACATAGAAACTTTTCTTCAACTGCTACAACTTTGAGTTGATTCTAGAGTGAGGTTTAATAACTGGATTCTCAAGCTAATTTTAGCATTGAAAAATATACATATTTTACCACTCCTAGTTTTACTTGTAGCTACATTAACTAACATGTCTATAAACTACACTTTTGCTGCTGACGACGCAAAAGATATTGCTGATTCTGATGGTGACGGAATAACAGGCCAATTTGATATTTGTCCTAATTATCCCGAAACCTTCAATGGATTTTCTGATTATGATGGCTGTCCTGATTCTACAACAGAATCGTTTGTAGTTGATTCTGATAATGATGGTATTGATGATGTCTATGATGATTGTCCTTTAGATCCAGAAAGATATAACGGCTTTGAAGACAAAGACGGTTGTCCAGATATTCCTCCTTATACTAGTGATACTGATTCAGACCTTGATGGAATTCCAAATAGTATTGATCAGTGTCCACAAGTAAGAGAAACTTACAACAAATTCCAAGACAAAGATGGTTGCCCTGATTCTGTAGCAGATAATAAAGGAACTCCAGATTCAGATAATGATGGAATTAATGATATCAAAGATCATTGTCCAACCCAACCAGAGACCTATAATGAAATCCTTGATTTAGATGGTTGTCCAGATAATTATATCTCAGCGAATGATCGTGACTTAGATGGAATACCAGATGCTATTGATACATGTCCAGCTGCTAAAGAAACTTACAACAAATTCCAAGACGAAGACGGTTGTCCTGATAATCTCTCTGATTTCTCAGCATTAGACTTTGATGGTGACGGAATTAATGATTTTAATGACAAGTGCCCTCTAGAACCAGAAGTGTATAATGGTTATATAGACACAGATGGTTGTCCAGATATTACAGTTTTAGATTCTGATGGTGACGGAATTAGAGATACATTAGATAAATGTCCTACAACTGCAGAAACTTGGAATAGATATCAAGACGCTGATGGTTGTCCAGACAACCCATCAGAAACTGATTCAGACTTTGATGGTATTTTAAATTCCATAGATGAATGTCCTCTTGACAGAGAACGTTACAACAACTTCCAAGACAAAGACGGTTGTCCAGATATTCCTCCTTATACTAGTGATACTGATTCAGACCTTGATGGAATTCCAAATAGTATTGATCAGTGTCCACAAGTAAGAGAAACTTACAACAAATTCCAAGACAAAGATGGTTGCCCTGATTCTGTAGCAGATAATAAAGGAACTCCAGATTCAGATAATGATGGAATTAATGATATCAAAGATCATTGTCCAACCCAACCAGAGACCTATAATGAAATCCTTGATTTAGATGGTTGTCCAGATAATTATATCTCAGCGAATGATCGTGACTTAGATGGAATACCAGATGCTATTGATACATGTCCAACTGCTAAAGAAACTTACAACAAATTCCAAGACGAAGACGGCTGTCCAGATTCTATAACAGAATCGTTTGAGGTTGATTCTGATAATGATGGTATTGATGATGTCTATGATGATTGTCCTTTAGTTGCTGAAAACTATAATGGATTTCAAGATGATGACGGCTGTCCAGATATTGATGATACACAACCTGATTCTGATGGTGATGGTGTTCCAGATGTGATGGATATGTGTCCAGAACAAAGCGAAGTTTGGAACCGATATATTGATTATGACGGCTGTCCAGATGTCGTGCCAACTGGAAATATTGCAACTGGTAGTGATGAAGATCCTTAAAATGAAAAAATACTATCTTGTGGGATTTTTGCTTTTACTTACCTCTACTATTGGTATGTTCCCAAGTAGTGTTTATGCTATTGAAGCAATTGATTCTGATGGGGATGGCGTTCCAGATAATTTAGATCACTGTCCTTCTCTTTTAGAGGATTATGAGGGTACTATTGATGGTTGTCCATCAAACTTTGTTCCGTGGTATGATGCTGACAATGATGGAATACAAGATCATCTTGATAATTGTCCGATTGTCAGGGAAACTTACAACAAATTCCAAGACGAAGACGGATGCCCTGATTTTACAGCAGACTACAAATCAACTACTGATACTGATACTGATGGTTATCCTGATTATACAGATTTGTGTCCAACCCAACCAGAGACATACAATGGTATTGATGATAAAGACGGATGTCCTGATGATGCTTTAGCATTAACAGATGGTGATCAAGATGGTATTTCTGATACTTTGGATGCATGTCCACTAGAACCTGAAACTTACAACAAATTCCAAGATGATGATGGCTGTCCTGATTCAGTTGGTGTAGCAGATTTTACATTTACTTTCTCAGACGCTGATGGTGATGGAATTGATGATAGATGGGACCAATGCCTAAACGAACCAGAAAACTATAATGATTATCTAGATTGGGATGGCTGTCCAGATGTTGAGGGTACAACTGCAGGTGATATACTTGATACTGATTATGACGGAATCCCAGATGATAATGATGTTTGTCCATTAGAACGTGAGAATTATAATAGATTCCAAGATGATGATGGTTGTCCTGATAGTATTGATTTACAAGTAGTTGGCGATTCTGATGGTGATAGCATCTATGATGATGTAGATCAATGTCCAACTGCTAAAGAAACTTGGAACAAATTCCAAGATGATGATGGTTGTCCTGATTTTATAGCAGACAACAAATTAACTACTGATACTGATACTGATGGTTATCCTGATTACATAGATTTGTGTCCAACCCAACCAGAGATATACAATGGATTCCAAGATGGTGATGGTTGCCCAGATAGGCAATCATCTAAACTTGATTCTGATTATGATGGCATTGTAGATGTCTCTGACGCTTGTCCATTAGAACGTGAGAATTATAATAGATTCCAAGATGATGATGGCTGTCCTGATTCAGTTGGTGTAGCAGATTTTACATTTACTTTCTCAGACGCTGATGGTGATGGAATTGATGATAGATGGGACCAATGCCTAAACGAACCAGAAAATTATAATGATTATCTAGATTGGGATGGCTGTCCAGATGTTGAGGGTACAACTGCAGGTGATATACTTGATACTGATTATGACGGAATCCCAGATGATAATGATGCTTGTCCATTAGAACGTGAGAATTATAATAGATTCCAAGATGATGATGGCTGTCCTGATAGTATTGATTTCCAAATAGTTGGTGATATTGACGGTGATGGAATTACAGATCCAAACGATTCTTGTCCTTACAGTAGTGAAACTTGGAACAAATTCCAAGACGAAGATGGTTGTCCTGATTCACTTGCAAATTACATACATACTTATGATTCTGATGGTGATAGAATTGTTGACAACCTAGACCTATGTCCAACCCAACCGGAAACATTCAATGGTATTTTAGATACAGATGGTTGTCCTGATGGTTTTGATTCTAAACTTGATGCTGATTATGACGGAATCCCAGATGATAATGATGCTTGTCCATTAGAACGTGAGAATTATAATAGATTCCAAGATGATGATGGCTGTCCTGATTCAGTTGGTGTAGCAGATTTTACATTTACTTTCTCAGACGCTGACGGTGATGGAGTTGATGATAGATGGGACCAATGCCTAAACGAACCAGAAAATTATAATGATTATCTAGATTGGGATGGCTGTCCAGATGTTGAGGGTACAACTGCAGGTGATATACTTGATACTGATTATGACGGAATCCCAGATGATAATGATGCTTGTCCATTAGAACGTGAGAATTATAATAGATTCCAAGATGATGATGGCTGTCCTGATAGTATTGATTTCCAAATAGTTGGTGATATTGACGGTGATGGAATTACAGATCCAAACGATTCTTGTCCTTACAGTAGTGAAACTTGGAACAAATTCCAAGATGATGATGGTTGTCCTGATTTTATAGCAGACAACAAATTAACTACTGATACTGATACTGATGGTTATCCTGATTACATAGATTTGTGTCCAACCCAACCAGAGATATACAATGGATTCCAAGATGGTGATGGTTGCCCAGATAAGCAATCATCTAAACTTGATTCTGATTATGATGGCATTGTAGATGTCTCTGATGCATGTCCACTAGAACCTGAAACTTACAACAAATTCCAAGATGATGACGGCTGTCCTGATTCTGCTGATGCAATAGATTCAACCTATGCCTTCCCTGATGCTGACGGTGATGGAGTTGATGATAGATGGGATCAATGTATTGATGAGCCAGAAAACTATAATGATTATCTAGATTGGGATGGCTGTCCAGATGTTGAGGGTACAACTGCAGGTGATATACTTGATACTGATTATGACGGAATCCCAGATCATTTAGACAAATGTCCAACATTAGCTGAAAGATACAATGGATTCCAAGATGAAGACGGTTGTCCTGATAGTATTGATTTCCAAATAGTTGGTGATTCTGATGATGACGGCATCTATGATGATGTGGATGAATGTCCTTTTGCTAAAGAAACCTACAACAAATTCCAAGACGAAGACGGTTGTCCTGATCCTATAGCAGACTACAAATTAACTGCTGATACTGATGGTGACAATATTCCAGATGTTCTAGACTTGTGTCCAACCCAACCAGAGATATACAACAGGTTCCTCGATGGTGATGGTTGCCCAGATAAGCAATCATCTAAACTTGATTCTGATTATGATGGCATTGTAGATGTCTCTGATGCATGTCCACTAGAACCTGAAACTTACAACAAATTCCAAGATGATGACGGCTGTCCTGATTCTGCTGATGCAATAGATTCAACCTATGCCTTCCCTGATGCTGACGGTGATGGAGTTGATGATAGATGGGACCAATGTATTGATGAGCCAGAAAATTATAATGATTATCTAGATTGGGATGGCTGTCCAGATGTACTTGGTGCAGAATCAACTATTCCTAAATATGCAGATTCTGATGGAGATGGGTATCTAGATGCTAATGATTCTTGTCCAACAAACCCGGAAACTTGGAATAAATATCTAGACTGGGATGGTTGTCCAGATATTGCTCCAGAACAACAGAGATTTGCCCATGATGATGATCTAGATAATATCGTTAATGACGAAGACTTGTGTCCTCTAGAACCTGAGGATTATGATGGTGACAGAGACGAAGATGGCTGTCCTGATCCATAAACACTCTTTTCTTAATTTTAAAATTATAGAAGAATCTATTTAACGTGAGACTTAATAAATACTTGATAATAGCGGAGTCAGAGAGAATGAAAAAACACTACATTTTAGGATTTTTGCTTTTACTTACATCTACTATTGGAATGTTGTCAAGTAGTGTTTATGCTATTGAAACAATTGATTCCGATGGAGATGGTGTTTCTAATGATGTAGATTTCTGTCCTTCTCTTTTAGAGGATTATGAGGGTACTATTGATGGTTGTCCATCAAACTTTGTTCCGTGGTATGATGCTGACAATGATGGAATACAAGATCATCTTGATAATTGTCCAACTGTAAAGGAAACTTACAATAAATTCCAAGACGAGGACGGCTGTCCTGACTTGTCACCTGATGACACAAAAGGCATTGCTGATTCTGATGATGATGGTTATCCTGATTACATAGATTTGTGTCCAAACCAACCAGAGACGTACAATGGTATTGATGATAAAGACGGCTGTCCTGATGATGTCTCTTCTTTAATAGATAGTGATCAGGATGGTATTTCTGATACTTTGGATGCATGTCCACTAGAACCTGAAACTTACAACAAATTCCAAGATGATGACGGCTGTCCTGATTCTGCTGATGCAATAGATTCAACCTATGCCTTCCCTGATGCTGACGGTGATGGAGTTGATGATAGATGGGACCAATGTATTGATGAGCCAGAAAACTATAATGATTATCTAGATTGGGATGGATGTCCAGATGTATTTGGTGCAACCCCTAATGGTATAATTGATTCTGATTATGATTATATTCCAGATCATTTAGACAAATGTCCAACATTAGCTGAAAAATACAATGGATTCCAAGATGAAGACGGTTGTCCTGATAGTATTGATTTCCAAATAGTTGGTGATTCTGATGGTGATAACATCCATGATGATGTGGATGAATGTCCTTTTGCTAAAGAAACCTACAACAAATTCCAAGACGAAGACGGTTGTCCTGATCCTATAGCAGACTACAAACCAACTGCTGATACTGATGGTGACAATATTCCAGATGTTCTAGACTTGTGTCCAACCCAACCAGAGATATACAACAGGTTCCTCGATGGTGATGGCTGCCCAGATAAGCAATCATCTAAACTTGATTCTGATTATGATGGCATTGTAGATGTCTCTGATGCATGTCCACTAGAACCTGAAACTTACAACAAATTCCAAGATGATGATGGCTGTCCTGATTCAGTTGATGTAGCAGATTTTACATTTACTTTCTCAGACGCTGACGGTGATGGAGTTGATGATAGATGGGACCAATGTATTGATGAGCCAGAAAACTATAATGATTATCTAGATTGGGATGGATGTCCAGATGTATTTGGTGCAACCCCTAATGGTATAATTGATTCTGATTATGATTATATTCCAGATCATTTAGACAAATGTCCAACATTAGCTGAAAAATACAATGGATTCCAAGATGAAGACGGTTGTCCTGATAGTATTGATTTCCAAATAGTTGGTGATTCTGATGGTGATAACATCCATGATGATGTGGATGAATGTCCTTTTGCTAAAGAAACCTACAACAAATTCCAAGACGAAGACGGTTGTCCTGATCCAATAGCAGACAACAAACCAACTGCTGATACTGATGGTGACAATATTCCAGATGTTCTAGACTTGTGTCCAACCCAACCAGAGACATACAATAGGTTCCTAGATGATGATGGCTGCCCAGATAAGCAATCATCTAAACTTGATTCTGATTATGATGGCATTGTAGATGTCTCTGATGCATGTCCACTAGAACCTGAAACTTACAACAAATTCCTAGATGATGATGGCTGTCCTGATTCAACTGGTTCTGCTGTGTTATTCTATAGCTTCCCAGACGTTGATGGTGATGGAGTTGATGACAGATGGGATGCATGTATTGATGAGCAAGAGAACTTTAATGGATACTTAGATTGGGATGGCTGTCCAGATGTGTTGGCAGCCGAGTCTACAACACCATCAAAACTTGATTCTGACGGTGATGGTTACTATGATGCTATTGATTTCTGTCCAACAAGCCCTGAAACATGGAACAAGTATGATGATCATGACGGTTGTCCAGATATTGCTCCAGAACAACAAAGATGGCTGCCCAGATAATTAATACAAACTTTTTTCACAAATTTTTGATATAGTAAATATATTCGAATTATAAAATTATCTCATGCTTCCAAAATTCTCTAGTAGGGCATTCTTCGCTCCCATGGCAGGAGTAAGTGATCCTGCACTTCGATTACAATGTAAACAAAAGGGAGCTGGACTTGTTGTTACTGAGTTTACTAACATTCATAGTATTATTGCAAAAGAAAAACAACTTAAAGAAAATACTAAAACAATACAAGATTTTATTGAATATTCAGAACAAGAACGTCCTATTTCAGTTCAGTTATTTGGTTCTGATCTTCTTGCATTAGAAAAAGCTGCAAAGATTGTAGAACCTTATTTTGATATTATTGACTATAACATGGGATGTCCTGCACCACATATTACTCAACAAATGGCAGGCGGTGCTCTTCTACAAGAAATAAATCTAACTCAACAAATTTTCAGTACTCTTGTTAATGCTATAAAAAAACCTGTAACCCTAAAAATTCGTTCTGGAGTGACAAATGCTAGCAAATTTCTATTTAGGGAAATTGCTGAAATTGCAGAAGATGAAGGAATTCAGATGATCACTCTTCATCCCAGAACTGTCAGTCAAGGTTATTCTGGAAAGGCAGATTGGAAGATGATTAAAGAACTTAAAGAAATATCAAACATTCCAATTGTTGGAAACGGAGATATTGTAACCCCTGAAGATGCTAAAACTATGATTGATGATACTGGTTGTGATTATGTAATGATTGGTCGCGGTGCAATGGGAAACCCATTCTTGTTTGAACAAATAAAAGATTATCTCAAAACTAACTCTTACAATGAATATTCTTTCAAAGACCGATTGGATTCATTTTTTGATTATTTGCATCTTACAAATCACTACAAAATCAAATTTGCTAATATCAAGAGTCAAGCAATCAGATTTACAAAAGGCATGAAAGAAGGTTCTAAATTACGTTCAAAAATAACTTTATCAAAAAATATTGAAGAACTTGAGAAAATTATGAATAATGCATATTCATCATCATAGAAATTTATTAAATTGCTGCATATTACTTTATATTTGTTTATGATTTAATCAAAATTGATATTGAATTTTTAAGCAAACTAGACTATTCTTATATATTTCAAGATGGCATTTAATGTATGAAAATAGGAGTTGAATCATAATTGGCAACAGCTTATGTTCTCATAAACTGTGAGCTAGGTTCTGAAGAAGCAGTAATATCAGAACTAAAATCAATTGAAGGAGTTGTTGAAGTGCATGGTACATTTGGTGCGTATGATATCTTGGCTAAAGTAGAATCCGGCCAAGTAGAAGCACTACGTGAGACTATTACTTGGAAGATAAGAAAAATCCCAAAAATCAGATCAACTCTGACATTAATGGGGATTGAAGGACAACAATAATTCTTCAAAATCCTTTGCTTTTATACTTAGATTGTAATACAACACTATCCCTTCAAAAAACACGTCTCCCAAAGGGATACCGCACTGAGAGAACAGAGTTTTTCTCTCAGTAGAATATCACAAATCAAATGATCATGTGTTTTTATTCAAATTTTATGATACAATTAATTGGTTATTGCATTATCCTCTGACCTTTTTAGTATAGAAAAAAAGGAAAATTATGAAAAGTGATGAAAAAAGATCTCTTAGGCTAAACTATCTTTTGAAGTGCTATTTGATTAATCCTAAAGAATATGATCTCTATCAAAGAGCCAAACAAATGGGAGTATCTGATTCTACTGCGAAGGATTACATCAGAACAGTCATTATACAAGCCAAAAAAATCTATTTAAAATAGACTTTGGGATTCATTCAAAAAATTGAATTAAACCTGTTTTTCCTCACAAAGAAATCATTCATAATCTTAAACAAGGTATTCATAAATAATCAAAGGAGAGAAAACACACATGACTGATTCATTGCTTGATGATGTAAATGCTCTTTTAGACAAGGAATTTGGGGATGACAGAATTTTAAAGCAAATTTGTAGGGCTTGTAAAAACGATGAAGTCATTAGTAATTACGAAAGAAATTATGTTAGAAAATTAGCAGAAAAACATCTAGGAAGAAGACCAGAAGTTGTTCAAACCCAAACACCTGTTGAAGAAAAACCAATAGTTCCAGATGTTGTTATCCCGGAAACTCCATCTGTTCAAAAAATTCAAACACTTCAACTTCCTCCACCACGAATATCATCTTCTAATTTAAAAAATTTAAAATTAATGTTAGGCATTGGTGGTGTTGCCTTGGTAATAATTATTGTAGTTGCTGCTTCATTTACAGACACATTATCAATTCAAACTGATTTATCATCCTATAATGAAAAAGACATAATTTCAATTAGTGGCATATCTGATACCTCCGGAACTGTGAATCTTTCAATTGAAAATAAAAATAATGAACTTGTTTGGGCAGAACAAGTTTCTCTAAAAAGCGATGGAAGATATTCAACATTAGCTATTGCTGGTGGTCCAGGATGGGAAAGTTCCGGTACATATACAATCAACATAGATAATGGTATAGAAACAAGATCTAACACATTTTCATTTACTACGTAATTCTTTCAAATTCTTTCCAATGAAAATCGACTACATCTCTAAGCTTCTCTACACTAATTTCTTCCATATATTCACGATAAACTATGAATTTGTTTTGTCTACCTGAATCATCACCATAAACATCATTGGTGTTTTTTGGAATTGCTCCTGATTTCCATTGAGCCATCTCAAAAATCCATATTGTTGAATCTAGATTTGAAAAATCAATGTCATCACATCCTACAACGTAAAGAAAACATTTTGTTGATTGGTTTAACTTTTCATGTAATTTTTCATATGCTATCATTTGGCCTTTTGGAATGTTGATCTTATCATTATGAAACCCCTTGAATTCCAAGATTACAAAACCTCCCTTGTGCTCAATAAGCCAATCTATATCTGTTCCACCCGAGGTTATCATTCCATGAACAATTAGATTACCCAAGACCTCTCTTCCACGAGTAAATTCTGATTCGTCAAAAATCTGATATTTTGCCTTTTGGGCTTTTACGAATAATTTGTTTAGAATTATGTTCAGAATGAATTGGGTTTTCCTTTTCGTATATGGTATCAATTAATTCATTCGTTTCATTTACCATAATTCTGCAATTTTTAACTTGATGATAAAAGAGTTTGTAAAATTTAGTAAAGTTAAACTATTTTTCTGATTTATCTACAGCAAAATTCTCCTCCTGCCCCTTTATATAAAATAAAATATTCATTATGATTTCTCCTCTCTCTTTTAGCATTCAAAGCATCTTGATACATTTCAAAATGCTCAACTAGATACAATTGATTTTCAGAGTCTGCAAAATAATCTATTCCAATTAGATCGAATCCATCTTCAGGAGTCAGATTGATCTTTTCTTTTTCGAAGATATCCTTAGTCAATTTTTAATTTTTTAAAATATTTGAATTCAGAAAAATTATTGATCATAAATCATTAGTTTTTTTTCTTCTAATAATGCATGCAAGTTATGAACAGAACGATAAACATCTGATTCTTTTTTAGCGCCAGTGCATACCAATTTCCCTGATGCAAATAACAATATCACAGTTTTTGGATCGAGCATTCTATGAATAAGTCCAGGAAATTGTTCTGGTTCATACATGCTTCTTGGTAATGTTCTTGCAGCTTGTTCTAAGTGAATTTTCCCACCAAGATTAATTGCAGCTACTATATTTTGTACTGTAATTACCGCATCTTTTTTTACTTTTACTTTTCCCTTTCTTAGTTTTTGAACAACTGTGTTTACAGCTTTGATTGCCATATCTTCAGATTTAGCTCCGGTACACACCATCTTTCCTGTTCTAAAAATTAAAGTTGCAGTTCTGGGGCTTTTTAATCTAAAAACAAGTCCGGGAAATTGTTCAGGGTGGTATTCAGTATCTGGAAATTTTTTTGTAATTTCAATTAGATCAAGTTTCTGGTCAACTGATGCAGACGCAACTACATTTTCAACACTAACGATTGGCTTTGTTTGAGGCATAACACCGGACTTTAAATAGCCCTTTATATATACTAGTGAAACTTTGCTTGAAAATTTGAATTAATCTAATGATGCCCGATCCATTGATAACGATATTCTTCGTTAATGATATCTGCCACTATCTCCTTGTTTTTGATTTTTGTTTTAGGAAAATCTATCTCGAAGAATCCTAATTTACCTTTACATGAAATTGGAATTTTAAATGATTTTACATTTTTTAACATAAATCCGAAAGTTCTATCATGAAAATTTTTTGAAGCTAAATGAAATTTTTGATCTGCTTTTATTTCCTTAACTGAGTTATATTTTTTCACTTCATAAAGTTCTGCTTTACCAATTATTGCACCTGTAACTAATTTTTTATTTATTTTTAATTTCTTACAATCCTCTGTTCTTATTTTGATTGGAGCATGGATCAAAAATTCTCCACGGAAATTTGTATTCCACTTTCTCAACTCAATAATTTTTTTACCTGAAATTATTAAATCTGCAAATGGTTGAGATACTGAAAGACATTTCAAGATTGTTATTCTGTAGCTACTTTGATAAATTTAGAAGGATCTGTGCTTCTTCCTTCAGGTAGTTCTGTAATTCCACCACTCAAACTTTCAGTTACAACTCCTTTTGCTGCAAGTACCTTAGTAGCCATAAGCGAAGTATTTCCAGCCATGCAAATCAGCAATGATTTACCTTTAGATCCTTGTAGATCTTTCTTTAACTCTTCTGGAATTTGTTGTGTTGATAATAGTTGATTCGCTGTACTTGCTTTTGGAACAGAGATTTTATTTTTATCAACGCCCAGAGATTTTGCAATTAATTCTATTCCCTCTTCACGTGGTGTATACTGAGTATGAACCCAAATTATTTTATCATAGTCATTTGCACTTGCTACAGCTTCATCTAATGAAACTTGAATACGTTGATTCTTTGACATTGCTTCTAGATTCTTTCTGTATTTTTCTATTCCATCAGCAACAATTACGACAAATTTTCCACCACCACTAGAATCTGCCATAACTAGCACTTGATAAAGCGCAAGAGCAGTACTTTCGCCTATATCGTGACCTTTGTCTACAAAAAACTTTAGAAGATGTTTTGCCTGCTCAAAATCTACTTCATGTTCTCCAGCATATTTCTCAGGTTCGTATAATTTCAAGCCAGATGCCTTGTCTTTTGTTCTAATTCCTGCAACATCTTGACCGGCAGGTGGAAAAACTACATGCACTGATTTTTTCCCATATTTTTCAGATACATATCTACTCAAACCACCTGAAGTGCCCCCAGTACCAAAGGCACAAATAATTTCAAAATCTTCTAATGAATTTCCATTTTCATGTAATTGTTGATCTATCTCAGCTGCCGTGACAGTTCTATGAACATCAATGTTCAATTCATTGTCGTATTGTTCTGGGCAAAATAATCCGTATATCTTAGCAAGAAATTTTGCCAGATTTATGATATCTTCTTTAGCTAAAAGTGATTCTATTTCGGAACTTTCTTTATCAAAAATAGCAGGATCAAACCCAAGTTCAGATAATTGTGAGCGAATATTAACTGCAGTTGCTTTTGCAGCCAAAAGATCTGCTGCACCATCTTTCATTCCTGGGGCAGGACAGATATCCATATCAAGATCCATGATTCGTATATTCTCATTTCTTAATTCCTTAAAGACTCCCTCCTGCAACTGTCTTGATACAAGTGAAACCACAACTAATCCAAGTTTTGATAATTGTCCAAGGGCTATCCCAAAGTTTCCTGAGGTGGCCTCAATTACTGTCTGTCCACTTTTCAGCTTCCCTGTAACAATAGCATCATGGATAATGTGAACTGCAGCTCTGACTTTAATTGAACCAGTTAGTAAGTTGGAATCAAATTTGCCAAAAACTTTCAGATCCATATTTGTAAAATCTGCTTTGTACACACTTTTTACACATTCTTTCAAATCTTCAGTAAGATCAGTAAGCGGTGTTGCATTAACAATCGTCGTTTCTTCTAGATGAGGAACTTTACTCCATATCTCTTGCTCAAAGTGCTCAAGCAGTGCGTTATCAATATTGCTTCCTTCCAAAAATCTTTCTCCTCAAAATACTAGTAAATTATCCTTCTAAAATACTAATCACTTTACTTGGAATATCATTTAGTCTACTAACCGCCATAGTTTTTTCATATCCTAAATGTCTGAGATTATTTGCTATAGTAATAACCCTTACTGTATTTGGACCCAAGCCCAAAGCCACCATATTGATCCCTAACCCTTTGAGAGATTTTGTCATATTTCTTACAGCATCAGGATCTGATGGCTCACCATCTGTTAATGTCAAAAAAATATCTGGTCTTTTTGATTGTAACATTGGAAACATTTTATCATACACTTCTGCTAGTGGGGTTGATCCATTTGCAACGATCTGTGCTAATCGTTTTGCAGTAATATTATTCCATTTAACATTATCTTGTTTTATAGACCAACAAACTACTGATCTGTTTTGAGTACTAAATGCATATACTGCAAATTTTACCTTAAGAAAAGCTAAAACTTCACAAAGTGCTAGAGTTGCTTTTTTGTATTCTAGAGCATCTGATGCAATACTTGATGAATGATCCAACAAAATTACAATTTTAGTTTTAATGGATTTTTTTATATCTATAAAAAATGGTTCATGACCTTCAATGTAATTTTCTTCATCAAATTCATCTCCAAATCTCTGATGTTGTTCTTTCCATCCATATTTCCATTCCTTAAATTTTATTTTTAATCTATTAATCAAACTCATATCATAGATTGTGGTTTCATTAACATTCTTTGTAGAGGGAATTTGAATTCCTATTGCTTCTGGGCTCAATCCTTTATTTTCCATTTTTTTGTTTTCATCAAGTAATACCTTATACTCATCATAGACATTATCTCCTCTTAATACAGATGCAGAATCAGCTGAACCAAAATCCCCTTCTTTGTTTTTAGAAATTATTTTTAGAATCTTTAACAGCTCTTTTTCAGACAATGCCATTCCTGCTTTCATAAAAGGTAAAGATACTGGTATTGTAAGAAGTGAATCAATATCTAAAATCTTGACTATCTCACTTACATTTTTTTCAAGCCAATCAGTATCATACTTTTCCTTAATCGCTTTGTTAACAATTTTTTTTGCAAATACTGTTGCTTTTTTTATTTTTTCAAAATGACTAGATTGAATTTCCCCTTTAATTGCCCCGAACATGAAATATTGATAAAATGCCTCTACAATCCTCGCTCTTCCATAAACTGTGTTTAGTTGGGGTCTTGCTACAAGCATATAGACATAATTGAAGATAATCTCATCATCCATTCCTTTCCAAATTTTCCTGCCTAATTGTTCAACTTTTTGTGTTTCCATTGTATTAAGAATGAATCCAAATGCATGATCATTGCTGAGAATCTTTTTACAAAATTTTATTCTCATTGCTTCATACCACAATGATGTTCTGAATTGACGATATTTTTGAAAATCATTCCCAATTCTTTTTTCAAGTGGTGCTATGATTACTTTTTTTTCATTAAGTCTTGTTCTGGTTTCCATCTTGTCTGAGATTTCTACAATTATTTTATCTTCTTCAGACCATCTTCTTACAAGAAATGTAGCAATCTCTACTATGGATTCATTTTGAAGTTGAATTGCCTGCATTTAATTACCAAACATTGAAGTAATGATGTCACTTACTTTTTGGTATTCTATGTTTCCCCATTGTGTGTATACATTTCCAAAAACAAAATTTGCTGCCTCTTTTGAAGACATTCCTTTATCCAACAATTTTCCAAATGCAATAGTTTCTCTTAAGCTAGGAGAATAAAATAATTCTTCAACAGCAGCAGCTTGTCTTAATATATTTGCTAGTTTAATTGCTTGAATAATTTCTGATTTGTGTTCTCCAGAAACATATTTTTTTATAATTTCGAATTCTATACTCTCTGGTGGATATTCTAATCTAATTCGTACTGGAAATCTACTTAGTATCTGTGGTGGAAGTTCCTTTGTTCCACTATGTGTTAATGGATTTATAGTTGCAACTACAAACCAATTTTCTTTTGCTTTGATTAGTTCTCCCGTTGATTCCTTTAATACAATTTGTCTTCTGTCATCTAACGCTTCATCAAGTCTGAGTAAAACATCTGCTTCAGCTGAATTAATTTCATCTAGGTAAAGCATGTCTCCCTCTTTCATTGATTTTATCAAAATTCCTTCATCAAAACTCACAGTTCCATCTGTCAGCGTTTTTGTGCCAACAAGGTGACTCTCTCTAGTTCTGAGGCTAAAATTGATGGATTCTAGATTTACATTCTTGTTTTTAGCAAAATCTCTAACCAAAGATGTCTTTCCAGTTCCTTTTGGTCCTATAATGAGCACAAAAAGATCTGCTTCATATGCCTTATTCAGAATTTGATTTGAATTATTCCAATCCAGATATTGTATTTCCAAAGTATGTTTTCATTGATTTAAACAATATTTAATATTAGATCTAATTTCCAAATGCTTCTACTTTTGGTATACGATTGATACCTTTTAGTACATTTGAAACTATACTATACCGTGCGTAAAGTAGACCCAATATCTAAAGATGAGGCATGGGATAACTTTGTTTCAGCAGTTAACAACGAAAAGACTCTGGAAAACTATGTTAGATCACTAAATGAATTCATGGCATTTCATAATCTTAGAAACTATGATGAATTCATCAAAGTATCTGTACCTCAAATCCAAAACTTTCTAAAAGAATGGATTAATCATTTGAAATCAAAGAATCTACGTGGAAATACAATCAGTACCAAGCTTAATCCTATTGAATTGATGTTGGAGATGAACGAAGTTGTATGGGCAAAAAGAAAAATCAAGAAGATGATTCCAAAGTCTATTCATGAAAAGGGTGGTAAACGACCAATCACTACTGAAGAAATTCAATCACTACTCAAAACAACTCATGACTTTAGAATGATTGCAATAATTCATTTTCTTGTTAGTACTGGAACTCGTCCTGCAGTACTTACTGATCCTCCATTACAGTTTAAACATCTGAAAAAACTCTCTGATGACTGTTACACTGTAAAAATCTATGATGAATCATCAGAAGGTTATTGGGCATTTCTTACACCCGAAGCTAGTCGTTCATTTGATGCATACATTAGAACAAGGAATCTAAATGGCGAACATCTAGATGAGTCAAGCTATCTTTTTGCAACAAAACAAAATGCCAGGACCAGAAAAAATGATTATTTGAGTCATGATTCTGTTTCTAGAGCATTACCCAAACTCTACAAAAAGGCTGGAATTATTCGTGAAAAGAGAGGAAATCGATTCGATTTGGCCGTAACTTATGGATTCAGAAAGAGATTCAACACAATTCTCAAGCTGAATAATGATGTTAACTCCAACATTGCAGAGAAGCTTATGGCTCACAAGCGTGGATTAGATGGAACATACCTTCAGCCTACTAGGGAGGAATGTTTTACAGAATTTCTAAAAGCTATACCTGGATTGACTGTAGATCCTACTGAGAAACAAAAGTTTGAAATTCAAAATTTAGAAGCAGAGAAATCAGATCTTAAAAAAACAATACAAGAAAATGAGATGAAACAAGATGAGATTGATAGATTGAGACAATCAGTTGATGTGCTTATGAAAGAACGTAATGTTAAACTAAAATTAAATTAAATTCTTTTTATAATTTTTTATATATTTTTTTAATAATGATGTACCTTTGAATTTTTTTATTTTTGTAATGTCTGATTTGCTTTCATTATGTATTTTTATTAACAAAAATTCTTCATAATCCTTTCTAATTTCCGGACTAATAATTTCCATGATTCTTAGTGTTTGTTTGAATGATGTTTCATATTTTTTGAATTCTACTTTGTGTTTTTTTTTGCAATGTGTTGCTTGATCCCTTCAAATTCATCAAAACCATCAAACGTTTTTGATTTAAAAGACATATCTCTATGTGTTGATTCATATTTTGAATTGTTTCTTCTAAATCTTGCTCTGCATCATGTCTAAGCAATATCTGTCCTTTGAATTCTGATGCTTTTTCATTATTTTCTATAAGGTCATTTAGTTTTTCATCTACTTCGAATTCTAAAATCTCGTGAATCTTTTTTTGATTTATTTTATATTCTATTATTTTTTTATTTATGACTCGTTTAATGTAATTATCTTTTTGTAGTTGCTTGAGATGTTTATCAAAAGTTGCTCTGCTCATTTTACACATTTTTCTGCTACAGAAAGAATGTCTCCATATCTTTGATTTCCTTGAGTTATTGCCATGACAATTGCATCATCAAAGTCCATTAGTCTAGTATGGTATACTAGATTATTTATCTAATCTCTCTAATCTAACATGTGCAACAAAGACAAACTGTTGGAATATCGTTTGACCGTAAAATTTTGAATATTATTGATGAAAAGCGTGGATTTGTGCCTAGATCTAGGTATGTCGAGGAAATAGTGAAGAAATCTCAGGAGATCTCTATATGACTTCTATAATTTTACGATGTTGCAAAAATACACCTGCCTTCTTGGTTGAATATCGTATCGATTCAAAATTCTATGTATGTGATTCTTGCCTGAAATTAGGTTGTTGGTCTAGAGGAATTAAAGAAAAAATACTGATTGACAAATCTAAATAAAATAACGGAGTGTGATGTAAAATAACGCTTGAAAATGATTTTAACGATTACTTAACAAACAAGTGTAACGGTTTACGTGTTACTTCAAAACCAAGCTTGTTTTTTCTTAAACGAGCTTATCAAATTAACATAGAAAAGAGAGAGCCTTTCTGTTGTACTCACTTCAAAAATTTAACTAGGAATAACTTTAGACAGTTTATTCATAAATTCAAAGATATAATTGAAGTTGAAATAAAGAGCAATCCTTGTTTTTACAAATTAAAAGGACTGAACGTTAGTAGTCTTAGAAATTTTGTAACGGATGAGGCTAAGGGGGTCATCATGTTGTCTCTCTTAGAAAATCTAAAAGAACAGCAACCTGCAATACATGATCTTAAATTTTCCATAGAATCAAACATTCATCAATATCTAAAAGAAAATTACCCTGTAAATCAAAACAATAATGGAATAAAATTACAAGTTCCTTCTTTTGATAAAAACATTCTAATCAAGGCAATGATTTATCCAAAGAACATTCAACTTGATATTGGATGTAGCTACAAACCTTTTATTTATGATTTGTCTGGAACACTGAATTTATGTTCTATTTTAGGTCAAATTTCGTTTTATCTACACATAATTTCTCATCAGAATGCCAAAATTCCTCTCATCTCTTCTTGGGTTATTACTCATTATCATTTTGGCAAAGATGGTTCAGAAACATGGTCTGGAAAATCATTTCATCTTACATTTGATGAAGTATTTTGTGGAACGGTTAGATTTTATTCAAAAAAATATCCTGATGGTAAAGTTATTTCTAGATTTGAAAATATTGTCACTCCTAAGATAACCTTAGAACAAGAATTACATAGAATTGAAGAGTCATTCAAACAAAGTAGTGCATAGTGTTAGTTTGTGAAACCATAATTATAGAAGCTAAACTGCCAAATTTAGGCATGAAAAGCTCGTATAATAGAAGCTTCAAAAATTCTATTAATGGCATAGCTTTATGCCATTTTACGCACAGGGATTGACACTAAATGGCAGTAAAAATTATGAATCATTCATACATTGAAAAATGAGACAATTTGTTTCACGTCAGGCATGAAAAACCCACCAAAATGAGACAAAAATTTTCTGAAAATGAGACATTTACTATCACGTTAGGCACGACTCTTGCTCCAAAATAATAGTAAAAATTGCCGTGTTATATTATTCCGTACCTTACCCTCCTGGGACGCTAAGGTCTAATCTAGCGTCCTGGGACGCTAATTTTTAGAATCTATATTTGCTGATTATGTGAGCTCAACCATCAATTTCAGGCATGAAAAGCTCAGATAATAGACCTCTTGCGCAATTAGAAGGGTTTTTGACAGTATTTTGAATTTTGAACAGATTTGTGCCTAAAAACTCAATATTTGGGAATTTTTAGAAATACTCTTCCTCAAAATTCACGCCTAGAAATAATTACGCAAGAGGTCTAATGTGAGCTTCGAAACTAGGTTGTAAGGTTATCTGTGAGGCCAATAAATCAAGCTAAACTGCTAAAATTAGGCGTGAAAAGCTCGAGTTACTCGAGCTTTAAATCAGCCAAATTAACTGGCATTATCTATTTTTAGTTAATAGACCTCTTGCGTAATTACCAACAAAACGCGTCATTTAACCAAACTGATTCATCAGGTCATGGAATCACAACAAAATCCTTCTGCCGTATCCTGAAATTGACCAGGCCGCATATGATGTCACTGATGCAATCATAGCGGCGCAGCCTGTTCCTGAAGACATCCTGCATTATCCTGAACTTCTTTATCTTTGAGATTGTGTGCTCTACTGTAATCCTGATTTTGGACTGGTTCTTGTTGAACTCCTTTTGCCTTGCAGTCAGTTTTCTACCTCCTTTGCGCTTGCATGGAAGTACCGGATTGAACTCTGGGAAATTATTCCTCATTCCCTCGTATCCCAGGTCGACAAACGTCTGTAGTCCTTCTGGCAGTGTAGGGTGTTTGAGCTGAAACATCTTGTAGTCATGCGGCCTGCCAGAAGAGTGTGGAGGCTTGTGGACTATCTGGCCGTCAAGGTTTACCGTATACTGGTTCTTGACTGTGTGCATCCCTTTTTTGCCCGAGTAGTGCGTCTTTCTCTTCTTTTTGTTCTTCTTTGGCCTTGGGATCTGCTGCTCTGATGAGTCAATCATCACACAAAACTCCGGAAAGTGTCGTTTCAGCTCCTGTATGGTCCCTATCTTTTTGGATTCGGCGTACATCATCTTCTGGGGGATTGGTATTGAGCCTCGCACGGCAGGCTCCATATACCTGATGTCCCTGTACACGTTGCTCTGGTCCAAACCAAAGAGGTGTCCTGCAAGCTCGTACGTGATGTACATCCGGTAGTAGACCAGAAGCATCATAAGCCTGTCCCTGACTGGAAGAGCGAATCTGCGTCCTGCCCCAATCTTTCGCTCCCTCTTTTTGCGGGATAGCCTTCTTTGCTCTGTTCTTTTGTACTCTTTTTCTATCTCAGATGACAAAAAATCAAACTGTTCTAGGCTAATCCCAGTAAATGACTGGAATGACCTTGGCTTTCTGGCTAGTTTCTTGTATGTTAGCATGAAATAACTAGGATGTTCTCAGCTTTGGATCTTGCTGTGAGTGAATTTGCATAATTTGATCAAATTGTGTCAATTGCGCAAGAGGTCTATTCTGCCATTTGGAAGCGTGTCAGCAAACTCAATATCAAGATGAATCCAAAACTGGGAGAAGACATCGTCATTGCAATAGACAGTACGGGAGTCAAGGTTGCAGACAGAGGAGAATGGATGAGACAGAAATGGCAGAAAAGACGTGGTTTCTTGAAGATTCATGTTGCAGTAGATGTGAAATCTAAACAGATTACAGGTTTAGAAATAACAGATGACAAGTCACATGATTCAAAACATTTCATATCTCTGGTACAGCAATCAAAAGAGTTTGGAAATATAGTCAAGACACTAGCTGATGGTGCATATGACGCCAAGGATTGTTTTTCATATTTGTACCATGAAGGATAATTCCTGGAATCAAAACAAGAAAGAACTCATCAGTTAACACTGACTGCTACCCAAGACGAAAAGCTGTTCTAGCTCAATTATTCAACTATGAATTATGGAGGAATAGCGTAAGCTATGGAGATAGATGGATTGCAGAATCCGTGTTTTCTGCATTCAAGAGAATGTTTGGTGAACACGTAACATCGCACAAAAGAGAGAATATGATTCATGAGTTGAAAATGAAAGTTTGTCTGTACAACAAGATGATTACAATGCAGTAAGATATCCAAAAGGATTCGTTTAATCAAAGAATGTTGATGATTTTCAGAGTTGAGAAACACAGCACTATTCGTGAATACATGAAGGGACATAAAGCATAGGGTTGTTGCGCAAACATTGTGAGCAGCTATTGACAACTAATGCTCAAATAGTTTGCGCAACAAAGATACTCACCTAGTTTGCGCAGATTACACAGAACCCTCTAGATTCATAAATTCCTGATAATATGCTTAGTTCATGCCTTGTCGTGAAATATGTCTCAGATACAAATCTACAAAACCAATTGGAGGTAATAATCGATATGAATACGGACAGAAAAGATGCAATACCTGTGATATTTTCATAGAATGGGAAGGGGTGAGATGCCCATGTTGTGGAATGGTGTTAAGAACAAGAACCAGAAATACACGGAATAGGATAAAATTAATGAAGCAGATAAAACGAATCTAAACCATCACACAACACAAAACGATCCGGGAATTATTTTAATATCTGCACATATCATAGTACCATGAAGAAATCAAAATACAATTTTATCTGTGTTAGATGCGGAGTAATGATTAAATCTGGAGAGAAAATAACACAATATACTCCAAATGGTGTATATGTTCACAAAACATGTAGTGTTGAAATTATACATGGTATAGAGGTGTGTAATTAACTAATGAAGACCTTTTGTAGATGTGGTTGTGAAACCCCACTAACTGACTATGAGTACAGAAAATTTTCAGGGTACAAGAGAGGACATGAGGAGTTGCCTTGATCTTTGATGAAATTATACCAAAAAAGCCCTAAAATAGGTTTAAGGAGTTATTTTTGCTAATCCATAAAGATATAATGAAATAAAATTTTTGGTTAATAATGTCTGCTGGACAAATGCCTCCATGGCTTCAAGAACAACTGATGAAATTACAACAATCTCAACAAAATCTCCAATCTATCATGACTCAAAAACAACATCTCGAAATGGAAAAAACAGAAACAGAAAAAGCTCTTGAGGAATTAAAGAAAGTAACAGATGATGATGCGGTATTCAAACATGCTGGTACTGTCTTGATCAAATCAACAAAACAAGAATTGATTGATGAATTAGAAGAAAAACAAGAGATGGCAAAAACGCGTGTGACAGTTCTTGAAAAGCAAGAAACTCGTGTCAAAGAATCTCTCAAAGAACAAGAATCAAAAATTACTGAAATGATGAAAGCTGGTTCTACAAATTCTCCACCAGCAGAAAATAATCCTAGAAAGTAATCTCTAACACCGATTTCAAATAAGATATTAACAAATCCTTACAAATAGTATAGGTGAAATTAGAAAATCTTCGAATAATTGTAGATGAAAGAGAGCGAAAAAGTGGAATTCCAGAACTTCTAAAGTCAGTTGGTTTGAAACTTGAGATGAAGACACTTCCGATAGGTGATTACATTGTTGCACCAGAAACCGTTGTAGAGAGAAAGAGCATTCGTGATCTAATGTCATCTGTTTTTGATGGAAGACTCTTTGATCAGTGTTCCAGACTCAAAGAACATTTTCAATATCCTATTGTACTGATAGAGGGAAATGTTGATGAAATTGAAGAAATCACTGAGAATCCACTGATATTCTATGGAGCTATTTCTACTGTTGTTCTTGATTTTAAAATTCCAGTGATTCCTACTCCTAACGCAATTCATACAGCTAAATTACTAGTGTCATTGTGTTCAAGAAAAGATTCTCCTAAGGGTCCTTATCTGAAGAAAATCAAAAAATCATCCGATTTACAAAGGCAACAACTTTCAGTTCTTTGCAGTTTGCCAGGAATAGGTGAGAAATTTGCAGTTAGAATGCTTGAGAAATTTGGAACTCCCTTCAAAGTTTTTACTGCAACAACCACTGAGCTGGCAAAAATTGAAGGATTAGGTGAAGCACGAGCAAAGAAAATCAAAAAAATGTTAGAGTCTAAAAGTAAATTTCTTAAAAAGTCTAACCAAAAAACTTTGCATGATACATGATAGCTCATTTGTTGAACGTATAGAAAGCGATTACCTCTTGAGTAATTTTCTTTTTAATGGTGTTCCACACATTGGACACTCTATTTTATTAGTATGATTAGTTCTGCATGCTGGACAATAGTGAACCCATTTTCCTACATCTTTTATTCCCTGAGTCATAATTGGTGATATTTTCAAACCTAGATTCTTTGCTACATTTGAAATTGCAAAATCATCACTAATTATTTCACCATTCATTTCAATGCATAATGCAATGATTGAAATGTCTTGTTTTGATAACTGTGGGAAATCTCCAGTATCTTTTGATGCCTTTAATGCAACCTCTATTGATTCTTTGTCCGGCTCTCTAATTTTCAGCCTATTAGTTTCAAGCAAAGTTCCAAGAGCATCATGATTTTTCTTTATGTGTTTGATTTCATCATAAGCAAGAGATGTGGTATAGTAATCATTAGATGATCTAAATGGAACTCCGGCATAAAACGCACTGGCATCTAAAATTCTAAAATCCAAGTTTGCTCATTTGTCTCAATCCTAGTTTTTTCAATCTTACAAAGACTGCTGGTTTTTTGTACTTCTTAATAATTATTGGTTCTTCATAACCTGCAGCTTTAACCACTTGTGCATCCATCACAATGTTGCAGTCATGAGAACATGTAATCTCAATCTTTTCATCTGGAACTACAATTGACTCTAATCTGTATACTGGTGCAACAGGAGTGATAATTAAAACATCCAAACTTTCATGCAAAATTGGTCCCCCTAATGAAAACGAGTGACCAGTAGATCCACTAGGGGTTGCAATAATTACTCCATCCATTTTTTGTTTTACTATATCATTTTGAAATTTTATTTTAATTTCTGCAGTTTTAGTCAAGTTTGTTCTACTAATGTAGATCTCATTTAATGCTGGTGGAAATTCTTTTCCTCCACAAGATGCAACTACTCTTGTTCTTTTGTCTAAGAAGAACTTATTTTTTAAAATTTGATTTATTGTTTCATCAATTTCATCAATTGTTATCTCTGATAAAATTCCTCTATTTCCTCCAACGTTGATTGTTAGAATTGGCGTTTCATTCTTTAGACTTCTAAAAACTCGAAGAGTTGTTCCATCTCCACCAAGAGTAATGACAAGGTCAAGTTTTATCTTTTTTAATTCTTCTAATGCTTCAATTTTTGTTGCCCCCTTTACTTTAATTGGTGAAATTATATAGACTGTAGATTTTTTTCCCAAAAGCTTTTTTACAACATTTTTTGCAGCTTGCTCTGCAGCTTTCGAACCCATTTTACTTACTACTGCAACTTTTTGAAGTTTCAAGCAGTTCTTCTGAATTCTGTTTACATAAAAATGATATTTTTATGTAATAGAAAAACAATTAAGTATGAAAACACATCCGTACAAATCATGAGTTACGCACATCCTGAAGTTTTAGTAGATACTAAATGGGTATCCCAAAATCCCCCAAATGAAAATAGGAAATTAGTAGAAGTTGATTATGATCCAGTAAATGGATATCAAAAAGGTCATATTAATGGTGCCAGTCTCATCTGGTGGAAACGTGACATTAATGATCCAGTTACAAGAGACATCATTAGCAAAAAACAATTTGAAGCATTAATGTCAAAAAATGGAATTACTTCTGATACTGACGCAATTCTTTATGGTGACTTTAATAATTGGTTTGCAGCTTTTGTTTTCTGGGTTTTCAAATACTATGGACATGAAAATCTAAAGATTATGAATGGTGGAAGAAAAAAGTGGGAATTAGAAAATAGAGATTACACCACTGATGAACCACAAATGACACCAACAATATACAATGCACAACCTCCAGATGAAGGATTGCGTGCTTATTTGTTTGATGTTAACAGAGCATTAGGAAGAGAAGATTCTGTAATGGTTGATGTAAGATCACCTGCTGAATTTTCTGGTGAAATTACTGCTCCTCCAGAATATCCAATGGAACATGCACAAAGAGGTGGACATATTCCTGGTGCAAACAACATTCCATGGGCAACTGCAGTTAATGATGCTGATGGAACATTCAAAGCAGTTGAAGAATTAAAACAAAATTATGAACCAAAAGGTGTGACTTCAGACAAAGATGTCATATGTTATTGTAGAATTGGAGAAAGATCATCACATAGTTGGTTTGTTCTAAAATATCTGCTAGGATATCCTATGGTTCGGAACTATGATGGTTCTTGGACTGAATGGGGTAACATGATAGGAAATCCTGTGGAAAAATAAATTGCTTTTAGACCTTCCTGTTCTAAAGAAAGGATCTTTTTATTTTATCAAAGATGGTGACACAGATCTTATCATGGAAGACAAAACCAAAAGAGGCCTTACTGTAAAAGAGACATCTATAGATGAAAAACTAAACGTCAAAGCTGATAAGGGAATGATTCATGATATGGATGGCATTGGACATTGGATTCCTATAAGATGGTACTTTTCCAAGAATTCTTATGATTTATCACAAGTAATGGCGCACGCCGAAGCAATGGAAAAAAAATACACCAAACTTAGAGAACTCACTTGTCCTGAAGATGATGACTGATAACCTTTTTAAATAAATTTGAAGTATCAAAATCGAATGTCATTACTATTAAAAGATCGAGTATGGTCAATGGAAGCTCCAACTGCAAAACGTGGTGTTTATCCACTACATGGATACAAAATTGGACTTTACCGATTACCAATTAAACTCGAAGATTTAGCAGAAATAAAATCAATTCATGATGGACTCAAAAAGGCATTTGAAATGGATATGTATGCTGACCGAATTTTTGCAACATATCGCTGGAAAGAACAAAACATGAGAGATCCCGACGCAAAAGGATACGAGGAAGTTGAGTTATCTATTACAGTTGAAATTGTTACTGGCGAAGTAGTTGATATTATCTATCAAATTTTTCCAATTGAAAAATTTGGTGACCCTAATTGGGTTCAAGATTATAGAAAGAAAGCAGACCATTTTGCAAAAATGGTAATTGATACTATTTTACGTAATACTCTCTTGGCTGACAAGATGATTTCTTACTATGTAAAAACTGAAAAGATCTCTGAGGTTGCTGCCATTCAAAAATTTGAAGAACTTACCCCTTTGGCAAAAATTGTCCTTGGTGCAAAAGCAAAAGCCATTGAAGCAACAGATGAAGAAGGTAAAGAAGATGAAGGAGAAATTGAAATTCCAGATGGTGCAAAACCAGGCCCAATTGATGTTGAATACAAATCAAAAATGAAAAAATCTGCAGCATATGATGCAGCTGGATATTCTATCAAAACTTGGGGACGAAGAGGCACAAACAATGGAATCATGGGAGTTTGGGGAGAATTTGTTTCAGTAGATTATGATATCTGTATTGCAGACGGTGGATGTATTGAAGCATGTCCAGTAGATGTTTATGAGTGGTTTGACACTCCAGGAAATCCAGCATCAGACAAGAAACCGTTAATGTCAAAAGAACCAGATTGTATCTTTTGTCTTGCTTGTGAAGGTGTTTGTCCACCCCAAGCAATCAAGATCTTTGAGATGAAATAGTTACAATTTCTTGCAAGTATAAATAGCGAATGGTAACTCTGAGAAATTAGGGATATGGCAATCAATCCTTTCACCCAGTTTGTTTTTGATCTGTTTATTTTATCAGCTATCATAATCACTGCATATACTTGCAATTTTTACTATCTGGCATTTCTTTCTCGAAAAAGAAAAGATGTTTTGTCTACCATTGATATTGGAACCCCGTCAATTACAATTCAACTTCCAATATACAACGAAAAGTATGTTGCAAAGAGACTTGTATATGCAGTATGTAACTTGGATTATCCCAAAGAGAAAATGAGGATTATGGTATTAGATGATTCTGATGATGATACTGTTGAATTGGTTAGAAATGTAGTTAATGATTACAGGAAGCAAGGGTTTCAAATTGAACATGTACGACGTGGAACAAGGGTTGGGTACAAAGCAGGCGCACTGAAACACGCTATGCAGACAACAGATACTGAACTTGTTGCCATCTTTGATGCTGACTTTATACCTCCCACATGGTTTCTTAAACGAGCAATTCCTCACTTTTCAAAATCAAACATTGGTCTTATTCAATGTCGTTGGGGACACATCAATGAGAACTATTCTGTAATTACTCAAGCACAAGCACTTAGTCTTGACTTTCATTTTCTCATCGAACAAAAAGCAAAAAGTAATTCTCATCTCTTCATGAATTTTAATGGCACTGCTGGAATTTGGAAACGTGAATGTATTGAAGATGCTGGGGGTTGGCATACCGCTACACTAGTTGAAGACCTTGATCTGAGTTACAGAGCACAAATGAAAGGATGGAAATGTGTATTCTTGCCAGACATTGTAGTTGATGCAGAACTTCCTGTTCAAATGAATGGAGCTAAAAGACAACAATTCCGTTGGGCAAAAGGCTCTATTCAATGTGCAATAAAACTACTTTTTGATATTGCTCTTAAACGTAAAGTTGCAATTGAAGCAAAGATTCAGGCATTCATTCAACTTACTCGTCATATCGTTTATCCATTAATGTTGATACAATTTTTGGCATTGCCAATTTTGTTAGCTGGACAAGTTAATCTCTATGTGATTAGCTTTCTTCCTGCCATAACAATTGCAACATATCTTGCAATGGGACCTGGTGCATACATCATGATTATACAGAGTATGTATCACAAGTCATGGAAATCAAAAGCAAAGATACTGCCAGCATTACTAGTATACAATGCTGGGCTGTCAGTAAATAACACTGTTGCAGTCTTTGATGCAATATTTGGGAAGAAAAATGAATTTCTTAGAACTCCAAAATATGGAATAATTACAAAAGAAGATGATTGGAGAAATAAGGCATACAATTTACCTTTTACACAAACAACTCTTTTGGAAATATTTTTTGGTATTTATGGAATAATGGGAATTTTTATTGCATTATTTTCAAACAATCCTATCTTTATGCCTATCATTGGACTTCAAGCAGTTGGATTTTTCTATATTGCTTACATGAGCCTGTCTCATTCGCGATTTAAAAGAAATAAATCAAGTAACCCTCATGTAAGGACTAAGAAGGAGAAAATGGCAAATACTGTTTACAAACTTTCCATGATTGGAATTATTGGAATTATTATTTTTGGAGGATTTATGGCAATCAATGGATATAACACTGACATTTACCCTCTTGATAGAATCAGAGGACATCTTGATGGTGTTGTAGGCTCGTCTGATCCTGTTGCATTACGTGTACATTTGTTAGCAATTCAAGCAGATTTGGATATTGCAATGGAGAACATGCCTGAAACATCTGATGCAAATGGTGTAGTTATTGCCAAAAACCCTGTTTGGATATTTCAGACAGAATCTACAAACTTCCTTAGAATACAAAGTGATGTGACTACAATGCTTGTAGGCGTTGAAAAAATATCAGCTGTCCCAAAAGATAGTTCTGCATATCATACTGGAATGTTAGATATCAACGATAGGGCATTGTCATTAAGGACAAACATTATGGATGCAACGCCATACAAGTATGCTAGTATTTCAAACATACTGTTTAGTACTATTTGGATTGCTGCCATCATAGGAATCTTTACTGTATTAAAAAGAAAGAAAGAGCAACTCAAAGCATCTGATGAACTAGGAGTTTAAGAAATATTCAGATCATTTCTAATTTCATCTACTGCTCTAATTCCATAAATATCTCTTACTTGCTGAATTCTTACTGCCTCTTTAAACATGTCTCTTCCAATTGCATTTGTTAAAATTGAATAGACATCACTAAATCGAATCTCCCACTTGTCTGCACAATCAAAAATTTTACTTATTGCCCATTGTCTCACTTCATGAGGAAGTGGAATCTTTTCACCTAGTTCTATTGAAATTCTATCAAAAAGATTGACAATATTTGCGGTCTGAGACGCCATCTTTTCAAGATCTTTGGCATCTCCATACTTTGATTCTGCATTCATTCTAATGCTTGATTGATATTCTGAAAGCTTTAACAACACCATCATCTCTTTTGATGAATCACTTGATGCCTTGCTTGTAATATTTTTGACTGATTGCATCTCTTCAAATAATTTTTCAGATTTTTTATGAAATTCTATAGTAGACGCATCCTGTCTTTTTACAATGTCTGAAACCGAAGCCATTTTTTGTTCAATGCTATTTATTTTACCTTCAAGTTCTTTGATAGATTCTAGGCTTAAACCCTCTACAGAATTTGCCTTTAATGCTATAGTGTCAAACTGTTGTTTAAGGCCGTCAATTACGCCTCCTAATGAATCAATTTTCGAGGCTTTAGAGGATATTGCGTCAATTGTGATCTTGATTGTCTCTAACTCCGCATTAAGATTTGAAGTAAATGATGTTCCTTCAACAATTTTCCCAAGTTCTTGTTTGAGGCTTTCAATAATTTGAGTCCCTGTCTCCATTTCTCCAGTTTTTCCTGAAATCTCTTCTATGCTATTTTTTAGTTTACCTATTTCAGAACTAATTTCTAAAAATGAGTCAGCTTTTCCAGAAACCTTCCTGAGATCATCTCTAACACCATCAATCCTTTGAGCAATTTTAATAATCATTTGAGAATTATTTTTAATTGAATCCATACTGTCTCTTACTTGTTGAGATACTGACTTTGATGCTTTTTGAAAATCAGAAATCCTGTTTATCTCTCCTTGCAATTTGGCAGTTTGGTCATTGATCTTATTGACTAGGTTAGATTGTGTTCTTACTTGATTTAATCCGGCGTATAGTTTTTGTGTGTCTTCTTCTATAATGTTGATTTGTTTTGATTGTTTTTGAATGTGTTCTAATGTAGATGTTAATGTATCTATCATTCCTTTCATAGATACTAGGACCTTTTGGTTTTCACCAAAAATTTTTGACATAACTTTGATCTCTTTTTGCAAAGCCTTGTTAGAATCTGAAAATGATGCAACATTCTTAAGTAATGCTGATGGACTTGGTTCCCTTTTCGTAATTTTTCTTGTTTTGCTTGCTGCTTTAGTTGTTTTTCTCTTTACAGTCTTTTTAGCCATATGAATTAAATTGAAAATTTGATGATAAAAAAGTTGGGTCTAAAATAAAAAATGTAAAGAGTTACTTGTTTACAACTTGTGGCTCATGAAGTAATTCATGAAAGGTCTTTTCAGCCAAACCATTTGCTGTATCAATAAATCCTCTTGTACAATATTCGCATTGAATCATGTAGTACGGTATGGTACCGTACTATTAATAATTAGGTAATTACAACGTAACCAATTATGCAGTCAGATACCCCAGGTCATATCTCTACATTTTATTCAGATGACCAAATCATCACTCTGCATTTGGATAATGATTAACTTGGAATAAAGAGGTTAAACATAATCATAATCATGAGCCTGTTTTCAATTATTTACTATTCTATTGATTTAATTTCTAAATTTTTAATGCGTGATCATTTTTAAGCAAATTTATTTAAAAATAATATTATGCAAAATATTCCACTTCAATTAGATTCAAGTGGAATTCAAAGTACTCTTAACAATACTGTCACCACTTTAATTGAACAGATTACTCCTGAGCTTCCTCACACTAGTTTTATCACTGATTTAGCTTTTATCATGATCATTGGCGCTGTAGTTACACTTGCATTTTTTAAAATAAAACAACCTTTGATCATTGGTTATCTATTTGCAGGAATGTTGATTGGCCCTCTCTCTCCATTTTGGTCATGGGTTTTACCTGAAGGAGGCCCTAATTCTGAAATTTTAGGAGGTGTAGGAATTTTATCTGATATTGAGGCATTGAATCTTTTTGCTGAAATTGGTGTCATCTTACTTCTTTTTGTAATAGGTATTGAATTTCCATATTCAAAAATTAAAAGTATTGGTCGTAAAGCAATTGGAATTGGAACTATAGGATTGTTTTCGACAATGGGTGTCATATTTTACATTGCTAGTATGCTTGGACTGGGATTCATGGATGCATTGTTTATTTCAGCGGCATTATCAATATCAAGTACTGCAATTATTGTTAAGATTTTTGAGGATACAGGACAAATCAAAAAAGAATCTTCTTTACTTGTTCTAGGTATTTTAATTGTTGAAGATGTAATTGCAGTTATTCTAATTTCTTCATTACAATCCATTGCCTTAGTTGGAACTGTATCAATAGAATCTATTATTGCAGTAGTGGCAGTTGCAATTGCTCTTATTGTTGGAACATTTACTTTTGGAACCCGTGTAATTCCTCCACTAATTGATAGAGTTGCAGCCACAGAACATCGTGAAATTTTGCTACTCAGTGTTCTTGGTGTCTGTTTTGGATATGCCTTATTTGCAAACATTGTAGGATTATCTGTAGCAATTGGAGCATTTTTGGCAGGTGTGCTTGTTGCTGAATCCAAGTCAGCTGAAGTTTCAAAACTTCTTTCAAGTCCAATCAAAGACATGTTTGTAGCTATATTCTTTATCTCGGTTGGCGCACTGATGGATGTTTCCCAGCTTGAAAATTATATTGTTATAGCTATTGTTTTGATTGCAGTTGCAACTGGCATGAAGTTTGGAGGTAATATGATTGGAAATATCATATTTAGACAAAAACGTGGTAAAGCACTCCGTTCTGCATTTTCCTTAGCTGCTCCACGAGGCGAATTCTCAATTGTAATTGTAAAGGTTGGAGTAGATATGGGTGCTGTTAGTGCCTTCTTGTTCCCTTTGATAGGTATGATTTCTATAATTACCGCAATTCTTACTCCCTTTTTGATGAAAGCTGGTGATAAAATAATACCTGTAGTAGAAAAGAAAGAAAATGCCTGATGAGTTAAAGAGACTGTTAGACCAAGTTCATGATGGAATTACCACTTTTGATTTTGATGGCAAAGAAACTCCCTGTATTATAATTAAAGAGAAAAAATATGATGAGATGCTCTCAAAAGTTGCTGGACAATCTTTATCGATTAATACTGATCTAAATATTCTGCAAGATGGACTAGGAAATGTTTTTGTTGAAATCGTTTTTACATTTTCAAAAGGAAATATTGTTGAAAAATTTTTAGTTAATGCAAAATCTGATCTTTCATTTTTTGAATCTCTTGCAAAAACATCTATGCTTGCACTTTCTTCCCCACATTCTCATTACGGAAAAGATAATGTGTTTATAATTCAATTACCTCGTCCAGAAAAAGCTCATGATGCACTTGAAATTATTTATAATGGGTTGGCAAAGAAATCAAAGATAAATGGTGCAGTTACCGTGTTTTGAACTTAGAGTTCAAATACTTGTATGCCTAAGAATAGATCCATATTGCTTTGTTTCCTAACTGCAAAAATCATTAACATCCTTTAATTGAACAATCAATTTTTGATTATTCTATTGCATTGCAATCATCTTGTTGTACAGACAAACTTTCATTTTCAGTTCATGAATCATATTCTCTCTTTTGTGCGATGTTACATGTTCACCAAACATTCGCTTGAATGCAGAAAACACTGATTCAACAATCCATCTGTCCCCATAGCTTACGCTATTCCTCCATAATTCATAATTAAAAATTTGAGCCAATACAGATTTTCGTCTTGGATAACAGTCAGTGTTAACTGATGAGTTCTTTCTTGTCTTGATTCCTGCAGTGATATTTTCATGATACAAATATGAAAAATCACTTTTTGTGTCATATGCGCCATCAGCAAGGGTTTTAGTTACATTTCCAAACTGTTTTGATTGTTCTACTAGAGACATAAAAGATTTTGAATCATGTGATTTATCATCTGTAATGGTAAGACCTGTAATTTGTTTTGATTTTACATCTACTGCCACATGAATTTTTAGAAAACCTCTTCTCTTCTGCCATTTTTGTCTCATCCACTCACCTCTGTCTGCAACCTTGACTCCTGTACTGTCAATTGCAATAACAACATCTTTTCCAAGTTTTGGATTCATCTTGATGTGTAACTTGTTTACACGCTTCCAAATGGCAGAATATGTCGGTGTTTTTGATTTCTCTTTGAGGTGTGATTTTATCAGACCTTCTGTTTGTCTGAATGGCAGATGCAAATAGAGGTGACAGTATCCCAATGCCTCCATGAATGATTCGGGATAAACGAATTGACGTCCTTCCTTTTTGTGGTTCATCTCCTTGAGTTCTGTACTCCATGAGTCTATAGCATCAAAAGACAGCATGATTTCTCCACGTCTTACTAGTGATGCGTTGTAATTTTTCCAATTTCTAGTCATGGAATAATACAAAATATTCTGATCTAAAGCTTGTTTGGTAGAATTAGTTGGATCAACTAGTCATGTTAGGAAACACAGCACTACATACTACAAAGGTTGGGGCGGTGCATCACAAATAGCTACACAACAAAATACAGAGTTGGAGATACCACAAAGTTTTGAATTTTCTAATTCGAAGAGACCATTAGGAGACATAACTGTTGAGTTGTTGTCTCTCAGTGATCTTGATGGCTATTCTGGTTACACAAAATCAGCCGTAGATCAAGGCGAGATATTAAAAAGTCATATTATAATTTATGATGTAAATTCTATCTCAAACGAGGAATTATCCATTATACTGATGCATGAATTTGGTCACACATTAGGTCTTGCACACTCATCAGCTCCAGACGATTTAATGTATCCAGTTATTGAAACTAATTTTCCATACATATCGGAATGTATGATTGATGCAATAACTGGACTATATGATGGCATGAAATCAAGTGAGGTAGAATGCAAAAACTAGGTTTTATCTAGTTATCTTCGTTCAAAGTATTTTCTAATCCTTCATAAGGTTTAATTTTATTTTTCATGTACGGGATTAGGTTTTCTACATCTTCCATTGATTTGTAGATCTTATTTCTTTGGTATTCACTAAGATTGGAACCCATTCGTTGTTCATATTCTGAAATTTCTAGAGAAATTTTTCTAACTGACTCCAAAAGTCTCTGTGATTCTTTGATGGGGTCTGAATGATTATTCCATCCAAAGGTAAGTTTTGAAATTTTTAATGCTATTTCGGAAAGCTCCATGTCTTTCAACAATCCTTCCTCATCAAAATTTCCTGATTGCATAATCCAAAAATCGAATTTGGGGTTATAAAAATAATAGTTAAAAAAAATTAAGTAAACTCACATACTCTGCAATTTTTCAGTATCTTTACGCACATTTTTTCAATAGTCATATTTGTTTTGTATTTTCTTAAAATAAGCCTAGGCGAGAATTATCTATTAATGCAAACTAGTTTTTAATTTTCAGCCTTAATGTTTTCTTTCTTCATCCAGATTGTATTTTCTTTATGATCAATTAACTCAACATTCATTTCATTTAGTTCGTCTCTAATTTTATCTGCCTCTTCAAATTGTTTTTCTTTTCTAAGTTGCTCTCTACTTGTAATTAGATTATCTATTTTCTGTTTTTCACTTTCTGTAATTTTTGGTATGGTTAATCCTAAAATCTCTAACATCCTTTCAAACTCTGTTTTGATTATCACTGCATCTGCTTTTCCAAGTTTTACATCAGCTGCTAATCTGTTGGTTTCTTTGACAAGTTGGAAAAATGCAGATAATGCAAGATGTGTATTAAAATCGTCTTCTAATGCGTTGTCAAATTCAGCACCTATTTTTTTAATAATTGGATTAATTTCTTCACGATTTTTACTATTTGCATGAACTAATTCGTAATAACATATCTCGATCTGTCTCCATTTTGTGAGATTTTCTTTTAGTAACTCTTCAGAGTAATCAATTGGTTTTGAGTAATGCCCTGATAGACAGAATAATCTTATGATGTTGGAGCCCCAATTTTCTAAAACATATTTAATTGATTTTACGTTTCCAAGAGATTTTGACATTTTTTCTCCATTTATCGTTACCATTCCAACATGCATCCAAATTTTTGCAAATGTAGAACCTATGTATGATTCAGATTGTGCAATCTCATTTTCATGATGAGGAAATATTAGGTCTCTTCCGCCGCCATGGATGTCAAAGTTTTCTCCAAGATACTTTATACTCATTGCAGAGCATTCTATGTGCCATCCAGGTCTGCCTTTTCCCCATGGACTATCCCATGTCGGTTCAATATCCGAGAATTTCCACACTGCAAAATCCAATGGATCCTTTTTTGCCTCATCTACTTCGATTCTTACGCCTGACTGGAGTTCGTCTATTTTCTTTTTTGATAGATTTCCATATTCCGGAAATTTTGATACTGAGAAATAGACACCATTTTTAGAAGTGTATGCAATTTGTTTTTCAATTAATTTTTCAATGAATTTGATAATGTCATCTATGTGCTCTGTGGCTTTTGGATATCTTGTTGCACGTTTAACATTTAGTCCATCAAAATCTTTGAAATAATTCTTAATGTATTTGGTACTAATTTTTTCTGCAGTAGTATTTTCTGTTTGTGCACGATTTATGATTTTATCATCTACATCAGTAAAATTCTGAATAAATTCAATCTCTACTCCTTTTTTCTCCAGATATTTTCTCAACACGTCAAAAACTATGATGGTTCTTGCATGACCAATATGAGATTCATCATAAACGGTAACTCCACAAAGGTAAATTCTCACTTTTTTTGAAACATCTAACTCTTGTTTTGAATTTGATAATGTATCTTGAAGTTTCATTCCATTTCTCCATCTGGTTTTTGTGTTGACAATCTTTTATGTTCACTGTTTATGTTTAATTCATGGATTTTTTCTACAATTGACTTTTCAATTTGAGTTATTTTTGCTGTTTCATCAACAGATAGTTTTTTGTCAGATAAGCAATACAAGATAGAATCTATCTTTTCATATGATGCCCCCAATTCTTCTTCTGCTTTATGATCTTTCCATAAATGTGGACTACTCTTTTTTGAAATAATATTGTCAGGAACTCCTAGATATTTTGCAATCTCTCTTACTTGGAGTTTGTATAGTGAAATAATTGGAGTAAGATCAGCTGCACCATCCCCAAACTTTGTGAAATACCCAATTAGATATTCGCTTTTATCACTTGAACCTAAAACTAGATAGTTTTTGCTGTTTGCATAATAGTACAAAATGTTGGTTCTTACTCTTGCACGAAGATTTCCTCTGGACTTTTCATTTGGTTCAAGATACATTGCGTATTCATTTACAATAGGCTTGATATCGATTAGTTTGTATTCTATTCCTGTTAATGCAATCATTTTGAGAGCATCTTCAGTTTCTGTTGGTGTAATCGATGTATCTGGCATTATAATTGCTAACGTTTTTTCTTTTAGTTTTCTTTTGCAAATATAAGCTAAAACTGCTGAATCAATTCCGCCACTTAATCCTAGAATGATTCCTTTTACGTGATTTCTCTGTATTTGTTCTGACAAGAATTTCTCGATTGTGTCAGTAATTGAAGCATAGTCTTGATTTTTAATCTCATCAATGATATCTTGATTCAATAACTAATTTGCAGAATATATGAATAAAAATTATGCTTAATTTTGAATCTAACTTAGTTCATTTTGAACACTCAGATATCCACGTAGATGCCGTCATCTCTTGCCTCAACGGCATATGTTTCTAGTGTAACATCTTTGAGATAATCATTAAGTTTTCCTGTTTTAATATTGTAGTGCCAAAAGTGCAATGGGCATTCTATGATGTCCCCATCTAATTTTCCAGAAGCAATTGAACCATCTTGATGAACACAAAGATCATCTAATGCATGGTATCCGTCTTGATTGAATACTGCAATCTGTTTTCCATCAATCTTAAAGGCTTTACCTTTTCCTGCAGCAACCTCTCCTTTTTCTGCAATCTTCTTCCAAGTCAATAATTTTCTGATATATTTGTCATTTATTTACATTCGCATGATAGGATTTTATATGCCATTTCAAGAATTCGCTTATTGAGTAAAGTAAAGACTAGCCAAAAATTGATCAAAGAAGGCAGATTGTCTTATGACTGGGCTAGATCACATATGCAAATTCTAGATAATACAATCAATCGCTTTAAAAAATCAAAACCACTAAAAGGTGTCACACTTGGATTCTGTTTGCATATCACAAAAGAGACTTCGGTCTTACTAATGGGTGCTAAAGAACTTGGCGCAACTGTTGTATGTTGTGGTGGAAATCCACTAACTACTCAAGATAATATTTCTGCATTTTTGGTATCTAAGGGAATCCATGTTTATGCATGGTACGGGCAATCAGTCAAAGAATATGATTGGTGTATTGATCAAGTATTGAAACACAAACCAACTATTCTAACTGACGATGGTGCTGACATGAATATCAAGGCTCACTTTGACAAGAGATTCAAAAACATGAAAATTCTAGGAGCAACTGAGGAAACTACTGCCGGTGTTACTAGAATCAGGGCAGTAGAAAATCAGGGCAAACTTCGCTATCCTGTAATTTTAGTTAATGAAGCATATACAAAACACATGTTTGATAATCGATATGGTACTGGACAAAGTACCATTGACGGTTATCTGCGTGCAATGAATCTGCTTATGGCATCAAAGCGTGTAGTAGTTGTTGGATATGGTTGGGTTGGACGTGGTGTTGCATCTAGATGCCATGGAATGGGCTCAAAAGTAATTGTCACTGAAATAGATTCTGTTAAAGCCCTTGAAGCTCATATGGATGGATTTGAAGTAATGCCAATGGCACAAGCTGCAAAGATTGGCGATATCTTCGTTACATGTACTGGAATGACAAGCGTAATTAGAAAAGAACACATCTTACAAATGAAAGATGGTGCCATTATGGGTAATGTTGGTCACTTTGATGTAGAAATTGACAGTAAATTCCTGCTAAAGAAATCAAAATCTGTTAAAGAAGTAAGACCAAATCTTGATGAATGTACTTTGAAAAACGGAAAAAGAGTTTATCTAATTGGACAGGGCCGTCTTGCAAACTTGGTTGCAGCAGAAGGACATCCACCAGAAGTGATGGCGCAATCATTCTCAAATCAAATTCTATCTGTTTTGTATATTCTTAAAAATCACAAAAAAATGGAAAATAAAATTATCAACGTTCCTGAAGAAATTGATAAACAGATAGCAGCTGATGCTCTAAAGGCAATGGATGTTAAAATCGATAAACTTACTCCGGAACAAGTAAGGTATGCCAGCAACTGGTAAAACTTCTTAACCCTAATACTACTCTTGACAAATATCTGATGAACAAAAAAGCTATCATTACAAGTGCTTTACCATATGCAAATGGAGAAATCCATTTGGGACATGTTGCATCTACATATCTTCCAGCAGATGTTACTACTAGATTCTTAAAACAAAATGGAGTAGAGGCTTACTATGTTTGCGCATCTGATGATTTTGGAACTCCTATCTTGATTCAATCAGAAAAAGAAGGAAAAACCCCTGCTGAATATGTTGCTCACTGGAATAAGCGTGATTATGAAGATTTTTCTGCATTTAACATCGAGTTTGATTATTTTTACAAGACTAGTTCTCCTGAAAATATTGCATTTGTTCAGGAGGTCTTCAAAAAACTAAATGATGCTGGTCATATCTATGAGAAAGAAATCATCCAATTCTACTGCAATAATGATAAGAAATTCTTACCTGACAGATACGTCAAAGGGATATGTCCTTACTGCCACGCAGAAGACCAATACTCTGATCTTTGTGAAAGTTGTGGTCGTGTTCCTGAAGAAATCACTAATCCAAAATGTTCCCTCTGTGGCCAACCTCCAACTAAAGAGCAATCAAAGCACTATTTTTTCAAACTCAAAAACTTTGGTGACTCTTTAGGCAAATGGCTAGATGAAAATGAGTATCTACAAAAAGACATCAAAAAATATGTTCAAAACTGGATTAAATCTGGTTTAATTGATTGGGATATCACTCGAGATATTTCTTGGGGAGTTCCAATACCACTTGATAATGCAAAAGACAAAGTCTTCTATGGATGGTTTGATAACCACCTGGCATACATCTCAACTGCAGTCAAATTTCTAAACGATAAAGGAATTGATGGAAAAGAATTTTGGAATTCTGCTGACATTTATCACTTTATTGGAAAAGATATTGTGTATCACCATTTTCTTTTCTTACCTGCAATGAGATTGGGACTAAACAATGAATACAAATTACCTGATTATATCCCAACCCGAGGCCATCTAACACTTCAAGCAAAGAAAATTTCCAAAAGCAGAAATTGGTATATTGGTCTAAAGGAATTCTTAGAATACTATCCCGCAGATTATCTTAGATATTATCTAGTAGTAATTAATCCATATTCTCAAGATGATTTGAATTTTGATTGGGATGACTTTGCCACTAGAATTAACTCTGAACTAATTGGAAATCTTGGAAACTTTGTTAATCGTGCTCTAGGATTTACCAAGAAAGCATTTGATGGCAAAGTTCCTGAACCAGAATCCTTTGATGATAAGGATTCTGAGACAGAACAAAAAATCAAAAATCTTGCAACTGATGTGAGCTCACTAATGGAGCAGAATCATCTTGATAGATCTCTAAAGAAAATAATGGAATTTTCATCATACTTTAACCAATATTTCCAACACAAAGAACCTTGGAAAAAAGGCCCTGGGACTGCAAGTTGTGTATTTCTTTCAGTTAATGCTGTTCGAAGTTTGGCAATTGCTATTTTCCCATTTATTCCAGAATCTGCGCAAAAAATTTGGCAGCAATTAGCACTAGATGGAAATATCAATGAATTCCATTGGAATGAGATATCTGTTTTAGGAATTTCTCCTGGTCATACATTGGGTGAGGCATCTCCTTTGTTTGCCAAAGTAGAAGAGTCTGATATTGAAAAATACAAAAAACAACTAAAACCATCTGAAGAAAAATGAAACCTATCACAAGAATTTCAACTAGAGGGTACTACGATCTCTCTAATGGAAAAACTCTCAAAACCAATTTTTATCATTTGTATCCAAAAAAAGATTTCATAAAATTGATTGGTTCAAAAGAAGTTACTGTAATGATTCATGGTTTACAAAATGATAATGCAGGAGCAGTTGCTAAAGTTCTTCTAGCAAGAAATCGATTACGTAAATTAGGATATTCTCACCCCGTAATTGGTTTTAGTTATGATTCAAACACAACTGGTGCTCATTTAATCACACATGTAAAACATGCACTTGTAGTGGGTCAAATAATTGCAAAGAAAAATGGACGTAATCTTGCGAAATTCATCGTAGACTTTAAAATCACCAGTCCAAAAACAAAGATTCGACTAATAGGTCACTCTTTAGGCTCTCAGGTAATACTGAGTACTGTTGAATATCTTGTAAAAAAGAAACAAAATACAGGGATTATAGAAAGCATCCACTTTTTTGGGGCATCTATTACTGATGATATTCCATCCTCTAAAAAATATGGCAAAATTCTACAAACTATTGTCAATAAAAAAATTGTAAACCACTATGCTCCAACAGACGAGGTTCTTTATTGGGCTAATACGGTAAGATATATCCATGGACCACTTGGTCTCAAAGGTGCAATTGGAAAGCCAATTAGTAAATATCATCAAAAATTAGTAAAACCAAAAAATCATAGATTTGCAAGTTACGCTGTGGTGCTAAACTCTTTTCCATAGATTTCATTGAACCATTTGGTATAGTATGATTCGTACGCTAGTCTTTAATATAATAATGAAGTTCATACTTTATTATGAAATCAGGTACACATTCGTCTAATAGAAAATCTATATTATATCATCTGCATATTTTGGACGAAAGTTCCGAACTTTCCGTGGATCTTTCTGATTATCCTTGTTAGAATTCACTCGTATGGTTTTTAGAACCTAATTTTCATTTGCCACTATTGGTAAAATCCATAAACTTTGTAGTTTTAGGCAAACAGGACATTGCATCAGACTTTGGAAAGAAGGGAACGGTAAGTGATCTTTCTCTTTATGATAGAAAAGAATCTGATGTAATCAAAACTTGGGTGACTCCAAGTGGGTTTCCTGATAAAATACAACCACTGTTTCAGGCAATCAATTTAGCGGAATATGTGATATTTCATGTAGACAAATTAGATAAATTTACTGGAGAACAAATTATTGCACTTGATTCATTAAAAAAAGAAAAAGGAATTTTATCTCATACTTTTGAGATAGACGAATCAAAGTTAGATGCAATGATCAAAGGAACTGTAGTTGAAAAATATACCAAAGTTGATCAAGACAAAATCAAAGAAGAAATGGATAAACTTGAACCCATCTCAAATGATGGTCCATCTGAGATGGTAATTGATCATTGCTTTGATGTTAAAGGCGTTGGAACTGTAATTTTAGGTAAAGTGACTAATGGAAAAGTTAAGCAATATGATAATCTTAAACTATATCCTGCAGGAATTGATGTTCTCATAAAATCAATCCAAATGCATGATGATCCTGTAGACGAATCTATCTGTCCGGCAAGAGTGGGACTTGCAGTTAAAGGTGCAAAACCTGAAGAAGTTGGACGTGGTGATGTGATTTCTGAAGAGGGAGTAGTGGATGTAAAATCTGAAATTGAACTTGATTTTCAAAAGAATCAGTTTTACAAGAGTGAGATTGCAGAAAATCTGGATTGTTTGGTCAATATTGGATTACTAATTAAAGCTGCAAAATTCTCCTCAATCTCTCCTCTAAAACTAGAATTTGAAAAATCTGTGGTTTGCAGGCCAGGCGATATTGCAGTGATTCTAAAACCTGAATCAACAAGCATTAGAATTCTTGGAAGCGGAACAATCCAATAGACTAATTTAATAAAATCAAAATTGGCAATTTATTATGCGTGGATTGATGATGGGAAGGTTTCAACCTTTTCATTTAGGTCATTTAGATTTAGCAAAACAAATTCTTGATGAATGTGATGAAGTGATTATAGCCATTACTAGTTCTCAATTTAATTATCTAGAAAAAGATCCTTTTACTGCAGGTGAGAGAATGGAAATGATTCATAATTCTATAAAAGAGTCTCCTCTTGATTTGAACAGATGTTTTGTAGCGTCACTTGAAAATCAGTTTAATATTGCCACTTGGATATCATATCTTAAATCTGCATTACCTCATTTTGATAAAGTGTATAGTGGAAACGATTACGTTTCAATGCTGTTATCTGATTCTGGTATTACAGTTGTAAACCCCACATTTTTAGATAGAAATCAATTCAACGCAACAAAAATTCGTTCAATGATTATTTCGGATGAGAACTGGAAGGACTCTGTCCCAAATGCAGTTTATAAACTATTAACAAAAATCAATGCTAAAAATAGACTAGAAGTAATTTCTAAATCTGATACAAATCCTACTGAACACTAATGGAACCAGTGCGTGCTTGCCCAATCTGTCCTAAATGCGGTTCAAAGAGATTTGTTAAGCTACCTGGTGACAGGGTCCGGGTAAAATGCCGTTCTTGTAACAAAATAATTGAAATCTAAATTTCATAGTTAATATTTGCAATATTCTTGCTAAAGCCATGGCAAAAACATGGAAAGATAACGATATCAGTCTTGATCCAATAAAGGATCAAACAATTGCAGTACTTGGTTATGGAATACAGGGTAATGCACAAGCAAACAACATGAAAGACTCTGGTCTAAATGTGATAATTGGTCTTAAGGAAGGCGGTAACAGCTGGAAAAAGGCAGAATCTGACGGTCATAAAGTAATGTCTATTGCAGATGCAACAAAGCAAGGAGACATTATTCAGGTATTGATTCCAGATATGATTCAAGCCCAAGTGTACAAAGATGAAATCGAACCAAATCTTTCTGAAGGAAAAGCATTGTCATTTTCTCATGCAGCTGCAATCTATTGGAAATGGATTGAGGCACCAAACAATGTTGATCTTATAATGGTTGCACCAAAAGGACCTGGCTCCAAAGTTAGAGAAACATATCTTGATAATTTTGGAACCCCTTCAATTGTTGCAGTTGAACAAGACTTTACAGGAAAAGCTTGGGACCGAACATTGGGAATTGCAAAAGCAATAGGAAGCGCAAAAGCCGGATTAATTAAAACTACTTTCAAAGAAGAAGTAGAAACTGATTGGTTTGGTGAACAAGCTGATCTTTGTGGCGGTGCAACTTCTATGGTAACAAATGCATTTGAAACTCTAGTTGAAGCAGGATATCAACCAGAAATTGCATACTTTGAAGTTTTACATGAACTCAAACTCATTGTAGATATGATTCAGAGATATGGAATTAATGGAATGTGGAGACGTGTTAGTGAAACTGCCAGATATGGTGGTCTAACTCGTGGACCTATGGTTATGGATGCTACAAATAAAGAGAAGATGAAAAAAATTCTTACCATGATTCAAGATGGCACATTCAACAAGGAGTGGATTTCTGAATATCAGAAAAACGGCAAAGATGCATTTGACAAATACATGAAACAATATGACGAACACCAAATTGAAAAAGTTGGTAAAGAGATGCGTAAAATGATGTGGCCAGATTCCACAGAATAAGATACTATTTACGGAGTTGTTAAATAACTCTACATCTTTTTTTATTTGTATTGGTAAACTCTAGTTTAATCAACACTTTTCGCCATATTTATTTAATGAAACAAATAACCAAATCAGATGCGGACTGCAGTATATGAAGTAATTTCAACTACTTCAAAACCAAACATCAAGATCCCTGGAAAACTTCGACTGATCTTATCCGATGAAGCAATTGGCAACCAATTCACCCTTTCAGAAATTTTAGACAAATACAGTACATCTTTTTCAGGTTATAAAACAAAACAAGGTGCATACAATGCTCTTGTAAATGCCCTATCCATTGCAAAAACAGCAGGACTGGTTAAATCCACTCATAAGAAGAGTGACATTCCAGAACACTTTGAGACACTTGAGACTGTAGCATACTGGCAATCCCAACTGCGTGGGTCTAGATTCAAGCACAGTACAAACAAATCTAGCACACGAAAACAGTATTTGTATCATTTATGGGCATTTAACAAATGGCTTTATGGAAAAAAATTCCAAATTGATTCAATTAACAATGTCTCAAATGACACATTTGCCATTACAAAAACTGACAGATCATTTGAGACAGTAGAAGATCTGCTCAAAGTAATGGATCAGCCGCTTTCTCCTCAAAAGAGCGTAATCAAAATCATAAAAAAGTATCTTTTGGACAAGGTTCATGAGCATAAAAAAGCATCAACAGTTAAAATCGTACAAAGTGCAATAATGTCTTATTTTGAAAAAAATGAGCAGTCATTGAATCTAAAATTTGATGTAAAGGTAATGTACAATTCAAACGAAATTCAGGAACAGGAAATATCCTTGTCTGATTTTATGACATTGCTTAGCAATGGAAAACCAAGTGTAATGGAAAAGGCCATATTCCTGTGCAAGTTCCACAAAGGTCTTGATGTATCAACTCTTGTAGGCAGATTCAACTATGAGGCATGGAAGCAACTAGTCGCATGGTTTGGGACTGAAATTCATGATGCATGGGATCTGGACAGATGCCCAGTCCCAATCAAACTATCCAGAATCAAAACAGGTTATGTTCATACCGGTTTTCTTGAGCGTGATTCTATTGAGGCATTGCAAAGACACTTGAAAGTTCGTGAAGAAAAAACTGGCGTAAAAATGAGCGATGATGCACCGCTGTTTGCAAACAAGTTTGGCAGGCTAATTAGTAGCGAATGGGTTTTCAAACATTTTGCACGTCTTGCAGATTCATCAGGAATACAAAAATATACAAAAGACCAATACGGCAAAAAGTTCTTCAAGGTGGATTCCCACGAGCTGCGAGATCTGCTAAAATCCACACTGATTGACTCTGGATGCAGGATAGATGTTGCAGACCACGTCATTGGCTACAAGCCAAAGGACTCTTACGAAAAGCAGTCAAAGCTGTACCCTGAGACCCTGCGAAAAGAATATGCCAAAGCATCAAAGAGGCTCAACATATTTACAAAATTCTCATCAGTAGTAAACAGAACTGATGACTCAGACGTGCTAAAAGAAGAGCTGAACTCAAAGATAAAAGAAGTAGATGTTCTGCTAAAGCAGCAAAAAGAACAAGCAATAATTGAAGGCCAGGCAGAAGTCTTTATGCAAAAACAGCAAGAAGACATGAAGAATCTTGCTGATACGGTTGCTAAATTAGAGTCTCAAATGGGTTCACTGAAAAAAGACAAACCTGAAAAATTAGAGTTTTGCTGTGTTGATTGCAGCACCATACATGACAAGAAGGCATGTCCTGCATGCGGTTCCAAAATAAAGAGAATCTTTGAGGACAGAGTGCAGAGCTGAATCATTCTTAAAGACAAACAGTGTGGCAGAAATGCTCACAGGTAAATATAACTTAGATGATATCTAGACTACAAAGAATGACAGCTGAGAATTAGTTTAATACTTTTAAATTTTTTACAAATACAATGACTGGAAAAACAATAATCTTAGGATTAGTGATAATAATCTTCTCTGTGTTTGTATTCTCTTTGATGCCATTATCGTACGCTGATTTTCCCAGTCCTTTACAGCAAATCAAAAATGGTGTGGCACCAGAGGACATACAGTGTAATGAGGATCGTGTACATGTAGTTCGCTCAAATGGAAACCATGCATGCGTCACAGAAAAGACAGCAGAGAAAACAGGTTGGCAAATTGTTACATCTGACATTGATGTTTTAGATTCAGAAGATAAACCAACAGAGACAGCAAGTATTGTTTCTTCACATACATCTGAAATTGATATTTCTCAAGAACCTATAACTGTTATAGCTAAGAGACAAAGTTCATGAGGTAACAAGTATTACAAAATAAGGGATATGATTAATTCTACGTCTAGAGATCATAAAATGCACTACAGGAAAGAGACTGTCAATACTCACGAACTTTGTCTCTTAGCTATACAAATCATTCACCATGTCTTCTTTGCCCACAAATGGAGCTATCCCATCTGCCAAAGCTAGGTGAGAATGCAACAGTTACTATTGCTTTGTTTCCTAACTATGAATTTTTACCTAATTCTGTCATAGTTAAGAATATTTGAATAAAAACAACTGTTAATTTTTGATCCTAATGTAATGATTTTCGGTATATCTTAACGAAAAAACATGTTAGGAAACACAGCAGTTACTATTAGTGTAGGTGTAACAGATGCTCCTCTTGGTGCAGATCAAAATACTATCTTGGAATTTATTTCATCTCCAAGGGATGCAGTAGAATTCCCTGATTTGGATGTGATTCAAGTACCTGCAAAATATGAGGAAGAAGGTACTATGAGAAATGCATTGTCATGCCATTTGTAATGAGTCCTAACATCCCAGCCAATTTTACAACTACCTTCAAATTTGTACAGACAGGCGAAGTCAGTTTTGCAGCTAAGATACACGGATATGATGGTGTTGGGCAACACTTCATTGTAGATACAGACAAGACAGAAACCTATAGTCCCAGTTTTGTACCAATACAGCTTGCATCTGATGAAGAGATTCAAGAATTTCGTGATCTAATCCAAAAAAGAGGGGGTATTGGACCTGAAGTAATTACAGCTAGCGATGCTGAAAACTTAAAGGATATAATTCGTCTTGAAGGTATTCTAACAGAAGAAGAGGCCGAATATTATTTGAACTTCGTAGTAAATCTTAGTCGAGGATATGATGATGATTCTTTGTCCTGGCGTCAATTTGAACAGAAAATCATTGCTGATGATGAATATATTGCAAACTGGATACATGGATACAACCAAATAGAAAATGATCCAACCAGCGGTCATTCAAGTTATTATCGATATCTTGATGGAGAAGATGGCTGGAATGAAGGTTATGGAAGTAAACTTGATGACATCAAAAGATTCCTTGCATCTGGCAACTACATGACCCAGTCCGAAATAGACCAACACGTCAAGAAATATCTGAGTGACGGCTTTAATCCATCCAGATAAATCTATTGTAGATGTAACATATGCTTTAGGTAAAAAATCAAAAGAAAAATTCTGGGTGTCATGAAATTACAAACAATATTTTGGAAAGAAGACGGCATGTATGTGATAAAAGAGGCAGCTACTGGTGTAACCACGCAGGGTCATACCATTGGTCAACCTACACAATTGATACTCCAAGTCAAGTAGCTATTGGCGAAGAATTTGACATCATAATTGATTATTCTTATGTTATCCCTGATATTGATGCTGGATATGATGATCCTGATGATGTATTTGACCCATCACAATATCCTGAATCTTGTTTGTCTAGTGAAATACTAATTCGTTCACCATCATTTGTAAAAATAATTGATCAACGATACATCAATGAAGCATATCAAGAAAGATGGGATGTATCTCCTCCAATATTACGTAATGAAGGTATAATTCCATATGAATTTGACAATACAGCTCCACAACAAGAAATCATCGCTATGCGAATAGATCAACCAAGATTTGGTGATCAAATAGCAGAGATTTACGTTTCATCAGGACATACGGTTGGTACTACTAGAATAGTTGCTGTACATAATAATATTAGTGAAATAATTGAAACCAACACAGAATTGGCTACTCGGTCTGCAGAAGATTATTTAGAATATGAAACTACATTATCAACAATCTATTCTACTTTTGCAATTCCTGAACCAACATTAATTACAAATCAGACACGGATAGACGAATTGACTCCAGAGTATGCATATGACCCACGACCTCCACAAGGAAATCCACCTGATTTAGATGAATATGCAGCATGGTTACTACAACTTCCATTCTCAGATGATGTACGATATTCATACATCATGTCTAGAGACTTTCCACAATCCTATCTAGATGATTTATTTACTGCGTATCCTGAATTAATGCCACAAATACCGCCAGAGCTACCTGATGCAACACATACAGATGAGTTTGTCGCGTTTCTCTTAGAGCACTATCCAAACGAAGACTATCAGGAATTTCTAATGAATAACAATTTTTCGCAAGAATACATTGATCATCTTTTTGAACAGTATCCAGAATTGAGTTCCTAATAAAAAACCGATCAATTATTTGTGTATAATTTCCTAAATATTATTCTTAATTGCGATCTATACTACTATGTTATTACTATCTGCAAAGTAGTTTCGTAGTATTATCTTAGAGTATGGTTAGCTAGAAATCATCACACAAACTAAAGCAGAAATCATACACATTCTGTGACAGTTGTAGGCCAACACACGATACAACAATTCTTTTTCCTTCATGGAATGATCGTATGATTTGATCTCTGATCCAAATCTTCTCTTAATTACAGAAAAGACTGTCTCAGCCTTGCTTCTCTGATGGTACAGCGTCTCATCGAATTCCCTTCTCATCTGTTTTCTGTATCTTCCTTTTGTTCTGCTAATCATGCAATCCTTGCCCCATACAGGAATCATGGAGATCACATTCTGATTTCTGATCATCTTGTGTATTGGCTCTGCGTCATATCCTTTATCCAACACCATGATCCACATTGAAACAATACCTGTCATCTGTCTAAATAATTGTGGAAAATGTTTGATGTCGTGCGATATGGGATGGTGCTGTATCACAACTGCACAAACCAGTTGGGATTCCATATCAGAACCTGCTGACATTTTTGTGTATGAATGCCTGAGATTGCATCTGTAAGTGTAGTAGGGAGCTGCGTGTCTAGTTTCAAATCCAGTTGCGTCAGCACCTGCAAATATCTTGCCTGGACAGAAATTCTGAATGAACCTGCCAATTGCAACGTGCAATAGGGTTTCACTCAGTCTGGCTGCTGCTTTTTGCAGCGTTGTAAAATGCGGAATGCTTTTGAGCCCCAGCTGGGTTACAACTGCAGTGGGCACTTCAAGCCATTCCACAAATGACTCGTAGCTTTTTGACTCGTACTGCCTAAGAACAAGCATTATGATATGCTGGTGTATTGAAAATGTGTGCTTTGATTTTGGATGCAAAAACAGCGGAACATGCATTTTCTTTAAAATGGACAGCATGATGCGGATCATGCGTCTGTATTTTCTGTTCATGGATGCCTTGTGGCATCCATGATTCATTGATCCATACAGTTTAGTGTGATCTACAAATTGGTAAAATCTTGATGATTTCTATGTAGCCCAAAATACTCAAAGTATTTATGTTCAAATTATGAGCTACATAAAATGAATAAAAACATCAAAGTTGGAAGTTCATTAATTTTGTTTTCGGTTATTGTTTTGTTCTCATTCACTATAGTTATTGATGCATCTGTTGTTGATGCAGCCAAATCCAAAGGGGTGTATCTAACTGAAACTGGTTCAAACAAAGTATGTGGAGACAGATTATGCTCTGAAATTGATTCAGATGTAATGATTCCAGGTGAACCATCAACACCTGCAGAAGTTTCTAGTAAACCATACTCTCCATATTCTGTGACAAACATTGCAGGAAACATCTATCTTTTTACAAATCACCAGTACAACACCATGTTTATCATTACTGAAGAAGGAATAATCGTTTTTGATGCACCTGCAACTTTTGGATATCAACTTGTTAAAGCAATACAGGAAACTACAGATGTGCCAATTACACATATGGTTTACAGCCATCCACATACAGACCACATCGGTGCAGCATACACATTACCTGAAGACATTACCATAATTGCACATGAAGATACCAATACATGGCTAGAGCGTTCAAATGATCCAAACAGACCAATTCCAGACATTGTATTTTCAGATGACTACACAATTGAATTGGGAACTACAGAAATTGAGCTTTCATACAAAGGACCATTTCATAGTCAAGGAGATATTTTCACATACATTCCAGAACACAAAGTATTGTTTCTAGTTGATCAGGCTCATCCAGGATGGGTTCAATTTTACTCTCTTGGAAATAGCTGGGATGTTAGAACACACCTTGACTCGTATAACTGGGTTTTAGATTATGATTTTGATTACTTTGTTCCAGGACATGGAGAGATTACAGACAGAGACCACATTTTATTGCTACAAGAACAAATTTTAGACTTGAGAAATGATGCATTAACTGCAATTCAGACAACAGACTTTGATAAAGTCACTGCAAATGTTAATCAAGATGAATTTAGTTTGTTCAATGCATATCTAGATGCATTATCTGATACTTGTGCCAAACTCAATGATGATAAATGGAGAGGAATTCTTGAGGGAACAGACATTTGGACTAAGAGCACATGTGAAAAAATGATAATGAGTATTTTTGTAGACTAGGTTCACAGACCAACAACTGTTTTTCAAATAATCCGAATCTTTAAGCCAAAGCTTGCTTAACACAAATCGGTTTGCACGCCAAATACTGTTTACCGAGTATTGGCCACGTATGAGAGTTAGAACTCATTTCTTGATTTAGATTATTTTGGAAGTCTTGTTTTTTATAGAAATTTATCTCAAGTGTTTTGGCTTGTCAAAAACTTTGCCAGTTATCAAGTCTATCCAAAATGTTTGTTCTTGTGCTACTGATACATACAAATCAAATTCTAATGGATCTTTAAAGTTTGATCTTGGACTTTCAGCACCAATAACTTTGACTTTAATTTCGTATAAACCACCTTCCGTAAATATAGGTCCATCAATTACAGGATTGTTTGGCTACCGGATTGTTTAATGTCCGCACAGTCGGCGCGTCACATATGGAATGCACCCGTCTAAGAATGATTCCGTGGCGCGTGTATGATGAACCTAGCTTTCCAGTATTTTTTTCTTTGTCTCGTATTCTTCGGCGGTTATCTCGCCGTTGACGAACTTGGTTTTCAAGATGTCGAGTGGACTTTGTTGGGACTGCTGTTGTGATGGTTGCAATTGGGGTTGTTGTTGCAACATCTGCGCTCGAATCTCGCTTTCCCTCACGCGACGGATCAGATCATCCAACAGATTGTATACGTCTTCGGCCTCGGACTTGCCTATGTCGGTGAGCGTAAAGACGTTTGCGTCGCCGCGCCTGCCCATGATGCTCCAAAAACCACTGCTAGCCGTTGACTGATCCAGCCCACCGTGGCCCCGGTGGAAGCTTATCGTTGCCCTTAGCGGCCCCTTGCTTATCTCGATGTCTCCCACCTCGTTCCACATCAATGACTGCACGTCATCTCCAAAAAATGACGGATCCCGTATTATCATACGTTGGTTCGTGATGAAATACGTGGAAGGCTTCATGAAGTGCTTTTGCGTTATTACGTGCAGGACTTCCTCGTCTGTTCTTAGCTTGTCTTGTATCTTGTCTAACTCGTGTTTCCCGCCTCGTTTGAACACAGATCATGGGTGGTATGCGTGGTTAAAAAATCTTGTTGCATGATTGAATGTGTCCTACAGACATAACCAGATGAATCAAATTGTCGAAGAACCGATTGCCGATCATATATGCCAATAGGACACAAGACCTCTTGCGCAATTAACATAATTTGATCAAAGCATGCAAATTCACTCACAGCAAGATCCAAAGCTGAGAACATCCTAGTTATTTCATGCTAACATACAAGAAACTAGCCAGAAAGCCAAGGTCATTCCAGTCATTTACTGGGATTAGCCTAGAACAGTTTGATTTTTTGTCATCTGAGATAGAAAAAGAGTACAAAAGAACAGAGCAAAGAAGGCTATCCCGCAAAAAGAGGGAGCGAAAGATTGGGCAGGACGCAGATTCGCTCTTCCAGTCAGGGACAGGCTTATGATGCTTCTGGTCTACTACCGGATGTACATCACGTACGAGCTTGCAGGACACCTCTTTGGTTTGGACCAGAGCAACGTGTACAGGGACATCAGGTATATGGAACCTGCCGTGCGAGGCTCAATACCAATCCCCCAGAAGATGATGTACGCCGAATCCAAAAAGATAGGGACCATACAGGATCTTGAACGGTACTTTCCGGAGTTTTGTGTGATGATTGACTCATCAGAGCAGCAGATCCCAAGGCCAAAGAAGAACAAAAAGAAGAGAAAGACGCACTACTCGGGCAAAAAAGGGATGCACACAGTCAACTTTGTTTCCTAATTATTTCATCTAGCCTCAAAATATAATCGAAAAAGATTTGGATCGCAAAATTTTCATATCAAATTATGCCTCAGAAGATAAAATATGATGACAGGCGATACATTTCACGTGGTAAATTCTATGTGTTACATCTTGATGATGATATAATGTCAGAAGGTGTTGAACAACTAAATGATGGAAAGGTCGGACATCCGTTTGTATATTCAGATGTGTGTTTTATGGTAACTGCATTATTCAGAAACACTGTAGGTACTGGATACAGACAACTGCAGGGAATAATTGAAGACATGTTGGGAAAAGAAAAATCACCAAACTTTTCAGCAATTTGGAAGAGAATCAACAAGACAAGCCTAGAAGATAATAATGGCAAGAGTTGGTTCTCAGATGGAAAGACAAAAACAGAGATTGTATTTTTGGCAGGTGACTCTACAGGACTCAAACCAACTAGTCGTGGTGACTGGATGGGTGAAAAATGGGATCTAAGACGTGGATTCATCAAGATGCACATCATGGTTGATTCAAGGACCAAGAAAATTTATGCAGTGTCAATTACGGATGAGAAATCAGGCGATGCACCAGAATTTGAGAGATTGTTATCTGAAGCATTGCACAACATTGAGAATTCCTCTAATGTCAAAAAATCCGAAGAATTGTTAGTTGGTGCTGATGGCGCATATGACACCAACGATAATTTTAAAGAATGTGAAAAGAAAAATGTCATACCAATAATTCCAGTAAGAAAAAATTTCTCACCAAAGACAAAAGGAAACAAGTTAAGAAAAGAGCAGGGATTGTTGCAGCTTGGCCATTGTGAAATGAATGCTGAAAATATCAAGATGTTTGATGGTTTAACAGAGCAACAAAGAAAAGAGAATCAAAAGCAGTGGAAGAAAGATATTGGTTATGGCAGACGTTGGACAGTAGAGATTGCAATTTCTACATTTAAGAGAATTTTAGGAGAGAATGTTTCTGCAAGAGTTTGGTGTAACGTTGTAAGGGAAATAAAATTCAAGGTGATGATTTACAATTTGATGATTGATGCTGTACTGGAACAGGAGATGAATCATAGTTAGTTTGGGATTTGTCTTGAGAATGAATGTTTAGAGTGGAATTGGGAAACAAAGTTGATTACAGTAGAGCACACAATCTCAAAGATAAAGAAGTTCAGGATAATGCAGGATGTCTTCAGGAACAGGCTGCGCCGTTATGACTGTATCAGCGACATCATATGCGGCCTGATCAATTTCAGGATACGGTGGAAAGAGGATTTTGTTGTGATTCCATGACCTGATGAATCAGTTTGGTTAAATGACGCGTTTTGTTGGTAATTACGCAAGAGGTCTACAGCCCGCATGATTGGTCAGTTTTATGGTGGCTGTACTACCACTTTCTGGACATGGATGTCATGCTACCGACATTCTTGTCTGGATAAACAGACCATCACCCTCTCGTATCTGGCGGGACACCACCGTTGCATGAAAATCCGCAGGCACAAGGTCTGTCTTGCTTGTGGTGCCGTCAGCTCCGGTGAACACGACCTCCAGATCGTTTGCTGTGTACGTGTTTACCTGAGACTTGGGCATAATGATCTACAAAAATAAATTCAAGTGATTCTAACAGCAAAGCATTCTCTTTACAATTCTTGGATTCCCATTGCCTACAACACAGTTGTAATACACTGCAAGCTGATACACCAAGACACAAATCAGAGCAAATGACTTTACATTGACAAATCCTTTTACTGGCAATGTCCTTATGTTGAATATGTCTTTGACAATCTCAAATAACGGCTCGATGGACACTTTTCTCTGAGAGTACAGCTCTTGATCTTCTTTGGAATCATAAAACTCTGCCAGCTTTATTCTGTCTGGTGGTGTAGAATGATATACTCTGAGTGGACAGATCAGTCTCAGATTTTTCTCATTACTGGAGTGATACAATAGACCTCTTGCGTAATTATTAACAAAGCGTGTCGTCTAATCGAATCAATTCATCGGTGTCATGGAATCACAACAAAATCCTCTTTCCACCGTATCCTGAAATTGATCAGGCCGCATATGATGTCGCTGATACAGTCATAACGGCGCAGCCTGTTCCTGAAGATACCCTGCATTATCCTGAACTTCTTTATCTTTGAGATTGTGTGCTCTACTGTAATCCTGATTCTGGACTGGTTCCTGTTGAACTCCTTTTGCCTTGCAGTCAGTTTTCTGCCTCCTTTGCGCTTGCATGGAAGCACCGGATTGAACTCTGGGAAATTATTCCTCATTCCCTCGTATCCTAGGTCTACAAACGTCTGCAGCCCATCTGGCAGCATCGTAGGATGCTTGGCCTGAAACATCTTGTAGTCATGCGGCCTGCCAGGAGAGTGTGGAGGCTTGTGGACTATCTGGCCGTCAAGGTTTACCGTATACTGGTTCTTGACTGTGTGCATCCCTTTTTTGCCCGAGTAGTGCGTCTTTCTCTTCTTTTTGTTCTTCTTTGGCCTTGGGATCTGCTGCTCTGATGAGTCAATCATCACGCGAAACTCCGGAAAGTGTCGTTTCATCTCCTGTATGGTTCCTATCTTTTTGGATTCGGCGTACATCATCTTCTGGGGGATTGGTATTGAGCCCCTCACTGCAGCCTCCAGGTATTTGATGTTCCTGCAGACGTTGCTCTGGTCAAGGCAAAAGAGGTACACCCTGCAAGCTCGTATGTGATGTACATCCTGTAGTATACTAGAAGCATAACTGCCCTGTCCTTGATGGGAAGCTCAAACTTGCGTCCAGCTCCGACTCTTCGTCTTCTCTTCTTCTTGGAGGAGGAGAGTCTCTTTTTCTCTGTGATCTTGTATTTCTTTTCTATCTCAGATGACAAAAAATCAAACTGTTCTAGGCTAATCCCAGTAAATGACTGGAACGCTCCTCGGTTTTTTGGCTAGTTTCTTGTATGTTAGCATGAAATAACGAGGATGTTCTCAGCTTTGGATCTTGCTGTGAGTGAATTTGCATGCTTTGATCAAATTGTGTTAATTGCGCAAGAGGTCTAGCGTACAGCTAGTATCGCTACACTGAGCAATGCTTTTAAGATGACAATCTTTTTTGGCTGAAATTTTTGTTTATCACGTTCTTGACTGTTAATTTTGTTTCCAATCTTCTAGAGCAATAATTTATTCCAGCTTCGCTTAGCCTTATGATTTCAAAACCTTCTTCATCGTAATTTCTTTTAACAAAATCAAAGGGCGATGCTGTAAACCCTGCTGTTAAATTCTGGTGATCTGATCACTAAAAGTTACCAGAACCACAGGAGCAGACTCAATTGATCATGATCAATATGATAGTCCTTCAGAACATGTTGAAAGAAATTATAGCATGTATTTCTATGGAAGAGTATGTGACAACTATACTGGTTCAGAAACCATTATCAATAAAGTTGAAACAACCCCATATCTAGCCCAAGTATTGCTGTGTTTCCTAACATGACTAGTTTATCCAACTAATTCTACCAATCAAGGTTTGGATCAGAACATTTTGTACAATTTCATGAATAGAAATTGGAAAAAATACAACTAATCCCTTGTAAGAAGAGGAGAAATCATGCTCTCCTTTGATGCCATGGAACAGTGGGGTACAGAACTCAAAGAGATGAATCGCAGAAAAGAAGGACACCAGTACGTCTATCCTGAGAGTTTCATGGAAGCATTAAGGTATTGCCATGCGTATCTGCATCTCCCCTACAGACAAACAGAGGGACTGATAAAATCACACCTGAAAGAAAAATCAAAAACACCGACATATTCTACCATTTGGAAACGTGTCAACAAACTCGATATCAAGTGCAACCCAAAACTGGGAAAAGATGCTGTGTTTCCTAACATGACTAGTTTATCCAACTAATTCTACCAATCAAGGTTTGGATCAGAACATTTTGTACAATTTCATGAATAGAAATTGGAAAAAATACAACCAATCCCTTGTAAGAAGAGGAGAAATCATGCTCTCCTTTGATGCCATGGAACAGTGGGGTACAGAACTCAAAGAGATGAATCGCAGAAAAGAAGGACACCAGTACGTCTATCCTGAGAGTTTCATGGAAACACTAGGGTATTGCCATGCGTATCTGCATCTCCCCTACAGACAAACAGAGGGACTGATAAAATCACACCTGAAAGAAAAATCAAAAACACCGACATATTCTGCCATTTGGAAACGTGTCAACAAACTCGATATCAAGTGCAACCCAAAACTGGGAAAAGACATCATCATTGCAATTGATTCCACTGGAGTCAAGGTTGCAGACAGAGGTGAGTGGATGAGGCAGAAATGGCAGAAGAGAAGAGGTTTTCTAAAAATTCATGTGGCAGTAGATGTAAAATCAAAACAAATTACAGGTCTTACCATTACAGATGATAAATCACATGATTCAAAATCTTTTATGTCTCTGGTAGAACAATCAAAACAGTTTGGAAATGTAATCAAGACACTAGCTGATGGCGCATATGACACAAAAAGTGATTTTTCATATTTGTATCATGAAAATATCACTGCAGGAATCAAGACAAGAAAGAACTCATCAGTTAACACTGACTGTTATCCAAGACGAAAATCTGTATTGGCTCAAATTTTTAATTATGAATTATGGAGGAATAGCGTAAGCTATGGGGACAGATGGATTGTTGAATCAGTGTTTTCTGCATTCAAGTGAATGTTTGGTGAACACGTAACATCGCACAAAAGAGAAAACATGATTCATGAACTGAAAATGAAAGTTTGTCTGTACAACAAGATGATTGCAATGCAATAGAATAATCAAATGAATTCAAACGATTAGAGAATGCTAATGATTAGTTGGGGTTAGGAAACAAAGCATGAAGAGTCATTTTTTTGACTTGGCAAATCCATACTATTGCAAAATTTGATTTCAGAGAAGATCATAAATCTGTGTTGAAATGCGTTGATCACCAAAATCTACCAGAACCCCTTTGACACTATTTATCAATTTAGATCAAAAAACAAAAAAAGAATAGGAAAAATCCTATGCTGGAACGGTTTCAGACTTTTTCTCTGCAGTCTCTGTAACATTGACTATAATTGAAAACTTTTCCGTACCATATGGTTTCAGATCAATTACAACTATCTTTCCTATCCAGTTTTTGGTGTCAGTTCCAAACAGATCAATGAGTGAATTCTTTGAAGTCCTATTAATATTCCACAATGCCAATGTCTTGTTAAAGTCATTGCAGTTTACTCGTGTAGAATAATATCTACCATAATCACCATCAACTCTCTTTACCTCATCTAAAATAATTAGTTCTGTTACCTTATTTGACTGGATAAACTCTATTGTAAGGTCTCTATCTATCTCCATAACATCATACAAAGGTTTTGAACAAATAGAAAAATACCTTGATTCTGAAAAAGAATCAATTCATGATATGTTTATAGATGCCCTCAAAAAAGTTGTTAAAGAATTAGAAAAATTAAAAAGATCTGAACAATTAGATATTCCTGAAGAAATATCAAAACACGATATTCTTTTTGAATTAGATAATATTTACTACGATAGTGTAAAAAAACCATATGAAAATTTAGATTTAACTAGGGCAATTTGGAATGCACATACAAATATGAAATGTTTAGAACATGGATTTGATTTTGACGCTTCATTTAACAATTATTCAAAAATTACAAAAATAATAGGAAAACAAAAAATGTTTAACATACTACATTCAAAAATTGTTTTAAAAAATACAAGAATTAGATTAGAGATAACAAAAAAAATTATCAAATATGAAAATAAAGAGAAATTAGACAAGATGGAGAAGATAAAGGAAAGTAGGTTGGATGATGAGGCAAGGCAGTACCGCAACGAAAAGATTGCGTTAGAACAGCAGCGACAGATGGAAGAAATGCAAAAAGAGCTGCATGAAAAAATAGAGGGATTAAAAGACGAATTGGTAATGGAAAGGGCAGTAAATAAACGAGATGAAATCTTTACCACAAGACAACAAGAAATGCAAAACAAAGAGATACAAGAAAAATATCAAGAATTACAAAACTTACAGGAAAAAAGTCTAATTCAATATATGATAATATCAGAATTACAACAAAGTTTAGGAAAAAAATAAAAAACTGTAATCAAAAAATACGCCTATAATGAAATAAAAATTATATAATTAATTTAGAATATTAACCCACTGGTTCAAAGAAAGATTCTCTAATAGTTTTCTTAATCTCATCTTGAATCATCTTTTTTACATCTTCTTTTGGAATGTGTGTTTTTTCTAATTGTGATTTCTCCTCTTTTATTTTATCCAATTCTAGTTGTTTTCTTAGAGAATCATCAATTGTTAAGAAAGTAATTGCAGAAACATACTCACTTATCAATTCATCAACGTGCTCTCTGAAATAATTTTTGTTTAATTGAATCAATCCATCATGACCCATAAGTTTTTCCTTTAATATCAGTTATGCCAAAACAGCATTATTAGAGAATCCTCTTTTACTTCTTTTATCAAAGAAATATCTAAAACCTTTGAATGGAGGTACATCATGTCTACGCTTCCCTTTAGGTAGTGGCCTTCTCAAATTACATTCTTCTAAAAGTGTAACAAGCCTAGTTCTTAATCCAATTTCACTTAATGGTTTGATTACAACACCTCTTGTTTTAAAAAAAGGATCTGTTGGTTTTGGTGGCTTTCCTGTTTCTTTTTCCCAAGATTCTCTATACTCTTCAATTGCAGACCAACATTCAGGAGTAATAAACGCAAAATATTCTTCTGATTCTCCAGCATATACTCGAATCATTGCACAGATGAATTTACCATTTTCTATAATTGACTCAGTTACTTCATGAGATTGCTACAAAAAATCATTTCCATATTTGTAAACTGGATAAAAATTTTCCCAACATAATGCAAGACCACCAAGTCTCATTCCCGATGAAGCAGAAATCAGTATCATTACAGTGTCTTCAATATTTGCATGTCGTAACATTTTTTGAATTTCTTGTTCTTTCCATTCCCTACCCTCATCTTTACCACCACTAGGAAGTGATTTTCTGATTTTTTTTATATGGTAATGTAACTTCATTCATTTCCAATAATCCCTGAACTGCAAAATAGAGAGGTCGAATTGATGTTTTTTTGAGATAATCTGGATCAGTTTGAGGCAACAATGAACGTTCTTTGAGCTTATTAATAATTTTTAAAAGAAGTGCTGTAGCCCATTTAGAATCTACATATGCTTTATCTACTAATTCGTTTGCCCTATCTTCAAAGTCTGCAGTAGGATAATTGTACTTGGTTCCTCTTTTCTTTGATATATTTCCTAATTGTTGTTCTAATCTACGATTTTCTTCTTCTATTTTTTGAGGATTACCTTTCAATACATCTTTTAACATACTACATAAAACACGCTTTAATCTTCTTTCATAATCTTTTTTGGTGTATTCAGAATTAATCAAACTAAAAAACGTCTGAACTGCTGAATCTTGCAGTTGGGTTATTTCTTCTGGTCTAATTGGATTCAACGACTAGTAATAAACTAAAGTATTATTTATTGAGTAACATTATCAAGAAATCAAAGATACTTTATATTTGGTAAACTCAGATTTGTACTGTTTGGCAAGTTATAAGGGAGCATATTCAAATGAACAATCATTAAATTTTGTAGTACCAATTATCGTAATTCTATTTGTAGGAATAATCTATGTCATGACACAAAGAGCTGATTCAGGCTTTACGAGTTTTATCTTAATTGGTGCAGCTGCAATAACAATGTTTTACTGGGTTAGGGTTCTAAAGAAAATGACAAAGGACCAAAAGCCATTATACTCCAAAGTAAGAGAACAGGAAACAAAGAACTGGGTTTATGATCTGATTAAAAGTGAAGGAGAATTTGTTTTTGTAGCTGAAGTGCCAGGTCCTGAAGATAAAATCGCAGTTAGACTAATAGATAAAATTTTATACATACGTGGAACTGCAGGATTTTCAAAAGAAGTTTCACTGGAAGGGGCAGACAACATGCAGATATTTGATTTCAGATACAGAAATGGTGTCTTAACACTTAGAATAAAATAACTAGAGACTTTTTGCTAGTTCTAATTTTTGTGGCAAATATTTGTCAGTGATATTTGTAAGACCATATTTAGAGAAAGCCTCTAATTCAGCCTTTCTTTTAAGTCTCAAAAACACATCTAGTTCTTTTTTCCAAATTCCGCTTTCATATCTAGGATCCTTTTGAAGATCATAACATCTCTTAATGTCAGATTCGGTCATAGGGATTGTTGGTAGTTTATATTTTTCAATATCAGTAGCCCAAACTCCGACCCATTTTGCATCAGGAACTGTAAGCTCTCTTAGATGAGCAGCATTTGCCGAACCAGATTTGATAACCATTGCAATGTGTTCTCCATACACATCACCATCAGTAAGGATAATGACAGGTAATCCCATTTCATCATGAAGTCTTTTTAACAAAGTCCTAGTTGAGCGAGGAGCTTGTCCACCAGTATTGATGATTATAGATTTGAATTTTTTATCAATTTGTTCTTCAACAAATCTTGTAAAAAGACCACCCTTTTCAACAGCAATTACAATTTCAGCACTAGTATCAACCAGTTCTGCGGTAGTCAAACTAGGACCGATTGCATATCCATCAGGGTGATTAGACAGATTCATTGTTTTTCCCTCATATCCAGGAATTGTATACTCTATATTCAAATCACCAAAGATAGAGCTTCTCTCTTCAGGAAATATATGAAAATCTTCACGAGGTTTAGATGTAACAGCTTCTAAATCTACAATAATATTATCTGATTCTGATTGGTCTTCAAATTCTACAGCGAATGCTTGGGATGAATAATAAACATCTCTTAAAGTGGATGATTTTTTCTCTTGTGTCAATCTATTTGCAAAGAATGCAAGCCACATTAATTGTGTAAAAGATCTTAACTGAGCAGAATTTTTTGCGCTTCTCAAAGCAGAGTTGTTGCCTAGAATGTATTGTCTAAGTTTTTTATCATAAACTATGTTACTTACAGATCTACTTGGTATGGAGAATTTTGGAAATTGTCCATTATCTAAGTCATCATATATTTTTGCGCCATGGCTTTTAAGCATCTCAAGAATATTCTTTTGTTTTTCTTTGGCTTTCTTACTTATTTCTTTTGATTTACTTGTTTTCAATTTGGTTTTCCTCCTCTGCTATTTTTTTAGGTTCTATTGGATTTTCCTCTACTGTTTTTTTAGGTTCTATTGGATTTACTCCTTCTAATATTTTTTTGTAATTAGGTTCTTTTTTCTTGCCAGCAAGTTCTGTACAAAACTCTGCAATCATTGGAATGTATTTTGCATAAAGATTAGATCTCTTTTTTGCCATTTCAGCTTGGCCTCTTTTTGACATGTATGCTGCCAATTTTCTTGATAATAATTGCAATGCCAATTTCAGTTCTCGTTCAATTTCTGGCCTATCAGCAACATTTTCTTTTCCTGCTGTTTTATATGGAATTCTTGTAGAACAGATATGAGATACAATGACAAATGGAGGATCACCTTTTACCTTGTATCTACCCCAATCAGCGTCATTTACAACTTTAAGGACTACATCACTGCCTTCATCATAAAGTAATGGAATTCTATTGGCAAATCTGTAAACATGTGGTCCACCAGATTTAATTTCACCACCATAAGCAATACCCATCTCAATTATGAAAGGAAACCCAGAGTAAGCAGAGGCTGGACGTTGAACTACAGCAGTAAAATCAGGATTAAAGAATTTCTTGATTCCTTTCTCCAGAGGTTCTTCTCCTAGTGGTGCAAGGCAATTTGAATCAGGAGCCATAAAATCTTCAAATGTTTGGAGTGAGTTACTGAGATGAACCAATTCTTGGTTTGTCATAGTACCCATTCGTTTTTCAGGCTTGAATTTTGCAAATTCTGCAAATTTGGCTGCAGTAGTAAGGCCAATACGTTGGAATCTTTTAGTCAAAAATGTAGTGAGTGGTTCACCTTGAACAGTATGAGTTAATAGTTTGTAATACTGACTTTCAGAATCCATATCAACTGATTTTGATTGTGAATCACCAAAATCCCAGTAGAACAATTTTTTATTAGGTACATCAATATCTTCAATCCTAATTTTGTTTAATTTTTCAAAATCCATTTTTAGAAATGACATCAAAGCAATTACTACTCGAGTTTGACGTGGAAGAGCTTTCCCTTTTTTCCTTGCTTTTTCCATGATTGCAGTAAAACTAAGATTTTTCTTAGGTAATCCTAAATCTTTTCTTACTTTTTCAATCATAGCATCATCAATGTTTGGAATTTCAAATAGTGATTCAACTATCATTCTTCGAATTCTTTCAACATCAATACCATGTGGATGAGGTCTAATTATTGTTGGTGGCGGAGGTATATCTTTTACAAATCTTGGATGATGAAATTTTTGTCCTTTAGGATCATCAAAAGTTATTGTTGCATAAGGAGTGATCAAAGAAGTTTCATAGACATAATCTCTAATTTTTGTACCTGCTTTAGAGTAATCACCTTCCAAACAAATGCTTACAGAAAGTCCTTGTTTTGAAATTTCTTTTGTTTTATGTTTTACAATTATAGGTTTGTTTTTTTGAATGTCTAATAATATTTCAAACTCATCTTGTATTTTTCCATCTGTAGAACTCTTCACTATAACTGGTTTGTTAGTTGTAATTTGACCATACAAAATTGCCATGGTTGCACCAAGTCCAAACATACCTCTAGCTTGTTTGAGCCCAAATTTTGAACCATAAAGTATAGTTCCAAATGCAAGGGGCACATGTTTTGAATCTACGCCAGGGCCATTATCTTTAACAGTCAAAATATAGGGTTTGGGATCAGGTTTTTCAGGGTCAACAGCTTTGATGATTAAATGAACATCTGGAAGAATACCTTTTTGATCACATGCATCTAATGCATTTTCAACAAATTCCCTTACAGCAGTATAAAGTGAGCGTGTAGGATTACTGAAACCAGCTAAATCACGGTTACTGTAAAAGAATTCACTAGGAGATATTTGATTAAATTTTTCTTTGATAGAAGACATCTTAATCTTCCCACAATTTCATTTTTTCTTGTTTTTCTTTTCTATTTACAGCTTCTAATTTGCTATAAACTGCACCATGCATACTTCCACCTGAAATAGAGGATATTGCATCAACAGTTGATCGTAATTTACTTGCATCACCAATAATTGAAACAGTCCTTCCATAAACTGAGATATGAGTACCAGTAAGATTTTCCATATTTCGTCTTGCTCTACCACCTTCTCCAATAATTCTCCCTTTTATCCTTTCAACATTTGCGTTAGACTTTCCTGCAAACTCTCTAAGATCTATTACGTGCAATGTATTTTCGCCCTTTAACAAAGTCAAAGCATTTTCAGGGGAAAAACCTCTACCAATTGCTGTAACAATTTCCATTGCTTTGAATGGTTCAATTTTTTCAACATCTCCTTGAGATTTTAACAAAACTTCTCCTGTATTACCATCAACGTCCAAAGAGACATGACATAATTTTTCAATTTTTGATTTTACATTACCAGATTTTCCAATCAAAACAGCTATTCTATCATTTGGAATACGAATTAGCTTTTCAAAGCTCATTTTACAATATCCTCAAATAAGATTTTTGGATCTTCAACAGAAATTCCTCTTTTATTGAAGAATCTAGTAATGTTATAAATATCTCTTTTAAGAAATTCATTAGAATTAGGATGTCTTAGATCAACTGCAGAACCTAGATCAAAAACTACTAAACCGTTTGCTGTTTTGAAAATATTGTATTCAGAGAAATCACTATGTACCAGCTTTGCTTTATGATAGAGATCTTTGATAATTGAGATTGCTTGTTCATAATCATTTTGGTCTACCTCTGAATTTAACAAAGATTTGTTAGGAGTGCCATTTTGGCCTACAAAATCCATTGCAAGTACGTTATTTGTAACATATAGTGGCTGTGGAACAGGAATTCCTGCAGCATAACACTGAGATAAGTTACGAAATTCCTTTCTTGCCCATAGGTAAACTATATTCTTTGTGCCTTTTTTTAGATGTGAGAATCTAGGATCACCGAGAATATACGGTTCACGTTTTTTAAAATTTGAAGTACTCACTAAATAAATTTTCAAAGCAACACTAACATCATGTTCATCAACACCCCAAAAAACAACTGATTCCTTTCCAGCACTTACAGATCCATTAACATATGCAATGACGTGATCTTTGATCATTTTGTAAAGAGTCATGACAGTAGGTTTGTCTAAAACCTCATTGACAACTTTTCCTTTTTTAAAACCATCTTCAAAATGTTTTCGTTTAGATTTTGATGCTAGTTTATTATCTATTTTAGATTCTAATTTTCTACTTATATCATCAGACATCAAATAATTTTACCTCTACTAGATAAAATGGATTTCTTTTGGAATGAAAAAATGTATGAATCAAGAATGAAACCAAATTACACTCTATATTTTAAAAACAATTAGAAAAGGAATTCCAGAAATTGTTTTAATTCCAGTTTCGGAACCAATTCCAAGTTCTATTGATAAAGAAACCGTTTCTTTTCCGACCATGTTAATAATTGAAGAATTTTTTAATAATGATTTTGCTTCTTTTGTTTCAACTAATTTTTCTCCATAATAACCTTCACTGATATGCATGTTTAACTCATCTTGAATAATTTTTTTTCCTAATAGTTCAGCATCACAGATATTGAGCATTGAATTTTTTTGATAATTGGAAACTCTTACTGAGAATTGCATTATGCATACTTACCTTTTAGAGCAGATTTTGCACCACAAGCTTCACAAATTAAAAATGAGATACGATTTTCTTTGATAATTTTTGTGTCAGGACTTTTACATGTACGACATTCAAGATATTCTTTTACATAAATTTGGAATAATCTGGTAAAGTCATCAGGAGCTCGTCTTCCAACAAACATTGCCTTGTCACCTAATCTTTCAGCAGGAACTGCAAACTCTTTTGAGAGGTATTGAAGAACTTTGTCAGGATCTCTTCGTAAAACCTTTGGGAATTCAGAAAAATTACGCAAGAAAGTCTTTTGGCCCTCCCACATTACATCTACAACAGGAAGATCAAACCTGGTAGAAGATTCTTTTTTGGTGTCGCCTAGTTTTTCTTGAATACGTTTAAGTAGACTTTCATATTCTGCTTTGGTCACAAAAAATTGTACATGGTAGACCCTATATGGGTTTTGAAAAAGGGAAATCGTATGGATTTTTTGTAGATTATTCCATCTTTCCTATACGGAAAACTTTGGTTCCACATTCAGGACATGTACCTTTTACGGCAGGACGTCCATTCTTTAGTTTAGTTTCCTCAGGATCTTTAATGTCCCTTTTAGCTCTGCATTTTACGCAATATGCTGTAACCATTCTAAAATTTGTCAAACTTGGTGGTATTTAGGAAGAGGCTGTGAAAATTATTTAACTATAGGCTAGATGTACGTAAATTTTTTTAGGCATCAAAAAGCAATAATTTTCAAAAATTTTAATGAATGTAAGTATTTTTTAAAAAAATTTTGGTTAGAATTATACAATAAGAGTTTTTTTTCTAACATTTATTTAATAAGTGATGATTTTTTGAGAGATTACCAGTTATAAACTCCTTAATTGTTAAGTTACAAAATGGCATCAAAAAAGGGAATTGTAATCACTATTACAATATTAGCCGCAATCACGGGTGCAAGTTTTTTGTTATGGATAGTTCCAGAAAATAATGAAACAACATTTGTGATATTAGATTATGGAAACTATCTTGATGGAGTAAAAAATATCCATGAAGTTTTACAAGAGTCAATAGATATTGAATATCAAAATCTACGGAGTGGAGAAATTTCTCCAAGAGATTATATCACAATTACTGAAGTAACATCATCACAAGTAACTTCTCAAATAAGTGAATTTGTGACATCAAAACCACCTGAAGAATGGCTAGATAGTTACATTAGTTACATGAATGCAATGAAAAAATTCAATTTGTATATTGGAGAAACCAAAGTTTTGGCCAATATGATTGAAAAAGGAAGTTCAGAAACAGATATGGCTGAAACTTTAGAAAAAATTGAGTCATTAAAAGCAGAATCTTTGGAATATATCAAAATTTCTGATGAATCAAAACCCACATAGCCTCAAAACCGAATTTTACTAATGGCAATTGTTGGAAATCGTTAAAAAGCAATTTTGTAATAAATATTGAAATGTCTCAACGGTCTGAAAAGGTGGAAAAAGATGTTAATGCATCCACTGCCAACAAATTACTTGTAATCTGCATTGATAGAGACAATGATGTAGGAGAAAAAGCAGGAATCGTCACACCAGTAATAGGTAGAAATGCATGTATTGAGGCAGCACAAAGATTAGCTTTAGAAGATCCTGAAGACGCGGATTCAAATTCAATTTTTGCAGCAATCAAAACATATGAGGATTTGATTAGTAAAGGATACAAAGTTGAAGTAGTAACTGTTGCAGGAGTTAAGAATAAAGGAATCCACGCTGATGAAAAAATTCTTGCTGAGACAAGAAAGGTTTTAGAAAAGTTTTCTGCAAATGGCGCAGTTATTGTTTCTGATGGTGAAGATGATGAAAGTGTTATTCCTGTTATTCAAAATGTTCTACCAGTTGTCTCTGTACAACGTGTTGTAATGAAGGTAAGTAGAAGTGTAGAATACTCTTATGCAGTTTTTGGAAAATATCTAAAAATGATTGCTTATGATTCAAGATATTCAAAATTCTTTTTAGGTGTTCCAGGAATTCTTTTATTAATTGGTGGAATTGGAACTATATTTGATTTTAGTGCAGAAATATTTGCTGTTCTTGTAAGTATTTTGGGTGGAGCATTCTTGATTAGGGCATTTGATATTGATAGAGCATGGTCAAATTGGTCAAAACCAACTCCGATGGGTTTTATCAGAATTTTTACAATGGTTGCAGGGATATTACTAATTCTTTCTTCAGTACCATCCGGAATTAGTGCAGTTGATTCTGAGTTAATTGAAGATAATACAGAATTAATTGCAATGATTACAGATAAGGTGATAATTGGTCAATTTGTTGCAGGTGCATTACCAATATTATGGATTGGAATGGGTGCAATAGTAGCTGGAACATTGCTTAGTAATTGGATTGGAGGAATTCCTAGACAAATAACTGATATTCTAAGAATTATTGTTTTAGCAGCACTGTATCCTACTATAGCACAGTTTACCAACATAATGATTTATGATGAAAGCTCATTTACGTTGATTCCACCTTTGTTAGGAGGACTAGCCGCAACTTTGGTTTCAGCTACTATCCTCTTTAAGAAATATAGAAAACACAAAGATCAAGAGATGGTTTCAGACTAAATTTAGGTCTAAATCCATCATAAAAATGAATTTCAGAAAAACACTGATATCTTCAATGATGTATTGATCATTAAAGGTGAGAATGTATTAGTAAAATAATAGAAGTAATCTTTCAGTTAACAGGCATCTATAAGATCTATGGAAAGAGACTAGAAAATGAAATTCAAAATAGAGATATTCCTAATCATGTTGCTCTAATCTTAGATGGAAACAGAAGATGGGCTAAGAGACATTTAACAATAGCAAAAAAAGGGCATTGGAAAGGAGCTGATGCAGTAGAAAATCTTCTTGATTGGTGTGAAGAATTTGATATCAAAATTGTCACATTATACGCACTTTCAGCTGAGAATTTGGATAGAAAGGATGAGGAATTAGAACACATCTATGAATTAATTCGTATGAGACTTGAAAAATTATACAATGATCCAAGAATTCACAGATGTAAAATGAGAGTCAAAGGTATTGGAAGAATTGAACTACTACCAGATTCTATCAAAGGGGTTTTAAAACGATTAGATGACGCTACGAAAAATTATGACAATCATTTTCTAAATATTGCATTAGCATATGGAGGACAAGATGAAGTAGTAGATGCAGTTAAGAAAATAGGAGAAAAAATCAAAGATGGTTCTCTGAAGATAGATGATATTAACAAAAAAGAGATTGAATCAAATCTTTACACATCACACTTGCCACAATCATCTCCAGATATGATTTTACGAACATCAGGAGAAAAGAGATTAAGTGGATTTCTTATGTGGCAAAGTACCTATAGTGAATTGGTCTTTATGGATATTTTTTGGCCAGAATTTAGAAAAATTGATTTAATGAGAGCAATTAGAACTTATCAAGAAAGAAAAAGAAGATTAGGAAAATGATAGAAGAAACTTCCGCTGGAATGGTATTATTTAGAAAAGAAGATTCAAAAATTTTGTTTTTACTTTTACATTATCCTTCTGGGCATTGGGATTTTGTAAAAGGAAAAATGGAAGAGGGGGAATCAACTCATGAAACTGCAATTAGAGAAGCTAAAGAAGAAACTGGAATTACAGACATTTCATTTTTAGAAAATTTTGAAGAATGGATTAAATATGATTTTCAATATCAGGGAGAATTAATTCACAAAAAGGTGGTGTTTTTCTTGGCTGAAACAAAAACTAAGGAAGTAATGATTTCACATGAACATCTTGATTATACTTGGATGGATTATAGTACATCTATGGAAAAAACTACATTTGATAATGCAAAAACTGTGTTAACAAGAGCACAAATACTACTTACCAAGACTTTGTAGATGTAATTTCTTTGCCACAGTTACAGGATTTTTAGCATTGAGAATAGTTCTGCCAATAATCAGATAATCAGTTCCAGCTGATATTACTTCATTTGCACTTCCACCTTGAGTGCCAACACCTGGAGAGAATATGTTTAAGTTTTTTCCTGCTTTTTTAGCACAATATCGAATAATTTTTGGAAAAGTTGCTCCTACTACAATACCATCAACTTTAGCAGTTAGAGCCCAATTCAGAAATAATTGGTATAGTTGCTGTTTTTTCCCCATTTTTACCTCCATATCATAGGATAATTTAGCTTCTGGTGCGCTCATATGACATAAAGTAATGACACCCTTATCATGTTTATGAGCAGATGTTACAAGATTTTTCAGACTGTCAAGACCCATTATGGGGTTTGCAATAACTGCGTCAAATCCTAAATTCCAAAGATTCTCGGTTGTTACTCGATTAGTGTTTCCAATATCATTGAGCTTGATGTCTGCAATTGTTTGCAAACCATATCTATGGGCTGTTTTATTAATTTTGAGAATTTCTTTACCGCTCAAAGGAAGGAGTAAATGAAAATTTAGTTTAATTCCGCATAGAAAAGGATGTAATTGTTTGATATTTTCAATAGTTTTTGCTTCTAAATTTTTAACTGAGAGATCATAATCATTTGCAAGGATTACGTTTCCGTTTGTTTTTGAGGATTTTGAAAGTCTAGTTCTGAAGGTGACCATAATCAACTAATGAATGTGTATCTTTTAATTTTATTATTTTGACATATGAATAACCGTGTTCAGATGGATTTTCTACAAAAATGGGTTCAGAACCATTAGTTGATGAAAATTTCATGAAGGGTTTTTGTGGATCGCTATCTAAAACTACATGGCAAAAGTAAGATGTTCCTCCTTCACTGAAATTCATAAAAACTCCAATAAGCCATTTGTCATTGTGTGGAAATAGAAATAGTGGAAAAGGAATTTCTTCAAAACCCCAAGTAAGTTTTGCAAGACTAGACATATCTTCTAATTCAATTGGTTGATACCTATCAAAAGTTCCGTTACCTGGTCTCAAAGTTTTTGGAAGAGATTTAATTCGAACTATAGGAGAATAGAGTTTGCTAGTATCAGAAGTAGTATTAACAATTTTAGATTCTTCTTTTCCTCCTTTTAATCCATAGCAAAGATAATGACCAACATGTTCTAGAGGAGTATAATATATAATTGGTTTTTCTTTAAGGACATCCATTTGTACAGATAAAATTTTCCGTCCATCATAATCATGTAAGAAAGATACACGTGGTGCACGCTCAAGTGCACAAACAAGTCTAGAGAATTCCAAAGTTGAATTTACTTGAATGTAACGTGGCAATTTATCATTAGAAGAATTTTGTAATTTATCCATAAAGAATTTCTATAGATAATCAAATTAAACTTATCCAAAACTTTGGAGCCTAGTTTCTTCTATCAATGACATCAATAGTATCTGGGCCAGTTCCAATGATTGTTACAGGCGTATTTAATTCATCTTCAATATTTTTTATGAATGCTTTTGCGTCTTTAGATAGATCATCAAATGAAGTTTTGCCAGCACAATCAGGAAAAAGAACATCTAATTTTGTTATAGAGATTTGTGTTGCACTATTAAGCATGATTGCACGCCTAGCTAAATCAAAATTAAAATTCGCAGCACGTCTCTGACGACCAGTTACAGTACCAAATTCTGACCATCCTTTTTTTTCCGCCTCTTCGAGTGAGAGTTCGTTCTCAAGAGGACCAGTTCCAACACGCGTTACATATGATTTGAAAACAACAATTACCTCATCAACCTTGGTAGGACCAAGACCAATATCAGCACATATTCCAGATGCAGTGACATCTTTTGAGGTCACAAATGGATATGTTCCATGCCATAAGGAAAGAAAAGTTCCTTGTGTGCCCTCCACTAGTACATTCTCATTTGCAGAAAGTGCGAAATTTATCTCTTGTGGGACATCTGTAACAAGTGAAGATAAAGAGTCAACATCTTTTGCTAATTTTAAAACTCTCATAGCCCTATCTGCATTAGCAGGGCCTGTACCAGAGCCAGTACTTCCAATTTTTTCTTTTAATTCACCTTTAGAATCTCGTGCAAGGTGAGTTTCTTCAATAATACCACAATGTTTATCAATAAACGAACGTCCTGATGCATTAAAATCTTGAATTTCTTTTTTTAGAATATCTGGATTGATAACGACGCCTGGACCAATCATTACTTTAGCATTTTTATTAAGAAATCCACTTGGAAGCATTCTAACTTTGTATACTTTATCACCATCTCTAATTGTATGACCAGCATTTGGACCTGCACCACCACGTACAATGATTTTTGGATTGTCTTTGATTGCCAAATATGAGATGATCTTTCCTTTACCTTCGTCTCCAAAAAATCCGCCAACAACTACAGTCGAAGTCATGTTGTTAAATTTCTATTTCGTTTATTTAAGCTAAAGTGTTTGCACATGATTTTATATCCAACAGTAATTCTTTTAGATCGATGGCTGAACCAAATTTTGCGGGAAATATAATAGTTAATTTGGCTAGTCTTCCAGACTTTCTAAGAAATCCAATTTTAAAAAAACGAATGGTAGAATTTTTTTCAATATCTGAATATGAAAGAAAAGAGGTCATAAACAATGCATTAGAAGCAGGACCAACTATTCCATTTTCCAACTTTTCTAAGCTTTTCAAATCATGGCTTAAAATTTTAGCAACTCTATCAGAAGAGCAAAGAGAAGGATTATTTTCAGCATACATTACAGAAGTGTCACAATCTCCACAAAAATTGATCACATTCAATTTAGATGGAATTCTGGAAATCTTTTTAACGTTAGAGGAAAATGAAAAAGAAATTCTTTCTAGAACGATTAAAAATATCATTAATAATCTGAATGAAGAGAAAAAAAGAAAAATTCTGATAGTTATACCAGATAATGCTAAAAAACACTTGAAGTTTTAGGCACCTGATGGTTCATCAGGTTTTCTATTATCTTCATTTGTGTAATCTATAATTTCTCCCTCAGGAGACAGCACGCCAACAAAGATCTTTTCATGTTTTTTTAATAATTTTCTATGGTCAGGCATTGACATATCAAGTTTCATTTCATTCATTACCATCACTTGATACTCTTTCCATTCAGCCCAACATTTGTTGCAAGTAGGGTATTTCTCAGCAACAATTCCAAGTTCCTCATTATCAGGAATAGAATTCTTACATTTGGTACAAATACGACTCATAGAAATTAACAATAATGAACTCCTTTTATCTTTTTTTGAATGTAAAGCAATAATAATTAAAAAAGACCAAAGTCCTCATGAAGATAAAATGTCCAAAATGCAAAGAAGATGCTGAATTAACAATGGATTTTTCTCTTGTAAAATGTACTTCTTGTGATTTAGAAATGAGTTATGGAGAATATGTAAAATTTGTTGCACATAATGAATCTAAATATTCAGATATTCTTGGAGATTATGCAGGCAGTACAGAAGGGCAATCTTCAGGTTCATTGGATGAATGGGATTAACAATATAATCCCATAAAAAACGATTGGATTAATAGCAAATACAACATAATTTTATCGATGACTTTCTTAAATGAGAGAAAACAATCTAGATCGTTTGATGATAAAATGAAAGTCAGACCAGAGAACAGTAAAAAAATTCATCAAAGTGTAATGAAGAATTTTGACAAGTATTGCAAATCAAGATATGATGATAGAGAATCAAATATTGTTTTTGATGAAATGGTTTTAATAAAAAATGATATAGATAAAATTTTTGATGTCCTGCAAGGTTGGATTAACTATAATCTAGATAGTGGAACTTCACCTAGTACAATTTTGATGTATTTTTCATTTCTGAAGAAATATCTTATCCATTTAGGCATAAAAATAACAACAGATGATGTTAAAATAAATCTAGAATTTCCAAAAAAACAAGAAGAGGATTTGTATCCATTACAACATAAAGAAATTCTTGATATTTGTAGTAGTGCAAAGTATCATAAAAAATCTCTATACCTTGCATTGGTTAGTTCAGGAAGTCATCTCAAAACTGATAATTTAGTAAATAATTGATGATCATTTGGATCTATCAACCATGTAACTCAACAGTTTTCATGAAATTTGAAGAAATATCTGACAAACAATGGAAGATGGTACATAAACATCTTCCACCACCAGCTAGAACTGGAAGACCAAGAGATGATGACAGAAAGATTATCAACGGAATAATTTATGTTCTGACTACTGGATGTAGATGGGACGACATGCCAAAGAAATTCGGTGATGATTCCACTGCAAACAGACGGCTGAACTCCTGGCAGCAACAGGGAGTCTGGAAAAAGATTCTTGTCTGTGCAATCAAATCTGCACGCAAATCAGGTAAGCTGCAACTGCAAAAAGTGTCAGTGGATTCATCATCTATTCCAGCCAAAAAAGGGGTGACTGTATAGGATATGATGGATTCAAAAAGATTTCAGGCACAAAAGTGCATGTTGCAGTAGAACAAAACGGACTGCCAATATCTGTAGTCATCAGTCCTGCAAACAGACATGATTCAACGCAGTTCTGTGATGTTGTTAATAGCATCAGCATGTTACATGGAAGAAACACAAGAGACATCGAAGAGATTTATGCAGATAAGGCATACGATGCACAATACATCAGAGAGTACCTAGAAAAAAGAAAAATCAAAGATTGTATTCCTCACAGAAAAAACAACGCAACAGTACAAGACGATGAATATGATGATGCAGAAAAACACAGATGCAATAAAATTCGTTATGTTGTGGAAAGATTCTTTGCATGGATCAAAAATGGATTTAGAAGATTGATAATTCGATATGAAAGAAAATCAGAGAATTATCTCGGGCTTCTCAATATTGCATCATTTCTGATGTATTGTAGGGTTTTGAGATGACTTCCAGGTATGAGAATAGGTGAAGCAATGCAGATTAGAAAAAAGGATTTGGATTTAGACCATGAGAGAATTATAATTAATATTCCTGCAAGATTTACAAAATTAAAAAGAACCAGGGTAACTTTCTTATCAATTGAAGCTGGTAAAGCAATTAAAGAAAAACTAGAAAAAATATCTGATGATGATTTAGTTTATGGTACACATGACAAAGTAAATGTTGCTTCCAACATGGAAAGAAATTATTTTGTTAGATGTTGTAAAAAACAAAATCTAGATATGAAATATGAATCTACAAACACAAGGAAAATCACATTACATAGTTTTAGAGCCTATTTCATTACGAAAATTAGTAGACATGATGAAAACTTTGCAAAAAAGATAGCAGGTCAGAAAGGTTACTTGTTACAATATGATAGAATGACGACTCAAGAAAAATTAAAACTGTATCTTGAGATGGAGCCTGATTTGTTAATTTATAGTTCATTTATGAAAGATAGGGAAATTAAGAGATTAAAAGAAGCAAATGACAAATTACAAAAACAAGAAAATAGAATTAATGAGTTAGAAAAGAGTTCTGAACTAAAAGAAAATGAACTTGAAAAAAGAATTAGAATGTTAGAAAAAATAAGCCTAGATCAAGATTGATTTTCATTATTTTTTATTAGATCATCAATTATCTGTTTATGTATAGACATATCTTCAAATTGTTTAATTTGTTTTCCATATCTTCCTAATATGTCATTTTTTAGCTTTTTCTATAACTTAATTTCATTTTGTGTAAACTTCGTTTTCTTAAATTCTTCAAATATCATATCAGAATTAGGACTTTCTAAAATATCCCATACTTGAGGAAAACCGTCTTTCAGGAGAGAAAAAACATGCTGCCATAATGAAAAAATTCAATGATTTGTATGAATCAGATCAAGAGTTTGCCAGAGCCGTCGATACAATAAGAGAAATCGCTTCAGACCAAAGGAATATTGATGACGACAAAAAATGGAACACTCTGTTAAACTCACTTTATGTGGTTCTTGAAAAACAAGGTGAAGAATCACAATTAGGCAAATTATCTTCTGCTGAATCTGAATAATTTCGTGAGTTACTAAGACAGGACATGTCCCAAGTAGAGATATCATCAAAGATTCAGGAAAAAAGTTCAACGTCAGCTCGTGCGTCTCCTGCTTGTGACTCTATGAGAGACGACATGACTCCGGCCCTGCTCCAACCCGTATTTGACTATGATTCACCTGCAGAAAATGGAATCATGTATGTATACATTGCAATGTATGATGAAAGCGCATTTGGTTCATCATACGCAGGCAAATGCATATTGGAAGTAAACCTGATTTACAATGATGAAGACCTACCCATTTGGGATGCACTATATGATGCACATCGCATGCTATACTGGGGTAGAGTTATGGACATCGAGACCTTCTATGTGGTAGGAGACATAGACAGTAACAGCATAGACAGGATGTCTTTTGTTGGTTTGATTCTCTACAAAGATACTACAGAAGAAGAAGAGCCAATAGAGCCGATTTATAGTGGAACCAATTCAACATGGAATCAAGAGGAACACGAATCAGCACAAGTATCTCACATGTACACATAAGACCTCTTGCGCAATTAACACAGTTTGATCAAAGCATGCAAATTCACTCACAGCAAGATCCAAAGCTGAGAACATCCTCGTTATTTCATGCTAACATACAAGAAACTAGCCAAAAAACCGAGGAGTGTTCCAGTCATTAGACCTCTTGCGCAATTAGAAGGGTTTTTGACAGTATTTTGAATTTTGATCAGATTTGTGCCTAAAAATTCAATATTGGTGAATTTTTGGAAATACTCTTCCTCAGAATTTACGCCTAGGAATAATTACGCAAGAGGTCTACTCAACTAGTCGATTTATGAAATAATCATTAACTTACAAAAAGGTGTTGCAAACTAAGGTGTCAATCTATCAACATCTCTTGGATAGAATGTTACATCTCGTATGTTTTCAGTACCGGTAAGAGCCATAATCAACCTTTCAAGACCAATTCCACAACCAGCGTGGGGCGGAACACCATAATCAAATGCGCCAAGATGATACTCAAATGCGTCAGTCTTCATTCCTTTGTTCTTCATTCTCTCAGCTAACTCATCTCGTTTTTCGATCCTTGTACTGCCTGAAGACAATTCTAAATCTCCATACATCAAGTCAAAGGATTCAGAAATTTTTGGATTTGATTTACTATCTTTTACGTAAAACGGTTTTGGGCCCAAAGGCCAATCTGTGATAAAGTAAAATCCATCAAGACCAATCTTTTTGAGATTAGATGGATACAAGTCATCTCCCCATTCAGTTTTTACTCCTGCCTTTTGCATCTTATCGACTAATTCATCATAAGAATATAGTGGAATAGTTTCAGGAATGGCAGGAATTATAAATTCAGCATCAGGGTTATCTTTTACATAATCATTAACAGTTTTAATTGAAATCTTGATTAGTTCCTCAATTCTATTCATTACATCATTGTAATCAACAAATGCTTCTTCCAAATCAATAGAGATAGCTTCGGCTAAATGACGATTAGTTCTTGATGGTTCTGCTCTAAAAATTGGAGCAATCTCAAAGACTTTTTCAAAGCTCATAGTTAATTGCTCTTTGTACAACTGAGGGCTTTGGGCCAAAAAAGCTTCTTTGTTATAATAAAAGATTGCAAATAGTGCAGCGCCGCCCTCAGTAGCTGTTGCAATCATTTTTGGAGTATTAATTTCAGTAAATTTTTGAGAATAAAAGTAATCTCTGATTGATTTTAAGACTAGACTTCTAGCATTGAAAATGTGTTGGAGTGACTTACGTCTAAGATCAATTGGTCTTACCTCTAGTCGGGTATCAATATTTTTGACAGTTTTTGCGGTAGGCTCAAAAGGAGGAATCTTTTCAACTTCTGAAAAGACTCTTAGTTCTGTTGGAATTATTTCAAACCCACTAGATGCCTTTTCAGAGGATTTTACTTTTCCAGTAATAGCAATTGAAGAATGTGCTTTTAGTGAAGATATTTTTTCGCGAATATCATCTGGACAATCTCCCTTTTTTGCAACAACAGAGATATCACCATTTTTGTCACGGATTGTAGCAAAACTAATGTTTCCATGTCCTCTTATTGTTAAAACCCAACCCATGATGGTTACTAAAGTCCTATCCATAGAAGGATTAATTTCATCAGAATAATGGGATCTACGTAAATTTCCTAATTCAGTTTCTATCATAATTTACTTTATTCCATATTTCATGGTGTAATTAATTTTTACACAAAATAATGCACCAATACCTTAATTTTCAATAACCAGATTTACATTAAATTACCATCATTCCTCAGAGATGCAATGACGCTCACTAACAAAGAAAAGTTGATAGCAATCATATCAAATGGAATTGCAGTTTTTTCTCTATTACAAGAAAGAGGTGACCTTCCTAAAAACACAACCATGTATGATTTTGTTCTAAAGGTGATTCCTGAAGATGTCAAATCAGAATTAAGCATTGAGTTTATAGACGAGGTATTTCAATACGTTTCAACCGCACATAGTTCATAAGGTACAAAATACAACTGAAAATATCGCAATGATCGCCATAACAACATTAGGATCTCATTGTTCTTTACAGGTACTCAAAGGTGCAAAAGACGAGGGTCTAAAAACCATATTAGTATGTGAAAAAAAACGTGAAAAACTATATCAAAGATTTCTATTTATTGATGAACTAATCATAGTAAATTCCTTTAATGAAGTTCTAGACCAAAAATGCCAATCAATCCTAGAAAAAAATGACGCAGTTTTGATTCCCCATGGAACATTGATTGCACAAATGAGTTCTGAAGAGATTGAATCAATCAAAATTCCTGTATTTGGAAACAAATGGATTCTAAAATGGGAATCAGATAGAGAGATGAAAGAGAAACTCATGAAAGAAGCAAATCTTCCAATTCCAACATCAGTATCTAATCCTAAAGACATCAACAGTCTAGTGATTGTAAAAAGACAGGGAGCCGCAGGTGGAAAAGGATACTTTTTAGCAGCAAACGAAGACGACTACAACACAAAAAGAAATCAATTGATTTCAAAAGGAGTAATTTCAAAAGATGAAACGCTTTACATTCAAGAATATGTAGCAGGAGTTTTAGCTTATTTACAATTCTTTTACTCTCCACTAAAAGAAGAATTAGAATTCTTTGGAGTTGATCAAAGACACGAATCAGATATTGAAGGTCTTGCTAGAATTCCATCAGAACAGCAACTAAAAACTAACAGGGTTCCATCGTTTAACGTGATCGGAAACAGCCCTCTAGTTTTAAGAGAGTCACTTTTAGATGAAGTATACAATATGGGAGAAAACTTTGTTACTGCTGCAAAAAAACTGGTAGCACCAGGTATGAACGGACCATTTTGTATCGAAGGAGTTTATGATGAGAATGGAAAATTCACATCATTTGAATTTTCAGCAAGAATTGTTGCAGGAACCAATATCTACATGGATGGTTCTCCATACTATTCACTATTGTTTAATGAGCCTATGAGTATGGGTAGAAGGATTGCAAGAGAAGTAAAAACAGCAGTTGAATCAAATCAACTAGACAAGATTACTACCTAAAATCATTACAAGTAAAAAAAGTCATTTTTAATGAATCTATTTTGCAGTAACTTCCATTCCATGTTGTGATTTTATGATATACTTGTCTCTTATCTTGACGCTAATCCAATCAATTATCAAAACTGTAACCAGTACTACTAACATGAAAACTGCCGCTTTTCCATACTCAAAGAATTTGATATAGTTGATAATGTAGAAACCAATTCCGCCTGCACCCACTAATCCAAGGATACTAGTTTGACGAATATTGTAATCAAACATGTAAAGCAATTGGCTAAGAAGATGAGAAGCTGATTCAGGAATCACAACATACCGAATCAATTGCCATTTTGATACTCCAATTGAATTTACTGCATCCATAGGATCGGAATCAATTGTTTCAATTGCTTCGTATTGTAATTTTGCAACAAATCCTATTGTATACATGATAATTGCTAAAACTCCTGCGAAAGGACCCAGACCAACCATGATTACAAATAAGATTGCCCACAAAATTGATGGAAATGTACGAATAGCCGCTAACAATGCACGAATTGGAGCATAAACGTATTTGCTGTTAAGGTTTCTTGCAGCAAGCATACTTAGTGGCAATGCAATTGCAAAACCAACTATTGTTCCAATAAATGCCATTTGAATAGTTTCAAACATTGCCCAAATAGCAGTTGGAATATATTTTGGTTCAACAAGAAGCATTTCTTCAACAACAATTGTAAGATTTGGCAATCCCTCAATAAACTCGATAGGATTAGCATCAACATTGTAAGATGCAATTACTACCAATCCAATAATAATTCCAATAACGATATTATTTTTGGGCGTCATCAGCATACATCTCCATAATATCATCAGAAGTCATATCGCCTGTTTGAAAATCAACTATACTATCTCCTTCAACTCCAATCTCTAAAATTTTTTGTCCTTCTTTGATAACTGCAACTCGATTTGCATATTCTAATGCTAGTTGCATGTCATGGTGAACCATAATTGCTGTTAGATTCATTCGTTTTTGAGCATCTGTAATCAAATCCATAATCTCATGAGCAGTCACATAATCTAATTCTGAAACAATTTCATCTGCCAATAATATTGTAGGTTTTTGCATTAATGCTCTAGCAATAGCAACTCTTCGCTTTTCACCACCACTGAGCATGTAGGCTTTTCTATTTTCTTTTCCAGACAACCCAACTAAATTTAGAATTCTTTTAGATTCTTGAATCTCATGTTCTGGAAACCTCTTAAGTAATGATTGAGTTTTGCTGAGTCTAGGTAATGCACCAATGAGAATGTTTTCAAGAACTGTGATATTTTTTATTAATCCAAGACTTTGAGGAATGTAACCAATTGTGTGCATCATATTTTTGAATTTTTTGTCATTCATGTTAGGAGAAACATAATCAATTTTGATTGTTCCCTTGCTAGGAATCATCATCCCATTCATTAATTTGAGTAGAGTGGACTTTCCAGAACCAGATTGTCCTATAATTGCATAATTTGTTCCCCTATCAATGGATATGTTAATTCCTTCTAATGCAAAATTTTTAGAATCATAAGATGTCCAAACATCATTCATCTGGATAATTTTTTTTGTAGAAATTAATGAAGGAGTTATGTTTTTTGTCATTTGAATTTGTTTCATATACAGAATTCCAGTTTTTATTTGCTCTTGTTGTATTTATCAAGAATTAACTGATCAAGTCCTGTCAAAGAATCGATAAAGGTTCCAAACTCACCAATATGCATAGTAGTGGTTGTTGGAACTAAAGCTTCTGCACCATACAAATCCGTCAAAATAGAATTGTGTTCATCATAATTGAGTTCAACAAGTGCATTTACAAGCGCATTTTTGGTAGATTCTGACATGTCAGCATTTACCATAAATACATGTGATGGTACAGGTCCAATTGTTGTAACGGGACGTAATTTTGTTTGATCTTCTAATTCAAGATATTTTTGAGGAGCAATATCGGAGCCAAATGCTACATCAACATTACCATTAAGAAGTAATTGTAGAGCTGCTTTGTATCCTCCTGCAAAAGTATAACTTTCAAAGTTATTTGCTAACGCAGATTCTAAAGCAACAATATCATCACCTTCAATGTTAACATAACCATCACTAACCAAAGTTCCCATGGGTCTTACAAAACCTGATGAGCCAGTAATGCTGGTAAATGCAACTCTTTTACCAACAGTGTCTTCTATTGAATTAATAGAATCATTGTCAGCTAGAGTCCATATTGTTGCTTGATAATTTACTTTTCCAGCAACAAGTTCTGCTAATACAGCTTCTGCACCTGTTCTTTGGTGTGTAATCCATGCAGGTCCAGTGTCCATAAAGGCAGCATCAATATGACCAAATCTCATTCCTTCGATAATAGTCTCGTAGTTTGTTGGGACAACTATTTCAATATCAACACCAATTTTATTCTCAAGGAATTCTTCTAGTGCTTGAGCTTTTGGAGTTAGTTCATCTGCTTTTTCAACTGGGATAAATCCAATAGTGATAGTATCAACGTCAATTGTTTTTGATTTAGACAAAACACTAATGGCTTCAACAGATGATGAAGGATTAGAATTATCATCTAGATTACCCAATCCATAGCCGCCTAGAAATGCTGCAATTACAATTACTGATGCCAAAATTATTTGTTGTTTCATGATTTACTAAAAATCTTAGGATAAGCTAAGTTATTTAAATCAGATTTTCATTCTAAATGTTCATTCCAAGTCTATATAATGAGAAATAATGATTAGTGATGGATTCTAATGGATTTTGTTAAAGATTTGATTTAGGATAAGATGTATTTGGATACAAATTCAAACTAGGCTCTGAATTCTCTAAAGTTATTTCCACCTTACTAATTCTGCTACGATATTGTTTGATTTTTTTCCTTCTGATGAAATGATATACTTGTCAACCTCAACAAGTGCAAGTTCCTCTAAAGTACACAGTGTTTTGTAAACGGTAGAAAGTGAAATTTTTAATTCATCTGCAATTTGAGTTGCGTCTTTTGATTCATTTTTGACTGAAAATAATACTGCTCTAGTACATACACTACTGAGCAATTCAATAATTTTTTGAGTAATATCAAATCCAGATAATTGGATAATGGTTGGCTTTGACATTAAATCACTCAATTAGGAATCAATGTTAGGATTGGTTCAGGTTTTTTAATGGAGATATCAGCTTTGCTGATTCTGCTGCGGTAAACTTTAAATTTTCTACCTTTATCAGACAGCATCCATTTTTCAACTTTAATTAGTGTAAGTTCTTCAAGGTCTGCTAATTTTTTATATACAGAGCTAAGAGGTATTTTTAGTTTATTTGAGAGTTCTGCCGCGGTATTTCCTTTTTTGATAGTAGAGAAAAGTATTGCGCGAGATTCAGAATCAGCTAACGCTTCTATAATTTTTTGGGTGATATCATATTTTTTTAATTGTGGTAAACTAAATCGTCTTGACATGTGGATATCAAAAATATGGTACAATATTTAAACGACATGTTTTTGTTCTCATTCTAGAGAGTTAGAATAACTAGTTATAAGATTGGGCAGTCTCTTTATGAGGACTGAGACGATTCCAAAAGAATCCAAGAATCACACCAATTGAAACCCAAAAAGAAGTGACTCCGAGGAATGACATTACCCTAAACTCATTTACCAAATCCATTGGAGCAGTAATTTCATCTGGGTTTTCTGGCATTGCAAAGAAAACTATAGAAATGAAAACACCATAACCAATTAACGCTACAAGTTTTCTATTGTTTTGGAATTTCTTTGATAATTTGTAAAAAGCGACTGCTCCAAATCCAGAAACTGTGATAAAAGACAGATACAAGATTGATCTTAGCACAACAGTTTCAGAATCACCTACAGTTGGTGGATTTGCAGGATATTTGAGAAATGGAATCAAAAACATTGTAAACCACATAATTCCAGCCAAAACAAGTGCCTTTTTGACATCATTGTTTCCTGGCAATGAATTTCTAGATAATGCAAACACTATTCCAAATAATGCACCAACTGATGTTCCCAAAATAACCCCAGCAAGAATCTGTCCACTTTTTTGCCATACTCTATACACCTCATATTCTACCCAAAATTCAGGAGTGTCTTTTTCTTCACCTGATGCAAATAAATTTTGGTTTTCAATTCCAATGGCTTGATCAAGATAAGGCTCTACAAGTGCAAAATTCACAGTTCCATGGATAAATCCTGCAAATGCACCTGAAATTAAAACAATTACAATAAAGAGAAACGCCTTCATAATATTAAACTCCTAATGACAGGGGAATCCTACTGCATGTCTCATATCATGAGTGAGTTCATGAATGTAAAGATCTTCAAATGCTTGTTCGCCATAAACCAGACTAAAAACATGCCCTTGATCAAATCCTACAAGAAATAATCCTACTGCAAAGACTATGGCTAATGCAACTATTGCTAGTTTTGAAACACCAGTTTTAGATACATTAACTTGTCTTGATTCAGACATAAAATTTAACAACATTTGAATATATTTAAGCTCTTGGATGTTTCCAACATCATTCAAATATCATTGATCGAGCTGTAATGATGAAAATAGATACTATATACTAGAAACATATTTCGTCAAATTATGACAAAACTATACCTCTTGACAATACCTATAGCAATAGGGATTATCACAGGAATGTTTTTGGCATTTTATCCCGAATCACAAAATGATTCAAAATTATTAACTACTTCAAAATTAATCGAGAATGGCTCCCCAATAATGGGTGATTCAAATGCACCAATTACTATTTTAGAATGGGGAGATTATCAATGTACTTTTTGCTATAGATTTCATGAAAGCACACTAGATATTATCAATGATGATTTTATCAAAACGGGTAAAGTAAAATTAGTCTTCAAAGACTTTCCCCTAAATGGTCCTGATTCTCTGCTAGCAGCAGAGGCATCATATTGTGCTGAAGACCAAGAAAAATACTGGCAATATCATGATGAACTTTACAAAAACTGGGGAGGAGAGAGAACGGGATGGATAACAAGAGAGTCACTAGAGAGATTTGCAGTTACAGTTGATTTGGATTTAGTGAAATTCAACACATGTCTTAATGAGCATAAATACCAAAACAGAGTCATTACACTTCATGAATTTGGAAAAAAGATTGGAATTGATGCAACACCATCCTTTTTGGTCTTTAATGATCAAAAAATTATCAAAATTAGAGGAAATCAGCCACTAGAAGTATTTCTGAAAACATTTGATGAGTTATAATTTTAGGGAAACTATAATCAATCAAAATTAATATTCGCATGATCAGGAGAAACCACAAATGAAGAAGATCAACATAGAAAAACAAGATTCTGTTAAACTCTATAAAATTAGAAAGACTCTAGAGGAGTTATCACGAAAATCAGGGAAAGGGACTGAGCTTATTACAGTATACATTCCAAAGGGAAAGCAACTTCATGAAATCATCAGTGCACTTCAACAAGAACAAGGAACAGCAGACAACATCAAATCAGATCTTACTAGAACACATGTAGTTGATTCTTTAGGAAAAGTGGTTCAGAGATTAAAACTGTACAAAAAAACCCCAGAAAGAGGATTGGTGATGTTTTGTGGAGCACTGCCACCAGAAGGGGGAGGGCCTTTGGGAAGTGAGGTAGTAAAAGTTTGGGAGATTGATCCACCAAAAGATTTGAAGCAATATTTGTACAGATGTGATGATCATTTTCATGTCGACATTCTAAAAGACATGTTAAAAGATGATAATCTAATTGGATTTTTAGCAATTGATGCGAAAGATGCGGGTTGGGGATTATTGTATGGTGATAAAATCGAAGTGTTATCTCAAACTGGGTCAGGGGTAGCTGGAAAACACAGACAAGGTGGGCAATCTGCAAAAAGATTCCAAAAACTCAGAGAGATGGAATTAACATATTTCTATAACAGAGTAGCTGAAACTACAAGAGAATACTTTATTGATATTTATCCAATCAAGGGATTAATAATTTCAGGTCCAGGCCCTACAAAAGAAGATTTCATTAATGGAAATTATCTGGAATATAGATTGCAAGATATGATAATAAATACAATCGATGCATCATATGCGGGAGCTGAGGGGATTAGAGAGGCTTTTGCAAAGTCTTCAGAGATTTTAGGGGATTTTAGAATGGTAGAAGAGAAGAAACTTGTTGAAGATTTGTTCAGAGAGATTAACTCTCATTCTGGAAAGGGTTCCTATGGATTACAGGAAATTATTGAATATCTAAAGAACAATGTTGTCAAAACACTAATCATTACTGATGATACAAACTTGCACAGAGTTAAAGGAAAGTGCAAAAGATGCCAACACGTTCAAGAAGAAATTGTAGAGAGGCCTCAAGTTATCCCAAAAAAGACAGAATATACAAATAGTCCATGTCCCAGTTGTAAATCCATGGAAGTAGATGTTAATGAGCAAGACATTGTTGATTATTTAGAATTGCTTGCAGCAAAAACAGGCACCCAGTTAGAAGTTATTTCCGGAAGTGCAGAACATGGAAACATGCTTACAAGTCTTGGAAAAGCAGGTGCAATTTTGAGATATAACCCAGGTCACACTAAGTAAGAAGACTGCGAATCTTTTTTGCAAGCTCTGAAAGCTCGTCATCACTTGAGATTTGACGCTTTGTCCATACAGTACCTTTGTTGTTATATCTAGGAATGATATGTATGTGAACATGTGGAACAATCTGTTTAGCTGCTCTGCCATTATTCTGACCAATACTAAATGCATCTGCACCTGTTGCCTCTAAAACTGCCTTTGCTATTTTTGGAACAAGTGTAAAAACAGTTCCAACATCTTCTGAAGTCATATCTGTTATTTTTTCATGATGTTTTCTGGGAAGTACTAAGCTATGGCCTACATCAATTGGATACCGGTCTAAAAATGCTACATGGGAATCATCTTCATACAAAAAATGTCCATCTTTTTTTCCATCCAAGATATCACAAAAGAGGCAACTCATAATGAACAGCAATTTATGATTTTATTTATTGTTTTTATCGAATGGTTAATTAGGGCAAATTTTAGAGTCTGAGCATCTCATGGGAAGAAAAGAAAGAAGAGAACGTGAACAGAAACGTGAAAATTATGCTGCAAAATATTCAGCAGAAAAAAGAAAACACACTCTAATTGCGATTGCTGTTTTTGCCGTAATTGGAGTTATTGTAGGATATTCAGTATTCTTGTTTACAACCATGACTGAAACTGCACCTGGTGGACCAGAAAATGCTGGTGCATTAGGTAGTGATCATGCACATGCAGCAATTATAGCAAATATTTTTGGTGATGAATTTGATTTTTCAGCTCCAGCTTATCAAATCAAATCAAGTTGGATTCATTTTGAAGGAAGAGACGGAACCACAATTCACAAACATGCCACAGGGGTTACTCTAGGATTTCTCTTCGATTCATTGTCTTTGGGTCTTGATGATCAGTGCTTTGTATTCCAAGATGGTAGAAATTTCTGTACAAATGAGGATTATGATTTAAAATTCTTCATTAACGGAGATCGAGTATTAGATATTAGAGATTATGAAGTTATGGAGGACGATAGAATTTTGATTTTATACGGTGGTCAAACTTCTGAAGAAATACAAGCAATATTACTAAAATTAGATAATCAAGAATTAATCAAGTAATAATATCAATAAAGTCTAAATTATAGCAATCTGGAAATTACATGTTATGGAAATTTCTAGCAGAAATGTTGTAGAAGGAACTGCTCGAGCTCCCCATAGAGCAATGTACAAAGCTATGGGATTAACTGATGAAGACCTATCAAAACAATTCATTGGTGTTTGTCACACAGGAAATGAAGCAACACCATGTAATATTCATCTTCCAAGATTAGCTCTAAAAGCTAAAGAGGGAGTTTCAGATGCAGGTGCAACGCCAAGAGAATTTTCAACAATTGCAGTCAGTGATGGAATTGCAATGGGACATGAAGGAATGAAATCATCATTAGTTTCTCGTGAGGTCATTGCAGATTCAATTGAATTAATGGTTAGAGCACATCAATACGATGCATTAGTAGGAATTGCAGGATGTGATAAGAGTTTGCCTGGAACTATGATGGCAATGGCCAGACTAAACATTCCATCAGTATTTGTTTATGGTGGAACTATTATGCCAGGAATGCTTGATGGGAAAGAGCTAACAGTAGTTGATGTTTATGAAGCGGTTGGAGCATATGATGCAGGTCAATTATCATTGGAAGGGTTAAAAAATATTGAAAATACTGCATGTCCAAATGCTGGTTCTTGTGGAGGTATGTTTACTGCAAACACAATGGCATCAATATCGGAAGCAATTGGTCTTGCTTTGCCAGGAAGTGCCAGTCCACCAGCTGAAGATGATAGACGAAAAAAAATTGTCTATGATACAGGAGTGGCATGTACTAAATTATTGGAGATGAACATTAGACCTAAAGAGATTCTGTCATTTGAGGCATTTGAAAATTCAATTACAATGTTAAATTCTGTTGGCGGTTCGACAAATGGGATATTACACATACTAGCACTTGCAAATGAAGTAGGCATTGACTTAGCCTATGATGATTTCGAGAGAATAAGAAAAAAAACTCCTCATTTGGCAGATATGAAACCAGGTGGAAACTATGTAATGAATTCACTTGATAAAATTGGAGGAATTCCATTTGTCCTAAAGAAATTACTTGAGAAGGGACTTCTTAATGAAAAATGTATGACAGTTACTGGAAAAACTATTAAAGAAAATCTTGTTGCAATGAACATTTCAGAACCAGAGCAAGACATTGTAAGACCAATTGAAAACCCGCTTCACTCAGTTGGAACAGCAGTTATTCTCAAAGGAAGTTTAGCTCCAGAAGGAGCAGTAATTAAAACTGCAGGAGTTGAGATGACAAAATTTACGGGAAAAGCTCGTGTCTTTGATAGAGAAGAACTAGCATTTGATGCAGTGTCAAAAGGAGAAATTGGTGAAGGAGATGTTGTAGTTATTAGATATGAAGGACCAAAAGGGGGTCCTGGAATGAGAGAGATGTTAGCTACAACTGCGGCACTTGTAGGTCAAGGATTGGGGAAAAAAGTTGCAATGGTAACAGATGGTAGATTCTCTGGAGGTACACGTGGGTTCATGGTTGGTCATGTTGCACCTGAAGCATATGTTGGAGGTCCAATTGCTCTAGTAGAAGACGGTGACGAGATTACAATCGATACTGAAAATAATGTAGTTGATCTTCATGTATCAAAAGAAGAATTAGAAATAAGAAGGGGTCAATGGAGTCCACCAAAACCAAACTACACATCAGGCGCTCTTGCCAAATATGCTACACTAGTGGGTTCTGCTGCAAATGGTGCAGTTACCAGCCCAAAACTATAGCAATGAACAATTTGTCCACAAGCTTTATAGATCGCGATCAGAGATAACAGGCAAGAAAAAATTACATTATCATAATTGAATTTCTGTTATCTACTACAGATTTTCTATTCCTAAAACATCATAGTATGCCTTTGGAATCATTTGCTGAGCCTTGAAAAAAACATTGTTTGCCGCCGTGTCAAGAACGTAAGTGTTTGCCCAATCATTTTCGCTCCTAATTGAGCGTCCAAATCCTTGTAGTAATTTAGTTAGAGTTTGTGAGGTATACCACATAGGAAATTTGTCCATCTTTGCCTTGGTTCTCTTTTCTTTATAGTTAGGATAAGGAACCTTCGCGATAATTTGGAATCTAGACAAGTCATCCTTTAGGTCAACACCCTCCCAAAGTGAAGAAGACAGTAAGACTCCGGTTGGATCAGTTTCATGCTCTGAAATGACTTCATCCTGTGTTTTTCCATCCTTGTTTCTACTATGACAGATTCTAATTCTTCTAGTATTTTTTGGAGAAAGGTGTCGAAGAATTTTTTGACACCTTGGAATAGATGATGTTAGTATAAGTCCTCTTTCATTGGAATGCTCATCTAAAATTCTATCAATTGTTTTGATTACTTCAAGTTCATCTTCTTCAGTAGAGCCATAGCTAAGTCTTCTAATATTAAGAAGATCAATTTTTCTATGTTCAATTGGAAAAGGGGATTTTTGACTATCTACAAATGCGACATCTTCTTCTTCTAATCCCATATTTTCACAGAAACTTGGTTTGTCAACTGTAGCAGACATGAAAATTTGATAATCAGTTTCAAAGAAAGTATTTGCAAATTTCGAAACATCTATGGGTTTTACAGAAATAGTTCTAAAATTTCCATTCAAATCCATTACAGGATCATTTACTACAAAATTGTCTTTATCAGACATGATGTCAATTTTTGCTTGAGCAGCTTTATCATAACGTCTTTCTAATCTTGTAATCAATTCATAATCAGGATTATTTTGAAATGCAGGACTTTCCTTAATGTCCTTGATTTTTTTTGCATATGAATAACCAATATCATCAGTTAATTGAATCATGGAATCTAAATCTGTGAAATTATATTTGTCAGGGTTAAGATTACATTCATCTACTTGACCGCTAAAAATATCAAATCCAATAAATTGTATTATTTGGTCTTCAATTTTATGTGCCTCATCAAAGATAGATACTTTTCTATCAAGATAATCTTCAAAGAGTTTCTTGTTAAATTTCATAATTTGAAAAAATGCATGATAGTTCCACAAGGAATGTTTCGATACAAGAGCTTCATATTTTTGTAAATAATAGTGACAAGACTGTGAATCCTGAGTATTTTCTTCAACTTGCTTAATTGTAGGTTTGAATTTGCACACTTCTATGACTTCTTTGCCATTTTTACTAACTCGTTCTTGACATTGCCCTTTATCGCATGTTAGTCCCCACCTCATGGCCCTTCTTGTATTCTTAACCTTCTCAGAAGACATCAATTTGAGACACGGGAAATTTTGTTTCCCTTTTACAGGTTTTAGAAATGGGATATCTTTGATGTATTGATCTTGAAGATGTTTTAATGCAGTTACCGTAAAGGAACTATCAAAATAACTAGAAACAGTAGCACCAACTAATGATTTTCCAACTCCAGTTGGAGCACATAAAATGATTTTTTTGTATCCAGATTTTAGTTTCTCTTCAATTTCAATGAGGATCTCTTTTTGAATTTCTCGAGGGTTAAATTTCTCAGGAAATTTTTCTAAAAGCGACAGGATTACTCCTATTTTCTCTCAATATTAAAAGCATGAAGGTTCTTGTAATATCCCAACTTTTGTAATCTAGTTTAATATCTAGTGAAATTATCCTAGATCATGGAATTACTTGATGACAAGATGAGGGTTTGGCTTGAGAGTGCCAAATTTGTAAAGCCAGTTTCTGGAGTATATGTATTGTATAATAGAAGCAAAGAACCAATATACATTGGAGAGACAAATAATCTCGAAGAGACATTTACAAAGTATGTCGATACTGATTTTGAAGGAAATGAATGTAAACAAAAAACTCAATCATATCAGAGAGAATTTATAGACAATCCCAAGGAGTACCAACTACGATTAATTGAACAATTCAAAAACGAATCAGGTAAATTGCCTGGATGCAACTCTGAAATTGAATTAGAAGCTCATTAAATAATTTCCATCTAAATCATATTTTTCATTTTTTGTTGAATTCGTCAATTTTTAATATGATCAGAGATTCCAGACATGAAAATGGGGAAAGCCATTAATCTTAGAAGTACGTAATTATGCAATGCACCAATGCTATTATTGTGAGCAATTATTTCAGTCAAAAGAGGAATTATTCGAACATGTTGAGATTCATTCAGATATTGAAAGAAACAAGGAAATTATGAGTAAAAAAACGAGCAGGAAAAAAAAGTAACCATCTCAGTATAAACTAAAAAAAATAGAGTAAAGGTTAGAATTTATCAAATTCAGGGACGGATATAATAATTCTGGTCTCAATTGATATGGACTGGGTTGAGACATTATTAAAAAAATCATGTGATAAAACACTCACAAAAGCCGAAGTACTTCATAGTCTTTTTCACATGATTGAAGTAAATGAAGATACATTAAATCATATTCAAAAAGACAGCAGAGATTTCGGTCCAGAACTTGAAGAGTTAAAACAAACAGAAATTAGAGATTTAGACTTTCATTTAAAATATTATAGGAGTCTAGTAAATTACATTAATTTAATTCCCGAAAATAAAATTATCGAACAATAATTCTTAGTGCATAGTAAATTATAATCTCAATTTAGCAAATATTGAGTTATATTCAGATTGCTTTTCTAAATTTTGACCAAAATTTGTTTGCTCATCATATTCTTGACGTCTTTGAGATAAAATCTCTTCGAGTTTTTCAACCTCAATCGCAATCATTTTACCAGAATCTTCTTTTGCAAACTGCTTTCTTTGTTCTTCATTTTTGCCTCTTGTAGAAAATTGTTTTTTATGAAATTTATTTTGTAAATTTTCTAGATTTTCACATTTTATCAATTCAGCTAGATCAAAATGTCCTTGTTCATGCTTTAGTAAATCATCATTGGTTTGTAAAGTTCTAACCCACGATAAGACAGGATAAAATTCAACAGAAAGTTGAATATTCTCAATAAAAAATAGAATTTGACTTTCAATTTTATCAGAGTTTACTGTCCATGTATATCGATATTTAATGAAACTATGAGAATCTTCAAAAGCTGCAGTGTTGGATTCTGCATTAAAATCAGACCATCTGAGAAAAGAGTCATTTGACCAAACTAGAACATTATTCTTACTCATATTCTTTCATATCTATCTTGAGAATAAAATTATTGAGATTTTAACTTATTAATCAAACAAAAGCAATTAAAAAATTCAACTAGAATATGATCGCAATCATGGTGTTCATGATAGTTTTTGGAATTAAAAATTTTTTGTTAGAATCATGAATGTTTGACGGCAAATGAATTCTATGGGGACACTGGTCGGTTAAAGCAAACGTATGAACGCCGTCAAACGTATGACTCGATATAGATAACTCAAATTAGATTAAAAGAAATAGTATGTACGTTTAATGACAGACACATCTAACTCATCCCAAAACCCTCCAATACATTAGAATTGATGCCAAGTAAACAAATCCAAGATAATTGTCACAGTTCTTTTCATATCTGATCCTGGTTCTGTGAAATCCATTCTTGAGCCATGCAAAGAACCGTTCCACAACATAGCGAGTTTTGTTGTAATTGATTTGATTTACATCACTGTATTTTTCATTATCGTTTTTCTTGAAATTTCTTTTTGGAATGCACGGAACAATGTTTTTGTTTTTCAGATAATTTCTGATTGATGCACTGTCATATCCTTTGTCTGCATAAACGGATATGATCTGCCGGATTGATTTATCGTCAAGGAAGTCTGAAATGCCTTTCATCACGTCAGTGAATCTTGTACTGTCATGAATATTTGCAGGACTTGTTACAATTGATACTGGCAACCCGTTTGATTCCACTGCAACATGCACTTTTGTGCCTAGAATCTTCTTGAATCCGTCATAGCCTGTTACGTTGCCCCTTTTTTATTAGGGATAGATGAGGAATCCACTGATATCTTTTGCAGGTTAATCCTGTTTTGCTTGTATGCTGATACGATTGCAGATTTGAGAATCTTTTTCCATATTCCTTTTTGTTGAAAATCTTGAAATCGTCTGTGTGCTGATGATTTGGAGCCGTATCTTGCAGGCAAGTCAATCCATCTGCAGCCAGTGACTAGTACGAACATTATTGCATTGATTGCTGTACGGTCATCTGTTCTTGGTCTTCCTGTTTTAGCTGGTTTTGGCAGATGCGGTTGTATCGTGCTCCACTGTGAATCTGTTATTTCTGTAAATTTCATGAGAATTAGTTTTGTGTTAATGCAAATAGATCTAGATGATCATCTAAATTTGTCTAAAAGGTTGGTTTTGGGATCAGTTGATCATACCTAAGAAAATATTTTCAGTGAAATATAGGCTCGGTTTTTCTGAAAATTAAAGCAGGATCATTTTTTCAACCCATTTTGATCATATATCAAGACATGTTTTATTTTAAGAATTTTTGAAAATACAGATTATTAAAAATATTGGAGCAAGATCGGTTGCTGGTTTGATATCTGAACGTAACTCCCAAAGAGTCGATGCAAGGTGGATATTATACTTGCTTGCTTCCCAAATTCTAAACTATTAATTTTAGAGTATTTTAGCAAACTTGATGAATATGAGATTTTATGTTTCAATGGGAATTTCAATAATTGCTTTAGCTATAGGATTCACTATACTATTCGGATAATCATTATCTGCAGCAAATAATTTAATGTGGATGAGAATTTGACAAATAATCAGATTTTTCTTTTTCAGAATATAATTTAGTATTATTTTTTAAGAGTTCAAAAATATTTTGAAACGCAGGGCACTTCGTATCAACTGAAAAAAGTTCCTCGCAATTTGGGCACTGAATTACAGTGTGAAATCCCCAATCACACTCTATCTCATCAATGATTTGAAAAAATACATTATTATCACAAATACATCATAATTTATTTTGAAATTTTTCAGGTATATTCATACCAGAGTTTTTAAAAAATGAGATATATATTATAAGTAATCAATTTAGATAAAAGTGATTTAGAATATGACAGAATGTCCTACTTGTAAGCTTGCAATGGAATCACATTCTACGGCAGAATTAATGGAATGTTGTATGAAACAAGTAAGTGAAGAATTTACAGAAGAACAACCAGGTATTTGCCCTAATTGTAAACATAAAATCAAAAAACATTCTAGCAAAGAACTTACTGAATGTACGTTGGAGTTCCTCAAATCAGGAATTAATAATTAATTCTAGATAAGATTAAACAATAGACAAATAAGAAATATTCATTGGATCTGATATCAAAAAAATTAATTGGGGATTTTTCACCTATGTGGACTAACAAACAGATATGGGAATTTGAGCAACTAAATGAAAATTTGACATTTGATGCATTATATGTTGAACCAGGGAATTATAGTGAAGAATCATGGAATTCAAAATTAGCATATCCTGATTCAGATATTCGAGATATGACAATCAGAACTTTCGACTACTTGTCAGACGGGAACGAATTATGGATTGCAAATAAGGGGAAACGTAGGTTAGAGGAGCAATATGTGCCATATCTCATGGCAGTTATGGCAGATACTATGATTGAGGAGGAAGTTTGTCTCAACTTTAGAATAGCCAATAATTGTCTGGTAGCATCAATAGATACTAAAACAGATGTAATTGATTGTAAAGAATTCTTTGAGGAATTTTATCATTTAGCAACCGGTTTCAATTATGATATAGACACAGGAATTCCAGATGATGAGACAGAAGCTGAAATCTATCTTACAAGACTTCAAGAAGAATTTGATGAAAAAATGAAAAATAAACTTGGGGACAAATATTTGCCTGGAAATACCGATCCTGATACATTACATTCCTAATGATTTAGCTAAAATACTAGAAAATATTAAAAAAAATATTGCCGGAAAGAAAATCATTTAGAAAATTTAAAAGAAGAGAGCCTTCCTTAACTAGAGAGCAAAAAATTGAAAAATTTATTTTAAGAAATTCACAAAATGGTTTTTTTACCAAAGTTTCAACAATTCCATATAAATTTGAGATTTCAGAAAGTAGGGCATGGGAGATTGTAGGAGAGTTATTGTCCAATGGCTCACTAGAATCCATCCATGATGAAATTACGGGAGAAATGAAACTTTGTGAAACTGGAAAGACATACCACATTAAAGGTTTAGAAATGGAAAGGAGAAGAGAGAAATTCACTTCCATTAACAAAAAGAGAAAATAAAATCATTGATAAATGTCGATCTGTTATTGCAAAGTTATAATTATGTAAATTTATGTTTTTTCAAGAATTTGAAAATAACAAAACTCTTAATTTTGCATAATTTTTAACTCAAGTAAATGAATAATGATGAAAATTTACCTGTACAATGTCATCCTGTAATTAAACAAAAAAAGAAAAAATCAAAGGATTCAAAAAATGAAACAATGTAAATTATGTGGAACCCCACTTGGAAAAGAACCAACTAGAGATGAATTAGATAAACATTGGAAGAAACATCACAATTGGCATTGGGAGTCAAACAAAGAAAAGACTCCGGCAGAAGCATTGTTAAAATATGCTTTGTTTCCTAACTGCAAAAATCATTAACATCCTTTAATTGAACAATCAATTTTTGATTATTCTATTGCATTACAATCATCTTGTTATACAGACAAACTTTCATTTTCAGTTCATGAATCATATTCTCTCTTTTGTGCGATGTTACATGCTCACCAAACATTCGCTTGAATGCAGAAAACACTGATTCAACAATCCATCTGTCCCCATAGCTTACGCTATTCCTCCATAATTCATAATTAAAAATTTGAGCCAATACAGATTTTCGTCTTGGATAACAGTCAGTGTTAACTGATGAGTTCTTTCTTGTCTTGATTCCTGCAGTGATATTTTCATGATACAAATATGAAAAATCACTTTTTGTGTCATATGCGCCATCAGCAAGGGTTTTAGTTACATTTCCAAACTGTTTTGATTGTTCTACCAGAGACATAAAAGATTTTGAATCATGTGATTTATCATCTGTAATGGTAAGACCTGTAATTTGTTTTGATTTTACATCTACTGCCACATGAATTTTTAGAAAACCTCTTCTCTTCTGCCATTTCTGCCTCATCCACTCACCTCTGTCTGCAACCTTGACTCCAGTGGAATCAATTGCAATGATGATGTCTTTTCCCAGTTTTGGGTTGCACTTGATATCGAGTTTGTTGACACGTTTCCAAATGGCAGAATATGTCGGTGTTTTTGATTTTTCTTTCAGGTGTGATTTTATCAGTCCCTCTGTTTGTCTGTAGGGGAGATGCAGATACGCATGGCAATACCCTAGTGCTTCCATGAAACTCTCAGGATAGACGTACTGGTGTCCTTCTTTTCTGCGATTCATCTCTTTGAGTTCTGTACCCCACTGTTCCATGGCATCAAAGGAGAGCATGATTTCTCCTCTTCTTACAAGGGATTGGTTGTATTTTTTCCAATTTCTATTCATGAAATTGTACAAAATGTTCTGATCCAAACCTTGATTGGTAGAATTAGTTGGATAAACTAGTCATGTTAGGAAACACAGCATTAAAATAACTACATTGAACGACGTCTTGGAATAGTGGTCGTTTATAGCATGCCTAGACCACTAAACGAAGTCGTCAATATTATGTGAGGCTCAAGATATAAAAGAAATTAGCATGATTCTTCAAACATTTGTTTAATTAAGATAAAAAAATACAACTAATTTTTAGAATTTCTATCAGATTATTATTAATTGTGCCCTAATTCTCTTTTATGTCAAGCCTAAGGATTTAGATGAATTTCTAACCAGATAACGCCTGAATAAAAATTATTTTTCAACTAAAAACTGGGAAAAAATTTACTCTAGGAGTGTAATATCAATTAAGATAGAATTATGCATGTCAGTAATAGAGGCATATGATATCAAGGCACGAAAAAAAGTGTCAATGAGGAATCCGCAACCATATCTTATGAAGAATGGTATGTGGGCACTAAAAGGAACTAGCTCTGAAACTGGAATTAAACTGTTCAAAATTGTTGGTAAAACAAAGCCATCAATAAACCAGTCAAAATTTGAGTCATTCAAGAAACTGTTTACAAGTAAACAATGAATGCAAAAAACTGCTAGTCTCTATTTTTTCTTTTAGAACAGACTTGGATATACTTTGACATGAGTGATAATCTCAAAATTCGAAAGCATTAATTTGATAATTCCTTGATGACATACATGTCCTTTGAAATTGATTGGCACGGGAACTTTGGAATTTTATGGGCATATGAAAAAGAAAGGTTTGTAGTTACAACAGTATTTGAGGATAAGAAAGAGGCCATTTCTATTGCTAAAGAAATAGAAGGTTGGAGTGAGAAATTCACAAGATTAACAATTATTGAAAAAAAGGATGACGAGTATGCAATTTGTTGTTACCAAGATCCACAAATATCAAAGAGTGACAAGCATATTGGGTTATTTAGAACAGGGATGAGGCAAAGCAGTGGATATGAGCAAGTAAAACCAATGATTGAAGAAAGACCGCCTCTCTTGCAGATTGCTTATGCTGCAGATATCATAGATATGAGTACGTATGAGCAAATTTCTAGTTTGGTTCCTATGAGAAAATGTAGGATCATTTCTGAAAAAAAATTGAAAAAACAAGAATTTTTTTATGAAAAAAATGCAAATTCACAAAGCAGTTAAAATTTGGAAATGATGAGAATCAAAAATAATTCTAAAACTTTTTCACAGATAGTAATTTTAGGATCCCTTAAGTAATATCTGATCGTAGAAATTAGGATGGATTTTGAGAATCTCTTAAAGAGGATAATGGACTCAGATCCTAACATCAGACACAGCATAATTTCGGATTCTGATGGAAACATACTTGCTACAAGTCATCGTGAGGGAGTTAGAAATTATCTATCTCCAGAAAAGACTGCATCTTCGCTCAAAAGAGCTGCAGTTGCTTGGAAAGGAAGGGATGAATTGAGTACAAAAATTGGAAAGGGATTGTATGCAATAGCAGAATTTGAAAAGATTACAAGAATGACTTTTCCTCTAGGAGAAGACAATCTAATTTTTGTTAGCTTGGGTTCTGATCAAGTACGAACTGACCTTCATGCTGGAGGTCAAAAACAAATTGTTGAACACATACTAAACATATTGAGCGGTGACCCAACTAGAGCATAACACAGTGTGAGTCTCTAAAAATTGTCAATGATACAACACACAAAAGAATGCAAGTACAGAAATGATAACGATATGCCTCATACCAACTGCTACTGTAAATGCCACAAAATATTCATGGCAGAGTCAGCAATGATGAAATCAAAGACTTTCTAATTCTTTTTCTGGTTCAAAGTTATCTATGATCTCAGTCACATTAGCAATGATTGTTTCTTTGATTTGTGATTGTGTCATTCCAGACTTTGTCATTAGTTTCATTTGATCAAGCAAGGCAAAATGCACTCTTCCTTGAAGATAATCTACAATGCCATAGCCCTTTTTTGGAAATTCCGTCACAAATAGATCTTGTTCAGAAAAATCATCAGTTTTTTCAGTCATGGAATTATCTCTAAAAAAACTAGTTATAAAATTTTCAAATCATGAATAATCAAAAAATTATTTTCTAATTTTATATGAATTTAGAATAATTAACTGAGACTTGGGCATAATGATTTCCAATTTTTAATCAATTTCTTAAATTATTGCAATCAAAAAAGCTAAGGATCTCAGTATGTTTTGTTCATTGGAAATGCCAAAACAAACAAGAATCCCTAGCAACATAAGATGTCAGTCATTTCTTATTGGTGTTTTGTATTTGATCAGAGCATTGTCTCTGTATGAGGATGTAATTAGGCGTGGAAGACCGTATGTTTATCCAACCATTCTGATGGTACAACTATACATCATAAAATCATGGATGAGGATTCCTAGCAATAACACGCTGCACTATTTCTTGTTCATCAAATCTGGCAATGACAAATTGCTCAAGGCCTGCAGGCTACAGCAAATTCCAGACAGAAGAACAATTGACAGAAGATTCCAAGTGTTGCCAATTAGTACCATCATCAACAACATGGGAAATCTGTTTGTCTCAGAAAGATTAGTAGATGACATATCGGCATCAGTTGATAGCACAATGCTGCAAGCCGCAGGCCCAGTATGGCACAAATCTGACATCAAACAAAATCGTCTTCCAATTGCAGGAATTGACACTGATGCCAAGTGGGGTTATTCCAAATCAAGGGGCTGGACATTTGGATACAAGCTGCACATGAGTTGTTCCACTGGCAAACTGATAGTTCCACTGTCTGCCTGTATCAGCACTGCAAATGCTCATGACGGCAAACCATATGGTACACTAGTTGATTCACTTGCAGGGCTGTTCCAAAACATATTGGCAGATCCTGCGTATGATGATGGCAACCTGTACCATTGCAGCAATGAGAAAAATCTGAGACTGATCTGTCCAGTCAAAGTATATCCATCTACGCCGCCAGACAGAATAAAGCTGGCAGAGTTTTATGATTCCAAAGAAGGTCAAGATTTATACTCTCAGAGAAAGGTGTCAATCGAGCCGTTATTTGAGATTGTCAAAGACATATTCAACATAAGGACATTGCCAGTAAGAGGACTTGAGAATGTAAAATCATTTGCTCTGGTTTGTGTCTTGGCGTATCAGCTGGTAGTGTACTACAACTGTGTTGCAGGTAATGAGAATCCAAGAATTGTAAAGAGAATGCTTTGCTGTTAGAATCACTTGAATTTATTTTTGTAGATCATTATGCCCAAGTCTCAATTAACTATGCACTTAGTAAGGCATGATTACAACTTATCAACATACATTGTAAGTGAATTTGTTCTTCACTCTCATACCCACAGTTGTGACAAAAAAATTGATTTACTTGAGAACATACGTTACATGTTTTCTTTACTTCTAATGCTACTCCACATATTCTACATGAATCTTGTTTCATGTTTGTTATACAGTAAATTATTCATTTAAACGGTTTGAAAATTAGAGCAAACTAATTAGCTGAATCTAATTTTGTACAGGTGAAAACATACCAAGAATTATTCTAGCCACAGATTATTGAGAATAAATACAATGAAATACTAAGTAAATCATTAAAAAATATGGTACTGTTTCTTATCATTCCCATAACAATAGTTGCTATTGTAGGAATCGCAGGCTATTTGGTATATCGTTTTGTAATTAATGATTATTTGTGTAATAGAACAGTTAACGCCACTCTTCGTGAATATAAAATTAAAAAAACTCAATTTCAAATCATAAAAGAATATTATGATTTCAAAGGAGAAAAAATTTCAGAGAAAGAGATCTTACATCTCCAAAAACGTTACAGACAGCGTGAACCTGATCAATTTCTTGCAATGTATGATTCTATAAGAGACAAATCAGATACTGAGAAAAAGAATTAGACAGGAATTATTCAGTTGGGATTGCAATAAATGGTGTTCCGCCTTCACCAACTACCAATGGTAATCTTCCATCCCATGCTTGTGTTTTTAGCCATTCCAAATAGTTAGGGTTAGATGATAGGGCTTCGTTAATAATTCTAATTGCTTCGGCTTCACCGTTTGCTTCTGCAATGTTTGCTGCAGCAATACCTTCTGCCTCTGCCGCATGTTGTCTTGCCTCTACCTCAATTCTTCTAAGGTCATTTTCTGCCTTTAGTGCCTTTTGTTCTGCCTCTACTTTATCTTCAATTGCTCGTGCAAATAGTGCTGAGAATTGAAAGTCAGTAATTGATACTATTTCTGTAATAACGTTAAAGTCAACCAAACGACTGTTAATCTGTGCTTCAATGTCAGATTTTACTTGTGGTCTTTTTGTGATTAATTCCTCAGCGTTATAGTTTGCAGTAACTTGTTTTACAACTTCTTCTACAGTTGGCGTGATAATTCTGTTCTCATAGTCAAGACCAACTTCTTTGTAGAGGAAGTTAACTGAATCAGGAGATGGATGGTAGTTTACTGTAATTTCAGTAGAAACTGTCTGAAGGTCTTTAGATGCTGAAGATGTTGATTTTACAAACTTTAGTGTTCTAACTTCCATATTAACAACAGAATCTGCAAATGGCATTACAAAGTGAAGCCCTTCTTCTAAAGGTTGAGCAGTTACATCAACTGCATTCCAATGTAGTAAAACACCTCTATGCCCCGCATCTACGATTTGTACTGCAGAAGCTACTACAACTCCAATAATAATTAGTACGACAATGCCAATCATAACTCCTTTGGCGGCACTCATATTCACATTAATTTTTGGGTTTTCATAACGTGACAATTTCTAATAATTTTTGGGCTAATGCCATAATTATACCATTGGATGATGATTATTCTTGGAAAAAAATCTGCATGTAGCATAATCATTAATTTTTATCTCCAAAGAAAAAGTCAGTCTCCTTTACTTTGGAGACTCTGTTATGCATTAACTAGTTTATGTGAGCATTTGGGCTCTTCCAGCTAACACCGTGAGATACTCCTGACTCAATGAACAACTGATCCCAAAACTGATAATTTAGTGAATTATTGGCGATCTTGCTGATCTATTTGTAATGTTACTTACAATATTTCTATGAAATTTACAGAACTAACAGATTCACAATGGAAGACAATACAACTGTATCTACCAAAACCAGCCAAAACTGGAAGGCCAAGAGCAGATGATCGCACAACAATCAATGCAATAATGTTTGTACTAGTTACTGGATGCAGATGGACAGAATTGCCAGAAAAGTATGGTTCCAAATCTACTGCACATCGCAGATTCCAAGATTTTCAGCAAAAAGGAATATGGAAAGATATGCTATCTGGAATAATCAAATCTGCTCACAAATCCCGCAAACTGAACCTGCAAAAAATATCAGTTGACTCATCATCAATTCCTGCTAAAAAAGGGGAGATGTAATTGGATATGATGGATTCAAGAGAACAACAGGCACAAAACTGCATGTTACAGTAGATAATAACGGATTGCCAATATCTGTTCTATTGAGTTGTGCAAATCAACATGACAGTACGAAATTCATTGATGTTGTAGAAAACATCAGTACACATCTAGATGACGATGCAATTGAACAAATTGTACAATGTTATGCAGACAAGGGATATGATGCAAAATACATCAGAATGTATCTGAGAAACAGAGACATTGCATGTTGTATTCCATACAAAACAAATTCTAGAACATAACTATTAGATATTATTAGGCGTGTTATTTAACAAAAATAGGTCAATAAGGGGTCAATAACGCATTTTTTTGTTCTAGGCAGATACTTTAGGCAGATACTTTTATCGAAAAGTGATCACTTTAGGCGTGTTATTAATTGTTAAGTTATCTGCCTAGTTGGATATGCCTAATAATGTTCCGACAAAGCTAAATTGTTAAATAACGATTCAAAATGAAATAATTTTAGTAACTTTCTATATTCTTTATTCCTACTAAGAGTAATCATTAGTCTTAGTAACTTTAAACAAAGAACATTTTACAATTTCTTTCTCCATACACCACCCCAACAAAAAGTTTAAAGATCGATTGAAACTAGTATGGTGTAAGAAAGACGTTTGTCCTTGTACAAGATTTCTTCACAAACGTGATCACCTTTCTCACATTTGATCAATTCAGATCTTATCATGACATGAAAAAACTATGATCTGATTGTACAAAACCTAGTTTTTTTACGCTAATTTTTCCATCATGAAATCATGGGTTATATGGAATTCATCACAAACATGATGAACATTCTAGTATCTGCATCTACTTTTGCACAGCAGAGAAACGAGCCAGAACTGGCAGTAATCAATATCGAGGCAGTAAACAAACTGCTCCCTCCAGCATTCCAAGTCAAACTGGAAAAATTCAGGCCAATACCGACTGACAAAAAATCTCACAACAAGATGTATCTCTCTAAATCACTAGACCATATGATGTCTGAGTGGATTTACTATAATCGTGCATTATCGGCAGTTATGGAATCTATCAGCAAATATGCCCATGACCAAAAAGACCAATTTATGGCAGCGTAATTCTGGGTGATATAATGGCAGAATTTCATACAACAAAATATAGGCACCCAGAATGGAAAGGCTCATCCAGAGAACCCGTTCCCTTACTGCAGAGACATTCGCTAGGGGTTTTGGTAGATGACATAATCAATGCCAATATGAATAATCAGTATACAGGGATCTTATTTATTGGAAAATCAGGCAGTGGAAAAACTACCCTCACTCAAAGTATAGTTCATAGATTACACCTAAAGAAAAATTATGTCATAAAGTGGTTCTCAAAGTCTGACATTAGAGATTTTATAAAAATCATATCCAAACTTCCGCAACTTCCTCACATTTTGATATTTGAGGATGCCAGTTATTCCCTGCGTGGATTGTCTGATTCCAAAATAGAAGAGATTGCAGCAGAACTAACATACATCAGACACAAGATAAAGCAACCAGTAATTGTAATATTGCAAATCCATTACTCCAAGGCAATCGAGAAGTTTTTTCGTGATACTGATTTTACCATATTTACAAGCATTACAGATAACGAGAGAACAAACTACCAACAATTACTAGGTAGTCACAATTCTTTCAAGGTCAATAATTTTATTCGATTGTATCGTAATGCAATTCTCAAAGGCTACTTTAGTATAGTGACATCATCGTATAATGAAAAGCATTACTCATACAGAACAAACGATCCATTCCGTCCAGCACTAGTTAGTTCCATTGGCTCTTGTCACCATTTGTTATATCCTAGGGAATCATGCGGTCAGTGTGCCGTAAAGTCAAACTATACAATGTACAAAAAATTAGACCCTCAAATGGCATTAGATAAACTTGTAGAAGCATCAACACCGTCTGTAACTCGAAGTGTCATTAACTTATTCTGTTTTTTTAACAAGGGAAAAAAGACACTGCCCTCAAACATTGCCACACTCTACAAGGTGATAAATGAGATGGATTCTCTGTATGAGATTAATTGGAATGGGGTGTTGGAACTATCCAACTTACAACTAAAGGTTCCAAGAAAGAAAGGATATAGATTCAAAAAGAGAACAACTATCATTAAAAAACAGTTGGAAGAGGAGGCAAAAAAGAAAAATCCGTTTAAGGATTATTTAACAGAAACCTAGTTTTTTTATGGAATGAAATTGTAGTTAATTAATCTTTGAATGATCTGATTAATGCTTTTACATTGTTTGTATGGGATTATTTTGAGATCATATCTTCACTTTGGATAATGTTTGTTATATTTTTTGCATTTTATACAGGATACGATAATGCAAGAAAAAAATTTAAACATCGCTGCTATCTCTGTCGTTCCAAAACGAAAATCCGCCCAAAATAAAAAATACAATGCCTGAACCAATTAATGGCAATATTGCTCTATCTTTCCACGGTACATCAAAATTAAAAATCCAGTAACCAGCAATAATGAAAAGTATCCCTGTTAACAATAACATGATTGACATTTTGCTCATAGCATGTTGCATCTTTTATCAGGTTCTGGTAAATTCTGATGATCTGATCGGGGTTGTCGCCAAATTCAACCAAATGATCTAATTTTGTAATTTTTCACGCATATTGATCAGGGAGGTATGGGTTCCCCAATGACTAACCATAAGAGACGTGATCAGTACTGGAAGTACTATCACGATGCCCACACCCGAGAACTGGATTTTCTCACATCCCATATAGTTTCTTTGATTGTGGAGAATCCGTGTCCTGCACATGCCAAAAGGTCTGGCGCGGGACGCAAACCGGTACACGACAAAAACAAGCTTGCATTTCTCTGCATACTCATGGTGTGCCTTGACTTTACATCCAGGGACATGGAGAATCTTGCAGCTCTGCTGAGGATGCCGTGGAACGAACCCCTGCCGGATCACAGCACCATTGCCAAGTTCATGCAGAAGATTCCGACTGCATGGCTTGAGGGCATCATTGCCTGCACGGCAGAATCATGTCTTGCAGGGTTTGATGCCTCCTCCAAACTCAAGCTTGCATCAGACAGCACCGGCGTTGCTACTGGCAGATATTACATGGTGCAAAAAAACGTCAAAAACAGGCACAAATCAGAGGTAAAACGTCAAAAGTATATCAAATGGCACGTGACTGCAGTACTGGGCCTGCAGGTCATACTCTCCTGCCGCATTACGGCCAGCAATGTGGCAGACACCACGGTTCTTGCATCCCTGATAGAGAAGATCAAAAAGACAGGCATTGCATTTTCTGGCAGCAGATTCAACGCAGACAAGGGATATGATTCTGATGAGAACTTTAGGCTTGTCTTTGATGTCGGCATGACTCCAAACATAAAGCAGAGGAACAACGCCATAAGCAGCTCAAAACCATTTCGTAAAAGGGCGGCAGGACTGTTTGATGCAGATATCTACAAAAAACGTGGCATGATAGAGGGGATATTTGGAGCCGAGGAGACAGAGGGTCACCGGTTGCTGTGCAGGTTCAGAAAAAAGTCCACAAGAAGGCGGTTCGGACTGTGCAAGGCAATAGGATGGAACCTTGAGGTGTTAAACCGTCTAGAGTGTGCCGCAAGGCAGAATATAGTGGTGGTGGCAGCTTGATGTGAATTTGGCGACAACCCCGATCTGATCACCAAAAGTTACCAGAACCCATGAAATTGTACAAAATGTTCTGATCCAAACCTTGATTGGTAGAATTAGTTGGATAAATTAGTCATGTTAGGAAACACAGCATGAAACTGTACCATGGAATTAACAGAATCTTTTATTTTTAGTACAAACCTGTGATTGATATGAACATCAAGGATTTTGCAGTTTACTTGCCACTTATTGTAGGCTCTACCGCACTAACATCTGTAGGCATTGTATCCGTATCTGCTTCAAAATTTTATTATGGAGGTATTACACATCATCCATTCGTATTTGGTGCAGTTTTACTCACTTGTGTAGGAATTTTTTTGTCCTATTTTTCAATAAAAAATCTGTTTGGGGATAAAAAACAGCTAGATTACAAGAAAAGTTGGCGCAACAAAATTTTATTGTTCATCACAGTTAGCGGGGTGTCACTGCCAAGCATTTACTGGTTCTCTGTTTTATTCCTTCCCTATGATTTTACTAAACATCTATGGTGAATCACCAACTGCCAAAGCCGTTAGGTAATAATGACTGATCATCTGTGTTGGAGAGTGGAACTAGGACGTGGTGCATTCTGGTGATCAGATCATCATTTTGCACCAGAACCCCTTGTATCATACCTTCTGATATGGATCCAAATCAGTGGGCATGTCCGTCTATATGTATCCCAGAACCAAGATGGTATTCGTGGTTTAGATAATTACAAACTTGTCGAAACAGGTCCAAACACTGGCATATTTGCAGGAAAAGTAACCTTGACTGGAAATCAATACCATGATGCAAACGGTGATGACAATGATGCTGATGCATCGGGTATACTTACTGCGGATGATGAGAATATTGGGCCTGATAACGGATTTTTGCCAATTTATGGACGGGAAGGGATTACAGTATCATTTGAGTTTGAAGAGGACAAAGTAGCAATTGCATCAGCACCAATTCTGTGGAATATTGGCTTAGTGCAATGGCTTGAGTCAGATTATTCTGTTGGTGATGTTGGACACATCATGGTTACAGATTATGACATTAATCTAAATCCAGAAGAACCAGATACTATCTTTATTGATGTGTGGTCTGATTCTGATGCAGGAGAATTGATGTTCTCTTAACTGAAATAGATGTTGCAACTGGAGTGTTCCAAGGATTTGTAGAGTTTGCTTCTGAAGAATCATCCGGTTCCAAACTTCGAGTAGCAGAAGGCGATATGGTTTGAGCTGAATATGAAGACAATACTCTACCTGAACCACATACCACTGCAGACGAACTTGATGTTACTGCTGAAACTATCATCAAAAAATAATTTGGGGAATGATATGAATTCTGAAATTTTTCCATTTTTTAGCAATTCCAATATCTTATTTTTTGCAATTCATGCGGAACGTATGAATATATGAATAAATAGATTAGCTCAATTTAGATTGAACTATTTTTTATTAACATTATAATTTATGTAAAATTCAATGACATCAAAAACAATCAAAACTACGTTGTTTGCAAGCTTAATCTTAGGATTAAGTGCAACAGTTCTTATACCAAATGCTCAGGCCGATTTAGGACAACATACTTGTTTGGATAGTGATGGTGGTTCACACTGCTATGCTATTGCCATACTTGAATGGGTACAATGGCCATGGGGATCTGGTGAACGAGAAGAATACGGTGTTAAAGGAAACCTAGAAGTAAAAACTGTCACCACTGCAAGTGGCACTGATCATTTCAGTATCCACTCTCTATGGATTAGAGATACGATAGATGGATCATGGGTGGAAGTTGGATGGATGCGAGGCGGAGACACAAGTGTTTGTGGAACCGACGCTGCTACAACTCCTAGATACTATTGGGTATCCTATGATGGAAGTCCTGGAGTTCCAGATAGTGGATGCAAAACAAACGTGGCTGCATCAGGAACGCCCTACTTTGAACTATCTGATACCAATAAAGATGGTGATTGGATAATCAAAGCAGCAACATATACTCTTCAGAGCGCAAGAACTAATGACTTTGGTAAAGGTCATGTACATGCAGGTGGCGAATCAACTCATTATCAAAATACTATGGATAGTAAAGCAACTAATCTACAGTATTATGATACACAGTGGAGAAACTGGGTAGATAATATTCTAACAGAAACACACACCTACTATGACATTGACGAATGTACCGCAACATCATTTGAATTCGGGAGTGATAATCCAGTATGTTAGATAAGAAATTTACCATCTATGGAATGGTTGCAATTGTAGCTATTTCACTAGGAGGGATCTCATTTCTAACTAGCGATATCACTTCAGTGAATAGTAATGTGCAAAGCGATATGGAGATCTCAACAGATCAGAGACTTTCAGGTGTTTATCCAATGCCTCCTCCATTGCCAGCACAAAAAATAATATCTAATTCTGTAGATCTTGAAAAAATACAAAAACAAGCAGGATTTACATTGTTAGAGCCAAAACTTCCAAAAAGTTTTGTCTTATTGAGTGCAACATACAATCCAATCTATGATGAAGCTACAATTTACTATGGCCCTCAATCCATTCTATCTGAAATTGATGATAGTTTAACAATGGATGATTTGCTGGACATGGGATTTATTGTAATTGACTATGAAAGACGAGCCAATATGGAAAACGTTGATAGTGTAATTACAAAATATTCTCAGAATGAAAAAGGCACTTCATTTGATGTGAATGGTAAAAAAGGATATTCAATAGATGATGACTTTGTGAATCGTCAAAGAGTTGTAATCTTTGATGAAAATGAAGGTATGGAAATCACTGTTGTTTATAATGAAGGCACAATGTCACAAGTAAAAAGTATAGCAACATCACTGTATTCTAATCTTAGATAACAGTGACTTTAGTTCTATATTTCTCCCCTTTTTTATTTTTTAAAATTTCTTAATTTTATTGAAAATTGGTTTGTCTATCAATTTTTTTATTTTCTTTTTTTCCACCATTTACTAAGCATTCTCTCTAAGATAATTCCTATCAGGATAACTGATGCTGAAATTATAATTGAAACTATCATTGATTCTATAGATTCTACACTAATTTCGCTGAATGGTACTGGGTAAATCTCTATATCTAAAGGCATAGAATCAGAAGGCATACCTTCATCAATTGGATCTGGTTTTGATATTGGTTCTAGCAACATCATATTCTCGGGTTTGATTGTAATCCACACTATAACTCCTGCTAAACCAATTGTGGCAAACTTGATACTTTTTTTAAAAAATTTCTTTAAAAAACCATTTTTATTAATTTCTTTCTTCTCGTGATTTGATATGATGAACAGATTTGGAATCATTTTAAAATATCTATGATTGCTTCCTTTTTTTACAATTTTTTTATGTGTAATTTCTAATAATCCTAATTCTTCTAATTTCTTCAGATGGTGAATTACTAAATTTGCCCTTATGTCTAGTTTTTTGGCAATTTCATTTGTGTACATCTCTTTTTTAGATAGTAATTTTATGATATCTCGACTAGATTTGTTACTTAATAATTCACCAAGCAGTTTTAATTTTTCATCTTCAGAAGAAAACACTTTGATTTTATCAAAATCTTCATTATTTTCTTTGTTTTCTTCCTGCCTCATAATTGAGATTTTTCATAAGGGGTTCATAAAGTGTTCTAATCTTAGATTCTAATCCTTGAGAGGGATTTACAAAATCAATTCAACACTCTAAAATATTAGAGACTTAACCAATCAAATAATTCCCCTCGAGAGAATTAATCATATTTTGAAACGTTATACAATACTGTCTCAAGTTTTATGGGAATTGATACTCAACAGCCTTTGAAGAAAATTCAAAACCTATCTAAGTCAGTAGTTGAGTCTAATAAAATTCGAATTTAAATCATACATTCAGAGATCTTATAATCAATAATACTTTCATATAGCATGTATAATTTCATTTGTCTAACTGACACAGAATATGGGGATTCCTGAATGTAAAAATAAATGCATTACATATGAGCAATTATCAAAGCATCAGTACTTGGGAAAGTAACACAATTATTCATCAGAAACTGGTTTTTGATCATTTGATAAAATAATGATGATAGAAAAAGCTTGATGGAGGTGTGCGGCTCCATCAATTGTGAATTATTCTAATGTTACTTTTGCACACATTAAACATTCTACATGTACCGCATTTGCAAATATTGCTAAAATAATGTCTACCACATTGTTATTTTCTTGTTCACAAAAAAGTAATGCAAAATACAATTCAGATGATGCACATCGTTTTATCACGTCCCCATGTATTGAGAATTGTTACTCTGAATCAACTGCAAAGAGATTAAAAATAAAATCAAATGCCTCTATTCCATCTGGATCTTGGATTCGAAAACACATTGTAAAGATACCTCAAGAAAAGATGTTACTTTCACTGTATGGTGGAATTGATCAAACCATTTTACATTTGAAAAAGATGGGATTTCTTTGCAAACCAGTGACTGTTGCAATTGACAAGCATTTCATCCCACGATATGACAAAACAGATTCTCCATATCTGGTAAAATCAAAACCAAAGAATGGAACTGACGCATTTGAAGGATATGGGACAATACAATGTGTAGATAAGCAGCAGTGTAGGGCACAAATTGGTGCTGTCCCAATCAGAAAAGGTGATTCAAAGGGGGTAATCGTGCGTAAATTACTGTCTGATTGTAGCAGAAATTGTATCAAGACACGTCTAGTTCTTTTAGATAGAGAATTTTTCTCAACTGCAGTAATTCATGAAATAAAACAAAACCACGATACATTTATCATGCCAGCAAGAAAAACACCTGGAATCAAAAAGGCAATCATCCAATATGTTGCAGGCAATAGAGAATCAATTTCAGAATATAGAATTCATTCTACATCAAAGCATATCGAATCATTTACTCTAGTGATTCTTCCAAACCCAAATGTAACAAAATCAAATCTTACGGATCAGTATATGGTGTTTGCAACTAATCTTAGAATAAAGAAGATATTTTGGAATCTATGTACTCTTCCAGAAGAGTATCGCAAAAGATGGGGAATAGAAACAGGTTATGCATGTGTGGAAAAATTCAGGCCAAGAACGTGCAGTATGAATCATTGTGTAAGATTCTTATACTTTTTTTATCCTTTGATTTTGTTTAATGCATGGATAATTGCAAATTGTACGTTGAGAAATAACCATTCCATTTCACATACAAATCCAATCATTACAATTGAGATTCTCAAGTGTATATTTGGAATCATTATTGTTGATTCGTTTAGAAAAATCAAATCAGAATATTATTTGGGGGATGTTGGGTAGTTACTTTCCCAAGTACTGAGCATCAAGCCTATGAACTTGGAGGATGCTCTTGTAAAAATTGCGATTATTATTTTAAAGAAAAGTTCTTGCGATGTCCATGCTGTAACGTTCGTGTTCGTTATTCAACTCGCTCAAATAAAAGGAAACTAGAATCAGAGATAATGAGAAAATGAAAACTAGACTTTTGATAATTATTGGAATTATTGCTGTAATTGTTACTGTAGTTGGAGTAACTGTGACTTCATCTTTCCTTTTCATGGTATTTGATGATGGCCATTACCCTGAAACACTGGCTCTGACTTGGGATGATGAGAAAATGATCCAAGATGCAGACGTGATTGTATTGGGGGAATTTGAAAAATATGAAAACAATCAATGGGTGATAAACACCCATAATTTGGTTGCAAAAGGAAACATCAAAGAGCCAGTTATTCGAGTAAATTCAATATTCTCTGAAATCATTCTTAAAGATGGAACCAGAATATACCCAAAAATAAGAGAGTCATATGTGTGGTTTCTGACACAAGACGTAGATCAGTACCATGTTTCTTTGGAAAATGGAATTGTCGACTCAAAATACTATCATAGTATCTTACAGGCAATCATAAAACCATCCATCCAAAGCAGCATAGAAAATAAAAAAGTAAACCTGTTTGATCCTACAATACCACGAACTAACGAAGGCAGGATTGACTATCATAAACTAATTGAGATTGTGTCAAAACCCGTCTTCATTGAACTGTTTGAGAAGATTGGACTAGCAGTACAAGAAGACGATCTTGTGCTGATGAGGGGCCCGTGGATTTCAATGTATACTGAGTACAGTAGTATGTGTGGATATGCCCTGGTCGATGATGATGTGTACTGGCTGCAAAGTGATTTGAACCGAGATACTCTAACAAAGGCATTCATCTCAACTCAGAATCCTGATCCTTGCAAACCAAGTTATGGTTCTTGTTTTTGCTCTGCGCAATATGACATGGAAGAAAAAACAACTACCAAACTGACATACTTTGATGAGTCACAAGAAGAATATGTGGGAAGACTGTTACAGAATTATCTTGCAATAGTAAAAGTATCAAATGTTCCAGAAAAATTTGTTGTAGGAAATTATAATTTTGAGATGAAGCCTAATGAGATTACATTTTGTGGTGCGTTTGTAAGTGAACGCATTAAGAATCCTTCCTCTGAGATGATTATACGAGAAAACGTCACTGCTCACAGATACTTGAGTGGAGTGATAAAAAATGATCAAGTTCTAAACATTGGACTTGAAAAACCAATGGTTCTTTGTGCAATAAACGATAATGCTACAATCTATCCGTTTGAATATGTTGGAGAAGCGGAAAATGAAAACTAAACTTTTGATTGTTCTATTTGCAGTTATTACATCAATGGGATTTACATTGTTGATACCAAATACAGACGCATTATGTATGGAAAACAAGGACTGGCCTGAAAAACCATGCTTTGATGAGGAACCCGTTGATCGTTCTGAATTCAAGGCCAAATGGGCACCATACTATGATTTTAAAGGTGCAGATTTTATGGAATCTAAAAAAATAGAGATGTTTGCAGCAATAGAAGATGGAACCTTTTATGATTGGGAATCCAATCAAGAAAACTCCAATGCATACGCATATTATGTTTCAACAGGAGAAGTTGAAAAACAGTTTTCATTTCCCATATTTCAAGACGAACCGATAGATATTAGACATACAATAGATTACGATTCTACGTCAATTGTAACACAAATTGCAATAATTACCAGCATTCCAGCAGCAGCAACAATAATTGCATTTGTAATTACCAGGAAAAAAAGAAAATGAAAACCAGAAATTCTATTATTCTAGTGTCTGTAATTTGTACAATTTCACTATTCTTGTTATCCCTTTATATCACTGCATCTATGCAATGCTCAGAAGGATTACAATGGAATTTGTCTTGCAGTTTTCCTGAACGTACTGCTTCGTTTGAGGAATTTGTAAAGCAAAAAGCCACTACCGTCTTTGAGATGACACTGGAAAAATACAGAGTCAACTCTGAACAACTAACTGTTCAAGACGGATTAAAATGGTATAAAGAATTTTTCATGGCAGAGTCCATTGCAGATGATGGCAATCGATATTATTTGATGACAGTATTTGCGTATGATGTACCAGTTGACAAAATAGAAGTACAAATCTTCAAGATAATCTCAGAGAAATGCACTACTGAAAATATTCTAAGTAGGCAGGGATGTCCACCTGAGTACACACAAGAACTGAAAATTCCTACTCCATCTGGGGTTGATTATTTGTTAGATCAAGCTGGAATAAATTATCTTCCAGATAAGCTAGCTGTTGCTGGTGGATTATCAATTAGGGGAGATTCTGGATGTGGTGCAGTAATTGACACTGATTCTCAAACTCATTGGTTTGGAATAGATTCGATTTCAGAACCAAAAAAGATCACTTTTTTCCAAGAGACTCCCCAAATGTGCAAAGTCAATACTGGAGGTTGTTATTGTGATATACACAGAGAATTAACAGTATTGACACTAGATGAATTATCTTATTTTACTTTACAAGAAGAAGAAAAGTATGCAGAAATCTTGATAGACTATCTGGACAAGGAAAATATCAACAGAACACCAAAGTTCCAAATTGGAAAATTTAATCTTAACTATCCTGATTCTTTTGCAGTAGGATTTTGTGGGGAGTTGTGGGGAATCAACACATATGATTTCTTTGAAGGTGCATTTGTAAAAGATATTGTAAAAGACTACAGTAGAGATAAAGAACTGTCTCCATTATGTGCAATTTCTGATGATGCAAAATGGTGGGAGAGAAAATGAAAACTAAACCATTAATAAAATATACAGGCATTATCATTTTATCGGAGATAGTAAGAATATGAAAACCACTTTCTTAATGATAATCCTACTTGCAATAATTGTAATTGTCCCATTTAGCATGATTTCTGTTTATGCGCACCATGATGATGATGCCTCGAGGGGTAGTAATGATCCAAAAATTGCGGTTAATGGAAATGATGTGTATGTTGTCTGGCTTGAAAGCAATCGCCCTCAATTTGGTGATGTTTATTTTGTAAAAATTATTGACGACAAAACAATAGGAGAGCCAGTAAACATCACCAAAGGAACATCATTTTATCCACGACCGCAGATTCATGTATCTGAAAACAATGTCTATCTGTTGTGGGAGGATCGTACAACCAGTGATGGGGATGATCAGGTGTTTTTTGCAAAAAGCAATGATGGCGGAAAATCATTCAGTGAACCAAAAATTCTGCCTGAAAATAACCAGTCCATCTACATACCATCTTCGATACATCAGGTAAATGACATTGTGTACATGTTTGGCAGTCATTGGAACCGAGATACTCAGCAAAACAACATTGTCTTTGTGACAAGCAATGACTTTGGAGATACATTTTCTGAACCAACAATTCTGTTCAATCATGAACAATCCGATCAGGAAATTCGGATGCAAGTGTATGATGGTACAATATACATCCTCTCTGATGATAGAAAAGACTTTGACGAGAAGGGCTCAATATATCTTAGAAAAATTTTGCCTGATGGAACACTGACTGACTTGGCCAATGTCAATGGAGGCAAAACCACTGTGACTTATCCCCAGTTTGCCGTATCTGGAGAAAATGTCTATGTATCCTGGAGAGACAGAGTTTTTGAGAAAGGCAACTATGGAATAACTGAAAGATGGTATCCTGCATTTACAAAAAGTCATGATGGCGGCAAATCTTTTGATGATCCAATAATTTTGGATTCTGATCCTGAATCCATTGACAATGTGGGTGTGGAAGGGGAATTTGTTTTTGCTTTTGATGATTCAGTGTACGTACTGTGGAAATCAGAATATTATGATGGCACAACACAGAGTTTCAAAATCTATCTTGCACAGAGTGATAACAAAGGCAAGGATTTCACAATGGATCAAGTTCCGCTAAATGACAAGATACTACAACACGGATACATGATAACTGAACTAGAAAATAGCAACCTTCATCAGATGGCAATCACCACAAAAAATCCTCCGTTCAATGACGCAGCAGTGTATTTTTCGTCAATGAGCTTTGATTCACATACTGTTCCTGTAGACATACTGAAAGATGTTTCAATTCAAATTGGTTGGATGCCTGATTTTGCATCAAATGGTAATAACATCTATTTTGTAACAGAAGGCAATCACGACCAAAACTGCATTCTTTATTCGTATAGTAATGATGGGGGCAAGTCATTTAGTGATGTTGTAAATATCAGTCCTAATGGCACTCCAAAGATGTGTCTTGGAATTAAAGATGATATAGCATCACCAAAACAACAAACAGACCTTGGAGTGAAAATTGAAGACATTAGATGTGGTGAGGATCGTTCAAAGGGGTACATACTTGTGTTGCGCGAACGTGACAGTCATTCAATCTGTGTTACATCATCAAGCTATGATGTAATGCTTGACAGAAAAATAATTGACGAGCAATCCTTTGAGACGCTTGCCCTAAGTGCTGCAAAGAACTACCTGTTGTCGCATCCAAAAATTTCTACAGATATTGTAGAGAATTCATTGGAACTGGAAACATACATGACCAGACATTCCATACCTCCAGCATTTATAATTCGAGGTTCTTTTGAAACAACATCTCCAATATATGATGAGGATGCAGATCCTTTCAATCACAGTGTTGAGATCACGCTAGTTCAAAACAACAAGATTCATCTTGCATTAATTGACGAAACATATTCCTTGTTTGAGTCAGACTTGCAGGAAGAAAGACATCCAAGATTGAACACGATTGTGTCTCCTACTCTCAAAACAATACTGACTCCAGGAGACAGGATAAACAACAAGGGATTGATTCCTTTGGTAATTACTGAAGTGTCTCAAGGAGGATACGACAAAACCACTCATTGGACATTTCAGTCAATTGGGTATCAGGGAGATAACAGGGACGAACAATGGGGATTTTTGCCTGATCAATACAGGATTAGTGAAACAGTTGATCAGGACGGAAACGATGCCATAGACCGAGAAAGAATGCCTGAGAATTTTGGAATTCCACTACCACTGTTTATTTTTCCTGTGATGTGTGAAGGTAACGAACGAATAGAGGGCGAATCCGGCTGGCATTACACATTGCCTACAAGAACAGACACATCTGAGGTTCATTATAGGTCAACAGATAAGGGAATTTACCCTGATGATGATGGCATTTACCACATCCGATTTGTTTCCATGTTCAAGCCTGAAGTGGAGTTGCTTCCAAATGTCCAGGTAATCACAAACGAGACAGTTCTGTGCCCCATGGAAAATGCAAGAAACGATGCCACACATGCATACTATACCAATTTAGAATACAAGATAGATGATGATTGGACTGCATCATATTATTCATCAGAATCTAATGCAGGATCAATCGATACTCATGAGCACGCAACAATTTTGGCAAAAATATTTGGGGATAGGTTTGACTTTACACATTCTGATTTTCAGCTACAGGATCCTCGAATCAATCTTGAGCCAGCAGAGCCAGATGTAATTCACAGAACATCCAAGGATGCGACCATTGGATTATTTTTTGATACACTTGGAATGCAACTTTCTTCACAATGCTTCGTATTTTATGATGGACGAGAATTTTGCAGTAATGATAAGGACGAACTGAAATTTTACGTAAATGATCAAAAGAAAGATGACATATCAGAATATATTTTCTCTGAGGATGACAGGATACTAATTTCATACGGTTCTGAAAATAAAAATGAGATTAAGGAACAACTCTCTGAGCTTGAATCAATGGCACAACACAACTATTATTCACTGGCTAAGTTAATGACAATAGATGTAGGTACTGTCAGTGATGGGACATATGACAAAGATCTTGGATTTGAGATGGCAAAAAAACTCATAGAGTTTGACATGCAAAGAAATGAGAAACAACATACTCTGGAATACACACTGTCACAAAAACAAGCGACACATGATAAACTAGTAGAGCAAGGCAAAGAACAAACAGTTATCAAATCTTTGTCAGACGAAATCCAAAAACTTGAAATCCAACTGGATGAATTGCTCAAAAATACAACACAATACCCTTCTGAGGAGATTTTCCAAAAAATGGAGATGATTGAATCTGAAAACATCATAATGTACAAACTTAGGCCTGAAACATATCAGGAATATGTTGATGCAAAAAACACTCTTGAGAATATGATAAAAGAAAACTACTGGAACGGAAAATCATTTGAGGAAAAACTGCAATCATTTCCATTATTGTCTGTGCAAATAAACGCCAATAGCAAAAATCTTGAAATCACACTACACAAGGATGTAAAGTATGATGATGCAAAAATATACCAGTATGAATCAGTTATTGAAAACATTGTACCTGATAATATCCCTTGGATCATTGTTTTCTCAGATGAATAGAAAATGAAAAGTAGACTTTTGATAATTATTGGAATCATATTTTCATGTGGATTTGCTATTTCTAATGTATATGCTGATTGTGATATTAACCGTGATTGGCCTGATGCACCATGTCTTGATGAAGTTGTTAATGATGCATACATGCAACATCTAGTCAACAAGTGGGCAGAATATTTTGACTACAAGGGGGAGCAGTTCATGGATTCAAAGAGAATGGAAATGAATGATGCCATAAAAGATAATAAACTTTTGGAATGGACAGATCAATCAATTCAAAATCAAAATGTCTGGCAGTATTATTATTTTTCAGGACAGGCACCAAATCCTTATCCGCATTTACAGAATGTGAAATTTGAGCCAATAGAACCGATTCTTACAAAGAGTCAGATGGCAGGTACAATAATTGACTGCATTGAAGGATACAAGCAAGTCGAACATGAATGTGTTCCAGATGATGGTCTGAAAATATTTAACCATGAAATTTTCTATGTTGTTCTTTTGATTGTTTTAGCTGTCTTTTCTGTCATAATTTACGTGTGGAGAAAAAGAAAATGAAAGATACTGACATGACAGATAACTGCTGTACTTGCTCAAGTAAGTGCAAAGATGGCTGTAAATGCAGTTGTGAGATTGGTTGTGATTGTAAGTATGAAAACTAGACTTTTGATAACTGTTGTAATAACTATGATGGTTACAATTCCCTTTGTCACATACTCTATGCTAGATTGGTATGACGTTTATTACGGCTTAACAACAGATGTCTCATCGGATATCAATAATTCTCCAAAATTTGGAGACAAATACTACATAGAACCAGAAAGAAAAGCCCATCTAGGACGTGGTGCATTCTGGTGATCAGATCATCATTTTGCACCAGAACCTGGAACTATACCATGGAATTAACAGAATCTTTTATTTTTAGTACAAACCTGTGATTGATATGAACATCAAGGATTTTGCAGTTTACTTGCCACTTATTGTAGGCTCTACCGCACTAATATCTGTAGGCGTTATATTAGTATCTGCTGCAAAATTTCGTCATTTCGGTATTACAGATCCTCGATTCTTATTTGATATAGTTTTACTCACTTGTGTAGGAATTTTTTTGTCCTATTTTTCAATAAAAAATCTGTTTGGGGATAAAAAACAGCTAGATTACAAGAAAAGTTGGCGCAACAAAATTCTATGGTTCATCACAGTTAGTGGGGTGTTACTGCCAAGCATTTACTACTTCCACGCTTTCTTCCTTCGTTAAGATTTTACTGAAAATATAACTGATATACGGGCTTCATCTAACGGTGATGTAGATGTCAGTAGATGGAAAAGTAACTTATCTCTTGCACTTCAAATGATATTTCCCTTTGTCTGAAAACCAATCAATGATTATTCTTTCAATAAAGCGTTTGAGCAGATATATTGTCACAGTTGGTTTGCAGCAAGAATCATTTTTTGCAAGCATACGATTTGCAATTATCCAAACATTAAACAAAATCAGAGGATAAAAAAAGCACATGAATCTCATGGAATGATTCTTGCTAGTTGTCTTTGGTTTGAATCATCTAACACATGCATATCCTGTCTCTATTCCCATCTTTTACGATACTCTTCGGGAAGAATGTGGAGATTCCAAAATATTTTATTCATTACAACATTAGTTGGGTTAACTATATGTGAATATAGAGAGAAGGAATTCAGATAGCATAAGAAATGAATCTAATTCTAAGATTCAAAGTTCATCGTATTCCAAGAAAAGCCCAAAGAAACAGATTAGGACCAAATCAAAGAAGACCATGTATGTGGGCATTGACCTGCACAAGAAATTCCTTCAAGTAGCAATAATGAATAATGAAGGCAAAGTATTACAAAACAACAAAGTTGAGAACACTCACCAATCGATCAAGAAACATTTTACAGACATACCACTTCATGCCAATATTGTCATGGAATCCTCATCAGTCTGGTATGACACATATAGATTTCTGACAGATGAATTAAAATATAAAAATGTGACACTGTCAAACCCATATCTGACAAAAGCAATTGCATCATCTAAGAAAAAGACAGATAAAATTGATGCCAGGATATTGGCAGATCTCCTACGTGGCGGATACATTGCCAAATGCTATGTTCCAAACAAAAAGATAGTACAACAACGCCAGTTAGTAAGATACAGAAAGAAACTCATCCAGTGGAGAACTGCTATCAAGAATTCCATTCATGGGATTTTGTTACAGGGTGGAATCAAAATTCCTGGAGTTACATTTACTGAAATATACTGTAGAAGACTCAGGGCATTAGGAGATTATAGAGTAGACGGATTCCTACGACAGATAAACCATCTAAATTTGCAGATTGCAGAGATTAATTCAAAAGTGTACGCTGCCGTAAAGACCAATCCTGATGCAATTCTGATAAACTCGATTCCCGGAATTGGCAATTATTCTGCACTAGTCATTGCATCCGAGATTGCGGACATTGAAAGATTCAATGACTCTCACAAACTGTGTGCATATGCAGGAGTCGTACCATCAGTCAGAAATTCAGCTGATACCATACATCATGGCAGTATTACAAAAAGAGGAAGCATGACATTAAGATGGGTTCTGACAGAATGCATTCACACTCATGCAATACATGCCAAGAACAGTGACATTACAAAGTTTTACAATAGAATAAAAAAGAAGAGAGGAACATCCAAAGCTGCAGTGGCTGCTGCATCCAAGATTTTGCGAGTGATTTATTGGATGTTAAAAGAAAGGAGAGAATTTGTACAAAATTATAGTTAGGGCTACAAGTCGCGTTAAAATTTATGAGGGACAAGCCTCGCCTGTTAACTGCGAATAATCCTAACTAGGATGAAGATAGCATTGAGAGAATAATCTCGTATGGATACATGTCTGCACATCTTTTGATTGGAATCATTCCCTAGCGAAGGCCATGCTCCGATATTTGAAAAAGCAAGAAATGTATAAAAATGATTCACATGGATAAATTTTGGTGATCGGATCACCAAAAGTTACCAGAACCCAAGTGAGATGATGTGGGGTGCGATGTTATGTGTAATCAAGACTGCTGCAGCAAGAGAGAACAAATCCATCAAAAGTCATAAAGGATTGGGAGAATATGTCAAGGAGTTGGCGCAAAGAGATAAGGATAAAGAATTATTTGATTCATTTGCAAAGGCCGGTTTGCTGCACTCTAATTTTTACGAGTCAGATACTAGACCTCTTGCGCAATTAACACAATTTGATCAAAGCATGCAAATTCACTCACAGCAAGATCCAAAGCTGAGAACATCCTCGTTATTTCATGCTAACATACAAGAAACTAGCCAAAAAACCGAGGAGCGTTCCAGTCATTTACTGGGATTAGCCTAGAACAGTTTGATTTTTTGTCATCTAAGATAGAAAAGAAATACAAGATCACAGAGAAAAAGAGACTCTCCTCCTCCAAGAAGAAGAGGAGACGAAGAGTCGGAGCTGGACGCAAGTTTGAGCTTCCCATCAAGGACAGGGTAGTTATGCTTCTAGTATACTACAGGATGTACATCACATACGAGCTTGCAGGGTACCTCTTTTGCCTTGACCAGAGCAACGTCTGCAGGAACATCAAATACCTCGAGCCTGCCGTGCGAGGCTCAATACCAATCCCTCAGAAGATGATGTACGCCGAATCCAAAAAGATAGGGACCATACAGGATCTTGAACGGTACTTTCCAGGGTTTTGCGTGATGATTGACTCATCAGAGCAGCAGATCCCAAGGCCAAAGAAGAACAAAAAGAAGAGAAAGACGCACTACTCGGGCAAAAAAGGGATGCACACAGTCAAGAACCAGTATACGGTAAACCTTGATGGCCAGATAGTCCACAAGCCTCCACTCTCCGGGAAGACCCCATGACTACAAGATGTTTCAGCTCAAACACCCAACGTTGCCAGAAGGACTACAGATGTTTGTAAACCTGGGATACGAGGGAATAGACCTCTTGCGCAATTAGAAGGGTTTTTGACAGTATTTTAAATTTTGAACAGATTTGTGCCTAAAAACTCAATATTTGGGAATTTTTAGAAATACTCTTCCTCAAAACTCACGCCTAGAAATAATTACGCAAGAGGTCTAATGAGGAATAATTTCCCAGAGTTCAATCCGGTGCTTCCATGCAAGCGCAAAGGAGGCAGAAAACTGGCTGCAAGGCAAAAGGAGTTCAACAGGAACCAGTCCAGAATCAGAATTACAGTAGAGCACACAATCTCAAAGATAAAGAAGTTCAGGATAATGCAGGATGTCTTCAGGAACAGGCTGCGCCGTTATGACTGCATCAGCTACATCATATGCGGCCTGGTCAATTTCAGGATACGGTGGAAAGAGAATTTTGTTGTGATTCCATGACGACGATGAATTAATTCGATTAGACGACACGCTTTGTTGGTAATTACGCAAGAGGTCTATTGTATAGTTCAAATCTGTTGAGATTTGAACTCATGATCCCCTAATGTAAAAGAGTTTGATCTATGGTTTGCGTATACTAAACCTGCAATTTATATCAAATCTAATCACCTTCATTTTCATTGCCAAGACAAGTCAGGATGACAAAAAATGGAATCCTGTGTGAAGTTAATGATAAACGCGTTTACTTGGATCCGAAAAATACTGATGCTACAGGAATCAATTTTGTCTCTCATGCGCACTCTGATCACCTTCCTTCAAAAAATGGTGGAACCATTTTATCATCAGTTGAGACAAACGAAATAGCTAATCTTCGTGGATTTAAGATGGAAAATCATGTTGAATCTCTTGATAATTTTTCTTTAATTAATAGTGGCCATATTCTTGGTTCAAAAGGATTACTCTTTGATGATATCTTCTATACTGGAGATATCTGTACTAGAAAACGTGGGTTTCTTCAAGGTGCAAAAATCCCAAAATGCAAAACTCTGATAACTGAATGCACCTTTGGCCTACCTGAATTTGTTTTTCCTACAATTGATGAAATTCAAAAACAGGTGAATGAATTGATTTCTGAACTTTATGGAAAAGGCATTCCTGTAATTTTAATGGGATACCAATTAGGAAAAGCACAAACCATTACTCAACTCTTTGGTCATTGGGATCCACTTTACTTTCATGATTCTGTAAAAGAGATGAATTCACTTCATCAAAAATTAGGAATTCCTTTAAAGGATGGGATTGGTCATTCTGAGGCTGAAAAAGATGGTCTATTAGAAAAAAAACCTTGGGTAATGATTGCACCAATGATGTCAAGTAAAAATAGATTCATTCAAGATATGAAGTCAAAATATGGTGCAGTAACAATAGGATTTAGTGGATGGGCACAATCCTCAAGATTCTCTTTTGGAAGACGAGCTGATTATTCAATTACTATGAGTGATCATTGTGACTTTAATGAACTTGTAAATATGGTAGTGCAATCTGGGGCTGAACAAGTTTATACTATACATGGTTTTGTTGATGAGTTTGCAGAACACTTGCAAAAAATAGGAATTAGTGCACAACCTTTACTAGAAAATTCTTTAGATGACTTTACTTAGTTTGTAAATTTATTACATTCACAATCTGCAACTAGACATGTTTCTGAGTTTCTAATGTGATCATGGGAGAAATGTTTACATTTTTTATTTTTACAGATTCTTCTTTGCGCTTCTTTTTGTACAACTTTTTGGGCAATTGCATTTGCTTGGTTCTTTGAATATCCTTTTTTGTCAATGTAGAAATGAACAACTCTGTTGTATAGTAAATCTGGATTGAATTGTTTTTCTAACATGGAATTACCTGGGTATAATACAGCTTTATTCTATTAAAATAACGTGCAACAAAGTATTCTTTTGTAATAATTTTTAACTCAAAATTACGCCTATATCCATAAGATTTGTGTGAGTAAAATCAGTTACAATATTTCCTTTTTGTTTTTGAAAGAATCTACCTGAATCACTGTTTTTGAGAAACTCTTTCATTATCGATGAATCTATTCTAATATTTTCTGTAATAGCTCCAGCAAAAACAGAATTTCCATCTATTCCATCTGTACCCATCGACGCAATAACAATTTTTTTTAATTTTTGAGTATTTTTTAAAATTCTTAAAACCATTTCTTGGTTTCTCCCACCCATTCCTTTTCCAATAACCCTTACTGTTGGTTCTCCGCCAAAAATTAGACATGCTTTTTGGTTTTCTGAAATGTTTTCAAGAATTTTTGTCACTGCATATTTGATCTCACCAAAAACCTGTAGTATAGTTACTTTGTAACCTATTTTCCTAGCTGTCTTTTGCATAGCTTCCAAACAATCCCTATTGTTTGCAATAATATAATTTTCAATTTTTGATTTCTTTGGAATTTCAATTTTCTCTAATCCTTTTTCTAAAACTTGTAAAACTTCTGAAGGAATTTTTCTTTTAAGACTGTATTTTTCTATAATGTCTAGTGCATCTGAAAATGTTGTATCATCAATGTATGTTGTACCTGAAGCAATAGATGATAGATCATCTCCTTCCACATCTGACATTACCAAACTCATCCCTTGACATTTCATGTTTTCAACTAATTTACCTCCTTTAATTTTTGATAGATGTTTTCTAATGCAATTAAATTCTTGAATTGTTGCACCTGATTTTAGTAGTAAGTTTGTAACATAGATTTTATCATCAAGAGTGATTTCATTTGGCATTGCAAGAAGTGATGATCCTCCTCCAGAAACAAGAAAAATTATTAATTCATCACTTCGCTTGTTTTGAACAAACTTCATGACTTCTTTTGCTGCCTTTACGCTTGTCTGGTCTGGTTTAGGATGTCTTGAATTGAAAATCTGAAATTTTTTACCCTTAATTCTTGATTTGGAGCCTTTAGGAATTACCACAATTCCACTTTTTATGGGAATTATTGCATTAAGTGCCCTTGTCATAGAATCTCCAGCTTTTCCAAACGCAACTGAATAGATGTTAGAAAATTTTTCAAGATTGAGTACTTTATCCTCAATCTTGATTTCATTAGGTGTTACATACTTTGGAATGATATTTTCTGGATCTGCTGCTTTGAGACCTGCTTCTAAAATTTCTAGACAATCCTTTTTTCTATCATTAGTTGCTAAATCTTTGAAATTTTGGATAATCATATTATTTTTCCATAATGCAAGATATAATAATAATCAATGATGTGTTTGATTTATGCACACAGTACGCATTCCAAAAGTTATCAACTTTGGAGAAGACGCGCTTGGTCAAACAGAGTATCCTAAAAATGCCCTTATTGTTACAACTGTTCCGCCAGAACTTTCTGACAAATGGTTAGCAAAAATGGGAATTCAAGATTACATGCTGTATGATAAAGTAACACCTGAACCATCAATTGACGATGTGAATACTGTGATTTCACAATTCAAAGACAAAAACCCATCTGTTCTAATTGGATTAGGTGGTGGAAGTTCAATGGATGTGGTAAAATATGCTGCCCAAGATTTTGGAGTAGAAAAGATCTTGATTCCAACTACATTTGGAACTGGAGCTGAAATGACAACTTATTGTGTTCTGAAATTTGATGGGAAAAAGAAATTGTTACACGAAGACAGATTCTTAGCTGACATGGCTGTAGTCGATTCATATTTTATGGATGGCACTCCAGAACAAGTCATCAAAAATTCTGTTTGTGATGCATGTGCTCAAGCTACTGAGGGCTATGATAGCAAACTTGGTAATGACTTGACTAGAACTCTATGTAAACAAGCATTTGAGATTCTTCATGATGCAATAATGAATGACAAACCAGAAAACTATCCATACGGTTCAATGTTGTCTGGAATGGGATTTGGAAATTGCTCAACAACACTTGGACATGCTTTGTCCTATGTGTTCTCAAATGAAGGAGTGCCACATGGTTATTCACTGTCTTCTTGTACTACAATTGCACACAAGCATAACAAGTCAATCTTCTATGACAGATTCAAAGAAGCTATGGAGAAACTTGGTTTTGATAAATTAGAACTCAAAGCTGATGTTTCAGAAGCTGCAGATGTTGTTATGACTGATAGAGGACATTTGGATCCAAACCCAATTCCAATATCAAAAGATGATGTCATCAAATGTCTTGAAGGTATCAAAACAGGTAATTTGTAAAAAATTCAAAATTTTTTTACCTTTCTTCTATTTTCTTGAAAAACTGCGAAATTGGCAGCTGATTAAACTTATTTATTCTAATATTCTGTCGTAAGTATACGTGACTGAAAAAAAGCTAAAATTTGGTATTCAAAACGGATTAAATGTTGCAAGAGCCGGTTATTCTGAAGACCAAATTCTAACAGCTTGTATACTTGCCGATAAAACTGGTTATGATTCTATTTTCTATATGGACCATACAAATGTACCCCAATGGAAAAATGCAATTGTTTTGGATCCTTGGGTTATGTTGTCTGCAATTGCTGCAGTTACAAGTAACGTGGAGCTAGGAACTTGTGTAACTGATGCAATTAGAAGGCATCCCTCCAACATTGCACTAGCTGCTATTTCTCTTGATAGAGTATCAAAAGGCAGAGCCATCCTTGGAATTGGTGCAGGTGAGGCTCAAAACCTAAAAGAATTTTGCATCCCATTTGAAAAACCAGTTTCAAAATGGGCAGAACAAATTCAACTTATTCATAAATTGTATGAATCAACTCCTGATAACGTAGTAAGTTTCGATGGTGAATATTACAAACTTAAAGGCGCATGTTTGCAAGCACCTCCAATTAGAAAACCACGACCACCAACTTACATGGCATCTGGTGGTAAACGTACACTAGCCTTAACTGGGAAACTTGGTGATGGTTGGTTACCAATAGGTTACACCCCAGAACTCTTTGAAGATCATGCCGCACAAATTACAAAATCAATGGATGAAAATAATAGAACACAAGAAGAAAAAGACAACTTCCAGTACGCACTTGATATTGATGTATACTTTTCTGAAGATGCAGAAGAATCTTGGGCAAAAATGAAAGAAGCAGTAAAAGTAAGTTTATTCAAGCCTGAAGTACTTAGAGTTCACGGATTAAAAGAAATTGAAGGATTTGATTTTGTCAAATACTTTACAGAATATTCAATGTCTGATCAAAGTTGGATTATAAAGATGAGAGAAGCTGCAACTAAAATTCCAGATCCAATTGCTCGTTCTTCAACTGCAGTTGGTACTCCTGATGATATAATTCCAGTATTTGAGAGATTTATGAAAGCTGGTGTTAACCACTTTGTAATTCGATTCTGGGGCAAGAACTACTTTGGTTCTATTGACAAATTTGCAAGTCATGTGATGCCAGCTCTCAGAGAAAAGGGCAAACAATAAGACGTTCTATTCTATTACATACAGAAAATACTTTACTTATTCTTAGAAAATATGATGGATGAAGATGTCTCTGAGGGAGTAAAAAAATGTCTTGTTATTTTAGAAGAAAACGTCGAAATCTTGGCAAATCTTCAATTTGATTTAGAATTTGAGAAGGAAGATGAATTGACTCCAAATTTGAGGCTTCATCAATTGTATGATATGACTGAAGACGTTGCTGAATCTAATCTTGTGAGAAGGCAAGATGAAGATTCTTTTTAATTTATGACTTGTGTGGTCTTCTGCTTTTTGCTTTTGTAAATGATTTTGCTCTGCGTTTGTTTCGTTGTTTTGCTAATCTTTTTCTTGTACGCTCTGTGGATTTTGTTGCACCTTGAATGATTTTTGTTTTGCTTCCATCTCTTAACATGATTACTTTTCCTTTGAATCTAAATTCCACATCTCTACATTTGACATAATATTTTTTGAGACAAAAAAATATTCTATTATTTGTCCCATGCAAATCTTTGATTTCTTTTGATTTTTTTAACTCATTAATAATATTTCGAAGTATGCCTTTGTCAATGTCTGTAATTCTATGTAATTCTCTAAACCAGATGAATCTCGATTCAGAGCCCCATTTTTCTAGAATATCTAAGACTTGCTGTGTGGCCTCTTCTTGTTCTTTGTCTATTTTATACATTGTCTGCCTTGAAATATTACCATATTTTATCAGTTTTCATTAATGAAAAGTTTGGATGAAAAAAGTCAAATTTTAGAATGTTCTTCCTTTTTGATTATTTTTGTAATAATTTGCTATGAGCGTTGAATTAAAAAATGAATGCACAAAATTGTCATGCAGAATTTTAGAAATCAAAGCATTGGCAAAAGAACTAGATGAAGAAGATTAGCCTTCTTTTTTGATTTAGTCTGTTTTCTTTTAGTCTGGGTATGTTTTTTCATTTGCCTGTTGGAATGTTTTTAGTATTTGCCCTCTGGATTTATAAAACGATTTTTCATAATTCAGCTATTGCAATTAGTTGGAATCTTAAAAATTCATTCATTTGGAAAAATTAAAGAATTTCTTAAAGAAGAACATGTTGGCAGAATTTCTAGCATTGATGAAAATGGTTTTCCTCAAATAATTCCGATGAATTTTGTTTTTCTAAATGATGCTATCTACATGCACTCTCATGTTAAAGGTGAAAAATTAGATAATATTTCTCGCAACAACAAAGTAGGTTTTGAGGCAATAAAGAACTAGAATTTCTACCTTCTTATTTTGAAGATCCTACTGATGCATCCCTGGCAGATACTTTGTACATCAGTGTTGTAATCAAAGGAATTGGTTCTTTTGTAACTGATAGAAAAGAAAAGACACTTGCACTCAATGGATTAATGGAAAAATATCAACCTGAAGGGCAGTATGACCCAATTAAATCTGATATGCAAGTTTTAGATGCTGTTATTGTAATCAAAGTAACTCCCCAAACAATACATGGAAAGTACAAAATTGGCCAAAACATGAATCCTACCGACAGAATGGATTTAGCACAACAGATTTTGAAAAGAAATTCTCCATCAGCGAAACAAACCCTGAAAATCATGGGTTTTGAAGTGACTAAAGATGGGCTAAGAATGATTGATGAACCTGTATGGTAATCACAGTTTGAATCCACATTACTTTAAATGCAGTTTAACCATAAATAGATAATTGGAAGAATCAAAACCAAAAAAACAGGTTTGTGAGTACTGTCCAGTTGACAAATGTCTTTTAGATTGTGAAATTTGTAATCCTAAATATGACCCAAAATGTAATTGTGATTAAAATTAGATTTGACCTTCTGGTATTTACTCCACAAACGTTAGCTATAAGTTCAGTTTTTAAGAATTTTATCTGTTGGAACAAATATCCCAATTTGAACTAGCATCTGATTTTGACCCTACTGGAGACCAACCTCAAGCAATTGATGCACTAGTTGAAGGTGTTAAAAAAGGAACAGTTCAAACCTTACTTGGAGTCACAGGAAGTGGTAAAACCTTTTCAGTTGCAAATGTAATAGCCAGAACTGGCAAAAATACTTTGGTGATCTCTCATAACAAAACTCTTGCAGCACAGCTTTATTCAGAATTAAAACAATTTTTTCCAAAAAATAATGTTGGATATTTTGTATCATACTATGATTATTATCAACCTGAAAGCTATCTTCCTCAAACAGATACCTATATAGAAAAAGACACTCAAATCAATGAGAAAATTGAAAAATTAAGACTAGAGGCAACTGCAATGCTTCTTTCAGGAGAACCTACAATAATTGTATCTACAGTTTCTTGTATCTATTCCCTTGGAAATCCTCGAGACTGGGAAGACTTGGCAATAAAAATTAACACTAGTGATGAAATTAAACGAAATGAGATTATTCGAAAATTTATTGATGCTAGATATGAAAGAAATGATACTGAGGTTACACCAGGAAACTTTAGAGTCAAGGGTGACACAATTGATGTTACTCCTGCATATTCTAAAGATCTAGTTAGGATTTCTCTGTTTGGTGATAAAGTAGAAAAAATTACTCTACTTGATCATATATCTTTAAAGGAAAAACAAAAAATTTCACAAATTAAAATTTTTCCTGCCAAGCACTATCTTATCGCAAAAGACGTTAGAGAAAAAGCTATTAAATCTATCAAAAAAGAATTAGAAAAACGCTTACCTGAATTAAATGAATTAGAAAGACAACGACTTGAGATGAGAGCAAAATATGATCTAGAAATGATTGAAGAATTAGGTTATTGTTCTGGAATTGAAAATTATTCTAGACATTTTGATGGAAGAAAGGCTGGAGAAAAAGCATTTTGTTTGATGGATTTTTTTGGAGATGATTATCTTCTGGTAATTGATGAATCTCACGTATCATTACCACAACTTCATGGAATGTACAAAGGTGATCATTCAAGAAAAAAAGAACTAATAACTTATGGATTTAGACTTCCAAGTGCATATGATAACCGTCCGCTAAAATTTGAAGAGTTTGAAGAGTATATCAAAAATACAATATTTGTATCTGCTACTCCTGCCGAATATGAGAAAAAAATATCCTCAACAATTGCTGAACAGCTAGTTAGGCCAACTGGCTTACTTGATCCTACGGTTGAGATTAGACCCACTAAAGATCAACTGGATGATTTAATCAAAGAAATCAACAAAAGAGTAGAAAACTCTGAGCGTGTTTTAGTTACTACGCTGACCAAAATAATGGCAGAAGATTTGGCTGAATATCTGTCAAAAAAACAAGTTAGAGTACGCTATATGCATTCAGAAATTGAAGGATTGCAAAGAACTGAGATAATCAGACAATTGCGTTTAGGTGAATTTGATGTTCTTGTTGGAATTAATCTTCTAAGAGAGGGATTGGACATTCCTGAAGTTTCATTGGTAGCAATTTTGGATGCAGATAAGGAAGGATTTTTGAGAAACTTTACTAGCCTGATTCAAACATTTGGTCGTGCTTCAAGAAATGAAAATGGAACCGTGATAATGTATGCTGATACTATTACACAATCAATGAAAAATGCTGTGGAGGAAACTAAACGCCGTATAGAAAAACAAATACAATATAATCAAGAGCATCATATTATTCCTAAGACAATTATAAAATCCATTCCAGAACAAGTAACAGCATTAGATGATTCAAAACTAAAGTCTATTCATGATCTTACAGCTGATATAATAAATTTAGACGCACAAATGAAAAAATATTCTGAGGATTTAGACTTTGAGCTAGCAATAGAATGCAGAGATAGAATAAAAAGACTAGAAAAGGTGATTCAACTAAAAGATGACAGAAAATAAACTAAAGATTCGCGGAGCCAGACATCACAATTTAAAAAATCTAGATATTGATATTCCAAAAAACAAACTAGTTGTTATCAGTGGTATATCTGGTTCTGGAAAATCTACATTGGCTTTTGATACAATTTACGCTGAAGGCCAGAGAAGATATGTAGAATCTCTTTCTGCATATGCACGTCAATTTCTAGAAATGATGGACAAGCCTGATGTTGATTCCATTGAAGGTTTGTCTCCTGCAATTTCTATTCAACAAAAAACTACTAACAAAAACCCTCGTTCTACTGTAGGTACAACTACTGAAATTTATGATTATATGCGACTGCTTTTTGCAAGAATTGGAATTCCATATTGTACAAACTGTGGAAGAAAAATCTCTACTCAGTCAATTGAGACAATATGTGATTCTGTCCTCAAAGATTTTACAGGAAAACAAATCCTGATTTTGTCTCCTATAATTCAAAGAAAAAAAGGGACATATGAGAAACTATTTGAGCAAATCAAAAAAGATGGTTACTCTAGAATACGCCTAAATGGAGAAATTCTGAGCCTAGATGAGGAAATTCCACCATTAGACAGACAAAAATGGCATAATATTGAGATTGTAGTTGATAGAATCACAACTGAAAAATCTGAAAGATCTAGACTCTTTGAGGCAATTCAGACTGCAATTAAAGCATCAAAGGGGGATGTGATGATTGCACTTGAAAAAACAGAAAAAATTTTTTCACAAAACAACGCATGTCCTTATTGTGGATTAACTATAGGTGAGTTAGAGCCAAGAACCTTTTCCTTTAACTCTCCATTTGGTATGTGTAAAACATGTAATGGGTTGGGTGTAAAGATGGAGTTTGATCCTGATTTAGTAATTCCTGATAAGACCAAGTCAATTTTAGATGGTGCTATTGTACCGTGGAGTGGACGGTTTTCATCATTTAGAAGACAAGCATTAAGGGCTGTTGGAAAGAAATTTGGTTTTGATTTAATGACTCCAATTGAAAAAATAAAATCAAAACATCTCAAGATTATATTACATGGAACAGATGATTTGATTGATTTTAAATATCGTTCAAAATCAGGAGATTCATCTTGGGAATATACTAATGCATTTGAAGGGGTGCTTGGAAATCTACAGCGTGTCTTTATGGAGACTGATTCTGAATCAAAACGTGAATGGCTAAAGAGATTCATGCGAGATACTCCTTGCAATGCATGCAATGGCAAAAAACTAAAACCCGAATCTCTCGCAGTTAAAATTAACGACAAGGGAATAATAGATGTTTGTGATTTATCAATTGATCACTGTTATGATTTTTTCTCTACTCTGAAATTAACTAAAACCGAACAATACATTGCAAGAGATATTCTTAAAGAGATCAAAGAGCGTCTAGAGTTTTTAATGAATGTTGGACTAAATTATCTTACATTAAACAGGTTGAGTTTTACATTGTCTGGTGGTGAATCTCAACGAATCAGATTGGCAACACAGATTGGCTCCAATTTGACTGGTGTTTTGTATGTTCTTGATGAACCAACAATTGGATTGCACCAACGTGATAATGAAAGGCTCATTAAAACGCTAACAAAGCTACGAAATCTTGGAAATACGGTGATTGTTGTAGAGCATGACGAGGAAATTATACGAAATTCAGATTGGATAGTGGATTTAGGTCCTGGTGCTGGTGTGCATGGTGGAAATGTAGTTTTTGAGGGAACAATAGATAAAATTCTTAATGGACACAAATCAGTTACTGGTAATTACCTCAAGAACAAATCCTTGATAAACCTACAAAATAAAATTCGTAATCGTTCTGGTTCGTTAATTGTCAAGAAAGCATCAGAAAACAATCTAAAAGATATTGATGTTGAAATCCCATTGGGTCTTTTTGTTGCTGTAACAGGAGTTTCTGGTTCTGGAAAATCTACCTTAATTAATAATATTTTACTGAAAACATTAGAAAATCATTTTTACAAATCAAATATCAGACTAGGAAATTATAAAGAAATTGCTGGTTTAGAAAATATTGATAAAGTAATTGCAATTGATCAATCCCCTATTGGTAGAACTCCTCGTTCAAACCCTGCAACTTATATTGGTGCCTTTACTCCTATACGAGAACTTTATGCAAATACTGAATTATCAAAAGAACGTGGATATGCTCCGGGACAATTCTCATTTAATGTAGCTGATGGTAGATGTTTTGCTTGTGATGGTGATGGAGTCAAACAAATTGAAATGCAGTTTTTATCCGACGTTTATGTAAAATGTGATGAATGTAAAGGAAAAAGATACAACTCTGAAACACTATCTGTATTGTTCAAGGGTAAAAATATCTCAGACATTTTGGACATGACAGTCTATGAGGCATTGAATTTCTTTGAGAACATTCCTGCTATAAAACGAAAATTACAAACAGTTTTTGATGTTGGATTGGGTTATATCAAACTGGGACAATCTTCTACCACATTATCTGGTGGTGAAGCTCAAAGAGTGAAACTTTCTTCAGAATTATCAAAACGAGGTACTGGAAAGACTCTCTATATCTTAGATGAACCTACTACTGGCTTGCATTTTGCAGATGTTCAGAAATTACTAGATGTACTTAACAGATTAGTAAACTTGGGAAATACTGTAGTGGTAATTGAACATAACATGGATGTAATCAAGAATTCTGATTGGTTAATTGATCTTGGACCTGAAGGTGGTGATGAAGGTGGTAGAATTGTAGCTACTGGGACCCCGCAAGATGTCGCAAAGGCACCAGGAAGTTATACTGGAAAATATTTGAAAAAATTATTAAAAAAATGACCTTTGATATTTCCAAAATTACAATTCCTACTAATCCTGGAATCTATTTGATGAAAGATTCTGTTGGAAAAATTATCTATATTGGGAAAGCAAAGAATCTAAAAAACCGAATAAAGTCATATTTTCTAAAAAACCAAAATTACAAGACCCAAAAACTAGTGGAAAATATTTTAGATATTGAATTTATTTTAACTGATAATGAAAGCGAAGCTTTTCTTTTAGAATCCAACATGATCAAAAAATATCGCCCAAGATTCAATATTGAATTAAAAGATCAACAAAGATATACCTATCTTCGAATTTCTGATGAAAAATATCCCAGATTACTTGTATCAAGAAGAACTAGAGATGGAAAATTTTTAGGTAAAGGAAGAACTTTTGGGCCGTTTACTCAAGGTAGTTCAAAATTACTTACAATTGGTACATTAAGAAAAGCATTTCAAATTAGAATTTGCAAAACTCTTCCAAAAAAAGTATGTCTGGAATATCATTTGGGGAATTGTGAAGGGCCCTGTGAATTCAAGGATGCACAAGAAAGATATCTAAATCATGTTGTTGCATTAGAAGGAGTCCTCAAGAGCAAAAACCAGACTAAAATTTTTACAAAAAAATTAGAAGAAGAAATGCATCAAGCAGCTAATCTCCAACAATTTGAGCGTGCAAAAGACATACGTGATACTTTATTCCGACTTGGAAATCTTCAAACTAAACAAAAAATGGAATACGTTACAAATTCAGATGAAGAGTATTTTGGCATAGGCATCAAAGAACATACTGCAACTGTAATGAATTTTAGAATGATTAATGGTGTGATTAGAGATAGTGATAAATTCTTTTTTGACCTAGTTGGAGATAACTCTTTTTTAAACTTTCTTTATCAGTATTATTCTACACATAAAATTCCAAAATTTATTCTTGTTAGTATACTTCCTGATGATCAAAAATTATTAGAATCATTACTTTCAGAGCAAGCTGGATTTACTGTAAAAATCTTGGTTCCAAATAAAGGAAAGAAAAGAGATATCATAAATTTGATCTTAAAAAATATTGAATTAATTCATTCAAAAGGTGGAGAACTTGGATTGATTGAATTAAAAGAAATTCTAAATCTACCTGTAATTCCTAATATCATTGAATGTTTTGATATTTCAAATCATGGTACTGATTTTGCTGTTGGTTCAATGTCTAGATTTGTAGGTGGGACTCCAAACAAATCAGGATATCGAAAATTCAAAATTAAAACCGTATCTGGAAGAGATGATTTTGCAATGATCGGAGAAATTATTAAAAGAAGATACTATAGGTTACTGGAAAAAAATTCTGAACTACCTGATCTGATCGTAATTGATGGCGGTAAAGGACAACTAAATGCAGCCATGAAATCTTTAGAATCTCTTGGGTTGAAACTTCCGTGTATTTCTTTGACTAAAGAAAATGAAGAAGTCTTTGTACCAAAGAAGAAAAGTTCGGTTGTAATTCCTAAAAACAAATCGTCTTTGAAAATTTTGCAGCATGCACGAGATGAAACCCATCGATTTGGAGTCGCATATAATAGAACTATTCAAAAAAATCAAATAAAATAAGAAAAAAGGAAAAGTTTTGGTTAGTTCACTGTAATACTACCAACCGTCCATGGATGAAGCAAGCAGAAATAATCATAGCTGCCTGCCTCTTCAAAGGTGAATGCATAAGATTCACCAATTCCGATTAGTTCGCTATTAAACACGCCTGATGTACCCTCACTTGGACTTCCACTAGTTGCTGTATGTATGGATGTGTCTATGTTATCCCATTCTATTGTATCGCCAGCATTAATTGTGATAGCTGCTGGTAAGTAACATGAGTTAGTTTCTTCACATCCTGGTGCATAAGTTCCTACTGGAACTTCAACACTGTGTGTTTGTGGTTCTGCTGTTTCTTCCATCATGACTTCTTCTTCCATCATGACTTCTTCTTCCATCATGACTTCTTCTTCCATCATGACTTCTTCTTCCATCATGACTTCTTCTTCCATCATGACTTCTTCTTCCATCATGACTTCTTCTTCCATCATGACTTCTTCTTCCATCATGGTAGAATCAGATTGTGAAGTTTCAGTTGAAACAGTTGGAGGAGTAGAGACTGATGGTGCAAGGTCACTTGAATAACCAGCCATTGCAATTCCTACGCCGATAAGTGCAATTGCAATAGAAAATACAATTGCAGCTTTGTCTATACCTGCCATAATTGATCCATCACTTGCTGTATGCTAAATAAATCTAATCGTCACTATTACGTTCATAATTTCAATTTTACAAGCATTTAGAAGTTGAGCATCTATTTTTCTGCTTTTTTGGTGTTAATTTTATTTCTGAAATCTCGATTTTTTGATATTTCTCAAATATATGCAAAAATTTCAAAAATTATTTGAAAATTTTACATGATCGCTCTAATCGAACATTAACTGTTGTCAATGATATTGAACAATTCTTTCTTTTATGAGTTTGATACGTAACACAATTAACATCGCAAATGAGCTGTCACCAAGTAACTATCCGTTTTTGGTCTTAAGCTCTTTTGCATTGATATTTTTTCTGGCTAAATTTTTATCTGTATCAATCATTTCAAATTCGATATTTAATTTTCTCTGTTCTATTAATTTTTTAATGAACTGGATTCGTTTTTCTACAAACTCATCTTCAATTTTTGAATTTGATTTGAAATGATCATACATTATTTTTTTATCTAATTTTATTTTAACAGTGTCTTCATTTTTTATTATAAAGACTCCAATTCCCCAAAACAAACCAACATGTAATGCAATATACTTTGATTGTAAGCTTGTTACTTTCTCATTATAGATTTCTACATGATCTCTATTCTGTTCAACAATTGAATCCCTAGTTTGAATAACCCATGAAATCTTTTTTGTATTTCCATCTGAATAAAAAACATGGTGCAATTGTCAACCAAAAAGGGGTCTTTTGTCTATATATTTTGAATACGCCCCTTATGATCATACATTGAAATGTGTATTCATGCTTGAATCGCACACATTCTTCTCAAAGATGGTCGATGAACTAGTAGAATTCTCTGAGTATGATCCAGAATTAGCAGACGGAATAAGATGGCTTGATGATCAGGCACAGAAAAAAGGCATCACATTTTATGATATGGTTTTTGAAGTGTTGTACAAGCATGATGTAAACTCTAAAGCAAAAGAGTGGCTTAGTACAAGAAATTAAAAATTATTTTCTCAAGTCTAGTGTTTTATATTCACACCCTTCTGGGCCACAATACTTTCCAACATAGGCAGCTTTTGGTCTATACAGTGCTGGTTTTGGTGCTGCTTCTGCAAACTTCTCTTCAATGATGTGAGCTGCCCACCCTACAACTCTTGAAATTGCAAAAATTGGTGTGTTGAGATCTACTGGAATTTTTAACATGTAGTAGATTGAAGCACTGTACAAATCTACATTAGGATAAATGTCTCGACCTTTCTGTGATTTCATCTCAGAAATAGTTGTGGTTTCAACTTTTTCTGTCATATCGAACCATGGTTCTTTTGTTTGATCTGCTAGTTTTCTTGATAATTCTTTTAGAACTTGTGCTCGTGGATCATATGTTCTGTAAACAGCATGTCCCATTCCCATAATTCTGTCACCTTTGCTCATTTTTTCTTTGATCCATGGTTGAACTTTTTCTATTTCGCCAATCTCTAACAACATTTTCATAACTTCTGTATTTGCACCTCCATGTAATTCACCACTTAATGCTCCTATTGCAGCACTTGATGCTGAATACATATGTGCTCTTGTTGATGCAACTTGTCTTGCTGTAAATGTTGATGCATTGAAAGTATGGTCAGCATGAAGAATTAAACATACATCAAAAACTTTCTCAACTTCCGGATCTGGTTTTTCACCAGATATCATGTATAGAAAATTTGCAGCATGACTTAGAGAAAGGTCAGGATCTACAATTTTTAATCCATTTCTAATTCTCTGCCAACTTGCAATGATCGTGGGAACTTTTGCAATGAGGTTAATTGCTCTATCATAACTAGCCTCTTTAGTTGCAAATTCTTCATCATAATAACCTGCAAGTGCAGCAACAAATGCCTGAAGCATATCCATAGGATCTGCATCCTTTCTCCAATTTCCAATGTTCTTCTGCATTTGCTTTGGAATGTGTCTTGCATCAATCAATTTTGCATTAAATTCATTTAGTTGATGTTTGTTTGGTAGACCATCATGAATCAGCAAATATGCTGTTTCTTCAAAGTTTGAGTTTTTTGCAAGATCTAAAATGTCATATCCCCGATAAATGAGCTTGCCTTTTTCTCCTTCAATGTTTGAGATTCTGGTATCTGCAATCTCAATTCCACGCAAACCAATGTTTTTAGTCTCCATATTGAGCATACCGAAAATCTTCTATTATATTTTCGCCAAAATAATGTCTATGAAGTTTAGTAATTAGTCTAATATACCAACTTTTGGTCATAAATGAAAATTTCTAATAAAAAATTAAATGACACCCAAGGAGCGTAAACATTTGCAAAAATTAGATGACTTGGTACTAAACGCATCACCAGAGAAATTAGCAAAAATTCAAGAAATCGATCATCTAACCCAGATGGAAGGATTATCATTTTATGATGTTTATATTGATTCCAGTTCTTTGATTAGCCAAAGCATCAAAGAGTCTTTTAGAAAATCTTAGTTTTTCATTCTTCATTTAAATGAGGGGTTGTAATTTTTCAATCGTATTGCCAGTATCTAAACCCAAGAAATCTACAAGTAAAAAAACTGTAAAAAAGGCTACCTCTAAAAAAACAACAACCAAAAAAACTGTTAAGACACAACGAGCAAAAGTAATTTGCATTTCTCATAAGGAAGATGCTGATGGGATCAGCTCAGCTGCATTAATCAGACAAGCCTTTGGTGGGGATGCAATTCTTGTGGACTATCCTGGTCAAATGGAAGCTATACAACAAGTGGTTTTAGATAAAAAACTAAAATCTTTGTATATTTGTGATCTGGGACTAAGCAAAAAGACACAAGATGAATTTGTAGACATTATGACAACTCTTAGAAAAAACAAAATTGCTGTTACTTACATTGATCATCACGATATTGATCCTACTGTTGTAAAATCATTGGAGAAAATCAAAGTCAAAGTTATTCATGATATCAATGAATGTACTACTGTTCAGGTTTATACCGCATTCAAATCCAAACTCAATGATCATGCTTCATTTGTTGCAACATGTGCAGCTATTACTGATTATATGGAAGATAGACCAATTGGGTCTAAATTGCTCCAAATTTATGATAGACAATTTGCACTAATCAATGCTACAGTACTAACATACAACATTGTTGGACATCAAAAAGAACCAGATTATCTACTGTATTTAGTAGAAGAATTGGCGGACTCCAAATTCCCACATAACATTCCAAATACTTTTGAATTTGCCCAAATCCAAGTCGAAAAACTCTCTCAGATGATTGCCAAAGTAAAACAAGGAATGAAAACCATGAAAAATCTTGGTTATATGGAAATTCTAGATGCAGGAGCAAGCGGCGCTGTTAATTTTGTGATGGGATTATCAGGAAAAGATGTTGGTGTTGCATACAAAGAAAGAGTTGATCATGGCATCTATGCTGTTTCAGTTAGAGGTTCTAAGGATTGTAAAGTTCACTTGGGCAAGATTGTTAATATTTTAGCAACTGACCTTGGTGGTTCTGGTGGTGGACATGATAAGGCATGTGGTGCTGTAATTCCAAAACCAAAGATAAAAAAATTCATTACAGAATTAAATAAAAAAATAAAGTAATTATTGTAAGAATCTGGGAATTTTTTTTACTATGTGTGAAATTGATGTTCTTCTACATGCTTTTAAAACTTGTTAAAAGGATTTGTCCAAATAAAAAATAAATTTGGAGCAATTTTTTAATATTTTACAAACAAAAATTATTTGAAATTGAATCTAAAGATTATTGTACCTGTAATCCTAATTGGTACTGCAATTGCCGTGTTAGCTGTTTCATTCCAAAGCGAACCTATTCCTGAAATCACTACTTCTAATCAAATTGAACCTGTTACAATTGATTTTGAGTCTACAGAACTCATTATAGTGGAGACAAATGGCGTCAAGCATATCATCCCACTTGATAAGATCAAAGGAGGTAGACCACCAAAGGATGGAATTCCTTCCATTGACAATCCTGTATTTGCAAATGTTCAGGGTTCTCACTTCATGTCTGATTCTGACACTGTCATTGGATTGGAAATTAACGGAGAAGTAAAAGCTTATCCTATCTTTATCTTAGTGTGGCATGAAATAGTCAATGACAATGTGGGTGGAATGCCAGTAGCTGTTACTTATTGTCCATTGTGTTATATTAATCAGTCTTTGAGAGAATCATTGATGGACAAGAAGTTGAATTTGGAACTTCTGGAAAACTATACAACAGTAACTTGTTGATGTATGATAGATTAACTGAATCGTATTGGAGTCAAGCACTTGGAACAGCTGTTAAAGGTGAATTAAGTGGATATAAACTGAATTTGATTCCATTTGATGTCATTACTTGGGGTGATTGGAAAACACTTCATCCTGATACATTGATATTGACAACTGATACGGGACACATTCGTTCGTATACCACTGATCCTTACGGAAATTATTACACAGAACCACGAATAATGTTTCCGGTAGAACATAGAGATGACAGAATGCATCCAAAAGAGGTAATCCTTGGATTTAATCAAGACAATATTTACAAAGCATACAAACAAAATGACATTGAATTAAATATTATCATCAATGATTCCATTGGTGAAACGCCTGTAATGCTTGTTTCATTATTTTCTCAAAACTCTCGTGCTTTTGAGCGAACCCTAGATGATCAAGTATTGGACCTTGTGTATGTAGATGACAAAATTATTGATACTCTAACAAATTCTGAATGGAACTATGATGGCTTGTCGATATCTGATGAATGTGAAGGAAAACAATTAGAGCGAATACCAATTGAGCCTGGATTTTGGTTTGAATGGGTAGCATTTCATCCAGAAACTCTAGTTTATGATGATGAATAGATGAGACCAATCCAAAAAGCAATCATTGTTGGAATAATAACAATAGTTGTATATCTATCAGTGGTTGTAATTACCACACCTGCATTAGAATCGCTTGCAGCAATCAGTGCAGCATTCCAAATAAATTCTATAGTTATAATTGAGACTTGGGCATAATGATTTACAAAAATAAATCCAAATGATTCTAACAGCAAAGCATTCTCTTTACAATTCTTGGATTCTCATTACCTGCAACACAGTTGTAATACACTGCAAGCTGATACGCCAAGACACAAACCAGAGCAAATGACTTCACATTCTCAAGTCCTCTTACTGGCAATGTCCTTATGTTGAATATGTCTTTGACAATCTCAAATAACGGCTCAATGGACACTTTTCTCTGAGGGTACAGCTCTTGACCTTCTTTGGAATCATAAAACTCTGCCAGCTTTATTCTGTCTGGCGGCGTAGATGGATATACTTTGACTGGACAGATCAGTCTCAGATTTTTCTCATTGCTGCAATGGTACAGGTTGCCATCATCATACGCAGGATCTGCCAATATGCTTTGGAACAGCCCTGCAAGTGAATCAACTAGTGTACCATACGGTTTGCCGTCATGAGCATTTGCAGTGCTGATACAGGCAGACAGTGGAACTATCAGTTTGCCAGTGGAACAACTCATGTGCAGTTTGTATCCAAATGTCCAGCCCCTTGATTTGGAATAACCTCACCTGGCATCAGTATCAATTCCTGCAATTGGAAGACGATTTTGTTTGATGTCAGATCTGTGCCATACTGAGCCTGCGGCTTGCAGCATTGTGCTATCAACTGATGCCGATATGTCATCTACCAACCCTTCTGAGACAAACAGATTTCCCATGTTGTTGATGATGGTACTAATTGGCAACACTTGGAATCTTCTGTCAATTGTTCTTCTGTCTGGAATTTGTTGTATCCTGCAGGCCTTGAGCAATTTGTCATTATTACATTTGATGAACAAGAAATAGTGCAGTGTATTGTTACTTGGAATTCTCATCCATGATTTTATGATGTATAGTTGTACCATCAGAATGGTTGGATAGACATACGGTCTTCCACGCCTAATTACATCCTCATACAGAGACAATGCTCTGATCAAATACAAAACACCAATAAGAAATGACTGACATCTTATGTTGCTAGGGATTCTTGTTTGTTTTGGCATTTCCAATGAACAAAACATACTGAGATCCTTAGCTTTTTTGATTGCAATAATTTAAGAAATTGATTAAAAATTGGAAATCATTATGCCCAAGTCTCAGTTATAATTGGAATGGGAATTGGAATAGGATTACAAATTTTCTTGTCTGAGAAAAGTAAATTGCTAGGATGCAAACTTAAAGTAAAGAAAAAAGCATTTGGAGGAAATTCAGGAAGTGTTGCTACTACGTCCTTTTTTTCGTTTTTCTCTCTAGTGCCACTTGGTTGCTGTGGTTGGTGGTTGTATGCATTATCTTTACTTCCAAGTGTTGTTGGAACTGGAGTATCTGCAGTATTAATTGAATATAGTCAGATTTTGGCTTATGTGGGACTGGGAATAATTTTTGGATTTGCAGGACTGACTGCTTACAAACTAAAGCGAGAGATGCAGTTACAAAAAATTGCTTAGTCTGTTTTAATTGAGAATGCCAAAAGCTCCCCTTTGCTTTTGCTGAGAAACTTGGCAATTTTAGCCATAAATCCATACTTTCTGTCTCTCCATTTTACTGCATCTTCAGTTTCTTCGTCAGTTAAGATTTTTGCAGTGCCAGACATCCATTGACCTGTAACTTTTCCTCTGATAGTACATGTTGCAATTTTTACCTGCAAATTATTTCTAAGACGTTTCACTTTTCCTGTTTGATCCCTAGTAACAACATAAATCAAATCATTTTTAATTACAAACCAAACAGGGGTTCTGACTGGTTGATTATTTTTTCTATATGTTTCAAGTGAAATGTATTTTTCTGATTCTATTTCATTTAAATTGTTCATGTAATGTTGTATTTTTTTAAATCATTTAGGTTTATTCTTATCTCCCATTTTCTAATGATTTTCTTAATCTGTCTATACCCTAAAACTGGAAGAACACAGTAAAGACACCCTATCTGTGAAATTGAACAGCAACAATAACATTGACATTCTCCTTTTTTATGGCTACATTCTTGACAATTCATGTTTTTTACTCCTTGCTTTTGTTCTTAATCTGGTTTTACAGCAGGGACATGTATTTCTTCAGTAAAGAAAAACAATGCACACAGTGAACACCATTTTTGACCAATTTTGTAACGCAGATTGTTTGTAAATGAAGTTGATTTTAGGCGCTCACATAATCCACGACACATCTGAACCATAAAGATAATTAACAAAAAATCTATTTAAGAAAATTTCCAAATCTTTTATTCTGAAATTTCAACAATTGCGTCAATTTCTGTCATAGAGTCTAATGGTAAGCTATCTACCCCTACTGCAATTCTAGTGTGTTTTCCTTTCTCACCAAATATCTCAAAAAACAAATCTGAAGCTGGATTGATGACTTTGGGTTGTTGTGAAAATTCTGAAACAGAATTTACAAATCCTGACAATCTGATTATTTTGGAAACTTTGTCCAAATCTCCTACTTCTCTTTTTATTTGCGCTAAAATGTTAATTACACACATCTTTGCAGATTTTTGAGCAATTTCCAAGTTATTATCAGAAACCTTTCCCGTAAAGATTACTTTGCCGTCTTCCATGGGAATTTGTCCAGAAATGTAGAGTAAATTTCCTGTCTTTACTGCAGGAACATATGATCCTGCTGGTGTTGGAGGGTTTGGAAGCTTTATCCCTAATGATTCAAGTTTTTCTTCAATCAAGACTGTTGTGCATATTTTTGTCTGATTTTAGTTTTTACAAATAGAACTAATTTGGAGTCGAACTAAAACACAGTTCCTTTTGAGGGCCAAATCATTTCCCAAAAAAGGCTCAAGCCTCTAAGGATTCATACCAAAGATTCGAATTCTTTATGAGTAATCCTAATTAATCCTCATAATTTCATAAATTTATGCCTGCAAAGGGAAAAGTGAGTTTAACACGTCAGACAATCTATTGCATGATTCCTTGAAGTCATCTCAAAACTGATAATTTAGTAAATAATTGACGATCATTTGGATCTATCAACCATGTAACTCAACAGTTTTCATGAAATTTGAAGAAATATCTGACAAACAATGGAAGATGGTACATAAACATCTTCCACTGCTGTGTTTCCTAACATGACTAGTTTATCCAACTAATTCTACCAATCAAGGTTTGGATCAGAACATTTTGTACAATTTCATGAATAGAAATTGGAAAAAATACAACCAATCCCTTGTAAGAAGAGGAGAAATCATGCTCTCCTTTGATTCCATGGAACAGTGGGGTACAGAACTCAAAGAGATGAATCGCAGAAAAGAAGGACACCAGTACGTCTATCCTGAGAGTTTCATGGAAGCACTAGGGTATTGCCATGCGTATCTGCATCTCCCCTACAGACAAACAGAGGGACTGATAAAATCACACCTGAAAGAAAAATCAAAAACACCGACATATTCTGCCATTTGGAAACGTGTCAACAAACTCGATATCAAGTGCAACCCAAAACTGGGAAAAGACATCATCATTGCAATTGATTCCACTGGAGTCAAGGTTGCAGACAGAGGTGAGTGGATGAGACAAAAATGGCAGAAGAGAAGAGGTTTTCTAAAAATTCATGTGGCAGTAGATGTAAAATCAAAACAAATTACAGGTCTTACCATTACAGATGATAAATCACATGATTCAAAATCTTTTATGTCTCTGGTAGAACAATCAAAACAGTTTGGAAATGTAACTAAAACCCTTGCTGATGGTGCATATGACACAAAAAGTGATTTTTCATATTTGTATCATGAAAATATCACTGCAGGAATCAAGACAAGAAAGAACTCATCAGTTAACACTGACTGTTATCCAAGACGAAAATCTGTATTGGCTCAAATTTTTAATTATGAATTATGGAGGAATAAACTTTGTTTCCTAATTATTTCATCTAGCCTCAAAATATAATCGAAAAAGATTTGGATCGCAAAATTTTCATATCAAATTATGCCTCAGAAGATAAAATATGATGACAGGCGATACATTTCACGTGGTAAATTCTATGTGTTACATCTTGATGATGATATAATGTCAGAAGGTGTTGAACAACTAAATGATGGAAAGGTCGGACATCCGTTTGTATATTCAGATGTGTGTTTTATGGTAACTGCATTATTCAGAAACACTGTAGGTACTGGATACAGACAACTGCAGGGAATAATTGAAGACATGTTGGGAAAAGAAAAATCACCAAACTTTTCAGCAATTTGGAAGAGAATCAACAAGACAAGCCTAGAAGATAATAATGGCAAGAGTTGGTTCTCAGATGGAAAGACAAAAACAGAGATTGTATTTTTGGCAGGTGACTCTACAGGACTCAAACCAACTAGTCGTGGTGACTGGATGGGTGAAAAATGGGATCTAAGACGTGGATTCATCAAGATGCACATCATGGTTGATTCAAGGACCAAGAAAATTTATGCAGTGTCAATTACGGATGAGAAATCAGGCGATGCACCAGAATTTGAGAGATTGCTATCTGAAGCATTGCACAACATTGAGAATTCCTCTAATGTCAAAAAATCCGAAGAATTGTTAGTTGGTGCTGATGGCGCATATGACACCAACGATAATTTTAAAGAATGTGAAAAGAAAAATGTCATACCAATAATTCCAGTAAGAAAAAATTTCTCACCAAAGACAAAAGGAAACAAGTTAAGAAAAGAGCAGGGATTGTTGCAGCTTGGCCATTGTGAAATGAATGCTGAAAATATCAAGATGTTTGATGGTTTAACAGAGCAACAAAGAAAAGAGAATCAAAAGCAGTGGAAGAAAGATATTGGTTATGGCAGACGTTGGACAGTAGAGATTGCAATTTCTACATTTAAGAGAATTTTAGGAGAGAATGTTTCTGCAAGAGTTTGGTGTAACGTTGTAAGGGAAATAAAATTCAAGGTGATGATTTACAATTTGATGATTGATGCTGTACTGGAACAGGAGATGAATCATAGTTAGTTTGGGATTTGTCTTGAGAATGAATGTTTAGAGTGGAATTGGGAAACAAAGTTGAGGAATAGCGTAAGCTATGGGGACAGATGGATTGTTGAATCAGTGTTTTCTGCATTCAAGCGAATGTTTGGTGAGCATGTAACATCGCACAAAAGAGAGAATATGATTCATGAACTGAAAATGAAAGTTTGTTTGTATAACAAGATGATTGTAATGCAATAGAATAATCAAAAATTGATTGTTCAATTAAAGGATGTTAATGATTTTTGCAGTTAGGAAACAAAGCACTATCATCATTAAACTAGATTTTTTAATAATGGGGCTGGCAGTCCAACGCATGGACTGCCAGCTTGTTCCCCGAACGGTTTGAATTCGATGTCAAAATCTAAACAATGATAATCTGATTTAAACGTTTGAAATTATTTTAAGTCCAATTTTTTTGGTTTTATCTTTCTAATTGTACCAGCTAGAATACCAACTGTGATTCCTAATTGATAAAGAAAATACAAAAGTACCTCAAATGAGCTAGGGGTAAGATCTGTGAATCTGCTTAGACCAGTTAGTAGTAGTATTAGAGCACTGAAAAGGAAGACAAATGCCTTTGCTATCCCATGAATATTTGTGTATTTTAAAAGAACAAAAGTCATCACAGTAACAGAAATAGCTAGTACAGTTAGAAATCCAGTATTCATTCCAAAAATCAAAAAGAGTGAAGAGATAACTTCGCTTGTACTACCTGCAGGTAAATTTGAGAGATCAATTTTCTCAGGAGAAGAAAAACGTGGAACGCTCAAAATAGCATTTACCAAAAATATGATGAACAGAGTAATTGATACTGTCTTTACACGATTTTGGAGACGTGGAAATCTCACAAGAATAGCTCGCCCTAGAATGATTCCTTGAAATATGCCAATACCAAAAGCGCTCAAAACTGCAATTAATTGAATTACGGGATCTTGGAAAATATCAACAAGAAGTGGAATTAGGGCCATTACTAATTAGATTTTTGCATAAATGATAATATTAGCTAGTAGATAATGCATTTTCATAAAAAAATAAAAAAAGTTCATCTAATTACAGTATTTCAAAATGTACGAAATAAGAGTAAATTTAATAATTTGATTTCTAGAGTGACAACTTATGCGAAAAAAGATATTTTTCTTAACATTAATTGTATTGATTGGAATTTCTACAAATTATGCCTATTCACAAGAACTAAGTCTTGCAACTTTTCAGGAAACTGCACAAATAATTGTAGACAAGAGCATTTCTCAAAATGTCACAGCGTCAATTACATTGCAGAGTACTAGCATTCAAGAAATCAGAATTCCTGCAGGATTAGAGCAAAAAATCAGAGAAAATGAGAGAGTAAAAGCCATAGTATTGACTAACCAAGACAGGTGTATTCTAGGAGTTGTTGACCAATCATGTATCATGATAAATGTAGAAAGAGATCTTGCAGATGAGGGTATTTTTGCTATTCAAGATTCTACAAAAGAGATTGCTGAATTGTACATTGATGAAATTAACCAGGCATTTGACACAGATGCCAAATTCCATTCGGTTTTCATCCATAGTAGTAATGAAATAAGCGAAGCACTTGAAACTTCAGGAGTGATTTCGGGCAGGGGCATAATTTCAGCGGTTTACACAATGCCTATGGAAGACACTTATTCAATGTATGAAAAGATTTCAGCAATACTTGTTCCAAAAATAATTAGAGAAGGAGGAGGATTTTATGATATTGCAAAGGATTTATCATTTGAAGAAAACTCGAAAATGACATTTTCGTTAATTCCATTAAATTCAAAATCACTTTTACAGTTAAAATTATCAGTTGATTACCCAAACAAAGCCCCAACAATTTCTGAGATTAGTCCATTAGAATTTCTCAAAGTTGAGAATCTCAAGAGATCAGATTATTTTTCATCAGGACTATATCCTCTGAATTCAATAATTCAAGTAATAGTTCTATCATCTGAAAATACAAATGTTTCAGATGTCAAAGGAAATATCGTCCCTACACAAATCATAGATAATGAAAAGATCCCTACAGACATTTCAAAAGGAGGATGGATTTTTGATCCTGAAGAAGGACAAAGAATTCAAGGGAAATACATTTTTGGTGAAAAAGTATCAGTAAACAAAGAAGAATTAAAATTTTCACTAGGTGGAGTACAACTTCAAACTATACAATCTGAAGATGTTGAGTTTGACGAATCAATTGTTGTAGTAATTATAATCACAATAGTGGCAATTGCAGCTGCAATGTTTTATCTTAAAGGATATAAAAAATAATTACGATAAGAGTACTGCTGCTGCAAATACAGTTGTCCATTTTCCATCCTTGTCACCTTTTATTGATTGAGTAATATTCTGAGTGTGATAGATTTTGCCTGAAATTTTCCATTGCTGCCTTTTTTCATCCCAGTTTTTGTCAACATCAAAAGGAATTCCTAAGGAAGATGCCAGCATTTGTGCTGCAATGTCTTCAGCATAATCACCTGCTTGGGCATTGTTTTGACCAAAAGACTCGTATTCTGAGAGATAACCATATCTGCTCTTATCTTTTGGTCGTGCGAGACCTACTGATGCAGCACACATTCTGTATGGTTCATTAGTTTGATTCTTTGAATAAATTGTGAACAAAATCTGGCCTGGTTTGATTTTTTTTAGACCTTCTTTTCTAGAGATTAATTTAGCATTTGGTGGAAAGATGCTTGAAATCAACACAAGATTTGTTCCTGCTATTCCAGCATCTCTTAGAGCATATTCAAAACTTGTCAATCTATCTTCATGAATGCCTTTACCTTTTGTAAGAAATAGTTTCGTGGCTACAAAGTCAAACATTTATGAATTTATGAAAGAGGATCATTATTTATACTTTAATTGAAAGAGATGTTTTTCATAATTGATTTAAAAAATTAGCAATATCTTGACCATGTTGTTCAACATTAATGTCTCGAAAAATCTTTTTGACTATTCCTTTCTTGTCAATAATAAACGTAGAGCGCTTTGCCAACCCAACAAAATTTAATCCAGCATATTTTTTGCAAGTATCTTTTATAGTATCACTTAGATGAAGATAGGGTATGTCATATTCCTTGACAAATTTAGCTTGATCTTCAACAGTATCTACAGAAATTGCAAAAATCTCTGTATCAGTTGATACTATGTTTGAATATGAAGAGATAACACTTTGAGCCATTTTGAAAACTTTTTTTGAAGGACACCCAAACAGATGGTTTTTTGGATAAAAGCAAAGAACTACGTTCTTTTTGTCTTTAAAAGAATCAAGATGTATAGAATTTCCATCATTTGCCAAGAGTCCAAAATTTGAGGCAGGTTGACCTTCTTCTATAGCCATCTAGCTTTTTCTCTTTTTCTTTCTTTTATCAGGGGTGTTTGGTATTTGTGTTAAAAAGATAAATGTGAAAAATGCACCCAATCCAAAATTAATTACTCCCATTAAAGTAATAATCAGAATCATTGAAGGTAATTGAGTTGGAGCAACAAATATTCCCATAATCATACCCATCGTACCTGTTCCAAAAAACATTATCATCAAAACCTTTACTCTGATTGGTTGAATGTATCTTATTCTCATAACAGGTATCAAAATATGGCATTATTATAAACTGACGGATAATTCGATCAGTTTGAAACAAAATAGTATTTTAGAAAACCGCAGGTAACACTTTAAACCTGAAAAATTTTATTTTATTTCGTGCCAATGTAGCTCAGCCTGGTAGAGCAGCTGATTTGTAATCAGCAGGTCATGGGTTCAGATCCCGTCATTGGCTCCACCTTTTGTGTTTAAAGCCCACTACTTACGCACAAATATCATGAGTACAAAGCAGATTCAGAGAAAAGAGATTGTAATTCATGATTTTGATAAAGGTCTTGATCATACACTAAAGGCAGTTGAAAAATTATCTGCAAAAAATTCAGAGCTCATAAAAAAATATGATAAAGAGATGGTTAGAAATTCACTAGCTAAAGGAACTCGACTGAAACATCTTTTGATTGTGTTGAATTTGACTAGACTATTAGACAAAGATTGGGAAGATGCAACAAAGCAAGACATTAAGGAATTAGTATTCCAATTTATTCAAAAGTATTCTCCAAATGGTAAGGAGACTCACCATACATGGGATCATAAGAAAATTCTAAAAATATTCTTTAGATGGATAAAGTTTGGTTCACGGGAATATCGTGATGTTGGAAATCCTGAAGAGACAAAATGGATTCATCTAAATCGAGTAAAAAGTAACATCGTACGTGAGCAACTAATTACAGATGATGATATGTCTGCAATTTTAAAAGCATGTATCAATCCACGAGACAAGGCATTCTTTGATGTGCATTATGAAGCAGGAACTAGACCAGGGGAGATACTATCACTTCGAATCAAAAATGTAAAGTTTGCCTTTGAGCAAAGTAATTCTATTCTACAAAAGACAACTGATTTTGTTTCAGAACACAAATTTTTAACTAATTGGATAGATGTAAGACATCAAGGATGGAAACTTCCTGCATCAGACGAACCACATGATTGGTGTGGATTATGGAAAACCATTGGTTGTAACAATGCAGACCTTCATGAAAAATTAGGAAAAGGAAGATTAACATATGTTAAACAATTTCGTCGCTCTTGTTATCGTGCTGTTTGTAAATCATGTTATACTAAATGGATTGCACGACAAGCTAATGTGTCTACTAGAAGGATTGAAAGATACTTTGAAAAATCTAAACAAAAACCAATTCACCTAATACTTGCTGTACCTCATTCACAATATTATGTTCCAGTTAAACTACTACGTCAAAGAATGAGCCATATCCTAAAACTTGGAAACATTCATGGAGCAGCTGTTGTATTTCATCTATTCAAATTTCGTAAAACTGAAAATAGGTGGTATGCAGCTCCACATTTCCATTTAGTAGGATTTGGAAAATCATCTGACATAAAAAATGCGTTTGGAAGATATGGATGGTATGTTAAAGAAGCAGGTGAAAGAGATTCTGTATTTCAGACCTTTTGTTATTTGTTATCTCATTGTGGAATACAGAAAGGCTATCAAGCAGTTACCTGGTTTGGCAGTCTCTCTTATAGCAAATTGCATGTTGAAAAAGAGCCTAGAATCACTAAATGTCCTCTCTGTAATGGAGAATTTGAAGAGATTTACTATGAAGAACTAATTCATCCAGTGATTCCACCTGATAAGCACTTTGAAGGAGCAGTGGATGGAGAGGGATGGCATATTGTGAAGACTTTCGAGTATGCTGAACCTAGTTTTGAATATGCTCCAACTAGAGATTTGAATGAATTGTTGAAAGGGTTTGCTACAGCTAAGTAGTATAGTAGAATTTCGATTCTACAATAAGCAATAATTATTAAAAAAGGCGTCCATAAGAATAAAAAAATTAATTTTTAAATAAGATATAGAATCACAAAAGCTCTTGATATTTGAAAATATACTTGTAATATTTATCACACTTGAACATACTGAGCATACCTATGATGCAGCCTTTGAGTTGGCAAAAAAATTTAATTCAAAAATCACATTTCTTAAATGTATAGTAGAACCTCACCCAAGATTTGGATTCTTTCATACAAAAAAAGAAAAGGAATCCCACAAAAATGAATTACAGGAGGCAGAAAAGTCACTTCATGAAATAGAGAATCTTGCAAAAAAGTTTGATGTATCAATTAAAACTCTAGTTGAATCAGTTGAATCTTTTCCAGACTTTCTAGTTTCATATATTGAAAAAAATCATACTGACCTTTTAATCATAGACTCTCATAGTCTTGATGAAGTAGAACACCAAGATCATAAAGCAACAATAAATAAAATATTTGAAGAAATTTCTTGTCCATTATTAACCCTAAAATAATTAGAAAATAGTGTATTTACTAGGCCAAATCTGAAGGCAAAAAACTAGCTAAGTTTTTGAGGTGTCATTTTATACTAACATAAAACAAAGTTATTCATTTTTTTGATTTGAATCTATCTTTGTAAAATAAACTAAAACTTGCCATAAATGCAATAATCATAGCAATTCCTGAAATGTACGCATAGTTGAATCCAATTACAGGATGTTCTTCTTCATGATAGTTAAAGATGAGATAAGTAATAACGAGAAGAACACCACCTAACATTGTGAGTTTTTGATGGTTTTGCAACAATCTTTGTTATTCTATATCTATATGAATTTAGAATTTAATCTAATTTGATAATTCTTAGATTATTTTTCTTGTTTTAGATGAGGAAATTAGATAGAATAATACCCAGTTTAAATTAATTATATGAGTTAACACTATTAGTTTACGTGGAAACTTTCAAACCAAATTCTAATTGTCTACGTTGTGGAAAAAATTCTTTATTTGAGGATTTGATAAATAATAAGGCCAAATAATACAACAAAAGCTCCTGTAACCCCCATCACATTATTCCTAAAGACATGTTTTGGTTTTAATTTCATTTTTCTACACCTAAGACATCCAATATTTTGGATACTTTTTGATCCACCTTACTTTCATGAACGTCATCTGAGTTATCATCATCTGAATCATCTTTTTGAGCAGAGCTATCCACTTTCCCTTTCTGCTCCTTACGATATTCAATCTTCATCCAGATTGGTGTGATAATTGTAGTAGCAACTACCATGAGTACAATTGTAGAATATACATCACTGGTTAGAACTCCTGATGAAATTCCAACTCCTGCAACAATTAATCCAACCTCTCCTCGAGAAATCATGCCTATTCCCACTCGCATTCCTTGTTTCTTGTTTTTTAGGAACAGCCATGCAGGTAATCCACAGCCAAAGTATTTTGTTGCTACTGCAATTACTATTATAATTCCACTTAACGTGAGAACTTCAAGATTCACTGCTCTAAAGTCTACTTGAGCACCAATTATTGCAAAGAATAATGGAGCAAAAATTAATCCAATCTTTCCAGCGTAGTTTTCAATTTTATCAAGTACTTTAGATGTAGATAGTGCCATACCAACTGCGAATGCTCCTACAATAGGCGATAGACCTATGGACCCAGCTAACGCAGCAGCTCCAAAAAATGAAGCAGTTGCAATACCTTCTACACTTCCTTTAGCTTTCCAAAATCTGGGTGTAACTATTTTTGGAATAATTACTACTGCTACAATTAACATGACTGCAAAGAATCCCAATACCTTTAGTATTGTGATTGTTACGTCTGTAATGTCGATCTGGTCTATTCCACCTTCTCCTGTTGCAAGTGATGATACCACAGAAAGAATTGCAATTGCAAGAATATCATCAACTACTGCAGCACCTATGATTAATCGAGCCTCACGGGTTTTGAGTTTTCCAAATTCACTTAACACTTGAACTGAGATTGCAATACTCGTAGCGGTCAGGGCAGTTGCAATCATCATTGATTGTAATGCATCAAAACCAAACATTTGGAATACCATTAATCCTGCAAAGAATGGAATTACCACCCCAAATGTTCCAACAACAGATGCAGCCTTTCCTCCTTTGATAAATTCTCTCGGCGTCATCTCAAGTCCTGCCATAAACAAAATTACAATTGCTCCAATTTCGCCAAGAACTCTAATTTCACTACCTATTGTAAGAAGTTGGCCTCCATTAAACACAAGAAGAGATCCTAGTGCAAATGGTCCAACGATCATTCCAGCTAAGAGTTCCCCTAACACTATTGGAAGCTTTAATCTCAAGAAGAGTTCTGCCATGATTTTTGCTGCAAAGAGTAGAATTCCCACTCCAATGATTATCTGAATAAAATCTGTCTCTGCCATTATCTTTCTAAATCCTTTTTATCACAGCTAATTTTTCTTTGTATTTTCTAGAACATGGAGATCTTCGTAATTTTAATTTGCAACAGGGACAAAACATTTCGTTCCATTCCACAAAAATATTACATGAATTACATCTTTTTTGGCCACTAGCGTACCTGCCTAACCCTTTAGGTTTGCTTATTTGATATTTGTAACAAATATCGTTGCAAGTCATAGGGTAGTTGGTATTGCAATAAATGGCGTCCCACATTCACCAAAAGTAACATTAATTGACACTGTTTGATATTTTGACATTTTTTAACTATGTTTAATTTCATATATAATTATTTAAATTGTAGAATACGCTGTATTACATTGTGTTGCTACTGCTTTATCAAATAAAAAAAGAACAGGTCTTGAAGGTATGATGTTAGAAAAAGAATTTAAAGAAAAAATAAAATCGTTGATTGACGATTGTCTTGTACCCCATGGAATTGAAACACATGAGTGTGACAAAAAATTTTGGGATTATAACTCGGATGATGATTTTAATTATGGTCACAAAGCAGGCGAAGTGATAGGAATAATTCTTGGATATTATATTGCAAAATATGGTAAACTTCCTACAAATGAAGGTTTGACGGAAATGACTGAAATGATCGAATTACGTAAAGAAGATATAAAAAGAAGTTTTGCAGACATCCACTTTTTCTATAAAGTATAGAATTCTTACAATATTATTTGAATTTGTAGAATACGCTGTATTACATTGTGTTGCTACCACTATACCTATTACAACTAATAATAATAATAATAATAATGTGTAGTGTAGATTTCAACTCTTCTCCAATTTTAGTCAAAGACATTATGTCCAAAGCCTTGATCTCTGTAAAACTCACTATCCCTGCATATCTAATAGCAGAGTTAATGAAACTAGCGGAAATTGGTGCAATTCTTGTCAAGGAAAATGGAACACATGTGGGCATCATTACAGACAGGGATTTTGCAACAAAAATTGTTGCAAACAACCTTCCATTAGATACACCAGTTGAAAAAATAATGTCTTCTCCACTAATCACAATCAATCACAAGGAACAAATCTCTACTGCAGCAAAAATGATGAGTAATAAAAAAGTCAGAAAACTTGCAGTTGCTGAGAATGGTAAAATTGTTGGATTAATTATATCTACTGACTTGGTTAACCAGATTACAAAGACTTGAGTTCAAAAATTCTTCCAATCTGAGGTTTAGGTATGGGACAAATATGTCATGGATTATGTGAACGACTAAAATCAACTTCAATTAGAAACAATTTACGTTACAAAACGGGACAAAAACGATGTTCACTTTGTGCTCATTTTTTCATCACTGATAATATTAGGTGTCCTTGTTGTACAACAAGACTGAGAGTAAAACCCAAAACTAAAAAGAGATACTTGAAACATATGGGTAACTAAATTTGATTGAGAAAAAGCAATTATTCGCTTGTGCTGTCCTCTTCGTCTAGATCATCGTTTCGTCTACTGGGACGTATTGGAATGTAAATTATTGTCATTTATTGTTAAGATCACTCTCGGAAAATAGTATAATTACTTTGTGAAGAAAAGATTCATAATCTATCTGTCATAGAAAATCCATTTACTTTCATACAACGTTATAGTATTAATCACATATGAAAAAGAAGCGTTGGATTTTTCTTATTATAGCTATCTTAATGGCATTAGGCTTCATACTTCAAGACTTGTAAAATAAAGAATTACTGGCAATAAAATTACCACAATTCAAACTAGGTATGATGGAAATGAGCCCATAAATAATGTAAAATTGTTAAAATCTACTTCAAATAACCCTTGTTTCACAGGTCTTATTTAATTCAAAACACCTGCTGTAAGGGATTGAAACTTTTTGACTAAATCCCGTCATTGGCTTTTAAATTTCTCAAAAAGGAATTATCATGGTAAAACTTGCCAATACGAATAAGTATGCTAGGGTTTGGAACAAATTCAAATGAGTTCTGATGATTTTGAGCTAAATCAAGATGATAAGGGGAAGATATCTGTAAAAAAATCAACATTTAACGAGTTAATTATAGGGCTAATTGTAGTAGTGGGAGTTGCGGCATTTTTTGCAGGATCATATATGTCAAATCTAAACTCAAACCAGATTTCAGAGGAAGATCTTGAAGAGGTAATTGCCAAACTAGAACTCAAAATATTACAAAATCAATTACCTACAGAACAACCAAAACTTCCAATGAAAATTTCAGTAGATAATGACCCAATTATTGGAAATCCGGATGCACCAATCACGATAATTGAATTTTCAGATTTTCAATGTCCATTTTGTGCAAGATTCTACACTCAAACACTTCCATTAATTCATGAGGAATACATAGAACAAGGAAAAGTGAAACTGGTTTTCAGAGATTTCCCAATTCAAAGTATTCATCCAAATGCATTACCTGCAGCTGTTGCATCAGAATGCGCAAATGAACAAGGTAAATTCAAAGATATGCATGATATGTTATTTGAAAATCAAAATGAATGGAATGGACAAGAAACTGTTGATGCACTTTCTTTGTTTAGTCAATATGCTGAAGAGATGCAATTAGAACAAGAAGTTTTTGATTCATGCCTTATCAATGGAAAGTATATTGAAGAAATTAGAAAAGATCTTGAAGATGGACAAAATTATGGAATAGGAGGAACGCCTGGATTTTTCGTAGGAAATGATCAAATAGGATATGTAAAAATGGAGGGAGCCCAACCGTTTGAAAGTTTCAAAAAAGTTATTGACTCTCAATTAGGTTTGTAAAAAATAACAAGCGTTTATTAGACCTCAACCGAGACCGCAGATATCAGAATAATGACGAGTAGGCAATGAGCTTTTTCGTCGTTGCTTAAGAGAAAAAACAAAATGACAAAATTTGAAGAATTAGGATTAAAAGAAGACATACTGAAAGGGATTCGTGATCTTGGATTTGATGAACCATTTCCAATACAAGAAGCAGTGATTCCAGTTCTGCTTGCAGGAAGAGATGTTGTAGGACAAGCTCATACAGGTTCTGGCAAGACTGCAGCTTTTGCATTATCAATGCTACAAGAAATCCAACCAAAAAATGGAATTCAAGGATTGATTATGGCCCCTACAAGAGAGCTTGCAATACAGATCACGGATGAGATAAAGAAATTTGGAAAATATACCAAAATTAGAGTAGTAACAGTTTATGGAGGACAAGGAATGGGAATCCAGCTAGATGCTCTTGATAGAGGAGTAGAAATTGTCGTTGCAACACCAGGTAGACTAATAGATCATCTCAAAAGAGGTTCAATAGAACTAAGAGATGTCACCCATGTTGTTCTAGATGAAGCAGATACTATGTTAGATATGGGATTCATTGACGATATCCAGTTTATTCTAGATCTGGCGCCAGAAGACAGAGTGATGTCATTGTATTCAGCAACAATGCCAACTGAGATTCTAAGACTCTCTGAAGAATATCTGAATAATCCAAAGCAGTTTCTATTGGATGCAGATGATTTGAGTGGAGAAGGAATAGATCAATCATATTTAGTGATTAAAGACCGAGACAAGTTCAAGTATCTAATTGATTTTATCAAACCAATAAAAGGTCAATCTATTGTTTTTTGTTCGACAAAATATAGAACTAGAGATGTTGCAAAATTCCTTCATCAAGAGAAATTTAATGCAGTAGCAATAGAAGGAGATATGTCACAGCACAGAAGAGAGCAAACAATGGGAAAATTTCGAAGTGGGAAAGCTGATATTCTTGTTGCAACAGATGTAGCCTCTAGAGGCATAGATGTTCCAAGAGTAGAATTAGTAATCAATTATGATGTTCCAAATCAAGAATTATTATACTTTCATAGAATTGGAAGAACAGCTAGAGCAGGTGCAAAAGGTAAAGCCATAACATTTGTTTCATATTCGTCTGTCGGAGATTGGAATCTTATCAAACGTCAAATCAAAGTTCCTCTAGAAGATTTGAATCAAAAAATGGGAATTCAAATTTCAATTCCAGATCCTCTAAAAAGACAAATCTCATCAAGAAGATATGGAGGTCAATCAAGATCTAACTATTCCAGAGGAAAGCGTTCTGGAGGATACGGAAGATCAGACAGAGGTAGAGATTCAAGAGATGATAGGGGCGGTAGAAGAAGATTTAGCGATAAAGGCGGCAGAAATAGCTACGGTGGTCGTAGTCGATGGTAACAACTGTAAAACTTAAAGACTTGAACTTTGTAAATTATTTTAAGATAAAGTAATGAATAAAGGATTCATTTTATTAAATTGTGATCTTGGCGCTGAAGAATACATTGTAGATGAATTAAAACAGATGGAAGTTGTCAGTAATGCATATCTTACTTTTGGTGCATATGACGTAATTGCAGAAGTTCAAACAGAAAATCAAGAAGAATTTGCAAAAGCAATTGCAACAATTAGAAAACTCTCCAGAGTTGTAAGCACAATGACACTGAATGTGACTAATCCCGAATAACTGTTATATGAGTTAATTAGGATTATTTCAAATTGCAGAAAATTGATTATGAAGGGAAAGTTTGGGTACTAAATTATAACAATCCTCAACCACTAGTAGATCATACTATTCACATGCTAGAAAAACACGGAGTAAAGCGTGAAGATATTGTACTAACAGAAACACCAACAGCAAAAGTGGGTGCAATAGTAGTTGAAATTTGGCCATATGAGCTTGTTATAGCAAGAGTTAGAACAACTCGTAATGATTCATTTATCAGTGGTACCGAATTTAAAATCGAACTAAAGTTAGACGAAAACGGAAATTATATGGATTATCTTTGAAAAAAAAGAAAATTCAAAACATCATAATTACTTCAATTGCTATTCTCATTATTGGATCAATTGTGGCATATAATTATTCAGTTGAACAAACCAAACAAAAAGGCCTACAGTTTGGAATTGGATTAGAACAAATTCAAGAAGAAGTCCAAGAGTTGCAAATAAAATTCTATTCTGAGAAAACTAGATGGAACGAAGGAGATATTTCAAAAGAAGAATTGTTGGAATACTATGAAGAACATTTGAAGGAGTTCAAAGGAATAATTTCTAGGTATGATGAATTAACACCACCAGAACTGTTCAAAAGTTCAGTGGAATTGTTAAAGATTTCATCTGAGACTCAGCTAGAAAGTGATTCACAATTCATTGAATGGATAAAAACAGGAAATGAATCAGCAAAAGTAAGATCAGACACGCAATTTCAAGAAGCTTTGGAATACGAGATGTTAGGATTAGTTGAATTTTATTCAGCTAAAACAGGTGTAAAAAATTATGAGGAAGGAGAAAAGTTCGAAGCTCCACAAAGGGGTTTAATACAAAAAGTGATTCAAGTATCAGAAAATATGAAAAGTCAATGTGATAAAGAATTCAAAAATAAATCAGAAGAATTTGATTCAGATAAAATAGAAATTGATTGGTTCAATTGTATCAATGAGGCTGAAAAATGGAAGATTGAGCATCTTCCTTAACCGTAAAAATTTTCATCTATTCTATCCAAAACGACTAACAGCATCAGAAATGTGACATAAACTTCTTTATCAATAATATTTGTATGACAATTTGTTTATGTAAAATAAAAGCAAACTCCAAATGTTTGCCTATTTAGTGCTGTGTTTCCTAACATGACTAGTTTGTCCAACTAATTCTACCAAACAAGCTTTAGATCAGAATATTTTGTATGATTCCATGAATAGAAATTGGAAAAAATGCAACGAATCACTAGTAAGAAGGGGAGAAATCATGCTGTCTTTTGACGCAATAGACTCATGGAACACAGAACTCAAGGAGATGAATCGTGGCAAGGAAGGACGTCAATTTGTTTATCCTGAATCATTCATGGAGGCACTAGGGTGCTGTCATCTCTATTTGCATCTGCCATTCAGACAAACTGAAGGTCTGATAAAATCACACCTAAAAAACAAATCAAAAACTCCGACATATTCTGCCATTTGGAAACGTGTCCACAAACTCAATATCAAGATGAATCCAAAACTTGGAAAAGATATTGTTATTGCAATTGACAGTACAGGAGTCAAGGTTGCCAATCGTGGTGAGTGGATGAGACAGAAATGGCAGAAAAGACGTGGTTTCTTGAAGATTCATGTTGCAGTAGATGTGAAATCTAAACAAATCACAGGTTTAGAAATAACAGATGACAAGTCACATGATTCAAAACATTTCATATCACTAGTTGAGCAATCAAAAGAGTCTGGAAATATAGTCAAGACACTAGCTGATGGTGCATATGACGCCAAGGATTGTTTTTCATATTTGTATCATGAAGGTGTAATTCCTGGAATCAAAACAAGAAAGAACTCATCAGTTAGCACTGACTGCTACCCAAGACGAAAAGCTGTTCTAGCTCAATTATTCAACTATGAATTATGGAGGAACAGCGTAAGCTATGGAGATAGATGGATTGTTGAATCAGTGTTTTCTGCATTCAAGAGAATGTTTGGTGAGCATGTCACGTCTCACAAAAGGGAAAACATGATTCATGAATTGAAAATGAAAGTTTGTCTGTACAACAAGATGATTACAATGCAGTAAGATAATCCAAAAGGATTCGTTTAATCAAAGAATGTTGATGATTTTCAGAGTTGAGAAACACAGCACGGCATCATACTACTACACAAAAAGAATTCAGTTACGCCAGGGGATTTCTAAAAGTTGTGGTTTGTGCTGACATGAATTCACAGCTTGTCTACGCTGTGATGACCCACCACAACATGCAACACGATAATCCTGACTTTCTGCCATTGTTGTACAAAACTAACAGTATCGTTCCAGTGGATATTAGACCTCTTGCGTAATTACCAACAAAACGCGTCATTTAACCAAACTGATTCATCAGGTCATGGAATCACAACAAAATCCTTCTGCCGTATCCTGAAATTGATCAGGCCGCATATGATGTCACTGATGCAATCATAGCGGCGCAGCCTGTTCCTGAAGACATCCTGCATTATCCTGAACTTCTTTATCTTTGAGATTGTGTGCTCTACTGTAATCCTGATTCTGGACTGGTTTTTGTTGAACTCCTTTTGCCTTGCAGTAAGTCTCTTGCCTCCTTTGCGCTTGCATGGAAGTACCGGATTGAACTCCGGAAAGTCCCTTGCCATTCCCTCGTATCCCAGGTCGACAAACGTCTGTAGTCCTTCTGGCAGTGTAGGGTGTTTGAGCTGAAACATCTTGTAGTCATGAGGTCTTCCCGGAGAGTGTGGAGGCTTGTGGACTATCTGGCCGTCAAGGTTTACCGTATACTGGTTCTTGACTGTGTGCATCCCTTTTTTGCCCGAGTAGTGCGTCTTTCTCTTCTTTTTGTTCTTCTTTGGCCTTGGGATCTGCTGCTCTGATGAGTCAATCATCACACAAAACTCCGGAAAGTACCGTTCAAGATCCTGTATGGTCCCTATCTTTTTGGATTCGGCGTACATCATCTTCTGGGGGATTGGTATTGAGCCTCGCACGGCAGGCTCCATATACCTGATGTCCCTGTACACGTTGCTCTGGTCCAAACCAAAGAGGTGTCCTGCAAGCTCGTACGTGATGTACATCCGGTAGTAGACCAGAAGCATCATAAGCCTGTCCCTGACTGGAAGAGCGAATCTGCGTCCTGCCCCAATCTTTCGCTCCCTCTTTTTGCGGGACAGCCTTCTTTGCTCTGTTCTTTTGTACTCTTTTTCTATCTCAGATGACAAAAAATCAAACTGTTCTAGGCTAATCCCAGTAAATGACTGGAATGACCTTGGCTTTCTGGCTAGTTTCTTGTATGTTAGCATGAAATAACTAGGACGTTCTCAGCTTTGGATCTTGCTGTGAGTGAATTTGCATGCTTTGATCAAATTATGTTAATTGCGCAAGAGGTCTATTGCATCAAGAAATGAAACAACTCAGGACAATGAGATGTTATTTAGGTTGATTGCATACAATGCTTATAGAATTAGAAAGTTAGAATTTGTTATTTTGATATGGTTTCTACAAGGCCTACATTACCATGTTTTGTTAGAATTGAAGGCAATTTACATCACAATGGGATCTATTCTAGTTGGCAGTATTCTGTTTATGATTTTTGGATTACCATTTTTGAATGTAGAATGGACTCAAAATTCCTACTTACTATATTTTATTTTGGTAATTGAGGTGTTTGGAATGGTAGTTTTCAGATATTTTCAAATAAAAGACAACCAAAATGCAAAAAAAGTAAATCATACCAAAAAACTGAATGAAAAGATTATCAAAAGATTATGTACAATACACATAATGCAAAACAATGGGACATACTCCCTTTATGTAGAAGCTATCCCTGAACAAGATGAAAAAATTTATTAAAAAAAGACACAGAACTATCTATGAAATTATGATCTATATTACGACCATAAGAACGCTCCCGTAAAATGGCTATCTGAACCATATCTGGCATGGACATTAAAACATCTTGAAAAATATGACTTTTGGAAGTATTGGAAAAAAATAGATAATTTGCATAAACTAAATAGTATCTATGAAAAATATATCTCTGATTTTAAAAAATTTATCCCTGGAAACTTTTGGTGCATCCAAAATAATATTTTTTTGACTTTTTTCTTGATCATGCATGTTTTTTGAAATTGTTTTGTAACAAGTTTCATGATACCAAAAATTTCTATGTCTAGTTGATTTTTCATCCATCTTTATTTCCTCGTTACATGTAGTACATTTTACTAAATCAGAAATTAGAGAAACTGATTTTTCTTTTTTTGGAATTTGTTGAGATTGATTATCGGTTTTATCTGTACTTTCTAGAATTTTTAATCCTAAAATTCTTTCAAGATATAGTCTATCTGAATTAATGATCTCTTTGTTTTCTTTGATTCTTTTTGCTGTGTTTCCTAACATGTTTTTTCGTTAAGATATACCGAAAATCATTACATTAGGATCAAAAATTAACAGTTGTTTTTATTCAAATATTCTTAACTATGACAGAATTAGGTAAAAATTCATAGTTAGGAAACAAAGCAATTCTTTTTATAAGGTACTGATTTCTTCCCCAATCACCTTTTGATTGTTCTATAGCTTCTGCTAGAATGATTATCAGAAAATTTTTATCCAATTTTTGTTATAATTAATGCCTATTTTTCTATTATATGTAAATCAGCCATCAAAATTTTCTTTCCAGTCTATTTTTTTGAGCAAAATTATTTCAAACTAACCTAGCAAGATAGCCTATTTTTACATCTATTTTTGGTCATAATTTAGATTTGATCGTAAGTTAATCAGAAATTTTAAAGATTGGTGGAATTCAAAAGATCATTATGAATGAAAGAAAATGTGATGAATGTGATGAAAAAGGAGTTAGAGAATATGAAGGTAAATTTCGTTGTGAGAAACATCACTCAGAGGCAAAACGGATAGCCAATATTAAATTTGAAAAAAGTGAAGCTATCAAAAAATATGCGGTAGTTATTGGTGGTGTAATTGGGATAGTAATAGGTTCTATAGTAATTTATCAATTTGTTGCAAATTTATAATAAAAAACTGGGTTAACCTTTATGGAAATTCCATTCTAAATCCATCACAATAAAAAACAAATTTTTCCCTAATTTCTGGTTGTTCTTTTTGGGTAAACTGATAAATAAAATTAAAGTCTTGTAGATACCAAGAAAAATCAACAGCATCACAATTTTCATACTCTAGAGTATGGAGTGTTGTCCCATCACCTGTAACTGTATTTATTTTCACATCAAATGGATTCTTTATCCCCCCTAGATTGACATACTGTGACAAGAACTTGTAGGCATTAATTCTATCCTTATTCGGAAGAGATTCTAAAATGAATCCATAATCAAATTGTTTACCATGATGTAATGGAGTATCTTCACCTCTATGACGAACAATTGGTTCAAAATTTTGGATTCCCTCTGAGATAAAGGTATTTTTCAACTCACCTCCAGAAATTATTACAGTAAAAACTTGAGCAGTGCTATCATCATCCAAGATTGAATTAATATCAAACCCTTCTAGAGCTGCAGGTGCTTTTATTGGGAATTTTTCAAGTTCACTGTCTCTTGGAACTTCTAAATTAAGTCCAATACATGCAATGTCACTTTTGTCTCTAATTTCTGGAGCTTGAACTCCAGCAAATGGAAATCGTAGAGTACTGTCTTGAAGTCCTAAGCCATAACCAAACAAGTCACAATCCACATAATTCCATCGTTGAAGAATAGTCCCATCACCTGTAACCATATCAACACTTACATCAAATGATCCTAGAACAACGCCAGAACCAGGAATAATCCGCTCGGAAAATTCTTTGTAAAGTATATCTTTATCCTTACTAGGAATAGATTCTAAAATGAATTGTGGATTGGGCTCCATTGGATTACCTGGAAATGTAATTGTATCAAATGGAGTTTCAATTTTGTTTTCAGATGGTGAAAATTTTGAAAAAGTATTCACTGTATAAAGTCCATCAAAATCAGGTCCATAGAAATGTACTACATAATAGACCTCTTGCGCAATTAACATAATTTGATCAAAGCATGCAAATTCACTCACAGCAAGATCCAAAGCTGAGAACGTCCTAGTTATTTCATGCTAACATACAAGAAACTAGCCAGAAAGCCAAGGTCATTCCAGTCATTTACTGGGATTAGCCTAGAACAGTTTGATTTTTTGTCATCTGAGATAGAAAAAGAGTACAAAAGAACAGAGCAAAGAAGGCTGTCCCGCAAAAAGAGGGAGCGAAAGATTGGGGCAGGACGCAGATTCGCTCTTCCAGTCAGGGACAGGCTTATGATGCTTCTGGTCTACTACCGGATGTACATCACGTACGAGCTTGCAGGACACCTCTTTGGTTTGGACCAGAGCAACGTGTACAGGGACATCAGGTATATGGAGCCTGCCGTGCGAGGCTCAATACCAATCCCCCAGAAGATGATGTACGCCGAATCCAAAAAGATAGGGACCATACAGGATCTTGAACGGTACTTTCCGGAGTTTTGTGTGATGATTGACTCATCAGAGCAGCAGATCCCAAGGCCAAAGAAGAACAAAAAGAAGAGACAGACGCACTACTCGGGCAAAAAAGGGAAGGCATACTGTCAAGAACCAGTATACGGTAAACCTTGACGGCCAGATAGTCCACAAGCCTCCACACTCTCCGGGAAGACCTCATGACTACAAGATGTTTCAGCTCAAACACCCTACACTGCCAGAAGGACTGCAGACGTTTGTCGACCTGGGATACGAGGGAATGGCAAGGGACTTTCCGGAGTTCAATCCGGTACTTCCATGCAAGCGCAAAGGAGGCAAGAGACTTACTGCAAGGCAAAAGGAGTTCAACAAAAACCAGTCCAGAATCAGGATTACAGTAGAGCACACAATCTCAAAGATAAAGAAGTTCAGGATAATGCAGGATGTCTTCAGGAACAGGCTGCGCCGCTATGACTGCATCAGTGACATCATATGCGGCCTGGTCAATTTCAGGATACGGCAGAAGGATTTTGTTGTGATTCCATGACCTGATGAATCAGTTTGGTTAAATGACGCGTTTTGTTGGTAATTACGCAAGAGGTCTAATGAGTAGCACGATCTTCTTCAGAAGGAATAACAGATTCATACTCTGAAACATTTTCTTCAGGATCATAAACTTCAACATCTAAACCAGTACAGTAGATTGTTGTGAGATCACGAATTTCCGTATCGGGTTTACCTGAATATTGATAGAACAGAATATACTCTTGTGTGTATGGTGTGTAGCCAGTTATTTTACATTTTGAATAATTTGCTGTTGCTAAAATAGAACCATCGCCAGTTAGAACATCAATACTTGCATCGAACAATTCTGGTGCTCTTACAGGTCTAAGATTATCTGATACAAGCTTGTAAAATTCAGATTTGTCTTTGCTTGGAAGTGATTCCAAAACAAAGTAGGAGAGGAGCCCGAGATCATAAAATGATTTAATATAATGTGGAGTATCTCCTGGTTCAACTCGTGAGAATGTTTTGTAAACTAAAGTCTCAGCCAATTGACCACCAAAAATTCTAACAATGTATGATTGAGCTATGCTACTTTCATCAAAGGAAGGGTTTCTTAGAATTGGACCTTCTTTTTCATACTTCTCTTTTTGGGCAACAACACTATCATCAATAGTTTTTCCTTCAGCTGATTCACCAACCATTTCGGTTATTCCAAGCTGTGACCATCTTTCAGCTGTGTTGATCAACACAAATTGGCTTTGAGTTGTTTACTCGAATAACTGCAACCTCTCCAACTGGACAAACTAATTCTTTTTCAGCAAACACTTCTTCAAAATAATTAATACTAAATGAAAAAAGAAAAATTATTACTACAAAAACAAAGATTGTGACTTTCAATTTGTACTCCTCTAAAAGTTTGTAATGAATTTCAAAAAACTTAATCTCCTAGAGCCCTCATTTTTTCAATATTTTTCTTAACAGCATCTAAATTAAATGATGCAGGGTCTTGCATTGGAGGAAATTCAATGAAGGTAGGTACTAATTCTCCAATTTGTTGTTGTGCTTGAACAAAACGCCAAAACTCAAACACAAAAAAGTCCTTGTAGTAAAGGGACCCTTTATCACCATCTGGAAGTCCCGCTCTTTCAAATGGATCTAGTCTCAAGTTTGTTATGGTTGGCCAACCAACGTCATCAGGCATTATTATAATGATGTTGGGTTGTTCTGTAATTGGTTTTGAAGTAGGATATGATTTAATCTGTTCTTCACTGATTGGTATAAGATTATCAGGTACCTGAATAATTCCTTCTTTGATTAGAAATTCTATTGCAGAAAGAAATTCATCATCTGAAACTACTCCTTCTGACCACCACATAGCAGTGTCTTGTATCCATTTGGGAATCTTTTCTTCTGAATGGGCAAATGGTAATGCAGGTGCAATTCCTATTGATAGAATTAAAGGAATAAGTGCAAAAATTGTTAAAATTTTAATTGAAATCATTAGATCTTATTCTCATAAAATATTCGGTTATTTTTATTATTTATGTTCTCAATTTTAATACGGCATCCCTTAACGGTATACAAAACCAAAAAATTATTTTTCTATTTAAGAGAGATGGATTTTTCTAGATTCTTACAATTTTCAAGGTAGTTATCAATTTGATGAACATATCCAAAATAGACTGCTGATTTTACAGTATCTTCATCAATTTCAGGATCAACTAATGCATCTAGATATGCAGCAGTACCGGAACTAGCAAGATGATTCAGTCCAAGTCCCTCCATACTAATTGCCTGCTCTAAAGTGATGTCAGGATCAAAGTAATCTTTTCCAAATGTTTCATCAAAGTCATCATTATAATTGATTCCTACGTTTTCCCACAACTCTAAATTATTCTTCCAGAAATCTGAAGAGCATTCATACACAATAATTTTTTCTTGAGAATTTGAAAATATAGTTTTGAAATCATTTTTCATGCTAATTACTAACCAATCATTTTGTTTAGATTCTTCTAAGGCTTCAGAATTAGAATAATTATATTCTCTTTCTTCATCATCATGGTCTACCATGCATGCAAAATGATTCTCATGGTAATGAGTAAGCATTAACATTTCTATATCGCCCCCAGAATTTCCACATGCAAAAATTGGTGTTTTGCCAATTACTTTTTGAATGTTAACTGGTTTTTCAGCGCCATCATTAAAGGAACCTATAGCGGATTGACGAATTAGAACTGAGCCTTCTTCAGTTAATTTCGAAATAAATTTTGGATGTGTACCAATGACATTTTCTTTTTCTATATTGTAGATTTCCTCAGAAACTGCTCTCATCATACCTTGAAATCCTGCAGAAACAACGTATACTTTGAAATCGTTTTGTTGAAGATAATGAACTAGTTCAACCATTGGTTGGTAAGTTAATTCTTTTAATGCAACATTGTATCGAGTATGTTTTGTGTTATCAAGATAATCTTTTGATTTTTGTAGATAATTCTCTTGTGTTATGTCTGGATATGCAGTAAGTAAAATATCAGCTAGGCCGGGTATGTGTTTAAGATCTTTATTTGTGATTGAATCATCCATTGCTAAAAGTTCAGAATAGGGACTTTGAGACGCTAAATTAGGATCAATTTCTAATTGTTCATAAAGATATTCCATATGGAATGCAAAAGGAATGTAAAGTGGTTGTTCTATCCACAATGTCCCATCATTATCAAATGTTGCAATTCTGTCAATAATTGGAACAAATGATGATGAGGGTGAATCAGTTACTCGATTAACAAATTCAATAATTTTTTGTTTAGAATCTCCACTATTCCAAGATGGTAATGGGTCAGAGTCAGGCGTAACTTTCGTTGTTTCTAGTTCTGAGATATTTCCTTGTTCTGTAATTTCTTCAGTTTGTTGTGATATGTCTTCAGATATTCCAATAAACCCAAGTATTATTACAACAAGGATGCCCATTACTACAATTAAGGAATACTCAAATTTCATTTTGTGTTACTTCGATGACGCCTCTTTTATTCTATTTTCTTACATACAATCTGCCTGAAACCCATTTGGCATTTTCAATTTTAAATTCATTATTACATATCAAACACAAATTAATCAATTGCGGGTCAGCAAATCTTTCATCACATTCCTCACAAATGAAAAGATCATTTAAAACACTGAAACCTACACCTTGTGCTTTAATTTCTTTTTTACAATGAGGACATTTTTCGTCATGGTAAGTGTCTTCTGAAGTAACATTCCCACACTCATAAGACCTCTTGCGCAATTAGAAGGGTTTTTGACAGTATTTTGAATTTTGATCAAACTTGTGCCTAAAAATTCAATATTGAAGAATTTTTTGAAATATTCTTCCTCAGAATTTACGCCTAGAAATAATTACGCAAGAGGTCTATAATGTTCAATTAATTTTGTTTTCTTGAACTGACTTCCGTTACATGATGGACATTGAAACATTTGAGTGATAATATTTGAACTGCATTTATTGCATGCAATGATCTTAATTATTCCTCTATCCAGTACCTCCCCCTTCTTTTAGAATTCTCTAAAATTTCAAAAATCTCAGATGGGGTTTTTTGAAATGCTTGAGCTATTTTTATTAGGTTTAAAGAATTCAAATGCTCCAGTCTCTTTTCCAACATTTCTACAAAATCTTCATCTACTTTGTTTGAATTACTTTCTTCTTTAAAATTTTCAATTATTTTTTTTAATTCTTCAAACTTTATCGGTTGTAACAGATATCTTTAACACCTAACCCTATAATGTATTTGATGGAATCGTCAGTTCGTTCTCTATTAGTTGTTAAAATTATTTTTGTTCTTGATTCTACGGATAAAATATTTAGTAGCAGTATAAAGCATTCAATATCCGGAAGGTTATAGTCAACAAATACTAAAGGTAAATTCTCAGTTTTGAGCATGTCCATGAATTTTTTCTCCCCATCAATGCCATAGTGAACTTGCTGTACTTCTGAAATGCCTAATCTCTTAAGAAAATCCTCAATTAAGATTCCTATCGGCTTAATTGACTCAATTATTAGTGCAGTTTTTTCCATCATTTTTTCAGTTTCATTCATGGTATTAAAGGGTCAAAAAAATCACTTACTAATAAAAAATGAGTTTTTCTTTAAATTCGATGAAGAGGTATTACAAGTGATTTAATGAGTGAAACCTGGAGAGAAAGACTCAGCCGAAGAAGATTGGAAATAGGAATCGAAGGACCAGAATATGATTACATACAAAGTTACATTGAGTTTTATTGCTCTGAAGCCGATCGTAGATGTAAAGAAATCGACATGAACAAAACCGTGGATGAAGTCATCGATTCTATGAAAAACGAAGACTTTGATAGATTTGCAAGGTCAGTTATTGACTATGTTCATAAAAAACAAGGATTTGATGGGCAGACTCCTGCTCAGATGGCTTGATAATATTTAGGAACTATTTCTTTAGTAAAAGAAAATGAGTTTAGAATCTAGCGTTTTATCTCATAATATTCAACTGTATGAGTAAACTGTCTGTTATAATCCACTTCTCTCCAGAATTTTTCTTCATCAATTTCTTTTCCTTCTTCAATCCATACGTTTAGGATTTTTTGCATAAACATCTGTGTAGTATTATCAATTTGGGGCCTGATTCCAGTCTCTTTTTCTATTCTATCTCTTTCTTCTTTGAATTTTTTTAATAATCCTTTGAGGTTCTTGCCATTAATCTGGGCAGCTTTTTTTCTTTTTTCAGTTTCCAAGTCTTTTCTAAAATTGGATAAAAATCCCATAATGTTACTATGAGACGTTTTTTAAAAAAGATCTTAATTATACCAAGAATATATCTCAAAAAACCCTATTTAGTTAATCTAAATAAATGGGCCAGCCATACATGATTCATGAAGAAGATCTTTGTCAATGGATATGGGTCTATTGGCAGTAGAATTACTTCTTTTCTTAAAGATGATCCTGAGATAACAGTTATTGGAGTTGGTAAATACTCCCCTGATGATAAAGTAGAACTTGCAAATTCTAGAGGTCTGAATGTCTATGTACCAGAAAGAAAACTGGATGATTTTTTAGATTACAAAATTGCTGGAAGTGTAGAGTCTGCACTGGGTGATTGTGATTTGGTAATTGATGCTGCTCCAGAAGGGCATGGATACAAAAACAAAAAGAATCTGTATGAACCAAAAAACATTCCAGCCATTTACCAAGGCGGAGAATCAACTATGGGCTCTGAAGCCGTTTCTGATTTAGTGTTTAACTCTAGAGTAAACTATGACAAAGCATTAGGAAAAAGTCATGTAATGCAAGGCAGTTGTAATGTAACTGGAATGGGACGAATTCTGGAACCATTACGTGACAAGTTTGGGGACAGATTGGTTCGCTTTGATGTGACTCTTGTTAGAAGATGGGCAGATATCGAACAAATTGACAAGGAACTTTCAGATACTATAGAGATGACAGAAAAACCTCATCATGGTGATGATGTTAAGATGTATTTTGGAAAGGATGCCCCCCCTCTATTTGTTAGAGCAATAAAAGTGCCAACAAGACAAATGCATTTACACATAATGGATATTAGATTCAAAGATTTGGCGCCAAAATCTTCTGAAATTCATGAAATTTTTACAAAAGAATCTGGTGTTGCTACTTTATGGTCCGCAAAGGGGACCAAAGATGTTAGAGATTATGCTCAAAACATGGGTTTTAATTTTACAGACACAAATATGGTTCACATTCATGCTAATATGACAACTTCGATAGGTGATACAGTTCAAATGATGTACTCTGATGACCAAACAGGAATTGTAATTCCTGAAAACCATATGCTGATGCAAGCAATGCTGTTTGAAAAATCATTCGAGGAATCATCAAACCATACAGAATCAATTTTTCATATGACAGAAAAAAAGCAAAAATTACAAGAACATTTTGCTAAAAAAGACTAGTCTCTGATTCTTTCGATTCTAATTTTTTTAGGAATGTTTTTTGAAACTTTTTCTACGATTATTCTGAGTTCTTCTAGTTCCACCTTATCTCCTTCTTGTGGTATGTCTTTGAGTCTTTCATGGAGTAACCCATTAAGTGATGCATAATCGTCTCCTTCTGGAATCTTGGTCTTGAAAATTTCGTTAATAATATCAATCTCAATATCTCCATTAGTAATTATTGTATCTTGATCAATTTTTTCATATCCTGCTGGTTTATGTAGGTCTGTCTCATCTTCAATTTCACCTACAATCTCTTCGACCAAGTCTTCTAGGGTAACAAGGCCTTCGACACCACCATGTTCATCAACAACAATTGCCATGTGAGTTCTTCTTCCCTGCATCTCCTTTAACAAAGAACTCACCATCTTTTCTTGAGATGCAAAAACAGGCTTTCTTGAAATCTGTTCTAGACTTGTCATCTTGTTGTCTTTCTCTAATTCTTTAAGAATATCTCTAGCATGAATAAATCCAACAATATCGTCTTTTGTATGGCCATAAATTGGAATTCTTGAATGTCCGCTTTGATTAATTTGCGGCAATGCCTTAAAAAGCAGCATTTTCGAATTAAGTGTAAACATCTTTGTTCTTGGAGTCATTACAGAATGAATTACCGTATCATCAAATTTCAGAGCGCCATGAACTAACTCCATCTCTTCTTTCTCAATTGCTTTTTCTTCTAATCCTTGAACAATAACTCCTCGAATATCTTCTTCAGTAATTGGTGGGGGTGTATAACTACTTCCAGTCAACTTTACTACTCCTTTTGTAATAATCTCAAAAAATTTTACAACTGGATAGAGTACATAACTAAATGCTAGTAACACAGGAGCATATCTTAGTGCAATTTTAGTGGAATTTGCATTACAGTATGTCTTTGGAGTAATTTCACCAAATACCAGAATCAAAAATGTCATTACTCCAATTGCAATTCCCAATCCATCATTTCCAAATAGTCTGATTGCTAAGCTTGTTGCAAGTGCAGAAGCTCCTACATTTACAAGGGTATTGCCAAGATTTACACTTGACATCATCCAACTTGGATTTGTTTTCAATTTGTGTAATGCTTTTGAGCCTTTCTTTCCTTCCTGAAAAAGTTGAATGACTTTTGATTTCCTGATTCCCACCAGTGCAACTTCTAAGCCGTTAAAAAATCCAGATAGTCCAATGAGAGCAGCTAAGACTACAATTTCAACCCATAAATCTACCATAACATCCTCCAAAAAAATTTCTTAGAACAACTAAACAAGTTACTCATTTACTTTTTTAACACCATCTTTTGGTTACAATACTTTAACAAAACTTGGATTTAACTCTTGAGATACCAAAACAATTCTAATTAATTGAGACTAAAAGTTGAGCCTAATTTTTTGGTGGTTTTGCAAATTTATTTTCAGGATTGTTATGATAATCTACAGGAAGCATTGTATCTTTTTGTCGGCCTGTAAGAATTCCAACTACTACATCATCTTTTTTGATTATACCTTCATTGATTAATTTCTTAATTCCTACAACAGTTGCCCCTGATGCCATCTCACAATCAAAACCATTAAGCCCTACAACTGACATGCCATCAAGCATTTCAGAGTCTGACACTGTTGTTGCTACGCCGTTTGTAAATTCTAATGCACGTAAACCTTTCAAAATATTTGTAGGTCTGCCAATTTGGATTGCAGTAGCTTTAGTTTTGGGGCGTATTCCTTCTTTATCTAGATGATCATAGTATCTTGATATTAATTCAGTATTGGGCTTACCTTTATTCCATCTAAGTTCTTCTCCTTCGAATTTTCCATTATACAAATCAGATAATGTACTTACACCTTCAGAATTTATTACAGCAATTCTTGGTATTTTTTTAATCCAACCCCACTCGTACAATTCCATTAATGCCTTACCACAACTTGAGGTGTTTCCTAAAGCTCCTCCTGGATAAACAATCCAATCTGGAGCTTCCCAATTAAGATACTCTAATACTCTAAACGGAATTGTTTTTTGTCCTTCGATTCTAAACGGATTAATTGAGTTTACTGTATATCCATCATGATTTTGTACATCTTCTAGTGATTGTTTTAATGCATCATCAAAATTTCCATCAACTTCAACAATTTGAGCTCCAAATTGATATGCTTGACTAAGTTTTCCTGGAGCAATTTGTCCAGCAGGGATATAGACATCACAGTTTATTCCCTCATTTGCAGCAAACATTCCAGCAGATGCTGATGTATTGCCAGTAGACGCACAAACAATTTTTTTTGCACCAATCATTTTTGCGTGAGTTACAGCTGTAGCCATTCCATTATCCTTGAAAGAACCACTTGGATTGTATCCTTCAGGCTGTAACCATAACTTTTCATTTGAGATTTCTATGAATTTTGCAGCTTTTGACATTTGGTATGGTTTTGATTGTCTTCCTTCTGCTCCATCAAGTGATACCAGATATTTTGAACACTCTTCGATATTTTCAGTATCTATCTGACAAAAATTTAGTAATTCTCTAAATCTCCAAACTCCGCTTTCATTGAAAATATTTCCTTGAGAATTTCGCCTTTTGTAAAATACTTCCTTTAAGTTATCAGAGGGAGTATTTTTATATTTGACATCTAACAAGTGACCCTTTTCACATTGTACATTTGTACTCTTTATTGCGTATTCTAAACCACATTGAGGATTAATACACTTGAGATAAGCATCATCCTGCATCGTCATTATAAATAATTAATGATAATTTAAAGCAAATGTGTAAATTTTATACAAGTCAAGCTATTTTTCCTAAACTTTAGATTAGATTAATCTGAAAAATAATTATGGTTACTTATAATGAATATCTAAAAAACATACTCAAGCAGATATTAGATTCTTACAACATGCTTAAAGAAATTGAAGATAAAGAAGAAGATCTTAATAATATCAAAAAAGAGATGTTGAAAATTAATGGATTCTTAAAAGTTGTATCAAAAAAAATTGATGTTGATAAAATTTCTTCATCTGATTTTAGTACAGTAAAATCTAAATTTCAGCATTATTTGAATAACTATTACTTTGAAAAAGAAATTGAAACTATGGCTCCATTATATTCCAATGACCTTAGTAGGGTAAAAAATATGAGATTAAAGATATTGGAAGCATTAGAAGACAGAAAAATGATGGAAGAGATTGAAGAATTAATCGAGAAAATATGACTAATGAAAAAAAATGTGTATTATGTGGATGCAAAGATCATAAATTGTTTGGATGTACAAGGCATATTTCAAAAAAATGCAGTTGTTACAATGAACATAATTGATTTGAAAAAATAATTATTTTCTTTTAGGGCCTGATCTTTCGTGGAAATTAAAACAACATTTACATTCTTTTTCAAGGCATTCGGATTCATTATGATGATCACAAATTCCACATTCACAGCTTCTAGACATGAGATTAGTTATGTTATTTAGAATATAATGTATGCCTTGATTTTTTATGAGTTTAGGGTCAAATGAGATTATTTTTTAGATTTTGATTTTTTTCTAGGTATTTCTTTTTCTTCCAATTCTTTTTCAATTTGTGCTGCCTTGGTATCAACTGCCTTGATAATTTCTTGAATAAGTCCATCAAGATCACTATCCTCTGCTGGAGGTTCTACATTGCCAGCAATTTCATTAATTGTATTTGAAATTTCTGCACTAACATCCTCAAAGCTTTCAGGATCTTCATATGCCACATTATAGAGTTCTTTGAGATTGTTTACATGACCTATTACCTGGTCTGTTATTACAACTTTGTAATCAGTTCCATTTACCTCAAATTCTTTTGAACTCATATACCATTTTCGAGTTCTTTTGTTTATAATGTTTTTTAGAGGTAAATTATGAATGTTAGATGTGATCTCTAATCAAAATACAATGTAATCTAGCGCAGAAGCATCACTGATTAATCTGGTGTGATGTGAACGGACGACATAGCCATTTTTAATATAGTCCACTGGAACCCATCTGTTTGTTGAAGTGTAGTGCCTCTTTTCTGCTAACTCTCTTTCGATAGATTCGATATCAAATTCAGCTTCTTCTACTTGTTGTGTTGTAAGATGCCTAATTGTCACAAGAATTTTTATTACTTTAACACGGTCCCCAAGCTTCCATTTTGATGGAGGCTGTTCATCAGATACTTCCAATACTTTTATCTTCATCTGTTTTTTTCCAAAAGCATCATGACTGATCAGGGTTCTCTCATCAGTAAATTCTTCAAAACTAATTCTTGAATTGACTTCAGCGTCAGAAATTGTTTCTAATAAGGATTCAGAGTTTTTTTCGGTTGATTCAATATCGGTATTCTCTTTAGACAATATTTTTACTCGCGTATTATCCTTAAAAAACGATTGGAAAATTCTATTTGATTAGGTATTTTTCCTTTGTTTCGTCTTAAATGGCATCAAACATTCCTTAAGAAACAGTTCTTTCCTTGTACCATCTATTTTTGCAAAAAATTTCCCCTCATAAGTACAGACACAATCTGTGATTTCTAGAGATTCGTCCCAAATTTTATAAAATTCTCTTAATTCACGGCTTTCGTATTTTCCTAACCCTATTCTTTTCTTTGAGAGGAATTTGAATGCCAAAAGCACATTCCTTTTTTTATAAATATCAAATGTCTTTATCCATTCTAGGCACCGTTCAATTTGATCAGCTGGTACCGGAAGTGATGTACTGGTTCCAGACTTTGCCTCTATGGTGAATATTATGTTCTCTTCAGTATTTACTGCTAACACATCAGGTAATGCAATACTTGGGGATCCAAGTCTAAAGGCCTTCCATTTTTCTGTAGTGTTAAATCGTCTTACCAAGGTATCTTCCCATTGATACCCTCTTTGTCGACGTATTCTAGCAGCCTTTTGGTGGTTTTTTGTACTTTTTTTAATAATCTTTTGTTTTCTAATTGTTAATGTTAGAGCTTTAGTTCTCATCGGCAAATTATTCTCTGTATTAGATATAGTAAAGATGGTAATTACATGCTGTGTTTCCTAACATGACTGATTTATCCAACTAATTCTACCAATCAAGGTTTGGATCAGAACATTTTGTACAATTTCATGAATAGAAATTGGAAAAAATACAACCAATCCCTTGTAAGAAGGGGAGAAATCATGCTCTCCTTTGATGCCATGGAACAGTGGGGTACAGAACTCAAAGAGACGAATCGCAGAAAAGAAGGACACCAGTACGTCTATCCTGAATCCTTCATGGAAGCACTAGGGTATTGCCATGCGTATCTACATCTCCCCTACAGACAAACAGAGGGACTGATAAAATCACACCTGAAAGAAAAATCAAAAACACCGACATATTCTGCCATTTGGAAAAGAGTAAACAGGCTTGACATCAAGTGCAACCCAAAACTGGGAAAAGACATCATCATTGCAATTGATTCCACTGGAGTCAAGGTTGCAGACAGAGGTGAGTGGATGAGGCAGAAATGGCAGAAACGAAGAGGTTTTCTGAAGATTCATGTGGCTGTCGATGTAAAATCAAAGCAGATTACGGGTCTGGAGGTTACAGATGACAAGTCATATGATTCAAAATCTTTTGTATCACTAGTTGAGCAATCAAAAGAATTTGGAAATGTGATTACAGTATTAGCTGACGGTGCATACGACACCAAAGATGACTTCTCATATCTGTACCATGAAGGAATAATTCCAGGAATCAAGACAAGAAAGAACTCATCTGTAAACACTAAATGCCATCCAAGAAGAAAAACTGTTCTGGCTCAAATTTTCAACTACGAATTGTGGAGGAATAGCGTAAGCATGGGGACAGATGGATTGTAGAATCCGTATTTTCAGCGTTTAAGAGGATGTTTGGAGAGCATATAACGTCACATAAAAGAGAAAACATGATTCATGAGTTGAAAATGAAAGTTTGTCTGTATAATACAGTGATTGCAATGCAATAGAAAAATCAAATGAATTCAAACAATTAGAGAATGTTAATGATTAGTTGGGGTTAGGAAACAAAGCATAATTACATAATAACTCAATAAAATATACTATGCGTGTCATTTTTACATCAATAGTTTATCAAACCCATCCATTTTACAGAATTCATGTTTGACAAACTTGTCAAAAATCTGGTTCTTATAAAACAAGATTTTGCAAAAAATTATACTCGAAGTGCCCATATTCAAGAGGTGATTCCTGTTTCTGTTACAAAGCAATTTCCTATGGATGCACATCATTTAGAAATGCTTCATGATTTTGCACAAAAAAATCCCATATACTTTAATTCATTTGAACAAAAAATTGCAGGAATCTCATGTATTGTTTACGAGGGAGATATCAACGAATACTGGCTAAACAGCATAAAACATGGTTCTAGTTGTCAACCATTTTACCCAACATGGATGATGTCTGCTTATGTTATGACATTAATTGCAAAAAAATTAGGATATAAAGAATTAGTAGACATTGGTTCTGGAGACGGACGAATTGCATTCTGTGGAAAAATTTTAGGATTAGTTTCTCACAGTATTGAAATTGATGATGTGTTGATAGAATTACAAAAAACGATTAGCAAGTCTACAAATCAAAACTTCAATCCAAAATGTGAAGATGCATTAAAGTTTGATTATTCCCAACTTCAATTAATATATCCTGTATTTTTTATTGGAGGCCTTGCCCAAATGGGTGGAGATATTTTAGCAACCAGTATCATTGACAAAATAAATGCTATTTCTGATTTGACACACAATGCTGGACTAGTACTAGTTGGAACTTATTCTAAAAAACAATTATCAAATGATTTGACCAATGGAGGATGGGATTCTCTAATTGAAAAATATAATCTACATATAGTTGATACAGTTTCATTGCCTACTGTTTGGACTTTTGATCAAGCAATTGAAACCCCATATATCTATACAAAATTCAATTAACATAGAAAAAATAACTTCCGTTAGAAATTCCACATTTTGAAATTTTAACAGTCTGTCCTATTTTAGGAATTTGTAAAATTTTTGCCATTACTCTGATGGTCTTTTCAAACTCTACTACGCAAAAATATTCCTCATTTTGCCTTGAAAATTCGATAATTTTGCCTTCAAAAACTCCTTTTTTTAGAGATACTTGACCAAAACAATGATTACAAAATTCTGCTGGAGGCCAAACAATTTTCTTACAAACAATGCATTCAGGAATGTAGAATTTTCCTTGGAATAATTCAGACTCAAAACTCATTTTTCTAAAACCAATACTGTTGAAGACGTAGCAGCTGCCGACATATTGTGAACCAATCCTATTTTTGCATTGTCAACTTGTCGATTAGCTGCATTTGATTGAAGTTGTTGTGTAATTTCGATAGTTTGTGCTATGCCAGTTGCACCAAGTGGATGTCCAGACCCAATCAATCCACCTCTAGGGTTTATTTTAAAATCATTTGTTTCATAAAGTTCCTTAATCATACTAGCTCCACTACCTAATTTAGAAAAGCCTAAGGATTCTAATGTCATTGGCTCACAAACAGAAAATGCATCATGTACTTCTGCAACATCAATATCTTTTGTATCATAATTTGCCATTTTTAATGCAGTATTACCTGCTAGTCTAGTGGATTCCATAGAGCTGAATGACGTGTTTTTTGTAAATCCAGCAGAAGTTGTTTTTTGACCAATACCAGTAATCCAAATTGGTGTTTCGGTATTTTTTTTAGCTATTTCTTCTGATGCAAGAAGGATTGATGCACTACCAGTACATGGTCTTGAACAATCTAATAACCTAAGATCATCTGTAAGTTTTTTAGAATTCATCACATCCTCTATTGTGAAAGTTTTATTTGATAATGCATTAGGATTTTCTTTAGCTTGATTGTGATTCTTTACTGAAACTAGTGCTAGTTGTTCATCTAAAATGGAAAATTCACGTTTATAGGATTTAGTAAAAATAGATGCCCAGAATATGGGATGTTTGAACTCTCCTCTAGAATTATCCCATTCTAAGATTTGTCCAGGACTGTCATATCTTTCAGCCCCACTAATGAGAACTATATCTGCAAGACCTGAAGCTATGTAAGAAAATGCTGAAACTATTGAATTTGTGCCTGAATTACATAGACTTTCAATGGAATGAGCGATTTTTGGCTGAATTCCAACCATTTCTGATAAAATTGGGGAGAGGTATTTTGAGTTATTATTTGTAGAAACTAACACGGCATCAATGTCATTTCTGTTAATTTCAGGATTATTCTCAAAGAGGTTTTTTGCAGATTTGAGTAAAACGGATTCTATTTTTTGATCATCTTTTGTAAATGGAGTAATTCCATATGCAACTATTCCTACTTTGATCATATTACTCACCCAGAAATGTTTTCTTCAGTAACTTGAAAGACTCAGATAAATCTCCAACTGGATTAAATTGAATTATTGGTAAATCAATTCCTGTTTCACGAAAATTCTGAAGCTGTTTTTTACATTCATCTGGGTTACCAGCTATACAGAGTGATTGTAGCATCGAATCAGTAACAAGTTCATAATTTGATTTTAATTCTGATTTTTTGAATTCATCAAATATGTTGGATGTTTCGTTTTTGAATCCATTTTTTGCCAAAAATTCTCTATATATCTTACCTACAGATACATAAAATGCCAATGTTTTTTTAGCACGAATAATTGCAATATCTGAATCTTCTGAGATAGAAGTGATTATCTGACAAGTAACATCAATTTTTTTCTTTGATTGCATTTTTGTTATTGTTTCTTTCATTTCATTTAGCGGTCTTAGATAAAAAATCACTCCATCCCCAATACTCCATGTTAAATTAACCATCTTTTGATTGACAGCTGCCAAGTATATTGGAATTGATTCCCTTTTTGGTTTTATCAATAATGTAAAATTCTTTAAATCAAAAATTTTCCCAGCATAGTTGACTTGTTTTCCTGATAATACCAATTTAATTATTTCAACATATTCTTTCATTCGCTGTACTGGTTTTTCAAATTTGTAACCGTGAAAAGTTTCAACAATAGGTAAACTACTTGTTCCAAGGCCTAGAATTAATTTTCCATCTGACAAAGTATCTACTGTAGCTGCACCCATTGCAATTACTGCTGGACTTCGTGAGTAGATATTGATAATAGATGAGCCTATTTTTTGCGTTGTTGTCTTGTTGGATGCAGCACTTAACATTGAAAAGTTCTCCATACCCCATGTTTCAGGTATCCAAATTGTATCTACATTGGTTTTAGATAGGATTTCTGAGCATTCTAGTACCTGATTAACTGAAAGCAGTGAACCCAGACTACATGCAATACGCATGAAAATTGTATGTTCATTGTATATTTAGCGTATCTGTTTTAGCAATGGGTTAATTTTGATTGAGGTGGAGTATTATCAGATCAGATGATAATCATAATTGTTGAGCGAACAAGCATTTAGTGAAAAACCATTCCAAAGGGCAGCCTTTTGGGATAATGCTACACAATATACCTTAGTTAGCAAAGATGAATCCTTTGTAGAAGAGGTAGCATACATGATGGTTACATTACACAGAACTGGTGCATGAGATTCAAAATTTTATTTTATTATTTTTGATATTTCTAATGAACAATCTTCAATATCTTTGAAAGAGTCTATTGAATACCATTTTATTTTTTTAAATTTGATTGTGTTGAGCTTACCTTTTTTTGCATAATCAGGAAAAAGTGTTTTTTCCATATCACCTTTGTTTGGCAAGTCCTTGAGTATTTCTTTTTGAAGATAATAAATTCCTGCATTCATCCACAAATCTGAAATTTCTTCTTTCTCTCTAAATTTAGATATTTTATTGCCAGTTGTTTCTAAAGTGCCGAACTTAGTTCGTAATTCAATGGATGCTATAGAGTTTGGTTTTTTTGCAAGTTTTGTTAAATCAATATTTGTTATTACATCCCCATTAATCACAAAAAATGATTTGTCATTAATTATTTTTCCTGCTTTTTTTATTGCACCAGCTGTACCTAATGGTGATTTTTCAATTGAGAATTTTATTTTAATACCTATATTTTTTATGCCTAGATAATTTTCAATCATTTTTGTTTTGTAACCTGAACAGATAATTACTTCATTTACACCATATTTTTTTAGATATTTTATTTGCCATTCAATGATTGGTATGTTCTTTACAGAAACAAGTGATTTAGGAACATAATCCGTAATTGGCCTTAATCGTTTACCACGTCCACCAGCTAAAATTATTGCTTTCAACTATCAAAGTCTTATTTTTAGAGTATAAAATAGTTAAAAAATTTTAATCTAAAATTATATTGTTAATTGAAAAATTTGATTATACAATGATATTGTAAACTGTAAAGTTTGCATTTATAGGATATGGACGTAGACTACCACTTGTATGGATTAGTTTAGTTCTCATTCCTAAGATTTCATGATTCCACCTAGGAAAATGATTTTCAAATATCTACAAAATAAGATTTAATCGTTTAAAATATCAATGATTTTCTGCATTGCAATAGGTTTTCGAACACAAGAATCTGCCCTTTGTTAATCAATTTTTGAATTTCAGGATCGGAAATTGATGAGGCAGTAAAGATGATGATTTTCTGTTTGGTCATGATGTCTTCTTTATGCAAAGCATCCATAACATCTATTCCACTAAACTTCGGCATTGCAATATCTAAGAATACTATATCGTATTTGTTTTCTCGTATAAGATTGAGTCCCTCTTTACCATTATCGACAGACGTAAAATCATGTCCTTCTCCTTCTACAACTGTCCTTAACAAATCACTAATGTCATCATTGTCATCTATACCAAGTACTTTCAATGTGCATCACGGCCTTGTAGAAATCATATCAAAATAACAAATTCTAACTTTCTAATTCTATAAGCATTGTATGCAATCAACCTAAATAACATCTCATTGTCTTGAGTTGTTTCATTTCTTGATGCAATGTCTCCTGACATTATAGACCTCTTGCGCAATTAACACAATTTGATCAAAGCATGCAAATTCACTCATAGCAAGATCCAAAACTGAGAACATCCTAGTTATTTCATGCTAACATACAAGAAACTAGCCAAAAAACCGAGGAGCGTTCCAGTCATTTACTGGGATTAGCCTAGAACAGTTTGATTTTTTGTCATCTGAGATGCTTTGTTTCCTAACTGCAAAAATCATTAACATCCTTTAATTGAACAATCAATTTTTGATTATTCTATTGCATTACAATCATCTTGTTATACAAACAAACTTTCATTTTCAGTTCATGAATCATATTCTCTCTTTTGTGCGATGTTACATGTTCACCAAACATTCGCTTGAATGCAGAAAACACTGATTCAACAATCCATCTGTCCCCATAGCTTACGCTATGCTTCCATAATTCATAATTAAAAATTTGAGCCAATACAGATTTTCGTCTTGGATAACAGTCAGTGTTAACTGATGAGTTCTTTCTTGTCTTGATTCCTGCAGTGATATTTTCATGATACAAATATGAAAAATCACTTTTTGTGTCATATGCACCATCAGCAAGGGTTTTAGTTACATTTCCAAACTGTTTTGATTGTTCTACCAGAGACATAAAAGATTTTGAATCATGTGATTTATCATCTGTAATGGTAAGACCTGTAATTTGTTTTGATTTTACATCTACTGCCACATGAATCTTCAGAAAACCTCTTCTCTTCTGCCATTTCTGCCTCATCCACTCACCTCTGTCTGCAACCTTGACTCCAGTGGAATCAATTGCAATGATGATGTCTTTTCCCAGTTTTGGGTTGCACTTGATATCGAGTTTGTTGACACGTTTCCAAATGGCAGAATATGTCGGTGTTTTTGATTTTTCTTTCAGGTGTGATTTTATCAGTCCCTCTGTTTGTCTGTAGGGGAGATGCAGATACGCATGGCAATACCCTAGTGCTTCCATGAAACTCTCAGGATAGATGTACTGGTGTCCTTCTTTTCTGCGATTCATCTCTTTGAGTTCTGTACCCCACTGTTCCATGGCATCAAAGGAGAGCATGATTTCTCCTCTTCTTACAAGGGATTGGTTGTATTTTTTCCAATTTCTATTCATGAAATTGTACAAAATGTTCTGATCCAAACCTTGATTGGTAGAATTAGTTGGATAAACTAGTCATGTTAGGAAACACAGCAATCTGAGATAGAAAAGAAATACAAGATCACAGAGAAAAAGAGACTCTCCTCTAAGAAGAGGAGACGAAGAGTCGGAGCTGGACGCAAGTTTGAGCTTCCCATCAAGGATAGGGTAGTTATGCTTCTAGTATACTACAGGATGTACATCACATACGAGCTTGCAGGGTGTACCTCTTTTGCCTTGACCAGAGCAACGTCTGCAGGAACATCAAATACCTCGAGCCTGCCGTGCGAGGCTCAATACCAATCCCCCAGAAGATGATGTACGCCAAATCCAAAAAGCTGGGAACCATACAGGAGCTTGAACGGTACTTTCCGGAGTTTTGTGTGATGATTGACTCATCAGAGCAGCAGATCCCAAGGCCAAAGAAGAACAAAAAGAAGAGACATACGCACTACTCGGGCAAAAAAGGGATGCACACAGTCAAGAACCAGTATACGGTAAACCTTGACGGCCAGATAGTCCACAAGCCTCCACACTCTCCTGGCAGGCCGCATGACTACAAGATGTTTCAGCTCAAACACCCTACACTGCCAGAAGGACTACAGACGTTTGTCGACCTGGGATACGAGGGAATGAGGAATAATTTCCCAGAGTTCAATCCGGTGCTGCCATGCAAGCGCAAAGGAGGCAGAAAACTGACTGCAAGGCAAAAGGAGTTCAACAAGAACCAGTCCAGAATCAGGATTACAGTAGAGCACACAATCTCAAAGATAAAGAAGTTCAGGATAATGCAGGATGTCTTCAGGAACAGGCAGTATCGCTATGACTGCATCAGCGACATCATATGCGGCCTGGTCAATTTCAGGATACGGTGGAAAGAGAATTTTGTTGTGATTCCATGACACCGATGAATTGATTCGATTAGACGACACGCTTTGTTGGTAATTACGCAAGAGGTCTACTGACTATCAATATGAGGGACCATAATGAAGAAAAAACAATTTTCAATCATTAGCGGTGCTACACTCGCCCTAGTATTGACAGTAGTAATGGTTTCAACAAGTCTTGAATCTGAAGTATTAGTAGTTGGTTTAATTACTCCAACCGATTCTGCAGTTCCAGCACCACCTTCAATTACATTAGGTGCTCATGGTGATAGAGTTTCATTAACTGATTTTGATCAATCCATTACTGATTCTAGTAAAATCAGAATGGCTGGAAATACAATTCAATTAGTTGATGTACGTGCAAATAACGGAAATGTCTATGAATACTATGGTTCCAATTCCCCAATTAGTTCAAACACAAAACTAACTGAATTTATGGAATCAGGTGATATTATTGTAAAAACTTCTGAGTTAAGAAATGCTCAAGAATTTTATAGCGTACTAGCAAATCATGAAGATACTAAAAATGATTGGTTTGTTGCAAATGGTATTCTGGCATTTGGTTATGAAGCACATGATAGTATTATTCCAACCAAACTAGATTTGTACACTGACGATGGTAAAATGGTTAGTGTGTGGACCTATGCTACATTGGAAGATACAATGAAAATTGCAGAAAAGTTAGAACTACAAAGTGGATTAATTAATCTAAATGATTATGTTGATCCAACATGGACAGATGAACCTGAACGAGATTCTGTAGAGCCAGAAGAAAGTTCAATGAAACTATATGAGCAAACAAAAGAAACTCCGATACTATTTGATAACCAAAGAAAGGACAAACATGGCCTTGTAGAAACCATCAATTTTTGACCCAATTGTAACACATTCTAGCTAATTTGGATCCATTAGAAATGAATTCTCACAAATTCTCATGGTATCATCAACTTACGTCAAAATGTGCAAAACACTACTAAACATCATTAACAGGTGCAGAATTCCACGTTACTTGCATCCAAAATCAAACCACATCTATTCTGTTTGGGTACATCTCATACTCTTGGCAATACGTCAGTACGAGTCAAAAAGTTACAGGAGATTTACAGAATTTTTAGAAGAATGTGTTGACATACAGGAATATCTGGGATTGTCTGCAATTCCTCACTTTACAACACTGCAAAAGGCAGCTGCAAGGTTAAATGGAAATCTGTTACACAAAATGCTGCAGGAATTCATCTTGTACAAAAAAGTAAGACTGGTTCTGGCAGGAATTGATGGCAGCGGATTCAGTTACAGTACGGCATCATACTACACAAAAAGAATTCAGTTACGCCAGGGGATTTCTAAAAGTTGTGGTTTGTGCTGACATGAATTCACAGCTTGTCTACGCTGTGATGACCCACCACAACATGCAACACGATAATCCTGACTTTCTGCCATTGTTGTACAAAACTAACAGTATCGTTCCAGTGGATATTGTGTTGGGTGACATGGGTTTTGATGATGAGTCAAATCATGTTGGTGCAAGAGACATCGGTGCAGCTGCTATAATTCCAACCAGATATGCAGATGTACCAATATACAGAACCAGTGGATACTATCGCAAAGAGATGAAGAGGAACTTTCCCGTGGAACTGTACCATCAGAGAAACAAATCCGAGACAATATTTTTTGTAATCAAACAGATAATGTCAGGAGACATTGCATCAAGAAATGAAACAACTCAGGACAATGAGATGTTATTTAGGCTGATTGCATACAATGCTTATAGAATTAGAAAGTTAGAGTTTGTTATTTTGATATGGTTTCTACAAGGCCGATATTTTGTATTCAAACTGGACAGGCGAGAATAATGGATGGGCATCATCTGAAAATCTTGCAAAGTTTGCCCAAGAAATTGACTTGAACATGGATGAATGGTCTGAATGTATGGCAAATGGCCCACATTCAGAAGTGATTCTTGCAAGTAATAGAGATGCAAGAACGCTTGAATTGACAGGGACTCCAGCATTTTTTGTCATTGGGCCTGATGGCTACACTACACCAATTTTTGGGGCACAGCCATATGTGGTGTTTGAAAATATTTTTGAAACAGAACTAAAAAAAATAAAAAAATTAGCGATCAAATAACGAATAAAGAACAAAAAAAATACTAAAATTTCATTCCTAGTTAGTTAGAATTTACTGGATATCCTTATTAGTGAACCGCCGGAGCCAAGCTTATGACAGCAGGAATAGATGACATTGCAATATACATCCCTAGATTGTATATTGATGCATCTGATTTTGCCGCAGCTAGAGGTTTAGACCCAGTAAAATTACAAAAAGGTCTAGGAGTTTCTCAAATGGCAATTGTTGATGCCAATCAAGACCCAGCATGTCTTGCAGCAAATGCATGTTTGAAAATTATGCAAAGAAACAAACTATCCCCAGAAGATATTGGGAGATTATACGTTTCAACTGAATCGGCATTTGATGAATCAAAGGCAATGAACTCTTATGTCATTGGAATGCTAGAACAGGTTTATGGTCAAGGTGCATTTGAACACTGTGGCGGTATTGAGACAAAATTTGCTTGTGTCAGTGGTTCGTATGCTCTTTATGATAATACAAACTGGATTAGAGCTGGAGAAGCAGAAGAAAAGGCTGCACTTGTAGTGGTATCAGATATTGCAAAATACGATATGGGTTCTAGTGGCGAGATGACACAAGGAGCAGGAGCAGTAGTAATGCTTCTCAATGACAAACCAAGATTGTTGGAATTTGATCCTAAAGTTACATCCACCTCAATTAAAGATGAATATGACTTTTACAGACCTTTTGGGAAAGAGACGCCGATTGTCCATGGTCAATATTCTAATTTACTTTACATGATTCAGGTAAGAAAAGCACTAGATGCTTACAAGAAAAAAGTAGTTTCAACAGAACTAATCAAGATAGAGCCTGGCGAAACAATTTTAGATCATATGGATTACATCAACATGCATTTGCCATATAGTAACATGGGAAAAAAGGCCTTAGCATATATGGTCAGACATGAATGGCGTCAACTTCCACGATGGAAGAGAATTTTACAGGAAATAGGGCTAGATGAACCAGTACCAAAAGACCCACGTGGGACAATTGAATCAGTATTAGGGGATGCCGAATTTATGGCAAAAGACCATGAATTTACCAAACTGTTTTCAAAAACTCCGGAATTCCAAGAAGTATACGAATCAAAACTTGCGAGTTCACTTATTGCATCTAGTATGATTGGAAATCTGTATACTGCATCACTATACTTGGGATTTAGAAGTAGTTTAGAATTTGAATATCAGAAAGGAATTGATTTGGAAGGAAAAAGAGTTGGGTTTGGATCGTATGGTAGTGGTGCTAGTGCAATGGTATTCAGTGGAGTTATTCAACCAGAATACGAACAAGTTGTAAAGAACATGAACTTGGAAGCAGAGATTGGTGAAAGAAGAAGACTAACATGGGATGAATACGAAAAACTACATGAAAATAAATTATCTGTTGATGAATCAATGGTTCATACAAAGAAAGAATTTGTCTTAGTGGATGTGAAAACTGAAACTGAGTCTAGAGGCGAAAGACGTTACGTCTTTAATGAATAATGCAGGAAGAGTCTAATCAAATCAAGGATTATCTGTTTAATTACCTATCAAAGTCAGACGAGAAAATTCAAAAATTAATCTCAGATGAGAAATTCTCAGAAATCATTGATGATGTTATAGCAAATTGTTATGACAAAATCATCACATTAGGAGAGAAAGATGAAAGTATAGGGATTTTAGCAACAGGATTGCTCCATTTTCTTCTTACTAATGCATTGTTAACAAGTCAAAGGAAGATAGAGTATAATGGAATAGAGATAGACATTGTCATTCCAGATTTAAAAACATTAGAAAAAGATCCTAAACAAACTCTGCTCATATGCATTCCAAAAACAAGTAACAAAAAGGAGATTGAGCAGAAATTAATGGAATTATACAAAATACAGCCAGAAAAACAGAATGTCTGGCTAGTTTTATCGCAAGAACTTGATTTTGAAAACAGATCATACATCATACAAAAAGAAGATCAAACATTTTCAAAAATTATCTTTGATATTGCACGGTTTGTCAATGTACAAGGACAAAACAAATTCAAAATTTTAAGAGTCTAGGATTCACAAATAACTTCACTAATGTTTTCGCCATGGTTATTTTAATAATAATTTCAAATCAATGTTATTTTTGAAAATACAATACAAAGAAGCATCACTCATATTTTTAATGAATGGAATTGAGCCTAAAACTTTGATTCCAGTAAGATTTTGCAAGTCTCGTTTTAGTTCTTTTATAGGATAACCGTCATCAAAATTATTAATTATAATTCCTTTAACTGGAATTTTATATTTTTCACACATCTTTATTGTCATTATAGTATGATTAACTGTTCCAATCTTACTTCTTGTTACAATTACAGTAGGAATTTTCATCTCTTTAATTAGATTTGTAACGTAATAGTCTTTCAGAATAGGAGTCATTATTCCCCCCACTCCTTCTACAAGTAACATTTCATGAAGTTTTGTGAGTTTTTTGAAACTAGATAATATTGTAGAAACTTTTGGTTTTGTTTTCAAAGTTTTCCATGCAGTATATGGAGATGCAGGAATTTTGAAGAATTGAGGATTTACTAAATTTTCAGGATCACATGCTTGTGCTGCTTTAGATAATATTACAATATCTTCAGATTTGTATCCTGTTTTTTGTGGAGTACCTGCTGCAAAAGGTTTCATTACTCCAACATTAATTCCCATCTTACGAAATGTTACCGCCAAACCTGCAGCGATGTAGGTTTTTCCTACGTCAGTATCAGTTCCAGCAATAAAGAGTGATTTCAACAAATTAGATTCAGAATTTTTGATTGATTAACTCATCGGTTAATTATTAAGATCTGAGATCTTACAAAATCAGTTGAAAAGCTCTGTTTGGCACCCAAACACGCAGATGAAAGAATGGAATTCTTTTGATAAAATCACCAAAGGCAAAGGAATGTGGCTGATTGACTCTAAAGGCAACAAAATGCTTGATGGAGTGGCATCAATGTGGTGCAATGTATGGGGGCATTCTAATCCAGAATTAGTAAAGGCCATTACAAATCAGAGTAAAAAATTACAGCATTCTTCCATGTTTAATCTCACAAATGAGCCTGCTGAAAGGCTAGCAAAGAATCTAGTAAAATTATCTTCAGGAATGCATAAGGTCTTTTTTTCTGATAATGGCTCTACGGCAATGGAGATTGCTATCAAACTAGCACTACAGTACTGGAAAAACATTGGAGAGAAAAAGAAGACAAAGATTGCTACAGTAAAAAACGGATATCATGGAGATACATTTGGGGCAATGTCTGTTGGATATGTACCAGAATTTTTTGGCAGATTCAAAGAACAATTATTTCCAACAATACAATTTCCAGTTCCAAACAAATACAGAATACCAAAAGGATTTACTTTTTTAGATTATCAAAGCTATTGTATAGAAAATATTGAAAAAAAGTTATCAAAAGATAACAACATTGCAGCTTTTATCATGGAAAGTGGCGCACAAGTAGCAGGAGGAGTTATAATTTATCCTAAAGGATTTCAGAGAAAGATTAGTAAAATATGTAAAAAATATGATGTCTTATTAGTTTTAGATGAGATTGCAACAGGTTTTGGAAGACTAGGATCCATGATACAATATGGAGAACAAAAAAGTATTCCAGACATTGTATCATATGGAAAGATGTTAACTGGTGGATATCTAACCATGGCTGCAACCTTGACAAACAAGAAAATTTATGATTCGTATTTAGGGGAATTTAATGATTGGAAGCACCTATTTCATGGTCATACTTACACAGGGAATCCAATTGCAGCAGCTGTTGCAAATGAAAATCTCAAAATGTATCAAAGAAATCATTTGATCAAAAAGATTCAAAAAACATCAAAAATATTTGAAAAATTCTACCAGGAAATTTCAGAAATTGATATTGTAGGTGATGTTAGACACAAAGGGATGTTGATGGGAATCGAATTAGTGACCAATAAAAAGAAAAAAACCCCGATTCATCCCAAAAAATCAATAAACAAAATATTTTTTGAAGAGGGTAAAAAACAAGGGATCTATCTTAGAACTCTGGGAAACATAGTTATGCTTGTCCCGCCCTTGGCAATTTCAGAAAAAGAGCTAGATCTACTCCTAAACAGAACAATTAGAACGATAAAGGCTGCAAGATCAAAGGTAATTTGACTGTTAACCCCTACAATCTTCAAGGTTAACATTTCCAGTAGTATTATTAATGAAATGTTCTTTGAGATCAGTATGAGCACTCTAGATTTTATCAAGGAGTGTCAGGAAAGAGTATTTTCTGGAATTGGGATTTCATCTAAAGATGCTGAGAGATTATTTGACATTCCAAATGAGGATCTAAGAGATTTAGCAAAGTGTGCAAATGAGATTACCAGAGATTTTAATGGAAGTAAAGTTGACGTAGAACAGTTAAACAATATTAAAAAAAATGCATGCAGTGAAGACTGTACCTTTTGTGGGCAATCTGCTTTTTTTGATACAGGGATTGAGACATATCAATTACCAACTCCTGAAAAGATAGTTACAAAAGCTCAAAAAGCAAAAGATGAGGGAGCTGAATCATATTGCCTTGTTGCAGCATGGAGAGAACCATCATCCAATGATTTTGTAAAAGTGTGTAAAATTATTAGTGAGATTAATGATAAAGTTGGAATAACTATAGAATGTAGTTTAGGTTTTCTTACTATAGAACAGGCAAAAAAGCTAAAAGAACTCAAAGTAAAGAGATACAACCATAATTTAGAAACTGCAAAATCAAAATTTCCAGAAATTTGCACAACTCACACATATGAAGACAGATTAAAGACATTAGAAATTGCAAGGAATGCAGGATTAGAGTTATGCACTGGCGGAATTATTGGACTGGGTGAAACAAGAGAACAAAGACTAGAATTAGCATTAGAATTAGCTAGAATATATCCTGAAGAAGTAACAATTAACATGCTAGTTCGAATTCCAGGAACCCCACTTGAATTACAAACAGAACTATCAAATTCAGAGATTCTCAGAATGTTTTCTGTGATCAGATTCCTCCTACCAGAATCAGTTATCAAAATTTCTGGTGGAAGAGAGACAAATCTAGATGATTCTGGTGAAGAATTACTTCAAAGTGGTGCAAATGGAATTATTACAGCAGGTTACTTGACGATGACCGGAAATGAGGCTAAAAAAGACATTGAAATGATAGAAAAGATTGGCCTCCAAGCATAAACTGAACTTTATTGATCTAGAACTAGAGAGAATTAGACGAAATAACCTCTATAGAAAATTACGATATGGAAAAACAAGTGGAGCTCATATTACAATTAATGGTAAAAAACTTCTGAATTTATGTTCAAATGACTACCTAGGAATTCCAACAGTAAAGATCCAGTTCAAACAGCTTCAGTCAAGTTCAAGACTTGTTTCTGGAAATGATGAATCATATAAAAAATTAGAAGATGCTCTTGCAAAACATAAATCAAAACAAAACAGTTTGGTTTATCCAACTGGGTACATAGCAAATCTTGGAGTAATTTCTGCAATTGCAAAAAAAAGAGATTTAATTCTCAGTGATGAGTTAAATCATGCAAGCATTATAGAATCATGCAAGTTATCTGATGCCAAAGTTTCAATTTACAAACATAACAATATGCAAGATTTACAAAAAAAACTAAAACAAAAAGGAAAAAACAAGTTTGTAATTACTGAAGGAATATTTAGTATGGATGGAGATTTTTCATCTCTAAAACAGATTACAGAAATCTCAGAAAAATCAAATGCAATTACAGTTGTAGATGACGCACACGGAGATTTTGTTATTGGAAAAGATGGAAAAGGAACACCAAATTATTTTAATGTAACAAAGAAAATTGATTTGTATATTAGCAGTCTAAGCAAAGGATTAGGATCATTTGGAGGATATGTTGCATCACAAAATAATGTAATTGATTTGTGTATTAACAAATCAAAATCATTTATCTACACATCTGCACTTCCTTCATTTTTGATTGAGCATTCCATGAAAAGATATGAATCAAATAGAGAAAAACAAAAGAAAAAACTAGAAAAAAATATCAAACAACTTTCAAAAGGGTTGACACAAATTGGATATAAAATAAATTCTTCAACACATATTATTCCAATAATAATTGGAAAAGAAAAATTAGCAATGGACTTTGGAAAATTCTTGTTTACTAATGGAGTATTTGTACAGCCAATCCGATATCCTACAGTCCCAAAGAATCAAGCAAGATTGAGAATTTCAGTTACTGGGTGGCTCTCAACCGCAAATATTGAAAAAGCACTTGTAATTTTTGAAAAAGCATGGCCAAAATTTAGATAATTATCGCAGAGTATCAAAGCCACCTAAGGCAGGAGAGCCAATAATTACTGCAAGCGTGACTATAATTCCTAAACCAATACCCACAACTACAAAACGCATGTTCATATCAAAATTACGCATATCCCAGTTAAAAATTGATTGTATTAAGATTGGGAAAAGATATGGAAGAACGCTTTAAAGGAAAATTTGTAATTTTATTGTATGGCAGATCCTACAATATTTGTAGCATTACTTGCTGGTCTGGGATCATTTATTGCCCCCTGCATTCTCCCAATGATTCCAGCTTTTCTTGCCTACATTTCTGGTACTACTGTTACAGAGCTTGGTTCTAAAAGTGGATCTGTCCTTTCTATTAATCGAGTAAACATCGTACTAAATACTGTATTTTTTGTCTTGGGATTTTCAGTAGTATTTTCTATTTTGGGAGTTTTGATTAACAGTGTTTTTTCTAGTGCAGTTGGTGAATTTACAGAGAGTCTCAATTTTGTAGGTGGAACAATCATTGTTGCATTTGGAATCTTTATGTTGTTATCTACAAAAATTCGTTCATTAAATATAGAGAAAAAATTTTTCCCAAAAAGTTCAAAATCAAGCTATCCAATGTCATTTGTATTTGGTTTAGCCTTTGCAGTAGGATGGACACCATGTGTTGGCCCAATACTTGGAACAATACTTACTTTGGCAGCTACCACACCATCTCTTTCATTTAGCTTATTACTGGCATATTCATTAGGTCTAGGAATACCATTCGTCTTGATGGGTGTCTTTTTCTCAAGAGCCACAAGACTTATTCGCTCAATGACTAAACATCTCAAATACTATAACGTAATCTTGGGTGCATTCATTATCATTTTAGGAATTCTAGTATTTACAAATCAGCTTGCGTACATTGCAAATTTCCCACTTCTCAACGAACTATTATTCTTAGGATGATAAAATGAAATCAGAAATAAAAACAGCGTTAATTTTAGGAGTTGTAATTGCTACAGGGTTAGGCATAGTGAGCATGGTTTTTTCGTCATTTGATGAGGAGTTTGAGTCGGCAAACATGACCTCTGAAGAAAATTCAATCGCTAAAATTGATAAATCAGGATTCAAAACGGCTCCAGATTTAGTTGGAATCGCCCATTATCTGAATACCACACCTGAAAAATTAAGTGCAGAGATGAAGGACAAAGTGATACTTTATGATATTTGGACATACAGTTGCATTAATTGTATCAGAACACTACCATACATCACTGCATGGAATGACAAATATGCAGATCAAGGATTATTAATCATTGGAGTTCATTCGCCAGAATTTGAATTTGAAAAAGATCCTGAAAATGTTAAGATGGCAATAGAAAAATTCGGTATTGATTATCCTGTTCTTATGGATAACGATATGGAAACATGGAAAGCATTTGAAAATAGATACTGGCCAAGAAAATACATTGCAGACCATGAAGGATACATTAGATATGATCACATTGGGGAAGGAGGATATCAAGAAACTGAAAAAATCATTCAACAACTTTTGCATGAAAGAAACACATCACTTGGAATTCAGATGGCATCAGCTGCACCACTTGTAGATATTGATGAATTTGAACATTCAATGTTTAGAACCCCTGAGTTATACTTTGGTTACAAGTTTGCACAAAATAGAAATCAACTTGGAAGTGAAGAGGGATTCAAACCAGGAAATATAGTTACATATTCAGAATCGAATAAAGTGGACTTACACAAGTTCTATCTAACAGGGGATTGGAAGAATTATGAAGATAGCATGGAATTAGTATCTGATACGGGAATCATCAAATTACGATACAACGCAAAACAAGTAAACATAGTAACGGACAATGTTGCAGAATTAGAAATATTTCTTGACGGAGAACCAATTCCTGCAAAGTATTCAGGAGATGACATTACATCAGGAAATAGGCTGCTAGTCTCAGAGCCTGATCTCTACAACATCATAAGCAGTGAAAATAGTTCATCACACCTAATGGAAATACAGATCAAAGGTAAAGGATTCCAGATATTCACATTTACTTTTGGATAGTGTAACCATTCCCTCTTGTCACTCCAGTGACAATAGCTTTGGTGACAAATCTGTTTAAAACAAAAATTTGCAGTCAGATTAGGGAAATTAATACATGATAAGCAACTCTTGGGATAAAGTAGTTGGAGAGACCATATCTCAAAAACTAATTAATAAAATAAACCCTGAAGAACCAATTAAAAACAAGATTGATTTTGCGCAAAAAAAATTAGAATTTCAGATTTTAAAATTAGAAGGAATTAATGAAAAATTAAAGAAAAAACACGATGTTATCTTTGAGAGGATTGTAAATGCTCAAAGAAATAACAAAAATAGCTATGCTCATGCATATGCAGGAGAATTAGCCCAAGTCAGAAAAATGAAGAACATGGTAAGTGGGGCAAAATTATCCATGGAACAAATTAAACTTAGACTAGACACAGTGTCTGAACTAGGAGATGTAGTAGTAACACTTAGTCCATGTATGGCAATCATTAGAGGACTAGCTCCGTCACTAAGAGGAATTATGCCAGAGGCAAATGCTTCAATGCAAGATTTATCACAAATACTTGGAGATGTAATGTCAGGCTCATCATTAAACATGGGTGACAGTTTGAATGTTGGTCCGGAGACAAATGCAGATACCTTGACAATTCTAGAAGAAGCACATAGTGTAATTGTGGGTCAGACTAAATCAACAATTCCAGAGGTTCCTGACAGTCTCAAACATCAAATAGTTGAGAAGAGATCAGACATCCTCATCTAAAATTTTTCTAGTCAATCTTTATTTTGATTTCTTTTTACTTTTCTGAACTAGAATTTTTTTTATCCTAGAAATTGTAGGATAGCTGTATCCACGTCGACGATAATTTGATATCATCATCTTCCAATTCCTTAATCTCCATTGAGCTTGCTCAATAGTAACAGAATGAACCTCTTTTTGAATAATACTTTTTCTTCCTACTTTTAGAGTTCCAGCGTCTTTTGCAGACCACCTATTCTTAGCAAATTTTAGTCCAGATAGGATCTCTTCTACTGGCATTTCTTTAAAATATTCTTTGATCTTTTTTAGTTCAATATCTGTAGGTTTTTTAGAAATTGATAACTCGATGGTTGGTTTTACCACTAAATTTCTAATAGGTTATACTTTAAGAGAATCTTGCTAAACCAGAATTAACTAAGTGGTTTTAGCTATGTTTATTTATCAAAAACTATTATTCTAGGCGTGAGAAATGCAATAATCTATGATAAAATTGGTAATTTTGAGCAATGTATACCAAACAATAAATTACAACAAGATGCTGTGTTTCCTAACATGACTGATTTATCCAACTAATTCTACCAATCAAGGTTTGGATCAGAACATTTTGTACAATTTCATGAATAGAAATTGGAAAAAATACCACCAATCCCTTGTAAGAAGAGGAGAAATCATGCTCTCCTTTGATGCCATGGAACAGTGGAGTACAGAGCTCAAGGGGATGAATCGTGGTAAAGAAGGACATCAGTTTGTATATCCTGAGAGTTTCATGGAGGCATTAGGATATTGCCATGTGTATCTGCATCTCCCTTACAGACAAACAGAGGGATTGATAAAATCACACCTGAAAGAAAAATCAAAAACACCAACATATTAGACCTCTTGCGCAATTAACACAATTTGATCAAATTATGCAAATTCACTCACAGCAAGATCCAAAGCTGAGAACATCCTCGTTATTTCATGCTAACATACAAGAAACTAGCCAAAAAACCGGGAGCGTTCCAGTCATTTACTGGGATTAGCCTAGAACAGTTTGATTTTTTGTCATCTGAGATAGAAAAGAAATACAAGATCACAGAGAAAAAGAGACTCTCCTCCTCCAAGAAGAAGAGGAGACGAAGAGTCGGAGCTGGACGCAAGTTTGAGCTTCCCATCAAGGACAGGGCAGTTATGCTTCTAGTATACTACAGGATGTACATCACATACGAGCTTGCAGGACACCTCTTTAATCTTGACCAGAGCAACGTCTGCAGGGACATCAAATACCTCGAGCCTGCCGTGCGAGGCTCAATACCAATCCCCCAGAAGATGGTGCATGCAGGCTCCAAAAAGATGGGAACCATACAGGATCTTGAACGGCACTTTCCGGAGTTTTGCGTGATGATTGACTCATCAGAGCAGCAGATACCAAGGCCAAAGAAGAACAAAAAGAAGAGACAAACGCACTACTCGGGCAAGAAGGGAAGGCATACAGTCAAGAACCAGTATACGGTAAACCTCGATGGCCAGATAGTCCACAAGCCTCCGCACTCTCCTGGCAGGCCGCATGACTACAAGATGTTTCAGGCCAAGCATCCTACGATGCTGCCAGATGGGCTGCAGACGTTTGTAGACCTGGGATACGAGGGAATGGCAAGGGACTTTCCGGAGTTCAATCCGGTGCTGCCATGCAAGCGCAAAGGAGGCAGAAAACTGACTGCAAGGCAAAAGGAGTTCAACAGGAACCAGTCCAAAATCAGGATTACAGTAGAGCACACCATTGCCCATATCAAGAAGTTCAGGGTAATGCAGGATGTCTTCAGGAACAGGCTGCGCCGTTATGACTGCATCAGTGACATCATATGCGGCCTGGTCAATTTCAGGATACAATGGTGGAAGGATTTTGCCGTGATTCCATGACCTGATGAATCAGTTTGGTTAAATGACGCGTTTTGTTGGTAATTACGCAAGAGGTCTATTCTACCATTTGGAAACGTGTCAACAAACTCGATATCAAGTGCAACCCAAAACTGGGAAAAGACATCATCATTGCAATTGATTCCACTGGAGTCAAGGTTGCAGACAGAGGTGAGTGGATGAGACAAAAATGGCAGAAGAGAAGAGGTTTTCTGAAGATTCATGTGGCAGTAGATGTAAAATCAAAACAAATTACAGGTCTTACCATTACAGATGATAAATCACATGATTCAAAATCTTTTATGTCTCTGGTAGAACAATCAAAACAGTTTGGAAATGTAACTAAAACCCTTGCTGATGGTGCATATGACACAAAAAGTGATTTTTCATATTTGTATCATGAAAATATCACTGCAGGAATCAAGACAAGAAAGAACTCATCAGTTAACACTGACTGTTATCCAAGACGAAAATCTGTATTGGCTCAAATTTTTAATTATGAATTATGGAAGCATAGCGTAAGCTATGGGGACAGATGGATTGTTGAATCAGTGTTTTCTGCATTCAAGCGAATGTTTGGTGAACATGTAACATCGCACAAAAGAGAGAATATGATTCATGAACTGAAAATGAAAGTTTGTTTGTATAACAAGATGATTGTAATACAATAGAATAATCAAAAATTGATTGTTCAATTAAAGGATGTTAATGATTTTTGCAGTTAGGAAACAAAGCAGTTTTTAACATATTCATTACATTCTTCAGGAGTCATTATTATGACACTTAAATTTTTTAATTCTTCTCGTTTTCTTAGAAAATCTCCATCTAAAGTTACGAAAATATCTCTATTTGATTTAATATGAGTTGTTAAGTTCATAACATCTCGAATTTTATTATTATTTGGGTCTTCACCCTTAGTTTCAGGGAATAAAATTTTCATTATTTTATCATGTAATAATACATCATCATCACCTGCTATGACACCATAACCTATTCTACTATTGTCTGATATGGCCACGCCTAGATCTTCTGGAATATCTTTTGAGTATTCTCTGCCTTTTTCAGAGAGTTCTGTGTCTACTACATCTGTTTTAATAATTTCAATTTTATTTTCTTTTTCTAAATTGAATAGTTTTTTGACATGCTCATTTGAATCACGAGTCCCAATACAATTAGTATCAATTATAACAGTAAATCTACTCCATGGTAATAATGGCATTTAATTATTTTTAGAATATATATTAATTAAAACTTCTATTTTTTCTGATTTTTTTCTTTCTTTTTTTTGTCTTTCTTTTGTGCTCGTAATGAATCTAAAAGATTTTTGACTGCTTGGTTCATTACTTGTTGTAAAAATGCGGATGTTTCTTCAGATTCCTCAGCATAATCAGGATGTGTGTCCAATGCATACCATTCATTTAATGTGCGTTTCACTCTTTTTTTAAAACCAAGACGGTAAAGAATAGTCAATTTTAATGCAGGCCATGTATTGTAACCCCATACTAATTTAAAAAATTCAACCGCTTTTGTAGTTGAATGTATATTTAACCAATCTGCAATTTCTTTAATTAATTCATTTGTGGAATCTGGATCAATTGTTCTTCTGTCTGGAATTTGCTGTAGCCTGCAAACCTTGAGCAATTTATCATTATTACATTTGATGAACAAGAAATAGTGCAGCATGTTATTGCTTGGAATCCTCATCCATGATTTTATGATGTATAGTTGTACCATCAGAATGGTTGGATAAACATACGGTCTTCCACGCCTAATTACATCCTCATACAAAGACAATGCTCTGATCAAATACAAAACACCAATAAGAAATGACTGACATCTTATGTTACTAGGGATTCTTGTTTGCTTTGGCATTTCCAATGAACAAAACATACTGAGATCCTTAGCTTTTTTGATTGCAATAATTTAAGAAATTGATTAAAAATTGGAAATCATTATGCCCAAGTCTCAGTTTAGATGGTCAAACTCCTGCCGAAGCCTGCGGCATTAAAGTCGAGGGGAAAAACAAATGGTTGACCCTTATTTAGAACGCAAAACTAATTGATTAAATACGTGTTCAGAATTAGGCAGCAAATATTTGCTGCCTAATTCTGAACACGTATTTAATCAATTAGTTTTGCGTTCTAAATAAGGGTCAACCATTTGTTTTTCCCCTCGACTTTAATGCCGCAGGCTTCGGCAGGAGTTTGACCATCTAAACTGAGACTTGGGCATAATGATTTCCAATTTTTAATCAATTTCTTAAATTATTGCAATCAAAAAAGCTAAGGATCTCAGTATGTTTTGTTCATTGGAAATGCCAAAGCAAACAAGAATCCCTAGTAACATAAGATGTCAGTCATTTCTTATTGGTGTTTTGTATTTGATCAGAGCATTGTCTTTGTATGAGGATGTAATTAGGCGTGGAAGACCGTATGTTTATCCAACCATTCTGATGGTACAACTATACATCATAAAATCATGGATGAGGATTCCAAGCAATAACATGCTGCACTATTTCTTGTTCATCAAATGTAATAATGATAAATTGCTCAAGGTTTGCAGGCTACAGCAAATTCCAGACAGAAGAACAATTGACAGAAGATTCCAAGTGTTGCCAATTCGCGGTATGATTAGTACCATGGGGAACCTGTTTGTCTCAGAAGGGTTGGTAGATAATATATCAGCATCAGCTTCTCCACAACGCATCAAAAAAGATTGTCTCAAAGAATCAGGGAATTGTTTTGGAGGACATCAAGGGAATCAGAAAACTCTACAGAAAGGGAAACGGCCAAGGCACAAAGTACAGGGGAAGAATGAACTCTTGGAGCTACTATGAATTACAAAGACAGATAGAGTATAAAGCTAAATGGGCTGGACTTCCAGTCCAGTATATCAGGGCGGTAGGAACATCATCAAGATGTGCGGTATGTGGAGTCAAGCTAATCTCCGAAGAGTACAGAAAGATGTGGTGTCCTAGCTGTTGGAATGTAGTTGATAGAGATATCAACGCAGCCAGAAACATTCTGGCTAGAGGGATGAGGTTCGTCCCCGACGGGTCACAAGTTGAAGCGATGAGGCAGTCAAAAGATGCAGAGCAGATTGTGATCAGTTGTGTACCGATGCTCAACACCTGAGTTCACCGAAGACGCAACAGAATCTCCAAGGAATTCACAGTAGCTATCAGTTACAGCGACACGAGGGGAAACCAGAGCTACATACCAAAATCCGTCATAGATTTTTTGGATAGGCCAAAATTTTTAAAATTTGTCATAAAAAGAAAAAACATCCATGTGGTTGCAGGAGATAAGAAATAATGGATCAAGGAAACTGAAAACAAATGAGCCACATCAAGCAACAACAACTTTTCTATGCTCGATCATCATAATTTTCACAATAGATAAATATGCTTTATAATTTTATATTTTCATGTCGGCAAAAGCTGATGATGCAGATGTCGTTAGTAATTTCATAGGCACCATACCTTTTGGTTATGCGATAGGCGCACCACTAAAAACTGCTTTGTTTCCTAACTGCAAAAATCATTAACATCCTTTAATTGAACAATCAATTTTTGATTATTCTATTGTATTACAATCATCTTGTTATACAAACAAACTTTCATTTTCAGTTCATGAATCATATTCTCTCTTTTGTGCGATGTTACATGTTCACCAAACATTCGCTTGAATGCAGAAAACACTGATTCAACAATCCATCTGTCCCCATAGCTTACGCTATGCTTCCATAATTCATAATTAAAAATTTGAGCCAATACAGATTTTCGTCTTGGATAACAGTCAGTGTTAACTGATGAGTTCTTTCTTGTCTTGATTCCTGCAGTGATATTTTCATGATACAAATATGAAAAATCACTTTTTGTGTCATATGCACCATCAGCAAGGGTTTTAGTTACATTTCCAAACTGTTTTGATTGTTCTACCAGAGACATAAAAGATTTTGAATCATGTGATTTATCATCTGTAATGGTAAGACCTGTAATTTGTTTTGATTTTACATCTACTGCCACATGAATCTTCAGAAAACCTCTTCTCTTCTGCCATTTTTGTCTCATCCACTCACCTCTGTCTGCAACCTTGACTCCAGTGGAATCAATTGCAATGATGATGTCTTTTCCCAGTTTTGGGTTGCACTTGATATCGAGTTTGTTGACACGTTTCCAAATGGTAGAATAGACCTCTTGCGTAATTACCAACAAAACGCGTCATTTAACCAAACTGATTCATCAGGTCATGGAATCACGGCAAAATCCTTCCACCATTGTATCCTGAAATTGACCAGGCCGCATATGATGTCACTGATGCAGTCATAACGGCGCAGCCTGTTCCTGAAGACATCCTGCATTACCCTGAACTTCTTGATATGGGCAATGGTGTGCTCTACTGTAATCCTGATTTTGGACTGGTTCCTGTTGAACTCCTTTTGCCTTGCAGTCAGTTTTCTGCCTCCTTTGCGCTTGCATGGCAGCACCGGATTGAACTCCGGAAAGTCCCTTGCCATTCCCTCGTATCCCAGGTCTACAAACGTCTGCAGCCCATCTGGCAGCATCGTAGGATGCTTGGCCTGAAACATCTTGTAGTCATGCGGCCTGCCAGGAGAGTGCGGAGGCTTGTGGACTATCTGGCCATCGAGGTTTACCGTATACTGGTTCTTGACTGTATGCCTTCCCTTCTTGCCCGAGTAGTGCGTTTGTCTCTTCTTTTTGTTCTTCTTTGGCCTTGGTATCTGCTGCTCTGATGAGTCAATCATCACGCAAAACTCCGGAAAGTGCCGTTCAAGATCCTGTATGGTTCCTATCTTTTTGGAGCCTGCATGCACCATCTTCTGGGGGATTGGTATTGAGCCTCGCACGGCAGGTTCCATATACCTGATGTCCCTGTACACGTTGCTCTGGTCCAAACCAAAGAGGTGTCCTGCAAGCTCGTACGTGATATACATCCGGTAGTAAACTAGAAGCATCATAAGCCTGTCCCTGACTGGAAGAGCGAATCTGCGTCCTGCCCCAATCTTTCGCTCCCTCTTTTTGCGGGATAGCCTTCTTTGCTCTGTTCTTTTGTACTCTTTTTCTATCTCAGATGACAAAAAATCAAACTGTTCTAGGCTAATCCCAGTAAATGACTGGAACGCTCCCGGTTTTTTGGCTAGTTTCTTGTATGTTAGCATGAAATAACGAGGATGTTCTCAGCTTTGGATCTTGCTGTGAGTGAATTTGCATGCTTTGATCAAATTGTGTCAATTGCGCAAGAGGTCTAATATGTCGGTGTTTTTGATTTTTCTTTCAGGTGTGATTTTATCAGTCCCTCTGTTTGTCTGTAAGGGAGATGCAGATACACATGGCAATATCCTAATGCCTCCATGAAACTCTCAGGATAGATGTACTGGTGTCCTTCTTTTCTGCGATTCATCTCTTTGAGTTCTGTACCCCACTGTTCCATGGAATCAAAGGAGAGCATGATTTCTCCTCTTCTTACAAGGGATTGGTTGTATTTTTTCCAATTTCTATTCATGAAATTGTACAAAATGTTCTGATCCAAACCTTGATTGGTAGAATTAGTTGGATAAACTAGTCATGTTAGGAAACACAGCAGATGATAGTACTTTAACTTGCTCATCAACATAATCAAATCCTTCCTGCCAAAACTTTGGAGATCTGATATCAAATCCATATTCTGAGAGGATCTTCTCTGGTTTCTTTGAACCTCCTGCGGCGAGAATGTTGATGTATGAGGGAACAAAGTCTTTTCCCTCTTTTTTATATCTCTGAAATAGAGACAATGCAAGTAAGTTCCCAAAAGAGTATGCATAGCAGTAAAATGGTGTATGATAAAAGTGAGGAATACAACTCCACTCTATTGCAAAGTCTTCAGAAAGACTCACTGAATTCCCAAATTGCTTTTTTAGATTCTGCAGATATGTACTTGATATCTCATCTACTGTTGTTCCTTTTCCAATTTGCTTATGAGCATCAACTTCAAAGATTGTGAAAAATGACTGCCTTAGAATTGTTGCATACAAATCATCAATTTTTTCTGACAATACGATCTTTTTTTCATCATCAGAAATCTTGTCAGATAGATTATCATATAATAATAATTCTGAAAAAGTAGATGCTGTCTCTGCTAAAGGCAATGGAGCATCTTGAACAAGAATTGATCTATCTTGTGCTGCTTGGCTATGCACTGCGTGACCTAATTCATGAGCTAAAGTAAAAACATCTCTTGACTTTCCTGTAAAATTTACTAGGACATATGGTGTTATTTTTGGTGAAAGAGTACTGCAGAATGCACCATCTCTTTTTCCTTGTCTTACAGACGAATCGATGTGGTTCTCATTGAAGACTTTTCTTGCAAATTCTTCTAGCGTTTCACTAAACTTTCCAAGTGACTCAAAAACTAGTTTTACAGATTTATTGTAAGTATAATTCTTTTCCTTGATGTTAGCTGCTGCTGGAGCATACAAATCGTATCTTCTCAACTTTTTCATTTTTAACATCTTTGCTTTTTGAACAAAAAACTTTTGAAAAACTGAAGAATTTTTTTTACAAACCGAAAGAAGGGATTCTACAGTTTTATCGTCAACATCATTCCCTATGTTTCTCATTGATATTGGAGTTTTGTATCCTCTTATTTCGATGCCTTCATCTTTCCAATTAAGAACAATATTTTGATATATCTCACCTATCACTCCTTTGTTTTCAGTATATTTTGTAAGAATGGTTTTATAGGCAGTCTCACGGATCTTTGGATCTGTACTTCGGACATAGTTTGTGAGTTCCTCTCTTGTCATTATTTTAGTTTTATTTCCTATTTTCATTTTGTATTCATAGGCATTAGTTATCTTGTCATACAGTTTTACAAGTGCAGATATGCCTGTAACATCTAATGTGTTGATAATTCTCTCTTCAGGCTCACTAAGAGCGTATTTTGCAAATAGTCTTTTATGTAACAAATATTCTGTGAGCTCTCCTGCATCCTTCATGAGTCTTTTTGCATTTTTTTTGTCTACTTGTGTTTTCCACCATAAATCAAAAAATAAAATCTTGTTAGAGATCTCAGAACCTAATTTTGACATCTGAGTCATTAGGGATGTTGCTTCATCTGATTGGGTATCTGAAGAATATGATAATGATGCATATCCGCCAATCTTGCTCATCTTCTCAGACATTTCTTCAACTTGCTGTAAAATACTCATGAATTTTTTGGAAGACATTTTGGAATCTAATTCTGATTTTATCTTTTCAAACTTTCTTGCCTGCTTTTCTAATTTTTGAATCTGTTTTTGAAATGCTGGACTCTTTGGGTTCTTCGTCAATTCTGAAAGATCCCATCTTCCAAGTTGAATTTCTGCCATTTGATATTCATATTTTTTCTGCATCCTTATGTATGATTATCTTATCCATCTTTTTGCAAATTATACTGACTTTACTATTAGTATCATTACATCGACCAAATAACATGTTTTTATATTATAAAATAATGTGTTCATATGCATGCCATTTAAAAGAAAATTTTCTTTTCTTAGCATATCTTTCGGTGTAATTTTAGCAGTTTTGTTATTCGTTTCACCTTCGGCATTTGCTGCAGAAGAAAGCTCATCTGGTGGTTCAGATTTGACGAAACCCATGTTGGCTATAGCTGCTGCTATTGCAATAGCTGGTGGTTTGATAGGTACTGGAAATGCACAACAAGGAATAGGTGCTGCAGGTATGGGAATTATTGCAGAAAAACCTGAGAAGTTTGGTCAAGTGCTGTTTTTCTTTGTAATTCCAGAAACACTTTGGATCATTGGCTTCGTTTTAGGAATTATCTTATTACTCGATATACTCTAGGACGGTACTATGAGCATAGATATCTTCCTAGATGAAATAGAAAGTAGGAAAACAAAAGAAATCGATGATCTTGACAAAGAATTAGATGATAAAAAATCTGAAGCTGGAATAAAAAAAAACACAGCCATAAAAGAACTTCAAGAACATTATTCAAATGAAGCAAAAACAAAATCTGAGAAAGAAGCATCTAGAACAATTGAAGCTGGAAAGTTAGAAGCAAAGAAGATCTTGTTTGACGCAATCAACGAAAATCTAGATTCTACATTTGATAAGATAAAACAAGAACTTGGTAACTATACAAAAACTTCAGAATATAAAAAAAAAATACAGAAAATGGCTGAAACTGCAAAAAATACATTGGGTGATAGTATAGTAATCCATTGTAGGGAAGAAGATAAGGCTGTTTTTAGCGGTCAGGGTATCGCTACTGGTTCCTCAATTCAAACCTTAGGTGGATTAATAGCTGAAAACAACGATGGTACAAAGGAACTAGATCTTACATTTGAAGAATTACTGCGAACCCATGAAGATGAAATTAAAACTACAATTTTGGAGAAGATACTGTAATGGGGGCTTCACCGTATTCATCTTCTTTTGGTAGATTACAGTCAATATCGATAAGTTTTCTTAAACCGGAATTTTTGGAAACCCTTCTAAAAGCAAACGATGTAAATGAGATGATCAAGCTTTTAGAATCAACTTGGTATGGCCAAGAGATTAAAAAATCTGCTTCAGTCTATCAGAGTACAGAACTTTTAGAAGTAGCACTTAACCGTCATCTAGTTGAAATTAATAAAATTATTTTAGAATCAGCACCCTATAATGGCAAAAATGTTGTTCGGGCTTATTTGGCTAAATGGGATCTCTATAACATTGAACTAATCCTTTCTTCTAAAATGATGGGGAAAACAATCACAGAAACTGAGTCATTGTTAGTTTCTAGTCGTAATGTACCTGCAGGAATTGCAGCTGGTAACATTCCACTTGATGAAATTAAGATTATACTTTCCGAACCAGATGTTGGGAGCGTCATAAACAAACTTACAAAATATGACTATGGCGTGGTATTGATGAAACACATAGATGAATTCCAAAAGACGGGTGATCTAGGATCAATGATGTCTGCTTTACATGAATCATATCATCAAAAGTTGCTTGAATCATTAAAATTCTTTCAAGGTGATGAAGGTCCTATTAGAGAATTATTTCGTGCTGAGATAGACAAGAAAAATATTCTAAACCTTCTGAAGGCAAAAGAGTCCAACGTTGAAAAAGAAGTGCTGGTAAGACATCTTGTTGAGGGCGGACGAATTACTTCAAAGGAATTGATTGACATTTATGAAGTAAAAGATGTTGCAGAAATTATAGGAAGAATAGAACCATTCTTCAAACTAAGTGAGTCACTAGAACAGTATAAGACCTCAAAAAGTTTAATTGATTTTGAAGTAGCTATTGCAAAATTTATCAATACCACATATGTAAAGAAATTGAAAAATATTGCACTTTCTATTGGTACTATTTTCTATTTTATTATTAATGCTGAATATGAACATGAAAATCTTAAAAGAATTTCATATGGAAAACGATACAACCTCTCAACTGATAAGATTAAGGAGCTGTTACTAACTTGAGTGAACAAACATCAAAACAAAAAACCGATGCAACAGGTAGATTGGCCATTGTGGGTGATCGTGAACTTGCAATTGGCTATCGTCTAATTGGAATAGATGATACATTTATTGTAGATGATGAAGAAGCAAGTAAAAAAATTCAAGAACTATATTCCTCTGGAGAATTTGGTTTAATTATTGCAAGTGATTCAGTACGATCTAAAATTCCCTCTAAATTTCTGTCAGAAATTGAAGGATCAATTGAGCCATTGATATTATTTTTGCCGTCTCTAAAAGAAACTACAGAAGAAGACAAAGAATCAATAGCTGCATTGGCAAAACGAGTACTTGGAGTAAATATAGAGACAAGTTGATGATGATATGGTTAATGCTTTAGTTTCAAGAATTTCTGGGCCTGTTGTGGTAGGTAAAGGTCTTGGAGGCGCACAGATGTTTGATGTTGTTCGTATTGGTGACATGGGTCTTGTAGGTGAAATAATTCGTCTAGAAGGAGACACCGCTCAGATTCAAGTTTATGAGGATACTACAGGTCTAAGACCTGGAGAAAAAATAGTGAATACAAACAAACCACTTTCTGTGCAGCTTGGACCTGGATTACTAAAGTCAATTTATGATGGCATTCAAAGACCTTTGGATGTACTAAGAGAACAAAGTGGAGACTTTATCGGCAGAGGAAAAATTATTCCCGCTCTTGATCAAAAGAAAAAATGGGATTTTGTTCCAGTTAAGAAGAAAGGAGATCAAGTTGTACCTGGCGAAATCATTGGTGAAGTTCAGGAAACTCCACTGATCAAACACAAAATTATGATTCCCCCTAATGTTTCTGGTGAACTTGTAGAAATTTCTGAAGGACAATATACTGTTAACGATAATGTCGCAGCTGTAAAAAACGGTAAGACAATCGATATTGGGCTGTCTAGTTGGTGGACAGTTCGAATACCCAGACCAGTTCTGAAAAAACTTCCTCCTGAAGAACCATTGATTACAGGCCAACGAGTTATTGATACATTTTTCCCAGTTGCCAAAGGTGGAACTGCTGCAATTCCTGGTCCTTTTGGAAGTGGAAAAACAGTTACACAACAACAGCTTGCAAAATGGGCTGACAGTGAAATAATTGTGTATATTGGTTGTGGAGAGAGAGGAAATGAAATGTGTGAAGTTCTCACTGAATTTCCCAAATTGATAGATCCAAAATCAAAACGACCTCTCATGGAACGAACTGTCCTAGTTGCTAATACTAGTAACATGCCAGTAGCTGCCCGTGAAGCAAGTATCTATACTGGAATTACAATAGGCGAATATTATCGTGATATGGGCTATGGAGTTGCACTTATGGCAGATAGTACTTCTAGATGGGCTGAAGCACTAAGAGAAATTTCAGGAAGATTGGAAGAAATGCCTGGTGAAGAAGGATATCCTGCATATCTTGGTCGAAGACTTGCAGAATTTTACGAAAGAAGTGGAAAAAGTATTGTTATTTCTCCTGAACAGCGTCAAGGCTCTCTATCTTTAATTGGTGCAGTTTCTCCACCTGGTGGGGATTTTTCAGAACCGGTATCACAAAACACACTAAGAGTTACACGTGTTTTCTGGGCTCTTGATGCAAGCTTAGCAAACCGAAGACACTTCCCATCTATCAACTGGTTGACCAGCTATTCTTTGTATGTTAATGATTTGTCGGATTGGTACAAATCTAATGTTTCTAAAGATTGGGTTGATCTTAGAAAAGAGGCATTAGAAATTTTACAAAGAGAATCAGAATTACAAGAAATTGTTCAGCTGGTTGGATACGATGCGCTTCCTGAACCCGAAAAAGGTGTTTTAGATACTGCTCGTTCAATTCGAGAAGATTACTTGCAACAAAGTGCATTTGATGAAGTTGATACTTACACATCGATTGAGAAACAATACCAAATGTTACAATACATTTTAAAATTTGGTAGGATGGAAGCTGATGCAATAAAGCAAGGGGCTTCTGCTGCAAAGGTGTCTTCACTTGAATCTAGAGGAATGATACCCAAAATGAAATGGACAAAAGAAGAAGAACTAGAACAATTAGTTAATGACCTTAAATCTAAGATGAATCAAGACTTTGATAATCTTTCAAAGGAGGTTTCTGATTAATGCCTAATGTTTCATTCAAATCACTTGACAAAGTTGCTGGACCTTTAATATTTGTCAGAGGAGTAGATAACGCTGCATACGGTGAAATGGTAGAAATAAAATTACCCAATGGGGAAAGACGACAGGGTCAAGTTTTAGACACAAGTCAGGGACTAGCTGTAGTTCAAGTATTTGGCTCAACACTTGGTCTGAACACTACTGGAACTTCCACGACATTTCTTGGAGAAACTGCCCAGTTAGCAGTTTCTGATGAAATGCTTGGAAGAGTATTTGATGGACTTGGAAATCCAAAAGATAACGGTCCAAAGATTGTATCAAAAGAAAAGTTTGATCTAGTAGGCGCAGGTATTAATCCATATTCTCGAGAAGAACCATCAGAATTCATTCAAACAGGAATATCAAATATTGATGGAATGAATACGTTGGTAAGAGGTCAAAAACTACCAATATTTTCTGCATCTGGCCTTCCACATAACTTACTCGCATCCCAAATAGCAAGACAAGCAAAAGTTCTTGGAACTGAAGAAAACTTCTCTGTTGTTTTTGCAGCAATTGGAATTACCAGTGAGGAATCTAACTTTTTCGTTAAACAATTTGAAGAAAGCGGATCATTAGAAAGAACTGCTTTGTTTCTTAACCTATCTTCTGATCCTTCTATGGAACGTATCCTTACCCCTAGACTTGCGTTAACTACCGCAGAATTTCTTGCATACGAACGTGGAATGCATGTTCTAGTTATCATGACAGATATGACAAATTATTGTGAAGCATTAAGAGAAATATCTGCAGCACGAGAAGAGGTTCCTGGAAGAAGAGGTTATCCTGGTTATCTGTATACAGACTTATCTTCAATATTTGAACGTGCAGGAAAAATTAAAGGTAGACAAGGTTCAGTGACACAATTACCAATTCTCACTATGCCCGCTGATGATATTACACACCCAATTCCTGATCTTACAGGATACATTACTGAAGGTCAGATAGTAATGAGCAGAGAATTACATAGAGCAAATATTCAACCTCCAGTTGATGTTCTAACAAGTTTATCACGTTTAATGAATTCTGGAATTGGTGCGGGAAGAACAAGAGAAGATCATAGACAACTTGCAGATCAACTTTATTCTGCATATGCACAAGGTAAAGATGCAAGAGCATTAGCTGCTATAGTGGGTGAAGGTGCCCTAAGTGATTTAGATAAAAAATTCCTTAATGTGGCAAATAACTTTGAACAAAAGTTTGTCAACCAAGGTTTAGATGAGAATCGTTCTATTGAACAAACACTTTCAATTGGTTGGGATCTATTATCTGGTCTTTCAGAAACAGAACTAACTCGTATTAAACCTGAATTTATTACAAAATATGCAAAGAAGACTAGTACTGGTGACACAACAAAATCAGAATAGGTGATATGGGGTGACAATAGGTTCTGATATTCGTCCTACACGCCTTGAATACTTACGTGCCAAAAAGCGAATAAAAATTGCACAAAAAGGATTGAAACTTTTAAAACTTAAACGTCAAGCATTGATTTTAGAATTTTTCAATATAAGCAAGTCATCAGCTAAATTGAGAGGTGAACTAAACTCAGAACTTATCAAAGGTTATCAAAGTATCAGAATGGCAGAAATGCTTGATGGTGAGATGAGGCTAGAAAACGAGGCAATGAAAATTCCACAACTAAAGAAACTGCTCATAACACCAAAAAATGTGATGGGAGTTAAAATTCCAAGATTGGAAGGTGGAACTAGAGAACAAGCTCTTACAGAATATTTGTTAGAAATCCCAGTTTCAATCAGTGAAGCTATGAAAGCATTTCAAGAAGTTCATAAGATAGTGTTAGATGTTGCAGAGAAAGAAACAACTTTACGAAAACTTCTCAATGAGATAGAGAAAACAAAACGTAAGGCTAATGCAATTGAAAATGTCTTTATTCCTAGATTAGAAGAAGCCGTTAAATTTATCCTATTTAGATTGGGGGAAATCGAACGCGAAACATTTGCTATGTTAAAGACTGTGAAACGAAAGATTAGTGAAAGAGAAGAGCGAGCTAAAAAGGAGGCAAGATTAGTTGCAACATAATTTTAAAAATCCTCAACAAAAAAAATTCTACTTTATAAAACGAGTAATTATGAGGGCTAATATTGTCATCGCAATTTTTGCCATTTTGTATTTTACTAAAGAATTCCTAGGTGTATGATTATGTCTGATAACCAAGAACAATACATCAACTCTCTCAAGAAGATCAAAGAGGTTGAGGAAAATGTCCAGAAAGAAATTGAAAATCATAGAAAGGAGATATCTGAAAAAATTTCTCAATTAGATCCAGATTTGAAAAACGCCATTGCGTTGGCAAACACTGAAGGCGAAAAACTTGTAGAATCAAGCATAGAACAATCAAGAAAAAAGGCTACTGCTGAAACGGAGAAAATAATTCAAGAAGCAAAGACAAAAGCTGAAAATATCTCTTCTCAAATTACGCCTCAAAATACTGAAGAAATCATAGATATTTTGCTAAAAGGAGTAGAATAATGGTGTTGAAGCCTGTTCAGATGGCTTTAATAGCTATTCTAGGTTTGAGAAAAAACCGAGAATTTACTATTTCTGTATTACATGATCTGGATGTTATCCAACTAGAACCGTTATCAAAAGATGTTTCTATACTGTTAAGAAACGAGCGTGATGAGGAATTAACAAGAAATATTTCGGCTCAACTTTTACGAATAAGAGCATTATTGGCTGCTCTTCCTACAATTTCAGTAACACTTTGTAAACGTTTTGCGTCAACGGACGAACTTTTGCAAATGGCTAGTTCAATTGAAATTGATGACAAAGTTTCAACTATTGAAAAGAAAAAAGAATCTTTACTAACAGAAAAAAAAGATACAGAGAATAAAATCAAACTATTAGAAGAATTTGTTTTTTTTCCTGAAGATTTAAAAATTCTTCAATTATCATCTGCAACTTCCTATTTTGGTAGAATTGCATCAGAAAAATTTGAAGAATTCAATAAAGTTCTGCAAGAATATAAGCAAGATATCTTCCTTTATTCAAAACAAGAAAAAAAAGTTACACATCTTGTACTCGTTGTTTTTCCAAGTATTCCATCTGATGCTTTTGCCAATATTATTCAAACACATGATGTCAAAATTGAAGTAGTTCCAAATCTTGATGGAAAACCAACTGACATAATAACAAAACAAAAAACCAATCTCAAGAATCTTAATCAAAAACTTAAAAATATTAATGAAGAGCTAACCAAAATTTCAGAAGAACACTATGCAAATTTGGCTGTAATCCAAGAACAATTAGCGATTGAAAATAAAAAACTCGAAGTTATTTCCAATCTAGGCGTAACTGATGATGCCTTTGCATTAGAAGGCTGGGTTCCAAAGTCAAAAATTAACCAAATTGAAACAACATTGAAAAAACATACCGCTGGTACAACTGTTTACAAATTAGAAACAAAAGAGAAACCTCCCACCTTAATGAATAATCCCAAAAGATACTTTAGATTGTATGAGGCATTCATAAGATTCTATTCATTACCTCAAGGCAAAGAATTTGATCCAACTATAATTTTTGCTATCGTTTTCCCTATATTTTATGGAATAATGATAGGAGATGCAGGTTATGGTATCTTCATTCTTCTTGTTTGTCTATGGGTGATTAGACGTATTGAAAAAGGAAAACGTAATCTTAACATAATGCCAAAACAACTGCGAAGTTTTGCATTATTGATATTGAAAAAAAGACAGATGTTAAAATTAGCAAAGGCGATGATTCCCGGTTGCATTGTTGCTATAATTCTTGGAATAATCTTTGATCTTTACTTTGGATTCCATCTTAACGGTTATGTATTTGATGCTCTAGCTAGTGTTGGAGTTACTGGTTTTCCAGAACCAGGTGCTGTATTAAACAGACCTTCTCAAGCATTTTTTGATCCAATTGATAGAGCAGGTAGTCTTTTGCTATATTCTGGATATATTGGCATTGGAATGGTATCATTAGGTCTTGTTATGGGAATAGTCAACTGTCTAAGAGAAGGCGAAAAAAGAGAAGCCATTGGTAAAGTTGGCTGGCTAGCATTTGGTTGGGGAGTTGTTCTAGTTGGATTAGCCCTAATACACGGGGATGCACTTAATCCTATGTGGCCAAGGCTTATTGAAGTCAATCCAATTGCATACATGTACTTTGGATTACTTTTTGGTGGGATTGGATTAATGTTCGTTGGCGAAGGTGGCAGAGCCATAATGGAATTGGCATCTATTGTAAGTCATATACTTTCCTATACTAGACTGATTGGAATATTATTAGCGTCAGTCATCCTTGCACATACCACAGATTTCATTTTTCTAAAAGCACTAAACATTTCAATTCCGTTTATCGTTCTTGGTTCCCTTATACTGGTTGTGGGACATTTATTCAATATCATTATTGGTGTCTTTGAACCTGGTATTCAGGGCGCAAGGTTGGTTTACGTTGAATTCTTCTCCAAATTTTATTATGGTAACGGAAGACAATTCAAGTCTTTTGGAAGTGTGAGACGGTTTACAGAGGAACAGTATGAACTAGAACAAAGTGTGATTCAACCAGAAAAGAAAAAACTGATTAAACCAAAAATAAAGACCAAATTAAAAAAATAAGAACGGAATTGAGATAATTCTTAATAATTACTTCATAATAAACAACTTATGGACTTCAATAAATTTTGCAGTGAAGTACTCAAACTCAATTCAAGTATACGATTTGCTGGAGTCTATAGCACAGTGAATGGTAACATATGGTATAAAATGCAAGAAGGAATTACAAAAATATTTGACGATGAGCAAACTAAAGACTCTATGGTACATGGATACATGAGATGGAAAAACCGTATGCATGCTGCAGATCTCATAGGTACCCCAATCTACACTATGACAAAATATCCTAAAATAAATCGCATTACGTTGTCTTGTGGATCTAATGCCTTAATCATGATAACTACAGAAACTGGCCTTGAACCTGTTGAATTAGTTGACGATGTTTGCAAACTGCGAGAAAAATATGAGGATCCTAAAGATTATGAGCCACGTAGCCAAACATGCTGACTCTTCTCTTTTTGATTTAACAGTAATATTTTTCGGTGTATTAAAAAATCAATAATACTCTTCATGAAGATAGCACCATTTCCAAATATCGCCTGGGATTGCTTTCATTACCGGATGCCCAGTTTCTTGAAAGTGCTTTGTTGCATGTTTTCCAATAGATGAATCACAACAACCTACATGTTCACATGTTAAACACATTCTAAGTGCAACTACTGGAAGATGCTCTTTTTCACATTCTTCACAGCTTTTTGTATTTGGTGGAATTCCTTCTTTTTCTTGGGAGAAATGATTGCATTCTTTTGGCATATTGTTAGTCTTTTTTTATAGTATCCTTGTATCTTTTAATTGACACTACACTTGATCATTGGTATTGGGAATAACTCTGGAGATTTTTACAGTATAATCCCCTTCAAAAATATTTACAAACTCTCCAGTGTTTAAATCAAGATTTCTAATTCTAAATTTGTATTCATAAGAACCATCCCCTTTCACATCAACTTGTGCAACGTGAACTGGATCTTCTCCCTTGTAAAATTGGATAATCACTGGGTATCTTTCAACATAATCAGATGCAGCTCCATTAACCTCTCCCCAAGGAAGTTCATTGTCTTGAGGAATACTCATTATAGTGATAGTTTTTTGTAAACTTATCTTCTCATTAATCGGAGTTATAGTTATGCTATTTTGATTAGTTTCAGCAAAAATGTCATTTGAAATCATCATTATGCCAAATACTGTCATAATTGATGCAATCAAAAATATACTTGATTTTGTATTCATTTAAGTTTCCCTTTTTTCAAGTCCTTTAAAAAATTTGTTACTAATTTATTCCAACTTTATCTGAAATTATGATAATATTGGTTTTCATTTTCTTTTCCCCTATTGTGTCCTAATTGGCTCACCAAATTCAATTGTAATTGACACATCAAAGGGAATTATCTTACTACACTTTTCATAATAGTATGATTTTGCATCTTCATGCAATTCTAATTCCTTTTCATTGATTGTAATTAACACCCCTGTTCCAGGAGCCCCGCCACTTCCCACTCCGACTAATTCTGGATGTTCACGAAAATTACCACTTATGATTGCCTGTGCCATTTTAGCTCTACTATTAACTGAAAGAGAATCGACATCATCACCTAATACTACAATTCGACCACTCTCTCCTTCCATACCTGCAACTACCAAAAATGAATAAAATCCAGTACTATTGAGTTGAATTGATTTTTGCACTGATGGTTTTATTTCATCAATGGTCTGCTGTGTTTCCTAACATGACTAGTTTGTCCAACTAATTCTACCAAACAAGCTTTAGATCAGAATATTTTGTATGATTCCATGAATAGAAATTGGAAAAAATACAACACATCACTAGTAAGACGTGGGAAAATCATGTTGTCTTTTGATGCTATAGACTCATGGAACACAGAACTCAAGGAGATGAACCACAAAAAGGAAGGACGTCAATTTGTTTATCCTGAATCATTCATGGAGGCACTAGGGTGCTGTCATCTCTATTTGCATCTGCCATTCAGACAAACTGAAGGTCTGATAAAATCACACCTAAAAAACAAATCAAAAACTCCGACATATTCTGCCATTTGGAAACGTGTCCACAAACTCAATATCAAGATGAATCCAAAACTTGGAAAAGATATTGTTATTGCAATTGACAGTACAGGAGTCAAGGTTGCCAATCGTGGTGAGTGGATGAGACAGAAATGGCAGAAAAGACGTGGTTTCTTGAAGATTCATGTTGCAGTAGATGTGAAATCTAAACAAATCACAGGTTTAGAAATAACAGATGACAAGTCACATGATTCAAAACATTTCATATCACTAGTTGAACAATCAAAAGAGTTTGGAAATATAGTCAAGACACTAGCTGATGGTGCATATGACGCCAAGGATTGTTTTTCATATTTGTACCATGAAGGTATAATTCCTGGAATCAAAACAAGAAAGAACTCATCAGTTAACACTGACTGCTACCCAAGACGAAAAGCTGTTCTAGCTCAATTATTCAACTATGAATTATGGAGGAATAGCGTAAGCTATGGAGATAGATGGATTGTTGAATCAGTGTTTTCTGCATTCAAGAGAATGTTTGGTGAGCATGTCACGTCTCACAAAAGGGAAAACATGATTCATGAATTGAAAATGAAAGTTTGTCTGTACAACAAGATGATTACAATGCAGTAAGATAATCCAAAAGGATTCGTTTAATCAAAGAATGTTGATGATTTTCAGAGTTGAGAAACACAGCAGAACAGAGCAAAGAAGGCTATCCCGCAAAAAGAGGGAGCGAAAGATTGGGGCAGGACGCAGATTCGCTCTTCCAGTCAGAGACAGGCTTATGATGCTTCTAGTATACTACAGGATGTACATCACATACGAGCTTGCAGGACACCTCTTTTGCCTTGACCAGAGCAACGTGTACAGGGACATCAGGTATATGGAGCCTGCCGTGCGAGGCTCAATACCAATCCCCCAGAAGATGATGTACGCCGAATCCAAAAAGATAGGGACCATACAGGAGCTGAAACGACACTTTCCGGAGTTTTGTGTGATGATTGACTCATCAGAGCAGCAGATACCAAGGCCAAAGAAGAACAAAAAGAAGAGACAGACGCACTACTCAGGCAAGAAGGGAAGGCATACTGTCAAGAACCAGTATACAGTTAACCTCAAAGGCCAGATAGTCCACAAGCCTCCACACTCTCCTGGCAGGCCGCATGACTACAAGATGTTTCAGGCCAAGCATCCTACGATGCTGCCAAAAGGACTGCAGACGTTTGTAGACCTGGGATACGAGGTAATGGCAAGGGACTTTCCGGAGTTCAATCCGGTACTTCCATGCAAGCGCAAAGGAGGCAGAAAACTGACTGCAAGGCAAAAGGAGTTCAACAAGAACCAGTCCAGAATCAGGATTACAGTAGAGCACACCATTGCCCATATCAAGAAGTTCAGGATAATGCAGGATGTCTTCAGGAACAGGCTGCGCCGCTATGACTGCATCAGTGACATCATATGCGGCCTGGTCAATTTCAGGATACGGTGGAAAGAGAATTTTGTTGTGATTCCATGACCTGATGAATCAGTTTGGTTAAATGACGCGTTTTGTTGGTAATTACGCAAGAGGTCTAGTGTGTAGATAAGCAGCAGTGTAGGGCACAAATTGGTGCTGTCCCAATCAGAAAAGGTGATTCAAAGGGAGTAATCGTGCGTAAATTACTGTCTGATTGTAGCAGAAATTGTATCAAGACACGTCTAGTTCTTTTAGATAGAGAATTTTTCTCAACTGCAGTAATTCATGAAATAAAACAAAACCACGATACATTTATCATGCCAGCAAGAAAAACACCTGGAATCAAAAAGGCAATCATCCAATATGTTGCAGGCAATAGAGAATCAATTTCAGAATATAGAATTCATTCTACATCAAAGCATATCGAATCATTTACTCTAGTGATTCTTCCAAACCCAAATGTAACAAAATCAAATCTTACGGATCAGTATATGGTGTTTGCAACTAATCTTAGAATAAAGAAGATATTTTGGAATCTATGTACTCTTCCAGAAGAGTATCGCAAAAGATGGGGAATAGAAACAGGTTATGCATGTGTGGAAAAATTCAGGCCAAGAACGTGCAGTATGAATCATTGTGTAAGATTCTTATACTTTTTTTATCCTTTGATTTTGTTTAATGCATGGATAATTGCAAATTATACGTTGAGAAATAACCATTCCATTTCACATACAAATCCAATCATTACAATTGAGATTCTCAAGTGTATATTTGGAATCATTATTGTTGATTCGTTTAGAAAAATCAAATCAGAATATTATTTGGGGGATGTTGGGTAGTTACTTTCCCAAGTACTATTTAGAGAACTTCTTTTTTGTTTTAAAAAACAGAATTACACAAGAAATAGAAAAAGATCCATCCCCAATGCGTTCGCTATGGAATAGCCTTACTGATGAATGGCAGTACTAAACTTCTCTACTGAGAATTTTAGCCTTTACCGATTCTGAAAATGGCAGTACTACATGCTGGGCAAGTGCCCTTAATTGCAGATTTACCATTTTTCATGGTGTATGGTCCCGCGCCTTGAATCTCACGTTTATCTCGGCACTTTACACAATATCCTATTGTCATAACATCACTAGACTCTATGTTCTATTAGCGAGAACTTGTTGAACTTTTTTCACTAAGAAGCAAATCTCCGATCTTAATTATTGTGTAATGTAACAATTTTTTTCGTATAGACTATTTTTTTGATCAATTTAGGAACAAATTATTCAAATTTTTTAAATAATTAGCATTTTGTTGACCAAATTGTTTTGTCAAAATTTTAACTGACGTTTATCTGTAACGTGATATATTCAGATAATGCTTTGTGATTTATCAGACCTTCCCATACATAAATTTCTGCAGTAAATTCACCTGATTCATTTGGAGTCCATGATAATGATGGACTGAGTTTTTGATCTGATGTCAACTGTCCACTAATCCATCCCATTGAAACAACAAAACCTGCGTTGTTTTTTATTTGAACAAGATACACAAAATTTTGAGATTTTTCTTGATTATTTGTAATGTCAGCTGAAATTTGAAATTGTTGATCTACATTTACATTATTTCCTATAGATACTCTAAATGCATTTTCTAATCTTGGATCGCTAATTGTTACTTTTTGTAAGTCAGTTAACGCAAATACTGTAGTAACGCTGACAGAAAATACTATTAAAATTCCTAACAATACAACACCTTTACTTAACACGATATTTTTGACAATTTTTTGTTAATAAAGCGTTTCTGCGTTGATGTTTTTGATTTTGACTCTAAATTATTTAGAAACCCTCTAGGTTTTTTATGATTATGCTTTTCTTTGTGATAATCTTGTCAGGATTGAGCACGTTTTTTGGATCAAAGAATTTCTTGATTTGTTTGAATATTTGGTAGTTTTTAGCTCCATACTGCCTTTTGACAAATTCTGAGCGTGCAAGGCCATCACCGTGCTCAGCAGTTATGGTTCCTCCAAGTTTGATTACTTCATCAAAGTATTGAATTGCGATGTTTTTGATAATAGTGATTCTTTTTCTACCCGAAACCAAACGAACATGAATATTTCCATTTCCTGCATGTCCGTATACCACTGAACTTGTCTTGTACTTTTTGTTTATCTTGTTTAGAACTAAAAATAATTTTTGAAGATTTTCCAAAGGTACCGCAGCATCTTCAATGACATGTGGAATTCTTTTTTCTTTTTTTATTAATTTTAAACTATAATGTAATGATGAATCTCTGTACTTCCACCATTGGGAAATATCTGAATCTCTTTTTAATTTCTTAATAATTTTCCCTGTGATAATTAATTTAATCTTCTTTTCATTTGAACTAATTTTGTTATCATATTCTACAAAGAGTAAACACATGGTTTTTCTGTCAAACTTAAATTTTATTTGATTAAGTGTTGTTCTATCTACAAATTCAATTGCAGAGGGTTTAGTTTTATTAATTTCAATACAGTTTTTTATTGCATCTTTAATTGTTTTATATTCTATTACAAAAAGAATTCGTTTTCTTGGATTGTCTTTAATCTTTAGCTTTGCTGATAAAATAATCCCAAGCGTTCCTTCAGAACCAATGAATACTTTGTGAGAATCATTAATTGATTTTACTTTATCAATTCTATAACCTGAAGAATTTTTTGTTACATTTGGAAATTTTTTTTCATCAATCTTTTTTGCAAATTCTAGAATCTTTTTTGCAACTCTTTTGTTTTCTGGAAGAGTAATCTTATTTCCATTTCCATCGATAAATGTAATCTTTGTTACATTATCAATTACACTTCCATACTTTAAACTTCTACTTCCACTGGAATTATTTCCTAGCATTCCTCCAATTGAACAAAAAGAACCAATTGATGGGTTTGGTGGAAAAAACTTTTTGTGCTCTTCAAGTTTCTTGTCCAATTTGCCCTTGATTGTACCTGGACCTATAGTAACATGGTCTTTAGCTAGCCTGATTGAATCAAAATTCTTCATTTCAAGTATAATTCCATTGTTTAATGCACTTCCAACAAGGCCAGTTCCCGCACCACGTACGGTGACTGATATTTTGAATTTTTTTGCAATCTTTACCGCACTGATTACATCTTTTTCATTTTTTGGAACTACTACTACCTTTGGAATCATTTGGTATGAGCTAGCATCGACTGAATAAAATTCCCTAAATTCTTTTTGAGAAAATACATCTCCTTGAATTGTTGACTGTAGTGTTTTTAGAATTAATTTTTTCATGTGGTGAATCTAAATTTTGATTCTATAGTAATCCCATCTTTCAGGATCAAATTGTGTAACAAATTCTGCTTGTTCTTTATCTATTCTTGCCTCGATAACGTCTCGTAATGCAAAACTTGTTAGATATTTGTATTTCATAGCGTGAGCTTGTAAGACAAACATATGGCGCATCTCACTTCCTCCCCTCAATCCCCAATATCCCATCTTTAATGCTAGTGGTTCTAGAAATATTGTATTTTCTAGACCATAATTCTCATCTCTAATCTCTTCGCGTAGTTTGTATTTCTCAAGTGGACCCCCCTTGACATATCCTACAATTTCCCCATTTCTGTCATTTAGCCTAAGTGTGTTAATGACTATCTGCTGATCTTTGACAGATTCTTCAAACTTCTCTTTTTCAAACTGGAGTGGTGTTGGCAGCTCCAAAAATAGCTCATGTAATGTTTTGATGAAATTTGGATCTTCTCTTATTGTCATATATTCTATTGTTGGAACTAGCTTGAGATTTTCGTAAGCATAATCTGCTTGAATAGTTATCTCTTGCTGTCTGATTCTCATAAATGACAATACAGTATCAAAAAAGTTTTTTCGCATCTCTTTTGGAAGAATCTTGAGAATTGATTTTGCCATATCTGGCTCTTTGTTTAGCAATTCCTCAAAATATGCAACCGAACTTCTAACAATAAGTGATGGTCTCCATGCAAGCGCATGTGCATTCATCTTTGCCATTTTCATCGCTTTTGTAAAATCACCTAATGCATAACCACTAATTCTATCTACAACTGATAGATATTGACCTATTTCCAAAATGTGATGTTGATATTGTTGGTTATTTCTTGTTAAATCAGAATTTTGAAAACATTGTCTGATTTGTTCTTCTGCATTTTTTTTAATCTCTCTACTCCAAGGATATGTTGTTCTTAAAATTAACACCTTAATAATTTCTAAATCTATATTTGTAGCGTCAATTAATTGACGAAGTTTTCTGTCACCTGAGATAAATTTTATAACCCTTTCCTCATGTGGTTTATCCACGTTTTTTTCAGGATCAAAGTCGTGAAACAATGCAGCAATGTATAGATATTTTATATCATCATCAGTTAATTGTACTTTGTCTTGTTTTATCGCTAAAAGTGAAACATATGTTACTTCTAATTCATGATTGATGTTATGATATCCGTAATAATCAGTTCCAAGACCCTGACTTTCAAACAAGTCAATAGTATAATCTAACATCTCAACATAGTAATCATCTTCTAATCCATTTTGCGCCATTAGATTGAGAATCTTATTTCTCATCAGATGGGTATCTGCAAATTGTTGCAATAACACTCGATTATAATTCCTATTTTTAAAGTTGCCCTAGGTAACCTAGAAGATCTGTTTGGTTTTTTGCAGATTTCTTAGAAAGATTCAATAGAATTATGGTCTGGCTAATTTTAGATGTCATTGAACCTAGACTTGCTTGAAATTTTGATGGAGTTTAATGAAAAAAACTCTCCAAAGTATCTGCTTTACCTAAATGATGATACTTTTCCAATTACTTGCGTATCGATAACAAATTCGCCTACTCCTGTTAATGAACCCACTACTCGTGGAGGCGTGTATTTTTCAGACAAATTTGCCTACAAGTTGAAAGGGATGATAAAAGACCTCTCTGTGGTTCCACTACTGACAAAAAAGATGCTTGGACCAAACACAGAATTTGGTGAGCTCAAAATCTCAACTCAAATAGAACCTGATGGGAAACCGATGAATCTTGAAATCCTAACCAATCTTACAAACAGTGTACAGACTCCAAATTCAATTGAGCTTAGCATGATCATAGTCAAACTGAAATCTGTCTAGTTAACTTTTAGATATTTGTCATATTTTTCTCTACGTTCCTCATCTGAAAGTACTTCGTATGCTTTGTTTAATTCTACCATCGCTTCTTTAGAATCTTCTTTTGTTTTGTCTGGATGGGTCTTCTTTGCAAGCTCTCTGAATTTATTTTTAATTTCTTCTTGCGTTGCATCTATTGGAACCCCTAGAGCTTCATAATAGTTTGGAAGTTCGTCGTTTCTTGCAGCATCACGAAATTCTTCATCTTCTTTTGTGTTTTTTCTCCTTCCTAGATCTTCATAATCGTCTCCCCAGTCAGAGTGATATTTTTCATATGTCTTGTCTTTTTTTGATTCAAGTTTCTCTTTATCATATGATGTCTTTCTTCTAAGTATGATGTCTCTTGCCAAAAACAAAAAGATTGCAACGACTGCAATTACAAAACCTCCAAAGATCATAATATTTTCTTCGTCAGAAACTTCAAGCTTCATGTTTGATTCATCAGTTTGTGCATATGTTGTTTGTAATGCTCCAATGATAATTATAGAAATTACAAAAATATCTAGTCTTTTCAATTTTTCTTACCTATGTTAATCTGAAGTCTTCTTTTGCAGTATTAAGAACGACATGAGTAATAGTGTTTTCCACATTTGGGATGGCAGCTAAACCCTTTACAAACTTGCTCAATTCATTTCGCTCCTTGAATTTTGCTATGATCACCGTATCTGTGGAACCTGTAATATCATAAACTCCACACACATTTTCAAATTTTGATATCTCATTTTCAATATCCTCAATTTTGTCGTTCTTGGCTATAATTTCAATAATCGCAGTAAGTACGTACCCTAGTTTTTCATGGTCAATAATTGTAGTATATCCGTGAATGATCTTCTCTTTTTCTAACTTTTTGATTCTAGATAATATGGTAACAGTTGACATTCCAAGCTTTAATGCAAGCTGTCTAGCTGATAGCCTGGCATCAACCATTAAATTTTTGAGAATCTTCTCATCTATCTCATCCATCTTCATACTTCATAACATAGAAAAATTTATTTAAATTTTCAGTGATTAGGTAAAAATCTGTCCAGTTTTATTGATTCCACAGTAAAAGCCGGATTTAAAGAAGGAAAATATATCCTATTTATGGACGAACAAGTTGAAAAACTACGTAAAGAGATTTGGAAAACTGGCCTTGTAAAAACCATCAATTTTTGACCCAATTGTAACACATTCTAGCTAATTTGGATCCATTAGAAATGAATTCTCACAAATTCTCATGGTATCATCATCTTACGTCAAAATGTGCAAAACACTACTAAACATCATTAACAGGTGCAGAATTCCACGTTACTTGCATCCAAAATCAAACCACATCTATTCTGTTTGGGTACATCTCATACTCTTGGCACTGCGTCAGTACGAGTCAAAAAGTTACAGAAGATTTACAGAATTTTTAGAAGAATGTGTTGGCATACAGGAATATTTGGGATTGTCTGCAATTCCTCACTTTACAACACTGCAAAAGGCAGCTGCAAGGTTAGATGGAAATCTGTTGCATAAAATGCTGCAGGAATTCATCTTGTACAAAAAAGTAAGATTGGTTCTAGCTGGAATTGATGGAAGTGGATTCAGTTACAGTACGGCATCATACTACTACACAAAAAGAATTCAGTTACGCAGGGGATTTCTAAAAGTTGTGGTTTGTGCTGACATGAATTCACAGCTTGTCTGCGCTGTGATGACACACCACAACATGCAACACGATAATCCTGACTTTCTGCCATTGTTGTACAAAACTAACAGTATCGTTCCAGTGGATATTGTGTTGGGTGACATGGGTTTTGATGATGAGTCAAATCATGTTGGTGCAAGAGACATCGATGCAGCTGCTATAATTCCAACCAGATATGCAGATGTACCAATATACAGGACCAGTGGATACTATCGCAAAGAGATGAAGAGGAACTTTCCCGTGGAACTGTACCATCAGAGAAACAAATCCGAGACAATATTTTTTGCAGTCAAGCAGATAATGTCAGGAGACATTGCATCAAGAAATGAAACAACTCAAGACAATGAGATGTTATTTAGGTTGATTGCATACAATGCTTATAGAATTAGAAAGTTAGAATTTGTTATTTTGATATGGTTTCTACAAGGCCGACAAACATGTAATTCTTGTTAGTGAGGCTTTGTCATATGAGAAATACCCTCCTAATTTTTTAGCAAATGACGAAATGACGTTTAATGAACGGTACAGGCCGATCGTACAGTTAAGCTCTGATGAAATTCAAAGATTTTCTGCACTATTGGCTGCCATAGACAACATTGGCAAAAGTGACTTGAATAAAATTCAGGGAGTCTCAATGTTAAACGATACACAGCATGCAGAATTAAAACGCCTTTTGATGGAAAAAGCTTTTAAAAAGACCGGCAGAGAGGGAGAATCTACTCGGACAATCATTTACAATGGACAAGAGTATCATATCGACATTAACTTATTTGCCGAGATTTGGGACTATACGTTGATATCCATAAACACATTTGATCCTACATCATACAGAAACAAGACTTTTTTTGATCTGTCTGGATTTGTGATGCTACATGATGAGGACTTGGAAAAAATGTGATCAACTAAAATGGACCTACTCCACGAACACTATCAATCTCTGCATATGATATGAAGACCCTTGAAGTGATAGAAAGAGATGGAAATGTCTTGTCAGAACCAGTACTACTCTATGCTTCAAATACACAAACTGAATTCAAATTCCAAGTAACTGCACCTAATGGTCAATGTATTATTGGTTCATCCAAAGAGTGTTCAGTAAATGACAGTACAAGATCAGATAGAGGTGGATTAGCAAGTGTACAATATGATGGACAGTCATTGAGAGTAAAGTATAGTGGTTCTGACAGTACACTTGAAAGATTCTCCATCACGTCAATTAATCTTATTGTAGGTGATTGGATAGTTACACTAGAGACCGAGGACGGATTCATTCCATTGCTCAAGCAGTTGAAGATTTGACTATTAAAGTTAAACATAGAATAAACTCTGAGACAATCACTGTATACTCAGACTAGACAAATCTCTTTGCTTAACACTCTTTTGGTAATTAAGAAATTTAGAAATATAAGAAAACTAAAGAAAAAACCATGAATGATGAACTGAAAAAAACTCTGTCAATAAAGATAAAACGCTTAGATATGTTCCCAAACCACTTTTTTGGAATTGCTGAGATAAACACTGAAGACTACAAGATCAACATTCAAGGTCAGAGTATGTTTAGAGAAAAATTAATCAAACTACCAATAAAATTTGAAGATGAAAAGGCATTATTACGCCTAACCGGCATTAACGATGCTTTTTTTGAAGATATTGTAAACTACAAAGGGGAATCAGAATGGATAGAAATAGACTCTGATGGAATTTTGTACTATTTAGCAGATCATCAGAATCGAATTAACACTATAGATATTATAAGTAGATTCTGAACTTTTTGCTTTCTTAATTCAGTATCAAATAAAATATCAAGAAATTTTGCCAAACCGTCTGAAGGGTTATAGTGACAACAAAAAGAAAATAGATAATATATGATGAAGTCCAAATAGTGTCAGAATTGGTTCTTGTTAACAAAAAAATGCTAATAGGTGGACTTGTGATGGTAATTGTAGGGATAATACTTACTGTAATTATTAGTGCCTCAATGCCAGTAGGTCAAGTAGGGATGAGTGAAGAAGAAGTATTTGATTTGATGATAGCACAACAAGAAACCCAAGATTACAATACATTGTCTGGAATCCTAATCGGAGTTGGATTCTTGTTAGTACTGATTAGTTTTGGTACTAGAAGAAAGAAGGGCAGTGTAAAAAAAGTAGGAAAAAAGTCTGCAGAGTGATTCAAACCTTTTAATCTTAATTTGCCTAAATTATGCTGTGTTTCCTAACATGACTAGTTTATCCAACTAATTCTACCAATCAAGGTTTGGATCAGAACATTTTGTACAATTTCATGAATAGAAACTGGAAAAAATACAACAAGTCACTAGTAAGACGTGGAGAAATCATGCTCTCCTTTGATGCCATGGAACAGTGGGGTACAGAACTCAAAGAGATGAATCGCAGAAAAGAAGGACACCAGTACATCTATCCTGAGAGTTTCATGGAAGCACTAGGGTATTGCCATGCGTATCTGCATCTCCCCTACAGACAAACAGAGGGACTGATAAAATCACACCTGAAAGAAAAATCAAAAACACCGACATATTCTGCCATTTGGAAACGTGTCAACAAACTCGATATCAAGTGCAACCCAAAACTGGGAAAAGACATCATCATTGCAATTGATTCCACTGGAGTCAAGGTTGCAGACAGAGGAGAATGGATGAGACAGAAATGGCAGAAGAGAAGAGGTTTTCTGAAGATTCATGTTGCAGTAGATGTGAAATCTAAACAGATTACAGGTTTAGAAATAACAGATGACAAGTCACATGATTCAAAACATTTCATATCTCTGGTACAGCAATCAAAAGAGTTTGGAAATATAGTCAAGACACTAGCTGATGGTGCATATGACGCCAAGGATTGTTTTTCATATTTGTACCATGAAGGTATAATTCCTGGAATCAAAACAAGAAAGAACTCATCAGTTAACACTGACTGCTACCCAAGACGAAAAGCTGTTCTAGCTCAATTATTCAACTATGAATTATGGAGGAATAGCGTAAGCTATGGAGATAGATGGATTGCAGAATCCGTGTTTTCTGCATTCAAGAGAATGTTTGGTGAACACGTAACATCGCACAAAAGAGAGAATATGATTCATGAGTTGAAAATGAAAGTTTGTCTGTACAACAAGATGATTACAATGCAGTAAGATATCCAAAAGGATTCGTTTAATCAAAGAATGTTGATGATTTTCAGAGTTGAGAAACACAGCACAATCCGGTACTTCCATGCAAGCGCAAAGGAGGCAGAAAACTGACTGCAAGGCAAAAGGAGTTCAACAGAAACCAGTCCAGAATCAGGATTACAGTAGAGCACACAATCTCAAAGATAAAGAAGTTCAGGATAATGCAGGATGTCTTCAGGAACAGGCTGCGCCGCTATGACTGCATCAGTGACATCATATGCGGCCTGGTCAATTTCAGGATACGGCAGAAGGATTTTGTTGTGATTCCATGACCTGATGAATCAGTTTGGTTAAATGACGCGTTTTGTTGGTAATTACGCAAGAGGTCTATTAACTAATTTTCAAAAAAATGGCATAGTTTGGCATAGTTATTGCAGAAATATCTAAATCACAACCATTCAATAAGTAATCATCTTGGAACAGGGTCAAGTCATTGTACCAATATTGATTGTTCTTGCAGTAGGAATTTTGGTAGGAACTCGAATCTGGTTGATGTTTAGAAAATAAAGAGTTTAGAATAAATTAGTGAATAAGGTTCAAAATGCATGGCTGAAAAAATATCAGGACAAGATCTCAAGGCTAAAAAAGATGAATTTGTAATAATTGATGTTCGAGAAGCTGATGAGATAGAAAGTGGAAAGATTGAAGGTTCGATAACATGCCACTAGGTTTGACAATTAGAAACGCAAAGAAAAAGCAGATAGAAGACATGAGAGGAAAGAAAATTTGTACTTATTGTGGGACTGGTTACAGAGGAAATATTGTAGCAGACGAATTAAATAAAGAAGGGTTTGATGCAGTAACCTTGGATGGTGGCTTTGTTTCTTGGAACCAATCTTAATTTTTTTATTTTTAAGGATAATTCTTCCTCTTTTTTATTCCAATAATCACAATAGCTGGTATTCCAACATACATTCCCACATTTAGTAGAATCAAACTAATTCCATATCCTAATACTTCAGCTTCTGAATCCATATCAACATAGTTCAGAATTGAAAGAGATGAAATCATTGGAGTTATTGAAAGTCTGACCATTTCTTTGAATACAAGATTTTCACGTTCTAAATCTGCAATTATTGGACTAAATGAATAATAGAATTTATTAAATAATTCCATAAATGCCACACCTGAATTGGTTTCAAGTAATGAATTATCTCTAAGTTCTCGTAACTGTTGAACTTGTGGAGCTAGCTCAGAACCAAAAGTAGCTGTAGCGATGAGACATCCTCCTCCAAGACTAGCACTAGGAACACAGTTACCATTAATCAGTACTTCACCCATTTGTTCATGTGTTGATCCTTGAGATATGATTGCTTGATTCTGAATTGCAACAATTGTCAAGTAACCACCTGGTGTTAATTTTTGAACTTTTGCACCAAAAACTCCCTGACGGACAAAGGATGACTCGCATCCAAAAATGATACTTTTATCACCTTGACCAGCTATTTCGGTAAAATCAAAACTCGTAGATTGAAATGCACCTGACCAATTTGTGTCAGAAAATATCAACAGGTTTGCTTGACCTTCAGGTCTTTCTTTTCTTAACTCATTTTCTATTCTTTGTTCTGTTGTTTGTGGTTGAATATCTTTTGCAGTTTGTGTAGAGGCTAGCGAAAAAACATGTGTTCCAGTTATTATTATTTCAGAGTTTGTTCTTTTAATTGGAATTGTTACCGTTCTATCAAATGATGTCTTTACTTCATCATAGGAACTAAGTTTTTTACTGCTATCCACAAAGATGTCAAAATCAATATCTTCAGAACCAATTTTTGCATCAATCAAATTTCTTGGCAATGTTATGATTAATTCCCCTCTGGCTCTGGGATCTAGTGAAACTATTATGGATGAAGTTTCTTTATCTATCTCAAAACCTAAAACTTCTGCGCCACGTATGGTATATTCGGGTTCTTTAAACTGCTGTGCAAAAGTAGGAGAGATAACTGCCCCTAACATTACCACCAACAATGTAATTACTATAATCTTCATGTTCACTGATAGTGGTTGTTTTACAGGAGACAAATAAACCCATGAGAATTTAAAAAAATATTGGATGGTAACCTCTATACATGATCTTCATGCGCTAGTTTTAGAATTTCATCTATGGATTGGTTTTCCTCACCTGTATTGTCCATAGTTGCAAGTAGCAAAAACCCATCATCTAATGGCACTGTTACCCTTTTCAACTTCTCATAAGCAGTTAATGTGTAAAGTCCCTTTCCAACCTTTTTAGCTATGGTTTTTCTAGCATGTAACCATGAATTAGCTGCATTTTCCAAACTTTCTTTTGTTTCTTCTTTGGTAAGAAATTTTTCAATACCCTTACTCTCTCCCATAACCTCCATATCGCCAACCATGTTGCATATGGTCGCAAATCTGATGTTTTCATCATTGTTCATTATGGTATCAATTAACTCTTGGTGGTTCATTGGTATGCTATGGCGATAATGACAGAAATACTTTGTGCGTTTTAGTTTATTTTTGGCTCGGCAAAGGATTTAGTTTATGATTCTAACGCCTTATTTGAACCAAGTCTTACGCCGATGGTAGGTTTAGTAACTTTGAATTTTTTTCCACAATGAAAACACAAGTGTACCTTATGAGGCTTGATTGCATATTTTTCTTCATCGATGTGCTGACCCTGGCAGAAAGGACAGAAAATTGTGACTTTGACTTTACTGGCCTTCATTTTTTAGATACCATTTTGAACTTACATTATATGGTACTTTGAGCTATATTGATATGATGAATACATGTAAGCATGAAAAAATAACGCTAGATGATTTTATTTCCCACGAAACTGACAAAAAGGGCAGATGTACTAAATATCTGTGTTACAGCCATTGCTCGGCGTGTAATCTTAAATTCAAAAAGTTTTTCGAATTGCTTGACAGAAAAGGCAAGATTAAGACCTTTGTGATGACAAAGGAAGAACATGAATAATGTTGGTTTTTCTAAAAATTAATTAATGAAATTGGCCAAATAATTGAGAGTATGGATGATCCAACTGAAATCAACTCGGTGTATTGGAACAAAGAAAAAAAATCATGGGATCACAAGATGATTCAAGTTGAAGAATATCATGGATTTGTAGAATGTCAACAATGTCGTAGACCATTATCCCATAATATCAAAACAGACGGGGAATTCAAAGTAGTTTATGTGGAATGTGGGTGTTCTAGGCGATAATTTAATTTCAATTCCTAAAATAATTATATTTTTTTGACACTAATTAAAACAGTAGAATTTTGAAAAAGAATATGATTGAGATAAATCAATATGCATTTTTCTGATTGTCTTTGTAAGATTGGTGTACTTAAGAAAATAACAAAGTACGAAAACCTTAATTCTACTTTGATATTATTGATAATTCAAGTTACTAATGACTCATCTTTTTCGACGTATATTCATAGGACCTTTCCAATTCTTAGCAATTTCTCTAATCGTACCAGAAATCCTATTGGGAATATGGATGTTCAGAGATGGAATAGATTCTACTGAAAGAATTGTTGCTGGTTCTTTGTCTATTGCAGTTTTGATAGCAATTTTGGTAGTCTTCTGTGTCGTTTATTATATAAAGCGAAGATATGATGAAGTTGAACTTAAAGATTCTTTACACGACAAAAATCACAAAGAATAGGCCTTAAGCATTACAGTAAAATTCCTAAAATAACAGAATAACAAAGAAAGTTTATGGGATTTCTCAAAAGTCTAAGTAAATACTGTATTCTCAAAAAGGTTAGAGATAAGGCAAACGAACCTGAAGAAAAATGATTTAATGCTGGATAATTTCTTATTTTTTATGCTTGTAATGTAGTGTAACTCCACCTTTTACATCAAAAACTAATAATCCTGCACTCACTCCAAGTGAAATATCGACGCCATCAAGATTATAATTTCCTAATTTTTCTATTTTTGATAGCATAGCTGACATTTTATTATGTAATTTCTTCAACTCTTTATCAAGATCTTTCTTTTTTAGAATACACACTTTCTGGGTTCTGCTATCTAGAAAAGCAATCCCTTCATTCTTTTCTGATTTTTTGATTTTAGATCTGGCTTTTCTTGCAACCATATTTGATTTATGGTTAACTTTGATAATAATTTTTCATATATTATGAAAATAATTCCAAATAATTGCAAAAAATAGTAACGAAAATTTAGCTTTATACATTACAACAATGACAGGTTTGATTAGATCGAAGTATCTCTAGAAATGATTCAAAAATATCACCATTTCCAAAAAATGACAAAAAATTAACCTAAAAGTAATTATTTTTTATTCTGATTTTTTAACTCAAACACAATTCTAGTCATTTCCAACTCATCCCAATACCCTCCAATACATCATGATTGATGCAAGATAAACAAATCCAAGATAGTTATCTGCAATTCTTTCATATCTTATTCTTGTTCTATGAAAACCATTCTTTAACCATGCAAAGAATCGTTCCACTACAAACCTTGTCTTGTTGTAATTGTTTTGTGCATTCTTTGGCACAATAAATCTAGAATTTGTTTTGTATGGAATACAACATGCAATGTCTCTGTTTCTCAGATACATTAGACCTCTTGCGTAATTATTAACAAAACGTGTCGTCTAATCGAATTAATTCATCGTCGTCATGGAATCACAACAAAATTCTCTTTCCACCGTATCCTGAAATTGACCAGGCCGCATATGATGTCGCTGATGCAATCATAACGATGCTGCCTGTTCCTGAAGACATCCTGCATTATCCTGAACTTCTTTATCTTTGAGATTGTGTGCTCTACTGTAATCCTGATTTTGGACTGGTTCTTGTTGAACTCCTTTTGCCTTGCAGTCAGTTTTCTGCCTCCTTTGCGCTTGCATGGAAGTACCGGATTGAACTCCGGAAAGTCCCTTGCCATTCCCTCGTATCCCAGGTCTACAAACGTCTGCAGTCCTTCTGGCAGCATCGTAGGATGCTTGGCCTGAAACATCTTGTAGTCATGCGGCCTGCCAGGAGAGTGCGGAGGCTTGTGGACTATCTGGCCTTTGAGGTTAACTGTATACTGGTTCTTGACTGTGTGCATCCCCTTCTTGCCTGAGTAGTGCGTTTGTCTCTTCTTTTTGTTCTTCTTTGGCCTTGGTATCTGCTGCTCTGATGAGTCAATCATCACGCGAAACTCCGGAAAGTACCGTTCAAGATCCTGTATGGTTCCTATCTTTTTGGATTTGGCGTACATCATCTTCTGGGGGATTGGTATTGAGCCTCGCACGGCAGGTTCCATATACCTGATGTCCCTGTACACGTTGCTCTGGTCCAAACCAAAGAGGTGTCCTGCAAGCTCGTACGTGATATACATCCGGTAGTAAACTAGAAGCATCATAAGCCTGTCCCTGACTGGAAGAGCGAATCTGCGTCCTGCCCCAATCTTTCGCTCCCTCTTTTTGCGGGATAGCCTTCTTTGCTCTGTTCTTTTGTACTCTTTTTCTATCTCAGATGACAAAAAATCAAACTGTTCTAGACCAATCCCAGTAAATGACTGGAATGACCTTGGCTTTCTGGCTAGTTTCTTGTATGTTAGCATGAAATAACGAGGATGTTCTCAGCTTTGGATCTTGCTGTGAGTAAATTTGCATGCTTTGATCAAATTGTGTCAATTACGCAAGAGGTCTAATATGTCGGTGTTTTTGATTTTTCTTTCAGGTGTGATTTTATCAGTCCCTCTGTTTGTCTGTAGGGGAGATGCAGATACGCATGGCAATACCCTAGTGCTTCCATGAAACTCTCAGGATAGATGTACTGGTGTCCTTCTTTTCTGCGATTCATCTCTTTGAGTTCTGTACCCCACTGTTCCATGGAATCAAAGGAGAGCATGATTTCTCCTCTTCTTACAAGGGATTGGTTGTATTTTTTCCAATTTCTATTCATGAAATTGTACAAAATGTTCTGATCCAAACCTTGATTGGTAGAATTAGTTGGATAAACTAGTCATGTTAGGAAACACAGCATTAAAAACAATAAAAAACAATAATAGAATGACAAATTTTACATTTTTTGAATTAATTTTTTAAAACAACCGAAAGGTAACAAGTAGAAGATCAACCTAAGACGAAACAGAGCCCATTTTTGTATGCCTTGCTTGTTGGTTTTGCTTTTTTAGAGGACTTTCTTTTTACAGCTTTTCTCTTTGGAGCCTTTCTTTTGGATTTTTTTCTTGCTGCCATTGCTCTAAAAGTCAGTGTTGTTTGCTAAAAATACTGCAAGTGAGCAATAGAGTCATCCTAGCTAAAAATTAACTTAAGAGGTAAAGTAAAAGACCAAAACAATAGGCGGATCAATTCTTGGTGGAGATCTGATCAGGGACAGTCTTTTACTCTGTAACTAGTAATGGTACGATCGATTTATGGTTGGCGATCTAAGACAACCAAGAAGATTATATTACAGATAGAATGATAAATAAATCCTAATGGGATTCTTTAACTTATTCCGCAAAAAGAAAAAGGAAGAACTGGAATCAACACCAGAACCAGCTAAGAAAGAATCAACACCAGAACCAGCTAAGAAAGAATCAACACCAGAACCAGCTAAGGAAGAATCAACACCAGAACCAGCTAAGGAAGAATCAACACCAGAACCAGCTAAGGAAGAATCAACACCAGAACCAGCTAAGGAAGAATCAACACCAGAACCAGCTAAGGAAGAATCAACACCAGAACCAGCTAAGGAAGAATCAACACCAGAACCAGCTAAGGAAGAATCAAACCAATAAATAAAACTTAATTTTTTATTATCATACACATCAACTTTCTAAATTGTTTTATTCTTTTATTCATATGGTTATTTTATGCCAATTAATCTAAACACAGTAAGAGAGTTAAAAGATCAGTTAGAGCATTCAGGATATATTGTACTAAAAAGAAAAATTCCTACTAAGAAAACACTAATCCATAAAACCTTTAGTCAATGCTTTAATCCTGAACGTAATGCAGAATTACATAAACCTGATGATGAACTACTTGGAGAATCATCTGCAAAACAAGAATATGCGTTTTATTCTATTTATGAATGTGACCAGATAAAACAAGATTTTCCTGAATCTACATTTTGTCTAACTTGTGAGCAATCCTAGCACTCTAACTTAACAGTCCAGCCACCTAACTTGACAGCGATCTCAAATCAGCAAAAACCCCCTAAGATTCAACAGTGTATCAAAGCTATACAATTTCGGCGGGCTCTGTAATAGAGTTTTAGAAATCCCAATCATTATTTTTTCTTTTTTTGTCAATGTAATGACACCTAACTCTTTTATCAAAAATGGTATAATCATCAAAGTAGAACTTGGCTAAAAGATATCAGTCACCAATTAATTACAGGCTAAAGGAGATTCCCATAAAGCAGATCAAAATATGGAAGGATGCTCAGGCAAGGAAATTAGACAGGGAGGGAATTGCAGAGCTTGCCAAATCAATCAAAAATGAAGGGTTACAAAATCCTCCAATGGCCCAAAGGGAATCAAAGAATTCGTATCTACTAATGTCTGGTCAGAGAAGACTTGCTGCACTGAAACGATTGGGTGCAAAAAAGATTCCTGTTTTGTTACTTGCCAATAGCACAAGATATGATCTAGAAGATGCAAAGGCAGCATCAGTTGTAGAGAATCTGCATCGCAATAAAATGAACGTAAAAGATATGACTGCAGCTTGTGTGTTTTTGAGTGAATCCATAGGAAAGTCAAAAGCTGCTCGCTCTCTTGGAATATCTTCACAAACTCTAAAAAAATATCTTGGGTTTGCAGCAGTTCCAGAGAAGCTACGACAGTTTGTTCCAAAGGAGTTGTCACGTGATGATTGTACCAAATTATATCAAAGTATTCCAAATATTCTAAAGGCAGTAAAGATTGCAGAGAAAATCATTCCACTTGACCAGAAATTAAGAAAAGCGTACCTCAAAACATTGTCTCGTAGTCCAAAGTCATCACATCTCCAGATTCTGAAAAAGGCAAAAAGTGGATTACTCCAACAAAAAGTTACCATTTTATTGAATAAGAGAAATGCAAGAAAATTGAAGAGTTTAGCTACAAGAAAAGATATCGAAGTTGTTGAAATGGTAGAGAATATTTTGTCAGGCTATCTGAAGAGAAGGTAAAATCTAGATTCTTTTTACAATCTGAATCATTTGTAAGGCCTTGTAGAAACCATCAATTTTTGACCCAATTGTAACACATTCTAGCTAATTTGGATCCATTAGAAATGAATTCTCACAAATTCTCATGGTATCATCAACTTACGTCAAAATGTGCAAAACACTACTAAACATCATTAACAGGTGCAGAATTCCACGTTACTTGCATCCAAAATCAAACCATATCTATTCTGTTTGGGTACATCTCATACTCTTGGCACTGCGCAGTATGAGTCAAAAAGTTACAGGAGATTTACAGAATTTTTAGAAGAATGTGTTGGCATACAGGAATATTTGGGATTGTCACAGATTCCACATTTTACAACACTGCAAAAGGCAGCTGCAAGGTTAAATGGAAATCTGTTACACAAAATGCTGCAGGAATTCATCTTGTATAAAAAAGTAAGATTGGTTCTAGCTGGAATTGATGGAAGTGGATTCAGCTACAGTACGGCATCATACTACACAAAAAGAATTCAGTTACGCCAGGGGATTTCTAAAAGTTGTGGTTTGTGCAGACATGAATTCACAGCTTGTCTGCGCTGTGATGACCCACCACAACATGCAACACGATAATCCTGACTTTCTGCCATTGTTGTACAAAACTAACAGTATCGTTCCAGTGGATACTATCGCAAAGAGATGAAGAGGAACTTTCCAGTGCAATTGTACCATCAGAGAAACAAATCCGAGACAATATTTTTTGTAATCAAGCAGATAATGTCAGGAGACATTGCATCAAGAAATGAAACAACTCAGGACAATGAGATGTTATTTAGGTTGATTGCATACAATGCTTATAGAATTAGAAAGTTAGAGTTTGTTATTTTGATATGGTTTCTACAAGGCCCATTTGTAACTGTCTTCTGTTTTTGATAAACTTAACTAAAAGTAGGATGCAGTTACCGGGATTTGAACCCGGGTCACTAACTTGGCAAGCTAGAATATTAACCAAACTGTACTATAACTGCAACAATCCTAGAGGCTAAATTTGGATATTAAACTGTTTTTAACTATTTCAAACAAGGTACATTATGGATAAAATTCTTCTAAAGAAGATGGAGCAAAAAATTCAAGATACAATTTCAAACAAGGACGAAATCAAACAATTAATTCAATTTCTTTCAAACATTGATGATTCAAAATCATTTGCTTTAGGTATTGTAGTGGGTAGAATTTACAACTCCTTTTACTATCAATCTAAAAGAATTCTTAATCGAGAACCCACTAAAGAAGAATTTGAAGAATTTTTAGAATTTATCAAAACCAAGAAATCTAATTTAGAAAATTTATGGTGATGGTTTGTTCCATTCAAACACTGTGATTGATGGTGTGCCAGGTAATTTTACACATGCTCCTTTGAGTGCTTTCTTTGCTGCCTCTAAATGATCATTACCATTAACGTATAATTCCATTATGCATTGACCTTGTCTGACTCTTGCACCTAAACTTGTGGCTTTACCCCATGATCTTCTCATTCCTTCTGAAATTCTGTCTGCACCTGCAGTTGCAATCTGTTTGTTTTCTCTTAGAAGAATGTGTGGGTAAATTCTAAGTCTGGAATAATAACCTGTTTCGCCAGTTGTTTTCTCTAATGTCTTATTTGCTGCTAATCTGGTTGATTCGATTGCCATGTGTCTGATCTGAATCTTTTCATTGAGACTTAATTGAATGCGATACTGGTATGTTCCTCTTTTGCCACCTTGAAATTTTGCAATTTTTATCTGTGGTTTACCTTTGATGTACTCTTTTCTGGTAAAAGCTTGTCCGCTCCCCCTTCTGTAATTGGCACCGTGCATGACATCCTAAAACCAGAATGCCCATATTTTAACGGTTAACCAGCATTTGTTCGTGCTATCTAATGCTTATATGGAAATCCTTTGGCTTTCTCTTCATCATGGAAGAAACTCCTTTGGTTAAGGGTGAGATGGTTTCAGGCCAAACTTGTATCTTTGATAAGAACATGATTCATGAACTTGAGCAAAAAGGATATGGAGAAATTGAAAAAGAAAAATTATTCCTAAAACAATTTGAAACTCTTTACTTGTTATACGCTAAAAGACTAATTCTAAAGAAAGGCAAAAAGCAGATTGATTTTAACTCGTTCATGAGTCTTTGTCAAAAAATAAATCCTGAAATTCTAACCAAATTTTTGATATATCGCGATCTTCGAAACCGTGGTTATGTTGTAAAAGACGGTTTTGGGTTTGGTTCTGACTTCAGAGTTTATGAAAGAGGACACTTTGGTGAAAAGGGAGCAAAATTTCTAATCTTTGGCCTTAATGAGGGACAACAAGAAAAGATGGGTAATCTACAGAAAAAGATTGAAGAGATTACTCAGATGGGGAAAGAACCAATTATTGCAGTAATTGAACGTCGTGGTGAAGTTATCTACTACAAAATCAATAGAATGAATTTCTATGAAAATAAAGCTAGATCAGAAGAGTCATTTCAGCTTTAATCTTGTAAAACCCACTCAGATGAATATTTTAAAAGATTATTTTTTATTGCATACATAAAATCATAAACTTGCACGTATTTTGTCTTGTTCTCCCACAGATCCTCAAAATCTTTCATCTTTCTTTCAACCCTTGATTTGTCATTCCATGATGTAAACACATCTACAGATTCAAAATCTATTGTTTGAGTAGAGAATGATTCACTAGAAGTACCAGTAAATGCAACAATCTGATCATGCTCATCTCTAAATATTCCAATTCTCTCTGAGAATGAATCTGCAACTTGTTCTGAATTTGGGATTGCAATCTTTAGTTCAATTTGGCCATTGTCAAAAAATCTTGCAATTTTTTCAATTTTGGTGTTTTTGATTTGTTTTCCTTCAAACGATTTCGTGTATTTTGCATCAAATAGTTTTGTAAATAGATTAAGATCTGCTGCTTTAAATCTATGGCCTGTGACAATTCTTAATTTTGCCTTACCCATAACAAAATTATCAAATGCCATAGCTATTGTGGCTAACGTCTGAATCGACAAAAAGTCAACACATCTATCATATTCGATACAATTACTTAGGCAAGGAAAGAAAAATTCCGATGCAATGTCATTTCTGTCTGAGCGATATTCTTCTTGAAGTTCAATTTCTCTTAGACCCAATAATAATGAACCTTGATTTTGTTATTTAAAGAAACTATTTTGAAATTTTCTTTGTAATTTGAAATGCCCAATGAGGTTTTGTCAAATTAGTAAAATTTCTTACTTGATGTCTGCATCTTTGAGGCCTGCATTTTTGAGGTCTGCATTTTTGAGGTCTGCATTTTTGAGGTCTGCACCAGTGAGGTCTACCTCATAGTCGTTTCCATTTTGGAAGTTTGTATCAGTGAGATTTGCATAAGAGAGGTCTGTATAAGAGAGGTTTGATCTATAGAGTTTTGCACCAGTGAGGTCTGCACAAGATAGGTTTGCTTTATGGAGTTTTGCATTGGTGAGATCTGCATTGGTGAGATTTGCATTGGTGAGATTTGCAATATGGAGATTTGCTCTAGTGAAGTCTGTCCAAGAGAGGTATGTTTTACTGAGGTCTGCTTTATGAAGGTCTGCATCTTTGAGAACGGCATTTTCGAGGTCAGCTTCACTGAGATTTGCACCAGTGAGATTTACATTTTTGAGAATTGCATTACTGAGGTCATCTTCACTGAGATCTGCATTACTGAGATTTGCACCAGTGAGATTTACCTTCAAATTAGGATAGTCATTTCTCTGATGATTAAATTCTGAAATTTTTTCTTCTTTTAATAAAACAAAATTTGTTTTGTTGTATTGAGTTTCATCCATATGTTTCAGTAGTTGTATGATTTTTAGACGTATCGGAAACTATGAACTTTAGTCATACTAAAAGCACAAATTCCTTTATTTGTTAACATGTATTATGGAAAAAATTTGTTGGGCTAACACTGATAATTTTGATGAAGCAGAATTTGTCATAATTGGCATCCCTGATGAATCACAATCACATGCATTAAGAAAAGGAACAGAGGAAGCACCATTCAAAATTCGTCAAATCTCCAACCTGCGTGACTCTTTTGAACGTAATGAAAAAATCTCTCTTGGACGTCCTTTTCAAGGCTCTGAAAAAAAAGTTCATGACTTTGGTAACATTAGTCGATCTCAGATTGAAAATATTTATGATAAAATTTCTGCATCTTCTAAAATCCCTATTTCCATTGGAGGTGATCACTCCATTACTCGACAAATAATTAATGCATTGGCAAAAAGACACGGAAAAATTTCTTTGGTATATTTTGATGCTCATCCAGACTTTGTAAGTTCAACGACTAATTACTATGGCTCTGTTGTAAATGATGTACTCTCAAATATTGAAATTGACTCTAGCGTTCAAATAGGAATTAGAACTCCAGAGCAAGAAGAATTGGATAATATTAAAAAATACAATCTCGAAGTAATTACTCCTTTTGACATAAGAGAGCAAGGAATTAAACAAGTAGCAAATTCAGTACTAAATAGATTGGGTGATAAAGTGTATGTTTCATTTGATATGGATTGTGTTGATCCTGCCTATGCTCCAGGCGTTTCTGTTCCAGTCCCTATGGGCTTGAACAGTACCGATGCGGTTTATCTGTTGAAAGAAATAGTAAAGAAAGGAATTGTAGGTATGGATGTTATGGAAGTTTGTCCAAGCTTTGATGTTAAAGATAGGACATCTCATTTGGCCTCTCGAATAATTTCTGAGGTGCTTTACTCATCAGGTGAAACATAACTTGTTTGAATTTGAAAATGAATACACATGGGGCAAGGCAATAGTTAGTAACTCTACTGATAAATTTCATGCAGATTTCGACAAGGCAATCGGTGAAGTACAAAAAGAGCTTGGAAAAAAATATCCCTTAATAATTAATGGAAAAGAAATCTATTCTAATGACTACTTTTCGGTACGTTCTCCTTCAGATACTAGAATTACTGTAGCAGAGTTTCCAAAAGCATCTACAGATGACACAAAAAACGCTATATCTGGTGCAAAAAATGCATTTGAAAAGTGGAGTAACACTACGTATCAAAAAAGAGCTGAAATATTCAAAGATTGTGCCAATGTTTTTTCCAGTAGAAAATTCTTTTTGGCAGCTATAATGACATTTGAGAATGGAAAGAATCGTATTGAATCTATGGGAGATATGGATGAAACCATTGACTTCATGAGATTTTATGCATTACAACTAGAAAAAAACGAGGGATTTTGTAAACACACTTTTCATCCAAATCCCCATGAAAAAACGCAAACAATCATGAAACCTTATGGTGTTTGGGGAATCATTGCTCCATTTAACTTTCCTTCTGCAATTGCAATAGGAATGACCACTGGCGCATTGATCACAGGAAACACTACAGTTCTAAAGCCTGCAAGCGATGCTCCGTTATCGTCATTTCAGTTTGCAAAAATCCTGTATTCTAAACTTCCAGAAGGTGCAATCAATTTTGTAACAGGTTCTGGAAATATTGTGGGGAAAACTCTGATTGAAAGTTCAGATGTTGATGGCATAGCATTTACTGGTTCTCGTGAAGTGGGAATGAAAGGATTTCAAGAATTTACAAAATCCACTTCAAAACCTTTCATTTCTGAAATGGGAGGCAAAAATCCTGTAATTGTTACAAAATATGCTGATTTAGAAAAAGCATCTGATGGTGTGATGAATGCTGCTTTTGGGTTTGGGGGACAAAAATGCAGTGCATGCTCTAGAGTCTATGTTCAAAATGAAGTTGCAGATCAATTTATTTCAAAACTTGTTGAAAAAACAAAAAACTTGAAAATTGGAATGCCATGGAAAATGGATGTATTTTTGGGACCTGTGATTAACAAAGAAGCAAAAACAAAATTTGAAGAAGCTGTAAACATGGCAAAGAAAGATGGAGAGATTCTTACAGGAGGTTCAGTATTGGCCTCATCAGAACTTGAAAATGGTTATTTTGTAGAACCTACAATAGTTACAAAATTACCTGAAGAACATAAACTTGTAAAAGAAGAACTATTCCTGCCGTTTTTATGCATTCAAACATATGATATCTTTGATGATGCAATTCAACTTGCAAATCAAACAGAATATGGTCTAACTGCAGGTATTTTTAGCAATGATAAAAAACAGTTAGATGAGTTCTTTTCAAAAATTCAAGCTGGAGTAGTTTACACTAATCGTTTTGCTAGTGCAACCACTGCAGCCTTGGTTTCAAGTCAGCCTTTTGTTGGATGGAAAAATTCAGGTTTCATTGGAAAGGGGGCTGGCGGTGAAAACTATTTACAACAGTTTATGAGATCTCAGACTCAAACACGATGTGATTGAATCAACGAACTTCCAAGTAATAGTATATTTCTTTTTCTTTCCTTGATTCGTCGAATTGAATATGGTAACCAATTCACACCATATGGAATGTAGTCTGAAACAACAAATTTTTTTTTAACTAAATCTGACTTGAATTCTTCTCTTATTCCTTTCAGAAATTGAAACTCAAATTTTCTAGGATACTTTTTTGATAGACTTTGTGCTTTTTGAATAATTTTAGTATCATGCGATGCAATGGCAAATTCATTACCTTTTTTGAATAATATTTTCATTAGTTTTATGAAATTATTGTCTACATCTTTTTTTGTTTTGAAGGAAATGTTTGCTTTTTCTCTGTATGCACCCTTTACTAGACGTATTTTTGCACCCATACCTGTCAAATCATTTAGATCATTTTCTGTTCGTTTGAGATTGGCCTGCAAGGCAATTCCTAATCTTTCATATTTTGAAAAGAATGCATGGTAAATCTCAATAGTTTCATTTGTGTGTTCTGTTGATTCCATATCCAACCAAACAAAGACATGGGCGTTACGCGCATCTTGTATGATTTTCTCAAAATTCCTATAGCATTCCTTTTGACTGATTGAAAGACCAATTTGTGTTGGTTTGATTGAAATAGCTCCACGTATTTTCCATTTTCTAAAAGAATTTACAATTTTTTGATACTCTTTCATAGCTGTATTGATTTGTTTTTTTGAGGTATGATATTCTCCTAATTTATTTATGATTGCATGTCTTCCTGATTGGTATGCATTTTTGGCTGAGATTAATGCATCATCAACAGTGTTTCCTGCAATCCACTGTTTTGCAATTTTAAACAAAAATTTCTCTATTAACTGCGTACCTGTTACCACGTTGAGTATTCCATGACAGCAATTATATGATTTTAGACTTGTTTTGGTCTAATCTAATCACAAAAGAGAAATTTGATGATTTGGTACTAATATGTACAAAACTTTTGTTTTAATTAATGGTAATACCCCGTCAGTTGGAACAAATAACAAGGAATGTTTTTCAATCACTCATGCCTAAGTTGTGCCTGATGTTGATCCGATCAAACTGGCAAATAGCGTGACGAAAAGTAGGGTCTATTTTCGACACGAAAGATGGCAAGGAAAACGGATTTGTCCACGGTGTCAATGCAGAAACATCAATCATGTTGCCAATAGATACGCCTGTAGAAAGTGCAGATACAAGTTTGATGATTTTACTGGAACATATCTTGCCAAAATCAGAGTTCCCCTAAACGCAATTGTGCATCTTTTCTACCTGTTCTCACTTGGAGTTCCAGCGTACAGAATACGATTCTATGCAGGAATAAGCCTCAAAACAATAGAGCATACATTTAGGATATTTCGAGAAGCAATCTATGATTCATCAATGGCTAATCTCAGGTTGTCTGGCAAGCTGGAACTAGATGAGGCAATGTTTGGGGGTTATCGCAAGGGAAAGCGTGGATGGGGTGCCGAAGGCAAGACGCTGGTGTTTGGAATATACAAGAGAAACGGACATGTTATAACGTTTCCAGTACCTGAAACTTTGTTTCCCAATTCCACTCTAAACATTCATTCTCAAGACAAATCCCAAACTAACTATGATTCATCTCCTGTTCCAGTACAGCATCAATCATCAAATTGTAAATCATCACCTTGAATTTTATTTCCCTTACAACGTTACACCAAACTCTTGCAGAAACATTCTCTCCTAAAATTCTCTTAAATGTAGAAATTGCAATCTCTACTGTCCAACGTCTGCCATAACCAATATCTTTCTTCCACTGCTTTTGATTCTCTTTTCTTTGTTGCTCTGTTAAACCATCAAACATCTTGATATTTTCAGCATTCATTTCACAATGGCCAAGCTGCAACAATCCCTGCTCTTTTCTTAACTTGTTTCCTTTTGTCTTTGGTGAGAAATTTTTTCTTACTGGAATTATTGGTATGACATTTTTCTTTTCACATTCTTTAAAATTATCGTTGGTGTCATATGCGCCATCAGCACCAACTAACAATTCTTCGGATTTTTTGACATTAGAGGAATTCTCAATGTTGTGCAATGCTTCAGATAACAATCTCTCAAATTCTGGTGCATCGCCTGATTTCTCATCCGTAATTGACACTGCATAAATTTTCTTGGTCCTTGAATCAACCATGATGTGCATCTTGATGAATCCACGTCTTAGATCCCATTTTTCACCCATCCAGTCACCACGACTAGTTGGTTTGAGTCCTGTAGAGTCACCTGCCAAAAATACAATCTCTGTTTTTGTCTTTCCATCTGAGAACCAACTCTTGCCATTATTATCTTCTAGGCTTGTCTTGTTGATTCTCTTCCAAATTGCTGAAAAGTTTGGTGATTTTTCTTTTCCCAACATGTCTTCAATTATTCCCTGCAGTTGTCTGTATCCAGTACCTACAGTGTTTCTGAATAATGCAGTTACCATAAAACACACATCTGAATATACAAACGGATGTCCGACCTTTCCATCATTTAGTTGTTCAACACCTTCTGACATTATATCATCATCAAGATGTAACACATAGAATTTACCACGTGAAATGTATCGCCTGTCATCATATTTTATCTTCTGAGGCATAATTTGATATGAAAATTTTGCGATCCAAATCTTTTTCGATTATATTTTGAGGCTAGATGAAATAATTAGGAAACAAAGTTGTACCTGACAGAAAATACGATACCCTTATGGAATTAATCAAAAAGCACACTCGAAAAGGCTTGCTGTACTATACGGATGATTATACTGCATATGCATCTCTCATAATGAGAGGAAAGCACAAGGTTGTGTCTCACGGGATGGATGAGTATGTCAGAGGTGATGCACATATCAACGGAATGGAAGGGTTTTGGAGTTATGCCAAGACTTGGATGTATCATTACAGAGGAGTTCCTAAACAATACTTTCATCTTTATCTCAAGGAAATAGAGTTTCGATTCAACAACAGAGATGAGAATATCTTTGAAATGTTGGTAAAAATGCTTGTAAAACATGTTCCAAATGAGTAGGTATTACCTAATTAATTGTGAATTAGGCAAAGAGTCAGAAGTTCTAGAACAATTACATAAAGTGAAAAATGTAGTTGATACTCAAGGAACATATGGAGTCTATGATATTGTTGCAAGAATTGACTATGATAGCCAGCTCCAACTTGCCAACATAATTTCTGATCAAATCAGAAAAATTAGTAACATTAACTCTACTCTTACGCTTATCCCTACTGAAGAACATAAAAGTGAACTTCCAGATTTAATCCCAGATGTAATTCCAGAAGACAAAAAACCATTAGAAGAACCACCTTCAGAAAAAAACGATGACTATGAGGATGCAACAAACCAGTAGATTAGTTTTGTTAAATTTAATAGAATATTAAACTAAAAGTGTAATGCTCCCATCGGGATTTGAACCCGAGTCTTTGGCTTGAGAAGCCAAAATGCTTAACCGGACTACACTATAGGAGCCTGATAAAAAACAATCTCAATCTCAATTTAAAGGAAATGCTTGAATGAATTTGTAAAACTTTGTAAGTTGATTCCTTTATAGAAAAATCAAAGATACCAATTACATGGATATTGAAAAATTCGTTGCAGAAAACGAATTATCTGATTTCCCAATTGGTTTGGGTGGTTGTAGAATTTCTGATTTACATTTTGATTCATGTGAGTATGATATTGTTGTTTTTGATGGAAAATCAGAACCAGAAAAAATTGTTAAATCTGGAGATGAGTTTGTAATGATTCATCATGCTTCCTTGTCCGAAACTCTATCAAAAAAACTTCTCCAATATGATAAACTACAGATTATTCAAGATGAATCATGGGATTTGCGAATGCTATTATCAAAAATCAACGAAAAGCGTTCCTCACTCTTTACTGATTTTGCAAAAAATTGTTTGATTGAATCTATGTTTTGTTGTCAAAAAACTAAAGAAGCAATTCAAACATCTGATGTTTTTGCTCCATGTTGGCAAAAATGTGCTTCTTACTATTTAGCTGATGCCATATCTTCTCTAAACTACCAAAGATCAAGTCCTTCTCATATGCTAGACTTACTTCGAAAATTTGGAAAAAGTCCAATCAATGAGCATATATCAGTTGTAACTCAAACAGTTGGAATTGAAAGGGCTACTCCAACTTTACTTGAACGTATGCTAAAGTCAACTATTGGATTTTCTGATTTTGTCGAAAAAAATTACCATTCTCAAATTATTCAGGAAAAACATGATTTCTTTTTAAAAAATTCAATGCTTTCTGACTGCTACTTTTATTTTGGCTATATCAATAAAGAGAATTTTGTAAAAATTAAGGATACTTTGAATAGAGAACAGAATCTTATCCATATTCTGAAGATTGCTTTTGATATTGAAGCTGATTCTAATCTATTATTGCAACAAGCAGAACTTGTCCAGAAATCTTGTAATGAGATACTTGAAATAGTCTCTAGAGAGTAATTTTCTAGTATCATGTACCAACCTTTTAAAACAAGTAAGATTACTGATTTGTCATGGTAGATCAAGCATGTGGCTGTGAAGCAGATAGCGGCGATCCTGATTACTCATGTGATTGTGCAATGCAAGGTCATTGTATATGCAGTGCAGATTGCAAATGTAACACTGACGTTTGTAAAGAAGCTGTCGGACAATTATAAGTCGATAGTTAATTACAATCTTATTTTTTATTTTTAAAATTAATCTTCTTCTTCCTGAAAGCCCCAAGATTTTACTAATTCTTTTTGGAACTTGTCTGCTTGTTTTTCGTCTAGTGCAAATCCACAGTTCTTGTGCGTTGGAACTACAGTCATTCCATCCATTTTGAACTCTACTTCATACAAGTGAACTTTTGAGCATTCACACATTTCTGAATTTCAGTGAATTTTCCTCTATATTTGCTTATTTGAATTACATATTACAGTCAATTTTTATCATTTTTTACAAATCTGAATAACGTTTAACTAGGATATTTCGTAATTATTGTTGTGCATCGATTTATTATTGTATTTATGTTCTTGATTATTGTCTCTGGTTTTGGATTTTCAAATCTTTCTTATGGTCAGGGCACCGGTACAGCAGGTGGTGTTGATGTTGAAGGTACATGGTATTTGGGTGAGGGTCTTAAAGAAGGAGATTATTTTGAGTATTCTTTGTGTGAAATAGATCTTAATGATTGTGCACCTATTAAATTGAAGATGTGGATCAAGGGAACCATACCACATGAAACTGAAACATTGTGGGATGCAAAAGTTGTAATCATTGATGGCAATAAGATCATCAAAGGTTCAATGGGTCTTGGTAAAACTGCTCCTGAACCTATATTGTTTGATGATGATCTTTTTCATTATGCTATTGCATTCAAATCTTCCTTAGCTTGGCTATCTGCTTTTGCTACTGGAAATGAAGGTGATCGAATTCATGGACCACAAGAGTTCAAAGCTGCCGCATGGGGGAAGATAGGTGCAATTGGTGGTGCTCAATTAATTCCAATACGAGCAGAAACAATAATTATTCCTGCAGGAACTGTTGATACCGTTGTTGTTGGTTGGTATAGTGGTGACTGGAATGAAATCTGGATAGTAGATGAACTTCCTTTTCCTGTTAAAGCATTAACTTATACTTGGATTACCACAGGCATTCCTCCAATAATGCATCAATACACTTTGTTAGATTATGAAGAAAATGTAATGGATGATCCTTTCAAAGATGTTGTAGAAACAATCCCAAAAGAAGAGTTGTTGGGGTGCACTACAGAATTTTCTGATTATGTTGGTAAACATGTTACTACAAACACGTACTCCATGTTGATTCAGTACAATTATGCTCCAGAATTCCCTATGGAAGGCTGTAATATTGACTGGAAAATAAACTTCATGAATCCGTTTAATGATGTTGAATTCATAGATCAGGTTCATTATGATATTTGGGTTGTGGATGAAAACGGCAACAGACTGCGTTCATATGCAGAAGACCTTGGACGAAATGACTTGTTTAATGGGTTCGGTCAGGTTCATCTTCTTCTTCCAGTAGAAGAAAATGCTGGACTAGTAAACTACACCATATTTGTTCATGGTACAGGACCAGAATATCAAGTACCTGATGCCAAACTAGGGGGATATGCAACCATCGAAATTGAAATCGACGAAAATCCTCTCATTGAAAAATTAAATGATGATGTTATTTCATCCCCTGCCATTCCATCTTGGGTTAAATTCACTTCAGGTGTTTGGGTAGATGGAGACTCTTCAGATGCTGAATTTATTAGTGCAATTCAGTACCTTATTGAGAATGAAATTATTGTAATTCCACCAACCGTACAAGGTTCAGATGGAGAATCTAACGAAGTTCCATCTTGGATTAAATTCACTACAGGTGTTTGGGTAGATGGAGACTCTTCAGATGATGAATTTATTAGCGCAATTCAATTCTTAATCAAAGAAGGAATAATGACCATTTCTTCCTGATATTGCCTACATTCAAATTGATAAAATCTTTCAAAAAATAATGAAGCAATAATGGTAAGTCTTTTTAGATATCCAAAACGCCGTCTGAAAAAATTAATCAGAGAAGGTGAATATGTAAAAGCCATTGAATTTGGAAATAGTTTGGAATCTAAATTCTCTGATGATCCTGATTTTATGTTCATTATGGGGGGCGTTTACGTTATTTTAGAAGATCCAAAAAAAGCACTCCCATATTATGAAAAAGCATTCCAACTAGACAATAATGATGTTGAAACACTTAAACTCAAAACTGATGTTCATTTGGCCTTGCAACAAAAAGATGAGGCAATAGATTGTTGTAAGCGAATTCTGAAATTAGAACCAAAAAACTATGAGGCCAAAGATTTACTTGATGAACTTGAAAACCTCTAATTGAAAGACTTACTCCTTCTTTTTCATCTGGTAAACATTTTCCATTAACCAATCACAAAATGCAGTTACATTTTCATTAAATTCTGTCCAGATATGCAATGAATGAGGTAAGATATCAATCTTCCAATTGTCTGTGAAGGCTCGTACCCCTTCTTTGTCTTCATACATGTATGCATCCTCAATTTGTACATCTCCAAGCATCTCTTTTGCCTTTTGCTTGATTAATTCTCTATCTATGGGGAATCTCTTTCTGTCATAATCAATAATCAGACTCAAATCCCTTCTTCCATACATGTCAAATTCATCAATTCTTCCCTCTTTTGGAAAATTTACTACTAGTTTGATATTGTATTTTTTGCCAACTTCTTTTCCAATCTCTACAATTCTAGCATATGCCATTCCCTGATTTTTCTTTAGAAGGAATCTGATTTGTGCCAAGTCTCTTTTTAGTTGAACCTGAAGATCAGAAGTCAATTCAGAAAATATCATCATTATATCACATGAAAATTCCTTTTATAATCATTAATTTTTTGTCAGGATTGGTTTTTTTAGAACTTCGTTTCAAGCTAGAGTATGGCAATGCCAATGGACTATGATGGTATGAGAACTGATGATGCATCATTGAGAACTGATAATGTTGATGAATACAGACGAACTTGCATTGATTTCATCGAAGATATTTCTCATAACTACGAGGAATGGGTTGATTATTACAAATTGCCTGAGGATGAAGACAAAAGAAGACGTGCAGAAATTCATGCAACCATTACAAGAACAAATGAATGGATTGCAAAGGTTGCTCAATCTATCAAAGCAGTTGATGTTGTTATGAACGATGGAATCCAAAAGATGGCAGAATCAACTGCCGGCAAACCCCTTGAGATTGGAGTTTTTATAAATCACAAATCTAGCTATACTGAGACAAAATCTGGAATAATTGATGTTATTGTTAAAGCAAGTGGAAGAAAAGGTAGAAAAACGAAACTTGGATTTCATTTTAAGGATGATAGATTTAGAATAGAATCAACTTGTGGGGCATATTTTGATGAAACTAATTTACCAACTGAAGAACTCGAAATGATGGATATACATCTGAAACTTCATGCAGAAAATGCCAAACAACGCGATGTTATCTCATTTACGGTAACTGTTAGTGAGGTTGAGAATGATGTTGAATTTGACAGAAGAGGAGTTACAACAATAGTTCATTTGGTGTGATTTAACGTAGAATCTCTTCCTCAAGATATTCGATAAATTTTCCAGTGTTTTCTAGTTTTATTGAATTGACTTCTTCCAGATTGTTAAAGAAATTCATCTTTAGATATCTTTCCGATGCAGTATATAAGACATCATCAATATAGAATGTTCTTGCATCTCCCATTCCATAATAACGTGAATCATCAGCAGAATGGGTTACTGTTCCTTTGAGATTGAATCCATCTGAACTATCCAAATCAAATACATAGAATCCATTCCAGCGATTGTAATCAGGTGCAAACATCTTGGAACTTGAAATTTCATTCAGGCTTTTTACATCTCCACTAATTGGAATTGAGAGAACACCTCTTGTTTTATCAAAGAAGAATGCCTTATGGTTGTTTAATGCCTCTGAATATGTGGAACTATCCCCTATGATTACGTCATCAATAACTTTTGGATTATTGACATCTGCAACATTGAATAATGCAATTTTAATTCCTAATTGCTGAACTCTTTCTTCTTCTATCTCTTTTGTATCCCTACCAATTCCAATAATGTGTTCTTTATCATATGGGTGCAAATAGTTTGAAAATCCTGTAATTTTCAACTCCCCTAGAATCTTTGGAGTGTCCGTAGATAGATCAATTACAAAGAATGGGTCAATTTGTTGGAATGTTACCAAGTAAAGTCTATCTCCGATGAATCTAGCAGAAAAAATGCTTTCATCAGGTGCAATCTGATCTAGTCCTCCTACGATCTTTAACTGTTCATCTAAGACATAAACTGCATTTGCACGAACCGTTCCTTGATACTGTATATAGTATTCAGTAGTTGTTGCAACTCTAAATCTGTCTCCACTTTGATCCATAGAGAATTGGTTTAGCAATCTACCTGAAACTGAGCCCTTTGCAACATATTCTATTTTACCCTCGTCAATTGATATTTTGTGAATTATTGTTTTTCTTGTTTCTTCCTGAATCTTTGCATCATATTCATTTAGTGCTTTTTTAATTTTTTCAAACAATTCTTCTTTGTCATTTTTGTCCATCTCATTGTATGACTTTTGCATTAATTCTGAAATTTTTATCCACTGTGTAGATGAATTCATTGAAGAATCATTTTGAATTACTTTAATTTTATCTTGAATGTCATTTGGCAATAATGGTACAATAACATCAAAGAATCTATCTCGTGATGAATTCTCGTAAAATCCAAATGGCATATTTTGTTGATAAATCAAGTAAAAGTTGTCTTCAGAGACATAGAATGCTCCTGTATATCCCATAAGGAATGTCTCTGAATTTACTGTGTCTCCAAATATGTCAATTGCAGTTAATGTGTTAAAGTTTGAAAATTGTTCTATATTATCAAAGTAAAACGCATCAGGAGTCATGATTCTGACTGAACTCTCCAAAATCACTGGAAGTTTTGGATACTGATAGTTAATGTTACTATTAGTAACAAAGTATGCATAATCTCCAATCATTCGTGCATCTCTAAAATGACCATCAATGGAATAATCTTTGAGAATATTTGGATTTTCTTTATCTGAGACATCAATTATCAGTGCATGAGTAACTGGGCTGTAAGAACGACGTGGAACGAAATCAAACTGTGGGATTATTTCATCATCGCTTTGTCCATTATAAAATATCACTAACCTATCATCATTTAGAAACATATTTTGGATATACTGCGATTCAACATCGAGCGCAATTTTGAGAATTAATTTTGTAGACTCTGCTGGATATGCATCAATTATTGAAAGTGTGTTTCCAGATACAATGTAAACATATTTTGAATCATTTTTGAGATAGTCTGGCTCATCAACATTTGCAACTTGAACATTTGTTGTTGAATAATCTGTACCTCCAGATTGTGTTTTAACTACGGCATCGGAAGAAACTGACGGACTTGGTTGCAGAGCAGACTCAGCTGTTTCAAACATGACTGCGCTTTCAACTGCCATGTTTCTTGTAAGTATTCTGTCATCAATGAAGTCTCCCCCAAACAATGCAGAGGCTTCAAGAATGTCCTCTAACTCTTCTTGTGATGATATTTTTTTGATGTCATGTGTTCCTTCAAAAAATTCTGACACTGATTTGTCAACATAGATTATTTCAGGTGAGGGAATTTGTGAAACTTGAGGTTGCTGATCAAAATCAATTACATACATTATTCCTACTGTAACTATTACCGAAATGGAAACTACAATTGGAATAATCGTTTTTGAACTCATTTTTCTCTTCTCACTTTTTTCATTTATTCTTTTTTAACACCTAGAATTTAGTGTTTACTAATGGAAATCACTGAAAAAATCTAGATCAAAATAACTTATGTAGAATTAAATGTGACTTCAATTGTAACTCTCTTCTCTTTTGCTTTTTCTTCTCCAGGATATTTTAACTGGGAAATTTTTTTACTCAATTCTTCATCTGTTACTAATTTTGCCTTTCCAGAAAAAATAAAATTATTATATTCTATTTTTACTTCGGGATTTGTCAAGGCATTTTTGAACCAGTCTCCATCTGGGTTATGTCTAGAAAAGTAGATTTTTCCCTTATAGTTAACTGCACGAAGCATTACGGAATGCTGTTTTCCTGTTTTTCTGCCCTTTGTGGTGAGGATTGGCTGGAACAAATCTTCTTTTATCTCCATGTGTAATTTTTTTCTGTCAAGTAATTTAACCCCATTGCTTGAAATTCCTGATATCTGGTATGATAAGCAAATCTAATCATTTGAAATTATGTCAGTAAAACTAGAAGGAATGCCTACCAAATTGCTTACTGCAGATTCCTTTACTGGGAAAAAAGTCATAGATAGAGAGGGAATTGTATATGGCAAAGTCAAACACATACACATTAACCAAGAGACACTTACCGTATCTGGCGTGACAATCCATCAAGGATTCAACAAAGACTATTTTCTTTCAGAGGACTACATAGACAAATTTTCTAAGAAACAATTGCTTCTTAGTAGACCTCCTGTTAGAACAGGAATTCCAGTCGTTGATATTGACGGCCATAAAATTGGCAAAGTAAAGCTATTGCATAAACATCCTGATATCAATGAATTAGAATCAATTGAAGTAAGCTATGGTTTGAGGCATTCTAAGATTCTATCCAAATCAGAAATTTGGGGAGTAGGAGAAAAAATCATTTTAAGAATGACCAAAGAAGAATTCAAGAAACTTGAATGATCTCTTTCACACTTCTTTTTTCTAAATAACACTTTTTGATTAATCTGTTTTTTTAGTACACACTATACAAACAGGAATTCCTTCTTGAACTGTTATTTCTACATTTGATGACTGACATTTATGACAAAGTCCTTTCATAAAGTAAATTCTCAAATTACTCTTTAAATTTTTTTATGAGGATCGACTGAATCAATACTTAGCAATTTATAATTGAAAAATGCGATCAAACGTATTGTACTCAATAGAAACAAAATCCCTCACAAAGTCATTTGGAGATGTAACTGCTGTTGACGATATTTCTCTTTCAGTAAAAAACGGAGAGATCTTTGGATTCTTGGGACCTAATGGCGCTGGAAAAAGTACTACGATAATGATTCTTACTACATTGTTGAAACCAACATCTGGGCAAGCTTTGATTTCTGGGTTTGATGTAATGACAAATCCCAAACAAGTCAGACAAAATATTGGATATGTTCAACAAGAAACAACTGTTGATGAGTATCTAACTGGAAGAGAAAATCTTTTGCTGCAAGCAAAGCTCAATCACATCCCAAAAGGCAAAATTGACAAAAGAATTGATGAAATCTTGGCTCTAATCGAACTCTCTGACAAACAAGACAAACCTGTTGTTACATATTCTGGTGGCATGAGAAAAAGATTGGACATTGCAGGTGGCCTTTTGCATAGACCAAAGGTATTGTTTCTTGATGAGCCTACTGTTGGATTAGATATTCAAACTCGTAGAAAGATTTGGCAATATATTAAAAAAATTCATGATGAGTTTGAGATGACAATATTTCTAACAACTCACTATATGGAAGAGGCAGATCAACTATGTGACAGAATTGGAATAATTGATGGTGGAAAAATTCAGGTGATTGATTCTCCAGAAAACATGAAAAAAGCAATGGGAAACGAAGTCATTTCAATCATATTAGAAGAAGGAGAAAACCGTGATTCCTTCTTATCTGAGCTGGAAAAAATTGAATTTGTTAACAAGATCAACAAAGATGTGTCTAAACTAACTCTTTTCGCATCAAATGGAACAGAAGTGATTCCAAAAATTTTCCAGATTTCATCAAAACTTAACATCAAAATTATTTCTATCTCTCTTACTCAACCAACCCTTGATGATGTGTTCATCTCTTACACTGGACATGAGATTAGGGATGATGATTCTAAGTTCAATCAGAAACGTGAACATGCAAAAATGAAGAGGTTGCGAGCATGAACACTTTGATGTATGATACTTATACAATTTTTTGGAGGGAGTTAAAGAGATACAAAAAATCTAGAAGTGGCGTTTTAATTAGATTAATTCAACCTGCAATTTGGATTATCGTAATTGGAAATACTTTTTCAGGAACTCAACCACTAATTCAATCCGTTGGTTTTCAAGGAGAATATATTGAGTTTATGACACCTGGCGTCATTATTCTTACCGCAATTTTTACTAGCATCTTTGGAGGTGTCAATACATTATGGGATAGACGATATGGTTTTATGAACAAGGCGTTGACTTCGCCAATCTCTCGTTCTGCAATTGCTCTAGGCAAAATGTCTGCAATTTCTTTGATTTCAGCTTTGCAAGCAAGTTTGATTATAGGAATTGCTTTGGCAATAGGAGTTAATTTTCCGAATCCTATTATGATTATCCCAATCATGGGAATTGTTATTTTGTTTTCGTTGGGATTCTCAGGAATCTCTGTAATGGTTGCAGCCACTGCAAAATCTCAAGAAACCTTTTGGGGGGTGATTAATTTTCTTGGGATGCCACTGTTTATGATAAGTCCTGCATTATTCCCATTGGAATTACTACCAGACTGGCTTGCTATAATTGCAAAACTAAATCCTGTTACCTACACCATTTTACTAGTAAGGGAAATGATGACAGGTGTATCCGAAGGTGGAATTCCAATACTACTTAGTCTTGTGGTCCTCTTTGCATTTGTACTAGTAATGGCTGGTATTGCAAGCTATGTGTTTACACGTGAAGTAAACAGGCCATTTTGATATAATGTTGGCAAAAATTGTTAGATTGCTAACTCTGGTAATATTTTTCTAATTTTGTCGTGGTACCGATACTGATCGATGTTATCCCTCAACTGATTCCCAAAGTGATCTGTTGTTAAACTGTGAAAGCTAGATTATTTCTATATAGTACAATAGACTTTATGATAAGTAACCTTAATTCAAAATTTGCATTTGAATAATCATGGGAATGTGGCTATCTTGGATAAAATCAAATGAAAAAGAACTCTTAACAATTCTTGATAATTTAGCAAAAAAAGCAGTTGAAACCTCTGAAGCCGTAGTAGTTTTATTCTCAGATCTAAACAATATTGAACAAGCAAAAAAAATCCATAAACTTGAAACTAAAGCAGATGTTTTAACACGTGATATCTTTACGGAACTAAACAAGACGTTCATCACTCCATTAGATCGTGAGGACATGCAAAGAATTGCATCAAAAATAGATGATGTGATTGATTTTATGGATGGTATTGCTGCAAGAGTACACAGCTACAAAATTACTACTCCTCCACCATACTGTGAACAAATGGCTCAGGAACTTGTCAAAGCTACAAAAGAAGTAGAGTATATGGTTTCAAAGCTACAACACATCAAAAATACTAAAGATATGATTCATCACTGTAGAAATACCAGTGACATTGAACACACTGTAGATGATCTGTATAGAGAAGCTATCAAAGAACTGTTTGAGACTGATGATGCAATCCAAATCATTAAACTAAAAGATATCTATGAAACCATGGAAACTGCATCAGATAGATGTGTAGATGTTGCAGATGTCATTGAAGATATCGTTCTAAAATATACTTAAGATGATTCTATGATCGAAATAGCAATAGGAGCAATAATAGTTGCATTAATCTTTGATTTTGTAAATGGATTTAATGATTCTGCAAATTCTATTGCTACAGTTATTGGAACACGTGTTCTAAAACCACTTCATGCAGTAGCTTTATCTGCAGTTGCAAATTTTGTGGGACCTTTTGTTTTTGGTGTGGCAGTAGCAACAACTATTGCAAAAGGAATTGTAAGTCCTGACGACATCACAGTTTACATGATTGTGGGTGGCTTGGTAGGTGCAATTAGCTGGAGTGTGCTATGCACATATTTTGGATTGCCAATTTCTAACAGCCATTCATTAGTTGGTGGAATTATGGGCGCAGGTATTGCAGGGTTAGGCTTTGAAACATTAGTTCTTGACGGTCTGTCCAAAATTTTTGCAGGAATTATAATTGCTCCAATAGGTGGGCTAATTTTTGGTTTCTTGTTGACCGGATTAATAATTACAATTTTTGCCAATTACAGACCTGCAATTGTAAACAAAACTTTTGGTAGATTGCAAATAATTTCTTCAGGTTGGTTTGCTCTAACTCATGGAGCAAATGATGGACAAAAAACTATGGGTATTATCGTTCTAATTTTGTTTTCAGCTGGACTGATTCCTGAACTTGAAATGCCTTTATGGGTAATCTTTGCAGCTGCAACTGCAATGGGTTTGGGGACTTTCTTTGGCGGATATAAAGTCATTAAAACACTTGGCGTAAAAATCACAAAACTCAAACCATATCAAGGATTTGCAGCAGAAACTGGAGGTGGGTTGATGCTAGCAATTTTTGCCACTTTGGGTATTCCTGCAAGTACTACTCATGCCATTACTGGTACTATAATGGGATCTGGTGCTGCACGAAGAACGCGTGCTGTACGTTGGAAGGTAGGCCGACAAATTGTTTTTGCATGGTTAATTACCATCCCCGGAAGTGCTGTACTGGGAATTGCATTTACTTATTTAATTCATCTATTTGTTTGATTTTGGAATATAACTAATGACATATTCAAATTTACAAATTTTTATTGTAGAGTTGATTGGAACTTTTGGTTTAGTAATCGCAGCAACAATATCCGTTGTTTATGATGGAAGATTTGGCCAAATCTTGGGCCCAATAGGCAATGCATTAATACACTTTATTGGAATATCCATAATGATTTTTGTTTTTGGGAAATACTCTATGGCACACTTTAACCCGGCTGTAACAATTGGCTTTTTTATTTCTGGATATATAGAGGCTAAAAAAATTCCTTTGTACTTTGTTGCACAAGCCATTGGTGGTATTTTAGGAAGTTTATTTGTAAAACAAGTTGTTGGAAATTATGGTGATCTTGGACTAAATTTCCCTAACTATCAATATTCCATTCCATTCTTCTATGGCATTGAAATTTTGGCCACTGTATTTTTGATGGGCGGTATCTTAATTGTAGTAAGCAAAAAGAAATTATCAATGGCAATAATTAGTATCGTTATATCTGGAATCATTGCTCTTGATGTGTTTTTTCTATCGCCCATTTCTGGTGCCTCAATGAACCCAATTCGTTCTGTTGCGCCTGCACTGCTAAGTGGAACATTAGATGACTTGTGGTTATATCTGACTGCACCTTTCATGGGGTCTATTATCGTTGCTTTAATTTACAGAAAAAAATTCTCCAAGAACTTAGTCCCCAATTCTAGCGTTTAACTATGATGAAATAGTTTGTTTTGGGTATTACGAATAATAATGACAAAAAGTCAAGTAGTTTGATGTCCAAATCAAAGAAATTATTTAACGATGCAAAAAAAGTAATTCCTTCTGGAGTTAATAGCCCAGTACGATATTTTGAACCATATCCATTCTTTACAAAAAAGGCCAATGGTGCATACATTTGGGATGAAGACAATAATCGTTACATCGATTTTTGCAATGGTTATGGTGCATTACTTTTAGGACATAGAAGAAAAGAGATCATTAACTCTGTTTCAAATCAACTGTCAAAAGGTACTCTTTATTGTACTCCAACTGAATCTGAAATAGAATTATCAAAACTAATTGTTAGAAATTTTCCATCCATTGACAAAGTAAGATTGGTAAATACTGGTGGTGAAGCTACAATGACTGCAATTAGATTAGCTCGTGGATTTACAAAAAAGAAAAAAATCATAAAATTTGAAGGATGCTATCATGGTGCACATGACTCTGTTTTAGTAAAAGCAGGTTCTGGTTCTGCACACAATAGAATTTCAGTTTCTGATGGTGTGTTGGATGAAGTTTCAAAAAATACTCTAGTTGTTCAGTATAATAACATTGAAGATCTCGAAAAAATAATTAGAAAAAATAAAGATATCGCAGGAGTTATTGTTGAACCAATCTTAGCTAACATGGGTCTAATCTTACCTGAAAAGAATTTCCTTTATGATCTGAGAAAAATTACTAAAGAAAACAATATTCCGTTAATTTTTGATGAAGTAGTAACTGGATTTAGAGTAGCTCCTGGTGGTGCTCAGGAACATTTTGGAATCAAACCTGACATTACTACAATAGCCAAAGCCCTAAGCAATGGATTCACAATTGCTGCAGTTGGTGGACAAAAAGAGATTATGGATTTGCTTTCTCCAGGCGGTAAAGTCTATCAAGCAAGTACTTTTGCTGGGAATCCTATTTCTGTTAGTGCTGCAATTAGTTCAATTAAGACAATTAACAAAATCAAAAACAGACTTTATTCCAAACTTGAAAGATTCAATCTGTTGTTTACCACAACTCTGGATGATATGGCTACTGATATGGGAATTCCTCACCAGATTAATTTTACAGCATCAATGTTCCAGATTTTCTTTACTAACAAACCTGTTGTTGATTACAAGACATCAAAAAATGCAAACGCAAAGAAATTCCAAAAAATGTTCAAAACCTTGCTAAAAAAAGGAATTTTTATTGCACCTTCACAGTTTGAAGTTGTTTTCCTATCTGATGCCCATACTGAAAATGATCTAAACAAAACACTTGATGCATATCATGCTGCATTAAAATCGGTGAAAAATTGAAGTACATAGTAGGTGCAAGAGGAAGTCAATTATCTGTAGCACAGACAAACTGGGTTATCTCTGAATTAAAAAAAGTAAATCCTGATTCAGAATATGAAATTAAAACCATCACAACAAAAGGAGATACTGATAGTAGGCCATTATTTACAATAGATCAGAAAGGAATTTTTGAAAAAGAGATTGATAGAGCAGTTGCACAAAAGGAGGTAGATTTTGCTGTACATAGTCTCAAAGACGTTCCTTCAGAAATAGATGATGCTCTCACTTTGGCTTGCATTCCAAAAAGAGAAGTAGTTAATGACGTCTTCATTTCATCAGATGGTTCATCTCTGGAGACCATCAAACCAGGAGCAGTAATTGGAACTAGCTCCCTTCGTCGTGCTGTACAAGTGACTCGAAAGAGATCTGATGTTACAGTTAAACCAATTCGAGGAAATATTAAAACAAGAATCAGAAAAGCATCTGGGGAAAACTATGATGCAGTAATACTTGCTCAAGCAGGAATCTCTAGATTGGGAGTTGATGTAAAGTTCTCTCTATTATCAATCGATGATTTTTCTCCATCACCAGGCCAAGGCGCAATTGCAATAGTTACAAGAGTAGATGATTTTCAAACAATATCTATGCTTAAAAAAATTGAAGATACTGATTCTAGATTAGAGATTGAGGCAGAGCGTGCTTTGTCTGACTTTGTTGATTCTGGATGCAGATTTCCAGTTGGTGCATATGCAAAATCAAATGGTTCTGAAATGACATTGACTGTAACCGTATTTTCTGTAGATGGAAAAAAATCATTACAAGTAAACAAAACTGGAAACAAAAAAGATCCTAAATCTATTGGTAAAAGTGCTGGAGAGGAGCTTCGTGAGAAAGGCGTGAATGAACTTGCATTAAATTGGAGAGAAAAAGTAGAGGAATGGAATAAGACATGACAGGAAAAGTGTATCTCGTTGGTGCTGGACCTGGAGATAGCAAATTGATTACATTACGAGCAGTTGAACTATTACAAAAGGCAAATGTTGTTTTGTATGATAGATTGGTCAGCAAAAAAATCATCTCTATGATACCCAAATCTGCAGAGAAAGCCTATGTTGGACGAGCAGTAGGAGATGATACCACTCATCAAATTACAACTAATGATTTAATGGTGAAATATGCAAAATCTAAAAAAAATGTAGTTAGACTAAAGGGTGGTGATCCAATAATCTTTGGTCGTGGTGGAGAAGAAGCAGAGTTTCTCAAAGAAAATGGCATAAAATATGAAATAGTTCCAGGAATTACTTCTGGAATTGGTTCAGCTACTTATGCTGGAATTCCTCTAACTCACAGAAAATACTCATCATCAGTAGTGTTTGTAACAGGACATGAAGACCCTAACAAGAAAAATGAAGTTGTCAAATGGAAAAGGCTTGCAAAATCTGTAGACACCATTGTGATAATGATGGGATTGTCACGCATTGATATTATATGCAAACAACTTGTTGCTGGTGGAATGGACAAAAGAACTCCTGTAGCAGTAATTCAAAATGGAACTACTCCCAAACAAAAAATAATTAAAGGAACTGTAACGAATATTGCAAAAAAAGTCAAAGAAAACAAAATCTTACCTCCTACCAACATCATTATTGGGAAAGTTGTTGATTTGTCAGAAACTATAGGATGGAAATAATGATTGATGGAAAAATTATCGCAATCACTAGATCCAAAGATGATTCCACTGAATTTATTCAGCTTGCAGAAAAAAACAACGCAAAGCTGATCACATTGCCTACAATTGAACTTGTAAGTAAGGGCGAAAAGATTGTTGATGAATTCTTGGAATCAATTGAAAGATACAATCCAGACTATTCTGTTTTTATGAGCTCAAAGGCAGTAAAATTGCTTTTTGATACAGCCAAGCAAGTAGGGAAATTCGAAAAATTGCAATTGGCAGTTGCAAATACTATTGTAATGTCAGTTGGTCCAAAGACTTCGGCTGCTCTTGAAAACGAGGGAATCAAAGTCAACCATCAACCTACTACCTATTCATCGGTTGGTGTTGGTGAGGAATTTACAAAAGTTCATGCTGTTGGCAAAAAAGTAATTGTTCCTCGTAGTGGTGCATCCACTCCGTTTTTGAAAGAACTGCTAAACAAGATTGGAATTGATGTGTTGGAAATTCATTTGTATGATGTGTGTGCATTTAGAGATACTACTCAGTGGAATGAATTTCGAGAACTATTCTCTCAAGGTAAAGTTGATGGTGTGATTTTTACTAGTGTATCTTCAGTTCGTGGGTTCTTTGAGATAATGTCAAAAGACTATGATACGGAAAAACTTCTTGATCAAATATCAAAATTATCTGTAGTTGCAATTGGCCCATTCACTGCAGATGAACTAAAAAAATTCAAAGTCAAAAATATCGTGGCTAAAGTTCATACAGTTACTGGCGCATTTGATACTATCAAAAACACCCTATCTGTAGCCTAAAACTTACCATATGTGGAAATACTTAAAAAATATGATTTCTGAGCGCATATTTTTGAAAACTATACATAGTTTTTCCAAATCTAGAAACTTTATTCTTAGAATATAATGAATATAATATAATAATGAGAATTTTTGTCTCAAATCATGACTAATTTAAGAAAGAATTCTTGGAAAATTTCATGAGAATAAGAGCTAATTCAACATAATATTGAATAATCATTAATGCCAAGTCAAGAAGATATTCTTGATTAAAATCAATAAAGAAAATGATATTACATATCTCAATGCCTCAGTTACTGATTTTGCAGATTGTTTAGGGTATTGTGAGTACAAAATTCTATTATCTATTGAAGGAGTAAAGCCAAAGCCCTCACAATCACTAATTTTAGGCACAAAAGCACACCAAGCAGAAGAAAAATACGAACAAGAACATGTAGAACTAGAACCAGTATCAGTACTTGGGAAAGTAACTACCCAACATCCCCCAAATAATATTCTGATTTGATTTTTCTAAACGAATCAACAATAATGATTCCAAATATACACTTGAGAGTCTCAATTGTAATGATTGGATTTGTATGTGAAATGGAATGGTTATTTCTCAACGTACAATTTGCAATTATCCATGCATTAAACAAAATCAAAGGATAAAAAAAGTATAAGAATCTTACACAATGATTCATACTGCACGTTCTTGGCCTGAATTTTTCCACACATGCATAACCTGTTTCTATTCCCCATCTTTTGCGATACTCTTCTGGAAGAGTACATAGATTCCAAAATATCTTCTTTATTCTAAGATTAGTTGCAAACACCATATACTGATCCGTAAGATTTGATTTTGTTACATTTGGGTTTGGAAGAATCACTAGAGTAAATGATTCGATATGCTTTGATGTAGAATGAATTCTATATTCTGAAATTGATTCTCTATTGCCTGCAACATATTGGATGATTGCCTTTTTGATTCCAGGTGTTTTTCTTGCTGGCATGATAAATGTATCGTGGTTTTGTTTTATTTCATGAATTACTGCAGTTGAGAAAAATTCTCTATCTAAAAGAACTAGACGTGTCTTGATACAATTTCTGCTACAATCAGACAGTAATTTACGCACGATTACTCCCTTTGAATCACCTTTTCTGATTGGGACAGCACCAATTTGTGCCCTACACTGCTTATCTACACATTAGACCTCTTGCGCAATTAGAAGGGTTTTTGACAGTATTTTGAATTTTGATCAGATTTGTGCCTAAAAATTCAATATTGGTGAATTTTTGGAAATACTCTTCCTCAGAATTTACGCCTAGGAATAATTACGCAAGAGGTCTATTGTATTGTCCCATATCCTTCAAATGCGTCAGTTCCATTCTTTGGTTTTGATTTTACCAGATATGGAGAATCTGTTTTGTCATATCGTGGGATGAAATGCTTGTCAATTGCAACAGTCACTGGTTTGCAAAGAAATCCCATCTTTTTCAAATGTAAAATGGTTTGATCAATTCCACCATACAGTGAAAGTAACATCTTTTCTTGAGGTATCTTTACAATGTGTTTTCGAATCCAAGATCCAGATGGAATAGAGGCATTTGATTTTATTTTTAATCTCTTTGCAGTTGATTCAGAGTAACAATTCTCAATACATGAGGACATGATAAAACGATGTGCATCATCTGAATTGTATTTTGCATTACTTTTTTGTGAACAAGAAAATAACAATGTGGTAGACATTATTTTAGCAATATTTGCAAATGCGGTACATGTAGAATGTTTAATGTGTGCAAAAGTAACATTAGAATAATTCACAATTGATGGAGCCGCACACCTCCATCAAGCTTTTTCTATCATCATTATTTTATCAAATGATCAAAAACCAGTTTCTGATGAATAATTGTGTTACTTTCCCAAGTACTGATCATAGGTGCAACGGGAGCGTACTTTGTAGCTGCTGAGCTCTCCAAACGAAAGTTCATCGCATTACTCACAACAAGAAATACTGCTGGAATAGACATTATTGTTACAAATCCATCTACATACAAGTCAACAAACATTCAGGTCAAGACGACTACAAGAAATCCACTGGCGTAACTGAATTCTTTTTGTGTAGTATGATGCCGTACTGTAACTGAATCCACTTCCATCAATTCCAGCTAGAACCAGTCTTACTTTTTTATACAAGATGAATTCCTGCAGCATTTTGTGTAACAGATTTCCATTTAACCTTGCAGCTGCCTTTTGCAGTGTTGTAAAGTGTGGAATTGCAGACAATCCCAGATATTCCTGTATGCCAACACATTCTTCTAAAAATTCTGTAAATCTTCTGTAACTTTTTGACTCATACTGGCGCATTGCCAAGAGTATGAGATGTGCCCAAACAGAATAGATGTGGTTTGATTTTGGATGCAAGTAACGTGGAATTCTGCACCTGTTAATGATGTTTAGTAGTGTTTTGCACATTTTGACGTAAGATGATACCATGAGAATTTGTGAGAATTCATTTCTAATGGATCCAAATTAGCTAGAATGTGTTACAATTGGGTCAAAAATTGATGGTTTCTACAAGGCCAAAAATAGAATCTCTTCATCTTTGCGGTACAGGCCGTATACCTGCCAGTCTCGTTTTGACTTTTTGTTTTGCATAAATGCTGTCAAATCATGCGATCAATATCTTGTAGAATCAAGCAATTTTGTCATAGTTGTTTACTTTTCGGACACACCCCAGAAAGTGAGTGAATATATTAAATTAAAATTTGGAATGACAACTTAATTTCATTCAACATGTGGATGAATTATAAGCACATAATTGGTTCAATACACTTCTTGTGTCAAATCTGTTGAGATTTGAACCAAAGTAATAATCCTCTAAATCCCAGGTTTGACTCTATCTTCTTTAATAATTTTAGAAATTCTCTGTTGGGCTTTTTCAGACACAGTTATTCTATCAAACAAAGTCAAATACCGAATATCTTTTCCATTATTTTTTAGCTAATTACTTAGATAACCAATTCCTTGTTTATGAATTCGTTTAATAGAATCTGCCAATTTGATATGAGTATTGATAATTTTACAATCTATATCAAAAATCATTTTCTCTATTGCATGTCTTTGCTGAAAATTCTCAGCTTTGTCAAGATTTTCACGTAACCTTGATCGTTGAATATCAAATCTTTTAATGTTAATAACTACAGAAATTTCAGGATCAACATCTTTTAAATTAGCATAAATTTTAGCATACCAATAATTAATATCACCATTAATCGTATTTCTGTTAATCTTCATTAATTCTGAAATTTTTCTTGCAGAATATCCATACTCAAAATGCAATCTATAAACTTCATTTTGTCGTTTAAGTTTCTCATCTTTAGTATATCGTCCACCTCTTTTCTTAGAGTTAGATTGTAATGATTTTCCAGATTCAATAAACTCTTGACTAATATCAAATTTTGAATCTTTTGAAACCTGTGCCATTATTCTATTACGTAATTATTTCTCTTCAAATGGATCATGTGTAAAATGTTGACCCTCAGCTTAATACAAAATCAATTGTTTCAGATCAAAAAAATTGGCCTAGTTTGGCATAGTTAATTCCAGATAGTATTTTTATTAGGCATCAAATGAATCGCAAAATGTCTTGAAGATAGCAGTATTATTTGTCATTGCGTTAGCATTTGTACCAATTTCTGTATTTGCACAAGAACCACAAACAGATGAAACAGTCAAAGAAGATAGTCCAATAAAATACGTTGTTGGTGCTGGACTAGTCTTCATCATAATTTTAGCGATAATTGCTGGTCGATATAGAAAAAAATTCCTAGCCGAGTCGTTACCAAGAAAAGAATGGACAGAAGCAGAAAAAGAACAAGTAAGAATTAGACAAGATGGAAAATGTGCAGAGTGTCAAAAACCTCCTCCTGCAAGATGGGAGTATAATCATATGGATGGCAATAAAAGTAACAACAGTTTAGAAAATTGTGAGGCATTATGCCCTAATTGTCATTCTGTGAAAACAGATGGTTAGATTCTAAACTCTTTTTGCAATTAACTGATGTAAATGACATTATTTCGGTAATCTTTACTATTGTAAATTTTAGATAAATATCTCATTTCCAGAATTTGATTTTTTTGGAACATCAAATATCTTCAAAGAATCCAAGTACTTCAGATGCTTTGAGATTGGTTGATCCCCATAAGATATCAGTATTCTGTCATCATGATTAATCTCATATTGCAAAATATCTGAATGGTATCTCTCTCCATTAAGATAGACTACTTGGTCTTCACAGGACTCTAGAAAAATGCAGTTGCCAGTAATTCCAAATGATGCAAACAACATTCCTAGTGGGACATTTGTTGCATGCTTGTGGATCTGGTATGGGTTGTGGTTCTCAAAGTGGATGTATTTACTTGACAGCTGAAATTGTGGTGTGTCAAAGTTTACCTGCTTACCGTCTACAATAACTACAATTGCAGCATGAGAATGATCACTCCCAAATTCCCCTATGTTGTATTGGTTTGCCAGAATTTTTTCACGATCCATGTTTTGAATTATTTGCGAATCAATCTCATTTTGGTTGATAAAATAGTATGAGAGAAACCCTACTGAAACAATTGCAAAAAGTATCATTGCTATCCAAATTTCTCTGCTTTTTGGTTTAGGACTAGTATCTGTATAATCTGGGTTACTTTCCTCAAATCTGCCCGGTAAGGACTCCTCACCAAAGTCTTTAGGAAGTGTTTTGTCTTGCAATTAATGGTTTGAATATATTGATTCTATAAATTTCAGACTCTTTTTGTTTTTCAATTTCTGAAGTAATTATTTTATTCTGTATCGAAGTATGGCCAAAACTGAATTATGAATTTCCAGCTTTGTAATTATTTTTGGAGATACTGCAAACTCTATTCTAGTGGAGTTATTCCTAGCAATCTCTAACATCTTCATTATACTCTTGAACTGAGAATTGGTGTGATAATTAGCAGAAACGATTAGCGTATCTACGGCTCCAATCTCCAATGCCTTGTAGATAACATCATTTCTTTTCGCAGTTAGCCCTTCTTTGAATAGTTTTTCGTATTTTTGAATAATTTGTGTGACATATCTTCTTCTATGCTGATACAAGTGATGGATTATCTTCTTATGAATATCAGTAATGGGAGTGGAGAAAGACAAGTTTTCTACAAATCGATATTTTTTTACCAACTCCGAGTCTAGTTCGCCATAAAATTCTGTCTTTGCAGGACCTATTCCGCCTAACAGTATTAATTCAGAATTGGAATCCATGTTTCTGACTTTTGTTGCAACTTTCTTGAAGAAGACATGAATTTTGGTTTGTCTTGCCCTTAGGAATCTCCCCTGACTCTGTCCTCCTTTTCTATGTCTACTTCGTAGATCAATTCCAAGTTTAGCTTCTTGAATAATCTGACTTCCATGAAATTTCTGTATTCTTGCAGATTTTTGATCAAGCGTTACTAGTAAAACATCATGATTAGTTTTGAGAATATCACGGAATGGCTTGATGTATGGTCTTTTGCTTGCCATGTAGATGTAGGGAAGTTTCTTGGAGGTTCCAATTTCTTTAGTGTGTACTTTGCCGTTCTTTATCCATCCAAAAATACATAGAGTCTTTGCAAACTTGCCTGCCGAGGAAGGACTCTTTCTAAGGTGGGTGATTCTTTTTTCAATCTCTGATTCAATTATTTCAAATGATTCCTTTCTCTTTGTTTCTTGTAGTAAAGAGATGATCTCTTTCCCCTTACCATATGGATAGTATACTGATACACATGAAGAGTCAATCTGTTTTATCTCATATAGAAACTGATTCAGGGAATACCACTCTGTTGAGGAGATCTCAAAAGATTCCAGACTGTTTTTCACAAGTTTTGCTTGCATTGTGGTTCTGTTATTATTCTAATTTTTCAAAGGCATTTCTAAAAGTATTTGGGTTTACTTTGAGTTGTGATTCCACAATTGATTTTGCAAATTTGTGTACTTTGATCATATGTGTTGGAATATCATCACATTTTTTCTTACAGGTTCTGCATAGATACTTCATATCAGATTTAAAGTGCTTTTTAGGCACTATTAGAACCATTTGTTTAATTCTTCTAAATGTAACAGGATTCTGAGCCCAAATACTCAAGCTCAAGTTCTTTCTTCTAGATATTTTTCTAATTAAATGAGACTTGGGCATAATGATTTCCAATTTTTAATCAATTTCTTAAATTATTGCAATCAAAAAAGCTAAGGATCTCAGTATGTTTTGTTCATTGGAAATGCCAAAACAAACAAGAATCCCTAGCAACATAAGATGTCAGTCATTTCTTATTGGTGTTTTGTATTTGATCAGAGCATTGTCTCTGTATGAGGATGTAATTAGGCGTGGAAGACCGTATGTCTATCCAACTATTTTGATGGTACAACTATACATCATAAAATCATGGATGAGAATTCCAAGTAACAATACACTGCACTATTTCTTGTTCATCAAATCTGGCAATGACAAATTGCTCAAGGCCTGCAGGCTACAGCAAATTCCAGACAGAAGAACAATTGACAGAAGATTCCAAGTGTTGCCAATTAGTACCATCATCAACAACATGGGAAATCTGTTTGTCTCAGAAAGATTAGTAGATGACGGCCTTGTAGAAACCATATCAAAATAACAAACTCTAACTTTCTAATTCTATAAGCATTGTATGCAATCAGCCTAAATAACATCTCATTGTCCTGAGTTGTTTCATTTCTTGATGCAATGTCTCCTGACATTATCTGTTTGATTACAAAAAATATTGTCTCGGATTTGTTTCTCTGATGGTACAGTTCCACGGGAAAGTTCCTCTTCATCTCTTTGCGATAGTATCCACTGGTTCTGTATATTGGCACATCTGCATATCTGGTTGGAATTATAGCAGCTGCACCGATGTCTTTTGCACCAACATGATTTGACTCATCATCAAAACCCATGTCACCCAACACAATATCCACTGGAACGATACTGTTAGTTTTGTACAACAATGGCAGAAAGTCAGGATTATCGTGTTGCATGTTGTGGTGGATCATCACAGCGCAGACAAGCTGTGAATTCATGTCAGCACAAACCACAACTTTTAGAAATCCCTTGCGTAACTGAATTCTTTTTGTGTAGTATGATGCCGTACTGTAACTGAATCCGCTGCCATCAATTCCTGCCAGAACCAGTCTTACTTTTTTGTACAAGATGAATTCCTGCAGCATTTTGTGTAACAGATTTCCATCTAACCTTGCAGCTGCCTTTTGCAGTGTTGTAAAATGAGGAAGCTGTGACAATCCCAAATATTCCTGTATGCCAACACATTCTTCTAAAAATTCTGTAAATCTTCTGTAACTTTTTGACTCGTACTGGCGCAGTGCCAAGAGTATAAGATGTACCCAAACAGAATAGATGTGGTTTGATTTTGGATGCAAGTAACGTGGAATTCTGCACCTGTTAATGATGTTTAGTAGCGTTTTGCACATTTTGACGTAAGTTGATGATACCATGAGAATTTGTGAGAATTCATTTCTAATGGATCCAAATTAGCTAGAATGTGTTACAATTGGGTCAAAAATTGATGGTTTCTACAAGGCCTAGATGACATATCGGCATCAGTTGATAGCACAATGCTGCAAGCCGCAGGCCCAGTATGGCACAAATCTGACATCAAACAAAATCGTCTTCCAATTGCAGGAATTGACACTGATGCCAAGTGGGGTTATTCCAAATCAAGGGGCTGGACATTTGGATACAAACTGTACATGAGTTGCAGTACTGGCAAACTGATAGTTCCACTGTCTGCCTGTATCAGCACTGCAAATGCTCATGACGGCAAACCGTATGGTACACTAGTTGATTCACTTGCAGGGCTGTTCCAAAACATATTGGCAGATCCTGCGTATGATGATGGCAACCTGTACCATTGCAGCAATGAGAAAAATCTGAGACTGATCTGTCCAGTCAAAGTATATCCATCTACGCCGCCAGACAGAATAAAGCTGGCAGAGTTTTATGATTCCAAAGAAGGTCAAGATTTATACTCTCAGAGAAAGGTGTCAATCGAGCCGTTATTTGAGATTGTTAAAGACATATTCAACATAAGGATATTGCCAGTAAAAGGACTTGAGAATGTGAAGTCATTTGCTCTGGTTTGTGTTTTGGCGTATCAGCTGGCAGTGTACTACAACTGTGTTGCAGGTAATGAGAATCCAAGAATTGTAAAAAGAATGCTTTGCTGTTGAAGATAATTTGAATTTATTTTTGTAAATCATTATGCCCAAGTCTCAATTAAATTAAAATTATTTCAAGTTAGTTTGATATTTTCATAATTCCATCTTTGATTAAGAATTGAATTGCGCTAATAAATTCACTATCTGATGATTTTCCATCTACCCAAACACCTGTAGTGAATTTAATCCAAGATGGAACTTCGTTAGATTCTCCATCTGAACCTTGTACGGTTGGTGGAATTACAATAATTTCATTCTCAATAAGGAACTGAATTGCGCTAATAAATTCACTATCTGATGATTTTCCATCTACCCAAACACCTGAAGTAAATTTAATCCAATCAGGTACTTTGGCAGTAGAAGGTAATTTTTGTTCCATAGATGTGTCATCGGAATTTATCACAAATGACATTTTTTCTACGGTTGCCTTTGAACTTCCATACTGAGCTTTAACTATGTATTCTCCATCAGAGAATTTCTCATTTAGTATTATACCATATGAGAATGTGCCATCAATATTGACTGAAGTTTTCTGAGTTAAAATATAGCTGCCACTAGAATCAAAGATTGAAATCCGTAAATTTCTACCTTCGTCATACTTGTTGACATTTCCAGAAAATGTTATTGTTTCTCCAAGATTGTATGATTCTTGATCAGAGTAAATTGCTACAGTAAAATTGTTAGCACTGCTTTGTTCTGGAGGACCGCCATAACCTAAAGCCTCAGATCCTAATGAAAATACAACAAATAATGACATCGCAGTAATAATGAAAATTTTGTTAAATCTATTAATCAACACTCTGTACATTTTTCCTCATTGGTAACTAAACTTTTGGTTTACTCACTAGACCTCTTGCGCAATTAGAAGGGTTTTTGACAGTATTTTGAATTTTGATCAGATTTGTGCCTAAAAATTCAATATTGGAGAATTTTTGGAAATACTCTTCCTCAGAATTTACGCCTAGGAATAATTACGCAAGAGGTCTAATGTATTTTTATTAGGTGTGATTAATCGCAAAATATCTTGAAGATTGCAGTAATGGGAATGGGAGTAGCAGGCTCTTATCTCATGGCCAGACTAAAAGACTCTGAACACGAAGTAGTAGGATACGAAAGAATAGTAGAAGAGAGACATGACTCTATCTGCGCTTGGGGGACAATAAAGTCAGAGCTAGACAAGTTCTGCGAAAAGACTGGCAGAGATTTTGATGATTTTATGATTCATGATGGTAAAACCATGAAAGTCAAGATGGGAAATGGTGTAAAGTTTGACATTGGATTACACGGATTGTGCACATATAACAAACTAGGACTAATCAAAGATTTTATCAAAGACTCTAACGTCCATTACGGAGAAGCGCCAAAGCTTGAAGAGCTAGAAAAAGAATTCGACATGATAGTTGATTGTACAGGATTTCATAGAATTTATCTACCAAAGCTAGAAGAAGATTTCTTCTTGCCAACATATGAATACAAAGTTGAATATGAAAACGGCGTACCGTTTGATGACTTTTACTTGGAGCCATTCCCTGGAATGTCTGGATACTTTTGGTACTTTCCATTAGGGGAAAAGTGGGCACATATTGGAGCAGGGGACTACAAAAAGAATCACATCAAAGCCACTGATGATTTCTTGAAAAAATATGGAGGAAAAGTAATCCAAACTAAAGGACGTCCAATAAGACTAGCCACGCCAGATAGATGCAAACCATTCTATTCAGGAAAAGTAGTTGGAGTTGGCGAATCAATTGGAACAGTCTTTGCAATGTTAGGTGAGGGAATCATTCCATCTATGCAATGTGTTGATATCTTCCTAGAAAATATGCATGACTTTGCAGCATACGAAAAGGCAGTTGATAAACACTTCAAGGTATATGCCAAAGTGTTTAATTTCGTTAGAAAAAAAATCCACAAGGACTTTAATTTCTTCAAGGCATTACCTGACTTTATGGCAATATTCCTATACATGAAAAAGCATGAAAAACGATTTGGAATGGATATCAAGATTAGTAATTTAATGAAAGTAGCTAAAGCTTGATGAAATATGTCAAAAACCCCTCTTTACAACGATAAACACATACAAATCTTTGAGGACAAAATACGATTCAAATCTTGGTGTTTACCTTGGGGCAAAAAAGATGTCAAATTTTCTCATATTAGAAAAATTTCAGAGAAAAAGATGGGGTTGTTTTCAGGTAGATTGCGAATTTCAGGCTCTAATAATTTTAGGGATTGGTTTCATTTTGATGCTGCACGACCTACAAAGAAAAAAGCAATTGTGTTGGAAACGGATTTTACCATATACAAGAGATTGTGGATCACACCTGAAAGACATACAAAAGTATTACGGATTTTAAGAAAAATTTTCTAAATTTACTGATTTAGTATACGATTTGATTCTGAATCTACTAGTTTTGTATACAAGGATCATAATCTTTATGAAATTCCATGTGTTGTTCCATAGTTAGCTCTTGATGTTCAGGACTCATTGCAAAGTCAAACATTTCTTCACATGACAATCCATTCCAAGGGCTATCCTGATGGACAGCATACACAAAATATCCAACTATCAAACCTACTACAACTAAAATTGCAATACCTAAGGAACTGGTTCTTTTCATTTAAGAATCCTCAAAAAGATTGTTAATTATATTTAGTTATTTTTGTGTGTCCTTTGTAATTCTAACAGGCAAGTAGATAAAAAAAATAAAAAATAAGAAGAAAGTTACTAGTTATCTAATACCACTAATTGTCCTGACATTGTGGGTTCATGATATGTACACACATACTCAAAAACACCTGCTTCTGTAGCAGTGAATTCTATTATTGTGTCTTCACCTGCATTAATGTCAGCATCTATGGCATATGGTGCAGACAGAGTAAATGTGTGATGTTCCTGAGTTTCTACAGGTTCTAGATTAATAAAGTGAATTTTTACTGTATCACCTTTGTTTACCACAATAGAACCGAGTGAGAATTGGTCAGGAGGAATTCCAAATTTTTCCTCATCAATGTTTTCATCAACTTGACTAAACAGGTAGATGTCTCTCGTTTGTGGATTGTATGGATTGATGTTTCCTGTAACTTCATCCATTAAGGAGAATGAAGCTGCAAAAATTGCAACTATTGCTATAACAATTGCAACAATTGGAAGACCGACAATTTTTGTACTCATTAATGCAATTTGAAATATACGTTCTATTTAATTCCCAAGATAGTTCTTAGAAGATATTCTCAAAAAGTAAAACAACATCTTAGGATTTGAATCTTATAAAAAAAATAAAAAAAGAATGGATTTACATGTGTTCATCGTGTTCTGCTTCTTCACCATGAATGGTTATTGTAACAGAATAGCCAGCACTACCTTGACCAACGAACCATATAGCATCATCCGAGGTATTCATCAAAGCAATATCGGTTATTCCCTCTGGTATTTCACCATGGTACACACATGAATTTGGTGGGCCAGATAACGGTGCAACATAATCCATATACATTGGAACTACATTAGGTGCTACTCCTGAAACAATTGTTAAAAGTTGCTCACCATCTGGTCCGCATGGAACCTTCATTGCAACATGTCCACTATCAGAAACAAATCCTGTTATATCCATTAACAGAATGAAGTCACCACTTGCCAATTTTCCTTTCAAGGAAATTGTTTCGGTATCAACAAGATGTATGCCAGATTCTTGTTCATGTTCTGACATGTCTTCCATTTCTTCACTTATCGCTTGATTCTGGCTTACTGCAAATACTCCAAGAATCATTACAGTTGCTATGATTATTCCAAACAATGTTGTTTTCATCATGAAAGCCAGTCGAGTTAATCTAATTTAATGTAATCGTCTGATTTTCATCTTCAAATCAAATCACCATTATTCCTTTAACAATTTTTCTTTTCTAAACTAAAAATTTAATTCTGTTACTAACTAAAACTAACTGAGCTAAATCCTTCTCTATTAGTGCGATTAGAAGCCATATTGTAATCGTAAATAATTTTAGAGTATTCCTTGAATTCTTCCTTCATAGGATCTAAACTATCGGCAAGATAAAATCCTGGGCAGTCACCTGTAAACTGAAAAGTTGCATGCACACGGGCTGATCCTCTTTCGTTTTCTAGCCAAGTACTAAATGGGTAAAGATAGCATACTCCAGGCCTGTCGGGATGCATGCTACAGCCTCCCTCATCATCTAAAAATCTACATGAGATGTGTGTTCCATCATCTGCTATAGTTTCATCTTTCTTTCTTTTTAGATTAATCGTAGTCATTGTTGTCATTTGCCCTGATGGTCCTGGTTCCCGAAAAGTTACGGTAAGAGTTTCATTTTTTATAAAGTCCAAAGTCTTTTGATACTTCAAACCCTTTCCAATGGTTATCAAATCATCAGAGGTTAATGGAAGTCTGCCTTGTCTATCACAACAGTTATGACAGTCAGGCCAATAACATTTCCATAAGATGTATTTTTTTTGAGAATTAAGATATGGTACATGAAAGATTACGTCTTTTACTTTTATTGGATAATCAGATACATCAGTAACTTTGCCTAAAGTAAATTCTCTTAATATTGGATCAATGTCCCAATCTTTTTCTAACAGATTTAATGATTCTTCAATTTCTTTTTGAGACAATCAAGTTATAACATATTTTGCAGATTTTATTAATGTAGTTAGAGTCAAGTAATTTCAGTAAATGATTATATTCTAAAACGCCAGAATTTGTTTTGGTAGCCCGATAGTCTAGCGGTCAAGGATTCTGCCCTCTGGATCTCAAGAGTGGATAGGCGGAGACGGCAGTTCGAATCTGCCTCGGGCTACTGGAAAAATTTCTATCTTGATGCTTGTGCTATACGTTCTAACTCATTCTTCTTCTTTACAGAAGGAGCATTTGGGTCATTATTAGCTGCAAGGATGAGTTGCTCAGCCATGTGTTCTTCAATGGGTTTTGGATTGGAAAATGTTGCCTCTTTAATTGCATCTGCGATGAATTTTAGAGCCAAGTCAACTCTTCTGATTGGAGCAACATCAACTGAGACATGATACACAGTACCACCATAAACAATTCTAGTAGTATCTTCGTTTGGAGCAGAAAACTCTACTGCTCTAACTAAAACTTCAACTGGGTTTTGTCCAGTTTTTAGTGAAATAATATCAAATGCAGTTTTTACAGTATTGAGAACTTTGGTCTTTTTTCCAGTCATTCTTCCTGTGTTCTTTGCATATTTCTTTCCAAAGTGCATTGTCTTGTTGATTAATCGTTCAACAAGGTTAACATCAGCTTTGTTGAATCTCTTAAGTGCCGAACGGCCATAGGTGTATGGTAAAATTTGTTTTCTCAATGAGATTGCAGTCTTTAATCCAGGATCTTTAATCTCAATATCTGACAAATCCCATTTTCTAAATAATAATAAATTCTTTGTTTGTGCCATCTCTATCTCCTTGGTTTCTCTTTCTTACCAATTACTAACTCATGAAGTGACGTATCATTAACTTTGAAAACTTTGAATCTAACACCAGGAATATCTCCCATTGCGCCGCCTTGTGTTGCACCCATGCCTTGAATATGTACCTCATCGTGTTCATCAATAAAGTTCATTGCACCATCTCGTGGCAAAAATGCTGTGACTGTCTTACCATTTTTAATTAATTGAACTCTAACACATTTTCTTATAGCAGAGTTAGGTTGTTTTGCTGCAATACCTACTTTTTCTAAAACAATACCTCTTGCTTGAGGTGCACCTCCAAGAGGATCAGATTTTTTATCAATACCAAGTTTTCTTCTCTTGTAAGTAGAGATTGCCCATCTCTGTTTCTTTTTCTTAGCGGTCAAAACTCTACCAGCAAATAATCCAAGAGGTGATTTTCTCATCTATTACATCTCCAATGTTGCTCTTTCTGGACTATTTATCAACAAGTTTGTGATGTTAAAATATCGTTTTGCAAGTATTCTTGCTTTCTCAGCATTCCTACCTTCTCTTCCGACAACAATTCCTTTCTTTCTTGAGTCCACCATAACAATTGCCTGTTTGGACCCATCTGGTCGTGTATTTATTTTTACTTCAGAAACTAGTTTTGAATTAAGTAAATTAGTCAAAAATTTTGCTGGATCTTCATCAAATTCGACCAATTCAACATTTCTTTTGAGAATATTTTGTAATGATTTGATATGAACACCGCCTTTGCCAATCGCTAAACCCATTTTACCTGAATTAACTACAAAAATTACTCTATCTTGTTTTTCATCTTCAACACAATCACGTGCAGTCGCACCTGTAACATTTTGGAAAAGAGATATCATGCGCATTTGATCAGTTGTTAGTTTAATTGCTAGTGTCATAAAAATTCCTATTTATCTCCGAACAGAAATGTCTCATTTAAACTTTCACAAAATGAAATACAACTATTCATTTTTTTTCCTCAGCTTCTGTATCTTTTAGAATTGATTTGATGTTACCATCAGTTATTGATGTAAATGAAATTGTTGAAATTCTAAATTGTAAGCCACATAATCTACCCAATGCGACTGATGTTCCTTGAAAGTTCACTAATGGTACTTTTTCTTTTTTTGCATCTGATTCAATTTTCTCAAACATTTCTTTTTCAACTGATTGAGACAATACAACTAGCTTGGAATTTTTCACAGAGTTCAAAACTTGTTTAGCTCCAAATGTTAACTTATCCTCTTTGAGAGCATCTTTCAATGATTTTTCAAGTATCTTACTCATGTGTTTACCTAATAACGATCGTCTTAACCGGGCTTTATAGGTTTATTGAAAAATTAGGTATAGTTAAAAGCAAAAAACTTAGTTTAGAAAACCAAATAGAGAACCTAAATAAGAAAATGTAGTACTTAGTTCTTCAAAAAAGTTAGTTGATTTTTGTTTTTTAGATTCAAATGAAATAGTTTTTTCAGGTAAAGTAGATTGTTGATAAACAATTTTTTCAGTTTCAAATTCTACAGTTTCAGATAATGTAGTTTCAGATAATGTAGTTTCAGATAATGTAGTTTCAGATAATGTAGTTTCAGATAATGTAGTTTCAGATAATGTAGTTTCAGATAATGTAGTTTCAGATAATGTAGTTTCAGATAATGTAGTTTCAGATAATGTAGTTTCAGATAATGTAGTTTCAGATAATGTAGTTTCAAGATTTTCTCTAGCAGTGGTATAATTGGGGTTTTTCACTAAAATTTCATTGTATAATAAAATGGCCTCATCAAAATTTCCTAGATTTGCAAGAGCATTGGCCTTGTTATTTTTGGCAGGTAGAAAATCAGGATCAATATTGATTGCCTGATCATAATACATTATTGCTTCAGAAAAATATCCTAATTTTCCTAAAGCAGAACCTTTGTTTACAAGAATTTCTACATTATTAGGATTGTTGATCAATGAATCATTAAAGAAATTCAGAGAACTATCAAATTTACATAGTCGATAAAGAGCAGGTCCCATTCCATCATAGTATGAAATTGTATCAGTAAAAGTACTTGAATCACATTTCAGATTGATTTGATTTAATAATTTTCCTAATTCTATATCTTCTACAGTAAGATTGGTTTGCTTTTTAATTTCAGTTTGTGGTGCAATTTTTTTTGAATCATTTATAATTGAATTTTCATCAATAGAATTATAATTGTCATTAGTTTTTTCTTTGTTAATTATTTTTTCATCTGATGAAATATTTGTAACATCAGAAATAATTTCATCTGATGGCTCTACTATCTTTTCTTCAATGTGTGTATTTTCTTTGATTTCCTCTTCAACAGTATCTTCAATAATATCTTCAATTACTGATTGTGAAATTTCATCATAATCAAAAAAATATGTTGCTTCTGTTTCTGCATAATGTGCTTTTATTGAATAGGTACCATCTATTCTAAAATTGACTCCAGCTTTTACAGGAAAGCTTGTAGAAAATTCCAAATCAGAATCAATTGAAACAATGTAAAATCCTGCAGGCATTCCAAATGGATCATAAATTCCTACTAGCACTGTAGGAGAATCTAATGTAGAAACTTGACCAGTAATTTTGATCAGATCTTTGTCAGTGTACTGTTTTTTGTCAGTATAAAGCAAAGTAATTTCAGGCTCGACAAAACCCTCAGAATCTGCAAATGCTGAAAGAATCAAAGGAGATAATGTGGCTAACACTAGCGTTATTCCTACCAAGTATCCTAGCATACGGGAAAAATCATAATTTTTCTATTTAATAATCTCGTAGAAATCATACTTTTTCATTCAACTACGATCGAAGTTGACATTACAGGAGATAATGCTATTGCATCATTAAGAGAACCCCAAACAAATGTTTCAATTTGGTATGTTCCAGATTTTGTAGGAATCCAAGATTGAGAAACATCTAGACTTTGTTTGGGAGATAGTTCACCTTGAATCCATGAAATTGATTCTACAGAATCAGTGATATTTTTTACTTGAAAGAGATAAACAAATTTCTGCTTAAAGTTCTGATCATTTGTTATAGTTCCAACTATCTGCATTTGGCTATTTGATGAAAATGATAGTAATTGATTACCAAGACTATCAGAAAAAAAGATTTGAGAGTTATCAAGTCTTTCAATTGGAGGAATTGATGAATCAGTTCTAGCAGAAGTTTCAATTTCTAAATTATCAGATATAGAATATGGTTTTGGTAATGTGTTATCATCATATTTAGCAAAAATTTCATCTCCAAGTAGTGAATAAAGCCTATTTCCACTTGATGGTGAAGTTTGAGATAAAGAAATTGTTGCAACAAATAAGCCAGAACTTTCAGATGTCTCTATAGCATTAACTTCAATTCCTGCAACATCAGAATCTGAAAAAAGCTGTATAGGAATACGATCTATTGCTTCAGGATTTAGATTCATATCAAGATCAATGACACGTATTATTACAGAGTCATCTGAGAAAAAAGTCTCTTTCGAAAATTGAATTGTTCCAAGATTCCAACTTACAGGAACAGACTCAGTTAATACCACACCATCTGCAAATTCAAATGAGATTGTGATGGCTGAATCTCTATTAACTTCTAAAAATCCATTAGTAGGCCCATTACCAAGTGTTCTAGGTGTTGTATCAATATCTCTATCGCCGTCAGCATCATGTGAGAAACCTGTAAGAATAACCTCAGCGGTAAAAATTCCTGAATTGACGTCTGTTTCAGTAAATCGATATGGTTCTAGAGAGTCTTCTCTTGTAGAAATTTTAATTGGGTGATCTTCAGTATTTCCAATTGAGTCAATTAGGTATTTACCAGTATTCCAACTTGGTGCTATTATTGTAATTTTTATTTTATCAGTCCAAGTGTATGTAGTCTTATCAAAAAAAATTGGAGCGTATGGATCATTGTAATCAGGTATTGATTCTCCAAATACAGGAAAAAAAATCAATGGAAAGAACAGAAAAGGCAAATACATAATAAAATTTGTCAAAGATTGAATTTAATGTTTGATGAATGGATTTCTAAGACTCTTCTTTAGGCATAGAAACTGCTAAAATGTTATCGCCACGTATCAAAACAGTTCCAAGTTTTTCAGGTTTTTCAGCAGATACATCTTCTGCATCTTCCAAGGTCAAATTCATGTGAATATCAAAGTCTCTGAGAATGCCTTGAATAGTTGTGGTGTTTCGTAATCTGAGTGAAACAACTTTGCCTTTACTGTTATTCATTAATGTTGAGATTTCATAAGACATAATTATTCACTAAATAGTTTAATTTTTGTTCCTCATTTTTTCTTACTTACTTGCATGTATAAATCAACAGTGCCACTTCCAATTGGAATATTGCTTCCAACAATTACGTTTTCAGTGATTCCTTTGAGTTCTTCTACTTCTCCACCAAGTGCAGCATGTGCAATTGTTGGCACTGTAATTTCAAATGCAGCTCTTGCAAGAACACTGTTTTTGGTACCAGCAATTCCATGTCTACCAATTTGTTGCATATAGCCTCTTGAACACATCAAGTCAGAGACCAACATAATGTATCTATTATCAACTTCCAATCCTTGGTCTTCTAAAGTATGGTTTAGTTCGTTAATTAATGAATTTCTTGCAGCTTCAATGCCCAAAGTTCCTGCAATTTCAAAGACATTGTTTGTTCTAATATTTCTTTTGTCGATGCCTTTGACTTCAAGTACTTTAGCAATGTTAGAACCAGTTGTTTGGATAACCCATTCATCATCTTTTTGAACTAATGTGACGCGTTCAATATCTGGAACTCCTTTAACGGTAGTATTAAGAATTTTATTTCTAATTGCAATTACTGTTGCAGTATCAAATTCTTCAACTAATTTTAGGGTGATTAATTCGCCAGTTGTCTCCATCTTGAATTTTTTATTTGATGAAAGTGCTGCCTCTACCTCTGCAATAGAGCATCCTCTTTCTTTGAGTCTATTTTCGCTCAAAATTAGTTTGATTTCAGTAGAATAATCAGTTTCAGTATCAACAATTAATGCACTTACTTTAGTTTGTAATACATTTCTTGCAACCTCAATTGCTTTTTCTCGGGATTTCTTAGATTCTTTTTCAAGATAGATGTCCATAGTTGGGGTAACAGGTTTCTTTCTTGCATCAACTAATTCAATTAGTCTTGGAAGACCCAATGTGACGTTTCTTTCTTTAATTCCTGCAAAGTGGAAGGTTCTCAAAGTCATCTGAGTGCCAGGTTCACCAATTGATTGAGCAGTAATAATTCCCACTGCTTGTCCAGGTTCTACTTGAGCTTTATTGTAAAGTGAAAGTCCTTTCTTACATACAATTTCTACACCTCCTTTGCTCAAGTTAGAGTCCTGTAAGGCATCAGTTAGAAGTGAAGTTAATCTTGGATTGAATGTCTTTGTATATTTCTTGGCAAGAGTATCAATTTCATCTTTTGTTGCTTTTTTTCCAGAATCAATAATGGTTTGAGATTCAATTAATCTGCTAGCGTTAAATGCTTCACCATGATCACTTTTTGCTACATCTATTCCATCTTCACCATAAAGGAATTGAACAATGTGACCATGGGGATCTCTCACTGTTCCATCATATTCTAATCTGATGTGTTCTAATGCATTAATTAATCTGCGTTGCATGTAACCACTTTGTTGTGTTCTAACTGCAGTGTCTACAAGTCCCTCACGACCTCCCATTGCATGGAAAAAGAATTCTAGTGTAGAGAGGCCTTCTCTATAATTGGATTTCACAAATCCATGTGCATCAGGATTAGCGTCATGTTCCTGAAAATGTGTCAAGGCCCGATTATGATAACCATCATGTAGTCTGTTTCCTCTTCTTGATTGCTGACCCAGGGCACCTGCCATCTGACCAATGTTTAATGATGAACCTCTGGCACCAGTTGTAGCCATTATTCTTCCTGCATTAGTCTCATCAAGGGATTGGTCTGCAGTAGATCCTGCTTTGTCTCTTGCTTTACCTAATTCATTGACAATATATGCTTCTAAGGCCTCTTCAGGTCTCATACCTCTTGTGAGTTTGAGAGTTCCTTTATCGTATTGATGAGTCAAGTCAGAGACGACATCATAAGTTGATTGAATATCATCTTGAATCTTCTGTCTGTCTTTTTCTGGAACTTCAAGATCACCATAACCATAACTGAAACCATAAGATGTGATGAATTGTTTAACCATAATTAGAATAGAGTTGAGGAAGTTTTTTCCAACTTCATTACCATAGTCTTTTGCAATTCTGTGTAACACACTTTCTGGCTCTTCTGCACCAATTGAAGCTTTGTCAATAATGCCACTGATTAGTTCGCCGTTTTTAATTACAACATCTTTTTGTGCACCTTGTGTTCCCTTGGACCATTTTGATGTGATGACATAACTGAAGTCTTTTGGAAGGAATAATGAGAATAATTGTTTTCCAGTATATGCTGGCCCATCTTTTGTTTTGGTTGCAGGTTTAGGAAGTGATTTAGTATAACCACCAAGCATTGCAAGGTTTGAAAATTCTTGAACAGTAAGAGTTGTATCGTCTTTAGTAAGAAGGTATGCACCAGTAACAAAGTCTCTTAGTGCTCCAATAATTGGGCCACCATATCTTGGAGAAATTAATTGATCTTGAACTCTCATCAAAAGAATTGCTTCTGCTCTTGCTTCTTCACTTTGAGGAACGTGAAGATTCATCTCATCACCATCAAAGTCTGCGTTGTATGGAGGACATACAGAAGGATGTAATCTGAAAGTCTTACCTGGAAGTACTTTGACATAGTGAGCCATTATAGACATTTGATGGAGTGATGGTTGTCTGTTAAACATCACAATATCACCATCTGAAAGATGTCTTTCAATTAGATATCCAATCTCAAGTGTTTCAGCAATTGTAGAGCGATCTTCTACAAAATCTAATCTGATCTTTACACCGTCAGGTCTAACAATATAGTTTACACCTGGGAAATTTTCAGGTCCATTAACCACAAGTTTTCTCATTCTATCAATGTTCCATTCTGTAACAATTTCAGGAATTGTTAGTTTCATGGCAACCGCAACAGGAACTCCGACTTCAGACAAATCCAAGTTAGGATCTGGAGAGATAACAGTTCGGCTTGAAAAGTCAACTCTCTTTCCAGATAATGAACCTCTGAATCTTCCTTCTTTTCCTTTAAGTCTTTGAGTTAATGTTTTGAGAGGACGTCCAGAACGATGATGTGCTTGTGGAATCCCAGAAACTTCGTTATCAAAATATGTTGTAGTGTGATACTGTAACAAATCAACTAAGTCTTGAACAATAAGTGGCGGAGTTCCTGCATCCTTACTTTCTTTTAGTCTTTGATTAACTCTAATTATATCAACCATTTTGTGGGTTAAATCATCTTCTGATCTTATTCCTGTTTCAAGAATAATTGATGGTCTAACAGTTACTGGTGGAACAGGAAATGCTTGAAGAATAAACCATTCTGGTCTAGCAGTAACAGGATCATACGATAATAGTTCTAAATCTTCATCAATTATTTGTGAAAATCTTTCTCTAATGGTAATTGGAAGTAATCTATGTTCACCAATTTCAGTTTTCTCAACAAAGATTGTTGGCTTTGTAAAGATTAACTCGTATTGTGTTTTTCCACAATGAGGGCATTCTTTTGCTTTTTTTGCTTTCTCTATAATTTGTTCTGGAATACGTTTTTGAGAAATTACAGTATAAGCAGCTTTTTTGGTTTTGATTTTTTTGAATACGTCTAAATCTTCTTGAGGAACTTTGAGTCTTGCACAAGAACGACATGTTGACTGTAATAGTTTGTAAATGTTATCAATAAATGCAATATGTAAGATAGGTTCAGCAAGTTCGAGATGTCCAAAGTGCCCAGGACATCTTGCAGCTGTGTTTCCACATGTTAGACATTTTTGTCCAGGCTCAAGAGTACCAAGTCTACCATCCATAAGACCTCCTTGAACTGCCATTCCGTCTTCATCGTATGTCTCAGGAGCAGTAATTTCAGCAACAGAATATTTTCTAATTTCGGTTGGAGACCATACTGAAAATCGAATTCCATCAATTGATTTTATTGCTTGAATAGACATTAGACCTTCTCCTTGATTAGTAAGCGTGGTGCAATGTTAAGACTCTGCATTTCTTGTAAGAGTAGTTTGAATGCATATGCTACTGATACGGATGATACTTTGGCTTTATCGCCACAAACTCTACAAACATATTTTCTTTGTTTAACATCATGATAAGCTACCAAACCACATCTTTCACAGACAAAGATATCAGATTTGTCAGACTCATCAAGTAATCTATCTTTTAGGATCATTGAAGCACCATAGGCAATCAAACAGTCTCTTTCCATTTCACCAAATCTCAATCCACCGCCTCTTGCTCTTCCTTCTGTTGGTTGTTTGGTTAACATCTGAACTTGTCCACGTGCTCTAGCATGGATTTTATCTGCAACCATGTGATGAAGTTTTTGGTAATATACAACTCCAACAAAGACTTCAACTGGGAATGATTTTCCAGTTCTTCCGTCATACATAATTTCTTTACCAGAATATTTGAAACCATGTGCATCCATCACTGGTTTGACTTCATCCATTTTTTCTCCTACAAATGCAGAACCATCAAATCGCTTTCCACGTAATGCTGCAGCTTTTCCACAAATTGATTCCATCATCATTCCAACTGTCATTCTTGAGGGAAATGCGTGAGGATTAATCAAAATATCAGGAGATGTTCCCTCTGCAGTATATGGTAAGTCTTCTGCTTTAGCTAAAATTCCAAGTACGCCCTTTTGCCCGTGTCTTGATGCAAACTTATCACCAATCTCAGGAATTCTCATGTCTCTTGCTCTAATCTTGTACATTTTTCCACCTTCATTTGATTGTGTCATAACGACAGTATCTACAACTCCCGTTTCAGATGGTCTAACACCAATAGAGGTATCTCGTCTGTATGGACCAGTTGATTCAAACTCTCTGTATTCTTCCATAAATCGTGGAGGACTAGTTTTGCCAATCAAAATATCTCCTCCTTTAATTGGAGCTTCGGATGCAACAACTCCATCTTCTTCAAGTAATCTGTATGCACGCTCTCCCTTGTAACCTCTAATGTTATCTTCAGCATTTGGAATCTCAAAATTATCACGCATTCCACCTGGGTATTGTTTTGCTTCAGCATCATAGATTCTATAGAAGAAAGATCTTCCTAATCCTCTATCAACTGATGCTTTACTAAGTACAATGGCATCTTCAATATTATAGCCATCAAATGGTAATACTGCAACAACACAATTCTGACCAGCTGGCCTCTCTTCTAATCCTAAAAGCTTCATTGCTTTAGTGTTAACAATTGGGGTTTGTGGGTATAGCATAAAGTGTTGTCTAACATAGGTACTAGTATTCATCATTGGTGTAGAGAATCCTAAACTTTGTTTTGCCATTGCAGATTCATATGTATTTCTTGGAGACTGATTGTGTTCAGGATATGGAATAATTGAAGCACCTGCACCAAGAATTGCTGGTGGGAATACTTCAAGGTGAGTGCGTTTCTTTGTATCTTTTTCATCTAAAGTAACATAACAGTTTTCTTCTTCATTTGCATCAATCATTTCCAAGACTCCCATTCTCAAAAGATCAGTCCAAGAAAGTAATTTCTTTGAAATTTTATCCAATAATTCTTGTGTTAGCAATGATTTGTTATCTTTGATAATGATTAATGGTCGTAAGACACGTCCTGCATTACAATTTACATAAAGTCTTCTTGTTGCAACCTCAATGTCAGATTTATGAAATGAAACTCCTACGTGAGGATGAATTTTTGAGTTTCTTCTTAGGTCTCTAAGTGATTCAGCTAGTTGTTCACCATCTTTAGAAAATCCAATTAGACGACCATCAACAAATATTCTGGTTCCATCTTTTTTCAAATCTTCTTTGGCATCAAAGAAATGTACTGTTCCAAGATCATAGAGTTTTTCTACAATTTCTTCAGAGGGAACATTAACTGAAATAATTCCAGATAGTGCTAAGTTTTTTACCAAACCACAATTCGAACCTTCTGGAGTTTCGCTTGGACAAATTCTTCCAAAGTGGGTTGCATGCAAGTCTCTTGCCTGAAAGTTTGGTTGAGTTCTACTTAGAGGGGACTGAATTCTTCTAAGATGGCTAATTGTTGAAAGATAATTGGTTCTATCAAGTAATTGAGTAACGCCAACACGTCCTCTTCCCCAATTTCCAGTCGCAATTGCGTTGTTTAGTTTATCAGTAATTATTCCTGGACGAATTGCTGCAGCAACTGCATTAATTCCACGTTTTTGACCTGATCTTTCTAATTGATATTTCATGTCTCTAACAAGATTTCTAAATGCAGTTCTAAACAGGTCTGCCAACATTTGTCCTGCAAACTTTATGACTTTGTTTCCATAGTGGTCTTTGTCATCAGGAGAAATCCATCCAAGTTTTAATTCTAATAGTTTACAAGCTGCTTCACCTAGGAATTGGGCTTTTTCTTTTCTATTTTCAGGATGTTTACCCAAGTGTGGTAACAATCCCCAATCCAGTAAAGTCTCTGCACGTTTTATCTGGAATTCTTCCAACATTCCAGGTGCGATTCTTTTACTGATGTAAACAATTGCGTCTTTTGATGTTGGAACATCACCTGCTTTTTCAAATGAACCTTCCAATTCATCTTGAATTTCATCTACCAATGAAACTACTGTAGCAATTTCTCTATCAGATTCTAATCCAAGTGCTCGCATCAATGTAACAACTGGGATATCAACTGGAGAGCCAGGAATTCTAGCAACAATTAATCCATCATTTTTCATGACAAGTTCTAATTTTGCACGATAACCGACAATTGAAGAATAGACTTTAGCCTTGAAAACAATATTTCCACCTACAGTTTCTCTATCAACAATAATTTTGTTGTAAGAAAGATCTTCTAATCCTACAATGACTCTTTCAGAACCATTAATGATAAAATAACCACCTGGATCATTTGGATCTTCTCCGTGTTCAACTAATTTTTGAGTGGAGAAATTATTTAAGATACATGCGTTTGATTTTGCCATAACGGGAACATCTCCAATATGAACAAATCTAGATTCCAAAATTTTTCCATCTTCTACAACACTAGCCTCCATCATTACAGGTGCAGAGTATGAAACATTTCTCAGTCTTGCTTCAGCTGGTGTGATATGAGTAATAGAACCATCAAGTTCCATCATTCTTGGTTGTTGTAGTTTGACTTTACCTAGTTGAATTTTGTAAGGATATTCGGCGTTTTCAATGTCTATTTGGCTAACTTCGTTGATAATACTTTGAAGGCCTCGTTCTAAAAATTCATCAAAGGAATTAAGATGTTGACGTGCAATACCTTCACGTTTTAAGATATCTTGAATTACTGGCCAGCGTTTTGTAGAAGGGTGCACCATCTATACTTCCACCACATATCTGTAATAGAGACTCTCACCAGCAGTTGGACTTTTTCTGGTAATCTTAATCATATCACCCGGTTTTACACCAAGTCCTAAAATTGCAGGATCATTTACAAAGATTAATGGTAATTCAGTTGGTGTACAATTGTATTTTTTTATAACTTCTTCAGCTTCTTGTTTGGTGATAATTTCATGTTTTGGTACATAGACATGATCAGGGACTAGAACCTGATTTTTCTTAGTTGCCATCTACAACACCTCCACAAGGAACATTAAATGTAACAATAAAGAATACACACAAACTGTCAAAAATTCACGTTCGGGTTAATATATATCTAGTCTGAAATTCGGTACAAAGAGTGTTTTTTCTTTTTTGTCAATTAATTTTTTCACAACCTTAAATAGTGTAAATTTAGGCATAAAATAGATGAAAGCTCATCTATCGGTGTTTGCCTTATCTGCAATTTTGATTGTAAGTATTGGTATGACGCCAGCATTTGGACAAATATCAGACCCGATTGTTGTTATGACTGACAAAGAATTCTATTCAGAGGGTGAAACAATTGTAATAACAGGCGAAGTTCAAGCTCTGTATGGTATTCCAGTAAGTATTATGATTGTAGCTCCTAATGGGAACTTGGTATCAATAGCACAAATTGATATTGATGTTGATAAGAAATTCAGTACTGAAGTTACTGCTGGGGGAGCATTAATGAAAATGGAAGGTTCGTACACAATAACAGTTCAGTACGGAAATCAAAGTCGAACAGCAGAAACAACATTTGAATTTGGTGGTGCAATGGAAGGTGGAGCCATGATGGAAGGTGGAGCCATGATGGAAGGTGGAACAACAGAACAAAAATCTACGGTAACTGATACAACAGTTTCAATTCAAGGTGCTGTTGATTTGATAGGATATGAGATTACAGGAGGAAAACTATTAAGTATCATAACTGATGTGGATGTAAATTCACTGATCATCTTTATTGATGCTACAGACGATGGTTCACTGACCCTCACAATTCCTAGATCTGTGTTGGATTCATTACTTGAAAATGGAGACGATGACGATTTTATTGTCTTGGTTGACGGAGAACAGGCAGACTATGATGAAATAACCTCATCAACTAATAGAATACTCACCATAGTATTCTCAGCCGGGGCTGAAGAAATCGAAATAATCGGCACATTTGTGATCCCAGAATTTGGTACAATTGCAGCCATGATTCTAGCAGTAGCAATTATCTCAATAATTGCAATTTCTGCAAAATCAAGACTTAGTATCATACCAAGATACTAAATTTCACTTTTTTTCTCTTTTTAAATATACATAAATACCAATGATAGCTGGGTTGAATTAGGATGAATTTTAAACGTTCTACAACATCAATGGCAATAGCTATTATGGCGCTGTCATTAATATCAATGACCTCAATTCAGCAAGATGTTTTTGCTCAAACTCTAGGAATGTCAATTACAGCCACAGCTGATCAAGGTTCAGACACAATTACTGTCACAGGTATAACAGTTTCAGATATTACAGATGTTACATTTGTAGTAACATCTCCAAGTGGAAATAACAAAGTCGCTATTGCTCAGATATCACCAGACGATAATGGGGATTTTACAACCACATTCATGGTTGGTCCAACATGGACTGAAGATGGATTTTATGAAATTGAAGCAAAGCAGTCTGTACATGGAAATTCGTTGTATACGTTAAATGTTCTTGTTGAAGTAATAAGCGGTATGACTGAAGAAACTTCTGTAACTGAATCTAATTTAGAGATACCGGGTCTCATAACAATCGGAACAAATGTTGCTAAAGATGCAGGACTTGAAATTGATGCAATGGCAGAGATTGGATCTACAACAATTACGATTACTGGATGGACAGATAGAATAAGTCAAGATGTTACATTAACTGTAATTGCACCAAATGGAAATGTGGTATCCATAGATCAAGTATCGCCAATGTCTGACGGAGGATTCACTTCTGTGATCACCACAGGTGGACCATTATGGACACAAGATGGTATCTACACTGTAACTGCACAGCAATTTTCCAGTCCACTATATACTGCTTCAACTGAAGTAGATATCAAAGATGGCGCTGTAATCCCAGAATTTGGTACAATTGCAGCCATGATTCTAGCAGTAGCAATTATCTCAATAATTGCAATTTCTGCAAAATCAAGACTTAGTATCATACCAAGATACTAAATTTCACTTTTTTTCTCTTTTTAAATATACATAAATAGAGACAGGTGTAAATCGCAACAAGATGAACAGCCGTACGTCGTTCGCGCTACTAGCCATTTTGGCTGCAGTCGCTACTTTAACCATGTCATCAGCATATGCTAATGAACATTATCAGGAAGCAGGTACTATGCTTCCTGCAGATGCTAAAGCATTAGCAGAAAAGATGCTGCTTGAAGATCTTCCAGTATCTGTTTGGACAGATAAAACAGATTATAGTCACAATGACATGATTAAGGTAACAGGCCAAGTAGCAAATGTATCTGGATTTCCAATTACAGTTATTGTTGTGAGTCCACTAAACTCCATTGTTACAATTGATCAACTCACTGTAGCAGAAGATGGTAGTTTTTGGACTAGTTTAAACACAGCAGGTGAAATGTGGAAATACAACGGTACCTACACCATTAAAGTAAACTATGGCAGTGCTGAAAAAAGTAACAAAGCAAAAGTTGAACTAATTGGTGGAGTTGCATACGAACCAAAATTCTTCACACCAACAACAGACGAACAATGTGGTGCTAATGATATATCTGCAAGTGGTCAATGTATACCATACAGTATTTCAGGTGGAATGGTAACTGGTGCAACGCTCAATACTAATGAGAATTCAATTGTCATCAGCATCAACGCTGAAGAGGATGGAACATTAATAGTAACCCCATCTAAAACAGTCCAAGACGGTATCTTCATGGTACTGGTTGACGGAGAAGAATGGGATGATGTTGAAATTGTTGCAAATGAAGTAACAGTCATGTTCCCAGCAGGCACTGAACAAATTGAAATTATTGGTACCTTTGTGATCCCAGAATTTGGTACAATTGCAGCCATGATTCTAGCAGTAGCAATTATCTCAATAATTGCAATTTCTGCAAAATCAAGACTTAGCATCATACCAAGATACTAAAATCACAACTTTTTTCATTTTTTCATTTTTGATAGTAAAGGAAATATACAAACATGTATTTGAAAATTTGTGGGAATCAGAATATTTTATGGTTTGGTAGCTTTACTAATAATTTCTACTGGAACAGTTTTTGCACAAGAACTTACAATTGATGTTCAAACAGATAGTAATAGCTATGTTGAAGGAGACATAGTTGTAGTTTCAGGAAATGTATCCATCATTATAGGAGATACACCTATTGTAATACAGATCTTTCGGGAAGGAAATCTAGTAGATGTTGCACAAATTACAGTAGCGCAAGATGGAAGTTATTCACACACAATAATTGTAGAAGGCCCATTATGGCAAAATGCTGGTGATTGTTTAATTAGAGCCTCATATGGAGAAGGGAATATTGCAGAAGCTGAATTTAGCTATTCACCAAAATCAGAGCCAATTGAAACTACAAACATTTTTGAAATAAATGCAGGAAATCATGGAACATTTGATGTAGAGTACACTATCAAAGGAGGTACCATTAAAGACATGATAATAGATTCTAATATTTTTGCAATAATAGTACAAATCGAGTCGACAGAAGAGGGAACCATTTCATTAGATTTACCTAGAGAATTCATAGGTGCTGAAAAACAAGATGGTAAAGATGATATTTTCATAATTCTCATTGACGGGAGAGAAGTTGTATATCAAGAGTCAATAGTATTTTCAGATTCCAGAGTAATAACAATTAATTTTGAAGAAGGAGATTCAGATATTAAAATTATTGGAACTTATGTAGTTCCCGAATTTGGTACTATTGCAATGATGATACTGATTGCAGGCATCATGACAGTAATTCTAGCATCTAGAAACAAATTCCAAATTAAGGTTTAGCCTTTAGAAACAAAAGAATATTTTTCTTTATACGGAGAAACTGAACGAAGTTCTTTGACTACTTTTTTGAGAACACTAACAGTTTGTTCAATTTCTTTTTGATTATTAAAAATTCCAATTGTCAATCGTAAGGAACCAGTGATTTGTTCATGTGAAAATCCCATTGCTTGTAAAACATGTGAGGCTTTTTGTGTATTTACAGAACATGCAGAACCTGTGGATGCTGCAATTCCATACTCATCGAGTTTGATTATAAGATCCTCACCATTGACACCAAGAAACGTAAAATGAGCATTGTTTGGTAGTCGAGATTGAGAATGGCCATTCAGAATTACTTCAGGAATTTCATTTAATACTTTTTCAACTAGGATATCTCGTAGTTTTTTCATTTGAGAGATATTTTCATTTAAATTATTTTTTGCAATTTCACATGCTTTTCCAAATCCAACAATGCTTGCAACATTTTCTGTTCCAGAACGCAATCCACGTTCTTGACCTCCACCCAAAATTACAGGAACAACGTCGATACCATTTTTGATGTATAATGTACCTATTCCCTTAGGGCCATAGAGTTTATGAGAGGAAATAGACAGTAAATCTATACCTAATTCTTTGACATCAATTGGAACTTTACCCACTGCTTGTATAGCATCAGTGTGAAAAGGAACTTGATATTCATTGCATATTTTAGAAATTTCAGAGATTGGTTGGATAGTACCAACCTCATTATTTCCAAACATTATTGAGACAAGACTAGTTTTTTCAGAAATATGGTTTTTTAGATCTGAGTATTCTACCATACCAAACCGATTAACTGAAAGATAGTCAATATCAAATCCATTTTGGGCCAATTTTTTACATGGTTCCAAAATTGCATCATGTTCAATAGAAGACGTAATGATTTGGCTAGATGGATTTTTCATAGATATTCCTCTTAATGCAGTATTATTTGATTCAGTGCCACCAGATGTAAATAAAATTTCAGAAGGTTCTGCATTAATTAGAGATGCAATTTGTTTTCTGGCTTTTTCAATTGCCTTGTGAGCTAACCTACCATAACGATGTAGAGATGATGGATTTCCATATTGCTCTTTGAGGTAGGGTAGCATCGAATTTAAAACATCTTCATGAATTTTAGTTGATGCTGCATTATCTAGATAAATCAATCTACAATCACATTAATTTTTCCAGGTTTATATCCGTCCTGATCAATTTCAACTGCAGAGAATCCAATCATCTTTAACTTTTCAGTAATTTTATTCAAAACAACATCGTTAAATAATGATATCATAACTTTGTCAACTTCAATTTTTGCACTACCGTTGAGATCTCTAACTCTAACTTGTTTTACATTTGTAAGTTGTTTAACAATTGTTTCTCCAAATTCTATTCTAGTTAGTTTCTCAGCTGTAACTCTTTGCCCCCAAGGTATTCTGGAAGCCAAACAAGAGTTTGATGGTTTGTCATAAACAGATAATCCTACAGATTTTGCAGATTCTCTAACTTCTGATTTTAAAAATTTTGTCTCTACAAGTGGACTCTGAATACCATTTTGTTTTAAAGCTTCAATCCCAGGTCTATAGTCACCTAAATCATCCAGATTAGTTCCATCAACTATTACTCGAACATTGTGTTCCTTAGCCAATGCAATCAAATGATCTCCTAATTCCATCCTACAATGAAAACAGCGGTTAGAGTCATTTTTAATAAATTCTTCATTTTCAAGTTCATTATAGTCCAAAAAGAGTTGTCTTATTCCTATTTCTCTGCATATTTGTTTGGCAGAATGAAGTTCTTCCTCAGACAGAGTTTTGTAATCAGCAGTAACTGCAATTGCTAAATTTCCTAATTTTTGAAAAGCAGCATATGCAACAAGTGCACTATCAACACCGCCTGAAAGTGCAATCATTACTTTGTTTTTGGATTCAAACCAATTTACTAACTTTTCCAGTTTTGTCATCGTAAATCCTCTAGTTTTTCAATCTCTTTTCTTAATAATGACTCAGTCGCTTTAATTGATTTGTCAATTGTGTTAGAGGCATTCTTCAAGTCATCAAATTCTATTTTAAAATCAGTTTTTCCTTTAAAGGAGGATTTTTTGTAATTTACTTGAAAAGATTTCCCATTTAGAGTTAGAGAAACGGTGTGAATTGTTCTAGGAATTGTGAATCGATTAGATTCAGAAATTCGAATTCCCAGGGTGCCAGTTTCAAGTACTAAGATATCAACTATTTCTTCAACATTTTCGTCGCTACAAATTACAGATACAAGATTTGTAGGTCTTCCTTTCTTGGTAATTCCATGATAAATTGAAACATCTTTTGCACCTTTTTCCATAATTTTTTCAATCAGATTTCCCAGAATTTCTCCTGAAACATCATCTACATTTGTTTCAAGGATCTTAACTGAATCAATCTCAAAATTATTTTCAGGACCTCTAACAATTTTTAAAACATTTGAAAAAGTTTCAAAATTTTTTTGTCCTGCACCATAACCAATTGAATCGATTTTCATGGAAGGATAATATTCTACAGCATTATTCACCAGGTTTACTAAAATACAAGCACCGGTAGGAGTGGTAAGTTCTTCATTTGCAGTATTTCCTTTGATTATAAAATTTGAGTTTTTGAAAATCTCAAGAATTGCGCTAGCTGGATTTGACATGGTTCCATGTGAAAAAGTTACACTACCCCCACCAACTGAGATAGGCAAACAAAGAATTTTTTCATCAAATAATTCTAAATCTTCCAAGGCAATTGTAATGCCAACAATATCTACAAGAGTGTCTATACTAGATGTTTCGTGAAAGTAAACAGAGTCTTCAGGAATTCCATGGATTTTAGATTCAGAAGAAATGAGAGAATCAATACAGGATTTTGAAAATGTTTTTGCTTTTTCTGAAAGTTCAATAGCTTGAATAGAATCAGTAATTGCCTTTTTGATTTCTAAGCCTTTTCTTTCGTGAACATCTTCTTCAACTTCTAAAATTAATTGGAAAGCTTGAATTCCGTGTTTTTGAATTTTTTGAAAATCAATTTTTTTAATTGATGAATTTGAGAAAAATTTTTCTGATTGTTTAACTCCATCAATTATCTTATTTTTATCAGCACCTAAATCCACCAAAGAGCAGAGAAGCATGTCTCCCGATATACCTGCAATCTGTGGATCAATTACAACAACCATTGATTAAAAATTATCAAAAATACTTATAAATTCGTCTAATAGGTGATGAATTTCATTAGATTTAATTATTGAAAATCAACAGTGTTTTTCATGATTACTATAATTGGTTCAGGTAAAGTAGGTGGAAGCACTGCATTATTCTCTGCATTAAAGCGATTAGATGATCAAATTTTGTTACTAGATGTTGTTGAAGGACTCCCACAAGGAGAGGCAATGGATATCAACCACATGTTATCAGAACAAGGAATTGATGTTGAGGTAAAAGGTTCTAATGATTATGTAGATATGAAAGGCTCAAACATTGTGGTAGTTGTTGCAGGTTCTGGAAGAAAACCAGGAATGACAAGAATGGATCTTTTGAAGATTAATGCCTCAGTTGTTAAGAGCGTTGTTGAGAATATCAAAAAATATGCTGATAACTCTATGATAATTCCAGTTACAAATCCACTTGATCCAATGGCCTACACTACTTACAAGTTCTCAGAATTTGACAGGAGCAGAGTGTTTGGAATGGGAGGAATGCTTGACTTGTCAAGATTCAAACAATTTATTCATGAAGCAACAGGGCATTCACGTGATTCCATCAGAGCATTAGTAATTGGTGAACATGGAGAAAATATGTTGCCATTGCCAAGATTTTCATCGGTTTCAGGTATTCCATTATCATCTTTTCTTCCAAAAGAAAAATTGGATGAATTAGTTCAAAACACAAAACAAGTTGCAGCTAAAGTAATTGAATTAAAAGGTGCTACAATACATGCTCCGGGAAACGCAATTTCTACAATTATTGAATCTGTTGTTAGAGATAGAAAACAAGTCATTCCAGTTGCAACATATCTTAATGGAGAATATGGCCATTCGGATGTTACAATTGGAGTTCCAGCAATAATTGGAAAGAAGGGTGTAGAAAAAATTATTGAGTTAGACCTAAATGATGAAGAAAGACAAGTCTTTGAAAAAGGAGTGGAGAGTGTAAAAGGTGCTATCTCAGGTATTGAGATCTAAGCCTTTTTTTATCCAAACAAAGAAAACCCATCATTGGAAATTCATGAGATTTTGAAATCATTGAAAGCAGGTAAAATTTCAGTTAATATTGCAAAAAAGCTTCTTTCATTATATTCTATTGAAGAAGTAGAGGGATTTGCCAAAATTGACGTCAACAGAAGAATGAGAAGAGGGGTTCCAGAAATAATTTTTGCAGAAACAAAAGAACTAGATGAAATTAAAAAAATTGTTAAGAAAACTCTAGAAAAAACTAACTCAGTAATTGTCTCAAGGATTAAGAAAAAAGATTATCCAAAAATTCATGCATATGCAAAGAAACTAAAAGTCAAAATAAAGACTGGAAAAAAATCATCATCATTGTTGTTATTTAAAAAACCTATAAAATTCCATGGAGGAAAAGTAGGCATACTCACTGCAGGTACATCAGATATTGGAGTAGCAGAAGAATCTAGGTTAATGTGTGAGATAATGAATTGTAAATGCATTACAAGTTATGATGTAGGAGTTGCAGGCATTCACAGAATTTTTCCAATCTTAAAAAAAATGATAGAAGAAGATGTGGATTGCATAATAGTGGCTGCAGGAATGGAAGGTGCTTTGGCTACACTTGTTTCTACTATGGTAGACATTCCAATCATTGGAATTCCAACATCGGTGGGATACGGATATGGAGAAAAAGGCATAGCTGCCCTTGCATCAATGCTTCAAAGCTGTTCGTTAGGATTATCGGTAGTGAATATCGATAATGGAATTGCAGCTGGTGGAATTGCAGCAAATATTGCAAACAGAGCTGTCAGAAAAAAATGAAAAAACAATTCTAATTAAAATTTACAAATAAACTAGCCAAGCAAACCTCGTAAATGATATATAGCATACTTTAACGAAGTTTTGTAGTTGGCTGGCAAACGTATTGTCCTTACTGCTGATCGTAGTTTAATGACAAACTATAGAGGAAACTTTCTGTATGGTTTTATTGCATGTGGGCCGTATGAAGTTCTTCCTGAATGGGTTTTTGACAAAGTTTTCTGTCCTTCAGTCGAAACAGATCCTATTACAGGAGAAGTTAAAGTTGCTCAAGTAGGATTAAGAAGAGTAGAAAGTTCATTGCTTCAAGGAGGATATAAAAGAGAAGAGGTGTTCCTTGCGCATCCTGAAATGTTACACAAATCCATTGGACCGGATACCAAAGTTGTAGGAATTAATGTAATGGATCCACTAGGAATGGCTCCAGTTACAACAACAATGTCACCAGAAAAATTATCCTATGTTGCAATGAAATTCAAAAAAATGTGTGCTAATATTATTCAACTCAAAAAGAAATACGATTTCAAAGTTGTAGTTGGAGGTAATGGAGCATGGGAGTTAGCTAAATCTGACAGAATGAAAATTCATGGACTTGATACGGTAGTTGTAGGCGAAGCCGATGAGTTAGCAATAGACTTGTTCCAAGATCTAGAGAAAGGAGATGCACCAGAATTGATGCATTGTTTTGTTAGAAACCTTGAAAACATTCCAATTATCGAAGGTCCTACAATCAATTCCTTGATTGAAGCAATGAGAGGATGTGGAAGAGGATGTGACTTTTGTGATGTAAACAAAAGATCAAAGAAGGATCTTCCATTAGAAAGATTACAACATGAAGCAAAAATTAACTTAGATTATGGGTTTGATTCAATTTGGTTACATTCAGATGAGATGCTGCTTTATGGATGTGATAATAGAGACTTTATTCCAAACAGAGATGTTATTACTGACTTGTGGAAAGGACTCAAAGGATTAGGAGCAAACTTTATTGGAACTACACATATGACATTTTCAGCGGTTGCAGCAGATCCTACATTAATGCAACAAATTTCACATATCAATAAACAAGATGAAACAGGAAGATGGCTTGCGACAAACTTAGGAATTGAAACAGTGGCGCCAGCATTGGTAAAGAAACATCTTGGTGTTAAAACAAAACCATTTTCTCCTGAAGAGTGGGGAAGTGTTGTAAGAGAAGGTGCAAAGATTCTAAATGAAAACCACTGGTTCCCAGCTGCAACAATCATCATTGGTTGGCCTGATGAAACTCCAGATGACAATCAGTATACTATTAATATGATTAGAGACTTTAGGGAGATGAATTTTAGAGGATTAATAGCACCATTACTTTATCAGGACTTTAGTGAAAAGAATTCAATGCACTTTGGAAACTTGAATGAAGCACAATTCACTCTATTTTGGAGATGCTGGGAAAATAACCTACGTGTCATTAATGACATTATTCCAATTATTCTCAGAAACAAAACTTATGGCCCACCAATGAAGATCTTTATGTACGGAATTCTTAAAGCAGGAACTTGGGCAATTATGAGATATCTCAGAGGACTGTGCAAAGATCTCTTTAATGGAAGAACCCCAGACGAGATCATGGACAAATATGCAAGAAGCTTGTCAGTATCTGCTCCTAAGATTCAAACAAAGAAACTATAGATTTTCAATAGCAGTGTCTGCTATAGTATTTCGTTTTGGTGTTAGAGAAATAAAGTAAACTTTGTCTGCTCTTTCAATACTCTCAACTTTTTTGTAAGAATTTGATGTTACATCAAATTCATAGATTCCTGGTTCAAGTGAACCCTTGGCATAAATCATCAGATATGTTTCTCCAGTCTGACTAAGTGGAATAAATGACATTACATATCCTTTGTAAGAATTAACTGGCATTGTATTTTTCATTGGAGGAGCTGCAGATGCCATATACATGAAGATATCTTCAATTGCTTCAAATTCTTCGTATTCAATATGCATAAAGTTACATAACGTGTTTCAGTATAATAACCTACTAAAATAAAATTAGATAGAATTATTTTCTAGATTTGATATGCTTGTGAACTTTGAATCCAATTAATGCAGGTGCTGCAATATACATTCCCAAGTTGAGTGCAATTACAGAAATTCCAAGTCCTAGAACTTCAACTTCTGAACCATCTTCAGCCAATGTCATAATTGATAGTGTTGAAACCATTGGAGTGATAAAGGCTCTAACTGCTTCTTGGAACATTGGGTTTTCTCTTTCCATGTCAGCAATTGTTGGTGAGAATGAATAGTACAATTGGTTAAATCCAGTCATGAATGCTGTACCAGATGCAGTACTCATTACAGTATTATCTCTAATTTCTCTTAGGAATTGAACTTGTGGTGCTAATTCAGTTCCATATGCAGCTGTTGCAATCAAACAACCTCCGCCTTCCTTATCAAGTTCATCAGTTTTAATTACTTTGCAAATACCATTTACTAATTCAGTTCCATCTCCACATATAGGTTCTGGTTCTGGTTCTGGTTCGGGTTCTGGTTCGGGTTCTGGTTCGGGTTCTGGTTCTGGTTCTGGTTCTGGTTCTGGTTCTGGTTCGGGTTCTGGTTCGGGTTCTGGTTCGGGTTCTGGTTCAGCAACTACATTTATTTCTCCACCAACGTAGTTAATTGTAGTTTCACCTGAAGTTGAACCATAGTTAAATTGAATGGTATAATCGCCATTGTTATTCTTCCATAGTGGACCACCAGCAATGAAATTGTATTCAAATGAACCATCAGAACTTGGAGTTAGTTGCCCAATAGTCACAATATTATCTTCAGGAGATAGAACAAGAAAAGTAAGTCCATGTCCAGAGGCAGAATCATAATCTTTGATAGTTCCAGTGATGGTAACACTGCTACCATTTGCATAGATATCTGTGTCAGCGGATACGGATAATGGAGGAATGTTATGTTCTTCTGCAAAGATAGAACCATTTACACCATAAGATAGAATAGAAATAGATAACACTGCAAACGCTAGGAACCCTGTAAGCCTCATTTTCATCTTGAATCTGAGTTGACAGTATTTATGTATTCAACAAAATAAAAATTGACCAGATTATATTAGAATTATACCTTCTTTGACTAAGTATTGTATAAATTGAACAAAGTCTTCATCAGAAATTAGATCGTCAGCCCACCATTTGGCATTGTTTTTGATCCAATTAGGGATTTCTTGCTCATGGGCTGAACTACGTTCTGTGGGAGGAATGATGAGACCTTCTTCAATTAGATCTTCAATTCCACCAATAAATTCAGAATCAGAAATTGGAGTTGAAGAACTCCATTTGGTATTATTTTTGATCCAATCAGGTATTTCAGGATTAGAAACTAAAAATGAAATTGTTCCTACATGAGAATTGTTGTAAGATAATTCAATTTTATAAAGTCCAGATAAAGAGTTCTCATTTATTAAAATTCCAGATTTATAACTTCCACTACTTGAAAGAATGGATTCAAAATTTTGAGGTTGCCCATAAGGAGGGATAATAGTTACCGCTAATGGTATTCCTATTTTATGATTTTCAATACTTCCTGAAAGTATAATTTCTTCAACTTTTCCCAATAGAGGTTTTACAATCTCATATGTATTTAGTTGAGGAGAACTGTAGAAGGAGGATGTAGATTTGCTTTTCAGTAAGCTGAATGTGTTAGCATTACCAAAAGCATCCTTTGAATCATAGTATATTACATCAAGATTGCCACCAGCTGAGTAAATTAATTCAGTTCCAAGCGCATTACATATTTTTGTAGGAATTTTAAGCACTCCTTCAAAAATTCCTGTACTAGGCCCAGTTTCAACAAGAGAAAATCCAGTAGCACCCAAACCACCGTATTCAACACCATCTATAGTGCAACGTTTGTAACGAATGTCTTTGAACAAAACTTCAAGTAAAATAATTCCATCTTTTCCAATAGTATCAACATTTTCAGAACTTGGATCATTAATTACAATATAGACATCAACTAGATCATTTTTCAAATTAAGATCTGGATCATTTAATGTGATTGTTACAGGTTGGCCAAAACGATAAGATTGAGAGTATGTTGATAAGGTTCCAGAAGTTGTGTTAATATCAGATTTTGTAGATGTTGTTGTAAAAACTCCAACTTCATCTAGATCAGAATAGGAAACAGATATTCCTTCATCATCTACCAATTTATCTGTAACGATAAATTTGATTCGATCATCAATTGGTTGTATAGTTTGAATAAATAGAGGATCAAAAATATTTAGTTGATTGGCAACAGAATATTCTATAGTTCCATCAAAAATAGAAGAATTATTAGATGTCTCTTCCAATTCAAAACGATAAAGAGCGTTATTCACATCATTTGAATTAACAAGTCCAAATGAAAAGAAATCAATTATTATTGGTTGTGAATCAACTTCGCTTGAAATAGTTCCAGCACCAGTAGATTCAAAATTAATTACAAGATAAACAGTTCCACTTTTGGCATAAAGGGATTGGATATCAACATCATCCAATTGGATGAGCCCTTTTGATGAGGATAAATCTCCAGAATCAATTATTGTCACAGGTGAGTCTCCAAGAGAACCAAAGGAAAGTGTCATTGAAGTATCAGTGAAATCAGAAATATCAAGATCATTTGCAAAAGATCTCAAATCATAGTTGAACCAATTGGTTCCATCAGAATTTGAAAGAGACGTATCAATGAAGAGTGACTGTAACTCTGAGGCCGAAATTCCTAGATTTAGGGAGATTTTCTCAAAATCACCATTAGAGACAATAGATGTATCAATAATAAGTCGTTCAGAATTTGGGTCAGAAACAGAAGAATTTGCAGAATTACCAGAAGTTAACAAATCAGCAGATGAGGTGAAAAAATCAACATCAAAGGCATTTTCAAGAGTAATTGGGTTTCCAATCTTCAGTGTGGGGATTATTGAAGAATCGCTAAAGGCATCCAAACTATCTCGTAAACCAGAATTAAAGTTCTGATCAGGATCAACAAGAACTATAGGAAATTTGGTTCCAGGTTTCAAAGATTGTGAGTCATCACCTATTGTTAATGTGGGATTTAAGGAAACAGTAGCACTGGAGGAACCTGTAAGAACAGAAAGTGATTTTTTGTTATATTCAATAGAACCAGTTTGGCCTCTTGGAGCATCATCCAAAATTCCCAAAGTTGATTGGTCACTATGATCAGCATTGTCAAAAATGCCGGAATTTGGGCTAGTCTCCACTAATGTAAGAATTTCTGAAAAAATCTGACTTCCATCAGAAACGCTGGTAGCAGGTTGCTCATTATTTGATTGTAGTTCTACAACAGAACCCAAATTTACAGAAAGTTTCCCATTTTTTTCAAAACCTAAAGTAGAAAGATATGGAACCAGATCTACTAAACCCGCTCCTCCATTTGCAGAACTAGAACCACTATTGTCATAGGCTTGATAAAATGTAGATAAACTAGAACCAATCCCAAATGTCCAGGAATCCTTATCAGTAGGATCTTGATTTAGTTGAAAGTCATTTACAGTTAGAAAAACCTCGGCATTTTTAGGATAAAGTTCTCTATCAATACTAAAAGAAATATTTTGAATTTCATCATATTCAAGTGAAACTTCTTGTGATGGACCAGCAGGATTGTATTGAAGTGTAACTCCACTAAAGGAAAAAAGTTGAATTAATGGCCAAGCATTAGAATTTAATCCAATTTGTCCAGTAGGGATGTTGGAATTTGCGTTAATTGATTTTGGATGTCTAACTACATTATTCAAATTTGTGGAGCCAGTGGAAGAACCAGTACATGGACTAAATGAGGAGTTACCGTTAGTAAAACCTGACAAACCTGCAGATTGTGGCACCGCAACCCCATTAGTTTCAGAAAGAGAAATTCCAAATACTGAAGACGATGTATCTTTACTACAGAAAACTCCAAAATCTAATCCTTCTCCAGATAAACCGACTGTAGAATCTGCAGCTTTTGCCTTGTCAACATTTGCAAAATAAGCATACCAACTACCATCATTTGTTTGAACCATTCGTAATGATTCTCCATTGAGTGTAACATCTGGTTCACCTCTTCCTTCATCAAGATCATTCAGATTTGGATCACTGACAACTACTTCAATTACCATAGAGCCTGAAAAATAATTGTTAAATTGAGAATTTTCTGCTGAGACATACAAGTTAGGATTATTTGATGCCTCAGCAATCACTATAGGAAATAGTAAAATTATTGAGAAAATTGCCAGTAAATAGAAGCATTTTTTATCCAACATCTTAAAATGCCGTCTAATCACAGATAACATTGTCGTAGCATTTCTTCTTAGAAACTTGTAATACATGATAAGAAATATCAAAAAATAAGGAAAATGTTTGTTCAAAGGACCAAAGTTTTACAGATTTCATTTCTAGCTATTTTTTCGGCATTTTTAGTTGAGCTAATTTTTGGTTTAATCTCAAACAGTCTTGCTCTGATCACAGATAGTATTCATGCATTGTTGGACAGCGTTGTTACTGTTGTTTTACTTTTGGCAGCAAGATTGGCAATCAAACCCCCTGATGCAGAACATACCTACGGATATGGAAAAATTGAATCATTAGGAGGATTGATTGGAGGAATAGCAATTTTTCTGATTGCCTGTTTTTTTATTTATGAATCTATCAATAGATTACAAAGTCCCCCACCAAGTATTCTACCAGGATTATTTGCAATAATTGGTGGGTTATACACAATAGGAATTGATATTTTCAGAATAGTTTTGCTAAGAAAATCCATTAAAAAAATTGGGGGTGCAACTCTCAAAGCAGATTTTTACCACGCATTTATGGATCTTGGTTCTACTGTAGTTGCAATTGTTGGAATAATTTTGATTTCATATGGATTCTATTATGGAGATTTTGTTGCGGCGTTGATTTTAGGAGGATTGTTAGCAGTACTTAGTGTTAAACTAATCTACAGAACTGCTCTTGATTTGACAGACATTATCTCACCTGAACTTGTAAAAAATGTTAAAGAGATTGCGACTTCAACAGCAGGAGTTATTGATGCAAATCCAATACTGATGAGAAGATCAGGTGATACATTTTTTGCAGATATAACGATCTCATTAAGAGGAGATACTAGTTTTGATAAAGCACATGAAATTAGCAATAATGTTGAGAGAAACATAAAAAACAAAATTTCAAATGCGACAATCACAATCCATTTTGAACCAAATTGGAAAGATGTTCCACTAGATGCAAAAATATTAGATATTGCAAAAAGTGTTGATGATGTAAAAGAAGTGCATAATGTCAGTACACACAAAAGCAAAGGAAAGACATATTCTGATTTACATGTAATGGTTAACAAAGATATCAATCTATTATCAGCCCATAAAATTTCTGAAATTATTGAACAGAAAATTCAAGAAAATATACCAGAAATTGAACACGCTACTATCCATTTAGAGCCATTTGTGACAGTGCCTGAGAATCTTAATTTAGAAGATAAGATCGTGGAAGAAGAAATCAGGGCAGTTTTAGAGAAATATACAGAAATTAAAAAGATTGGTCGTATAGTATCTTTGAGTTTTGAGAATATTCTCAAGATAGACATTGATTGTTCATTTGATAAGGAATTGTCAATTGAAAAAGTTCATGATTTAACATCAAAGATAGAACATGTAATTAGAACACAAATTAAAAATGCTGTAATAACAATCCATCCAGAACCAGACTAAACCAAAATACTTGTTAGATACATTACTAACATTCCTGCTGCAAAACCAGATACCACGGAAGCACTTGAAAGATTTTTGTCACCCTCTTCTCGTATCCATCTCAATATGGTGATTATTACTTGGAATATTGCGCCTGCCCCTACTGCAAGAAAAATCACTGAAGTAAATGGAGAGTAAACAAATCCGCCTACCCATGCACCAAAAATGGCAGGAGCACCTGCAATTAATCCCAATCCTGCAAGCTTTCCTATCAATGCTTTTCCTATCAATGCTTTTCCTATCAATGCTTTTCCTCTGGACATTGGTGCTGCAATGGCAATGCCCTCAGTTGTATTGTGCAAAGCAAATCCAACTATCAGAAACGTGCTAAACGCAATAGAACCAAGACCAACAGCTGCTCCGATTGCAAGTCCTTCACCAAAATTGTGCAAACCAATACCAATTGAAATCATTAATGCAATAGCTGTGGGTTTTGCAATTCTAGATGATGCTGCTCTTTTTATTAATTTTTCACCAGAATAGTATAGACCTAAAAATGACAAGACTACAACTGTAGCTACTAACAATGCGCCATTAAAACTGCCTGCAAGATTTTCTTCAGAAACATCTAGTGCCTCTTCAATAGAATCAATACCTAAGAATAGTAATAGTCCTGCAGTAAGTGCCAAAAAGAAATGGTATTTGTTTTTACTAATCTTTCTGATAAATGGAAGCCAAAGTAACCCAATCATCACAGGAATGATTCCAACATAAGTGCCAATTATTGCAAAAAATCCAACAAGCTCAAGACTAGGTTCTAATGCAGGAGCAGCAGCCTCTATCTCTTTTTCAAATCTCGTTCCGTCCTCAATGGTTAATCCAATTATGTAGGGTTCTGCTTCATTCCATTCAAAGGGTATTCTAACCAAAGCTGTTTCGTATCGCTCTAGGAATCTATCGGGTTCAATGGCTGCGGGCTGAATTCTGTCATTAATATCGGCCATAACAACTTCAACGGGAATCGGTCCGGTATTTCTTACAGTTACAAGTATCTCAGAATCTACAAAATCAACCTTTTCCATAGTTATTTCAGGTAAAGGTACACCAAAATCTAAAAGATCAGATCCTGGACCAAAAATATATGCTACCAAAAGTATGAGAAACGCAAATGGAATAATTCCACTTGCTAGAATCTTGCCTTTTGATGGTTTGCTGCTAATTTCCATAATCTATTCCTGTTTGTAATTTTTGATCTAGGTTGTCATTAACCTGAAATATCCCAACCCAACCTTTTTCTGAAAATTCTACCTTGTGAGCGTGAAATAGATACTTTCCAAGATATTTATATTCAAATTCTATAATACCGCGTTCAGTTTGTGATAGAGTAATCATATCAGTATAAAATGACGGAATAAGACTAGTTCCTGTTGGATAGTAATTGTATAGATTGCCATGCAAGTGTAGATTGTTTATTGGATCGAATTCTACCATATTGACAACATAAATTCTGATTAATTCATTGGTGTTAATCTGGATTGGATGATGTTGATAATAAAATGGAATCGAGTTTGCAGCATAGGAATTATTTTCAGTATCAAAGTCAGTATCAAAACCATTTAGAACCATAACCATTTCATCTGCTGCAGGTCTGCCTTCTTTTGGATCAACTATGTAAACCCCATACAGACCACGTGCAATATGTTCTTCAAGCGGCATCACATGACAGTGATATGGATGAACGCCAACAGGACCTGCTTCAAATTCATAAGTAAATCTACCTCCACCTGGTCCAACTATTTCAAATACACCATCCATCTCTGCAGGATGAATTCCATGAAAGTGCATTGTATGTGATTTTGAACCGTTATTGATGAAATTAATACGGACAAGATCACCTTCAGTAGCTCTTATGGTTGGGCCTGGAACAGTACCATTGAATGTCCATACATTAAAGAACACACCTGGTGAAACTTCCATAACTTTATCGTCTTCGGCAATAATCGTAAATTCTCTTAGAGTGGTTCCATCAGGCAACTGTGAAACTTGTCCATAGTTAAATTCTCGTAGATATTCCATTGGATCAAATTCCATAGTTGCACTAGTATACAGTGGATCCAATACTTCGCCTGTTGTTTTGATAATACCACCAGTATGTGTAACAAAGACAGCCTCTTCTAGCTGGGCACTAATATCTTCTGTAAATGTAAAGTAAAGTGTAGACATCGCTATGATTACAGATATTGATGCGATCATAATTCTAGAGCGATATTTTTTCATTAGAGATATTTGGCAAACTTCTCAATTGTAATTTAAATTTACCCTAAGCTAAATTTTTTAGCATGATCTAACTTTTCAAACAAGATATTTACAAATTTTAAAAAAATTACGTTTAAACTAACGAAAATCAGTCATAATTTGTGCAAAAATTAGGAATAATGCTCATCTGTTCAGTGGCTTTAATTATAATAGGATTAATTTTGTTAGTTTTAGGAAATCAAATTATTCTAGAAGGAGTTAGCCAAGGAGACGGAAAAGTAAGTTTAGGTCAAACACTTACAATTTCTGGAGATTTTGTTTCACAAGACACATCAATAGGAGTTTTTGCAGTCCAAATAATGGAATTCAAAGACAATACATTTTCGGCAAAGATATTAGATCCATTTGACAATGAAATTATTTCTCAAACAATTAATGAAGAAACTATTGAAAAAGGATTTGATGTTTTAGAGACTGGAACTTACAAACTAATCATTGAAAGTACTAGTGATGAAGAAACCCAAATGTTTGTAGCTATAGGACCACTTCCAGATGTGGGTAAGAAATCACTCGGTTTTATTTCAGCGTATATACTTATTATTGGAATGATGGGATTAGTAGCAACAGGAATCTATGGAGTTAAAAATAGAATAAGATCAATTTAGATAACTATCCATTTTTTCAAGACTGTTAATAGTAGCATCAAAGTTCTCATTATTTTCAACAATAGTACTAAGTTTGTCAGAATTTGCAACAAGTAAACATTTTCTATCATCAGAGTTTTTGGAAATGAATTCATTCTCTATCAAATAAGACAGTCTTTCAAGAACTTCAGATTCAGATATGGAAGCTTGTTGGGCTAAAAATGAACATTCTTTTTCACCATCTTCTAGTTCTGCTAATATTGAAGATGTTATAGGATCAAACATGCAATCTACAACTTTTTCTCGATCAAATGTTTCATCCATCTCCCTAAAATAGAAAATTTGGAAATTTATAACTTTTCAAATGGATCGTGCCCAATAAGATAATTAGGAAAAAGATACTTACAGAATCATGCAAAAACTATGCAGTAAAGATCCAACTGGGAAAGGGGAACACTGTTTTTGTATAGAGATTGATGCCCAACGAGGCGTCAAAAAATGCTGTAAATGTAATCTGTGGAATGTTCAAGGCAGTGACTGGACAGATGATGAGGACTTCAGATAATTTGAAGCAAAAAAGACATTGTAATTGTAACTGGGACAAAAATCATCAGAAAAGAATATTTGAAAAATCACCTTATTTGACGCCTAGCATGGTTTTTATCGGGGTTTCCTTGAATTTTGGAATACTTGAGTAGTCAAGAATATAGACACATTGTAAGGATTGTGGGTAACGATATCCCAGGAGAGAGAAAATCGATTGTAGGGTTAACCCAGATCAAAGGTATTGGATATAACTTTGCCACAGCAATTCTTGATACTCTAAAAATTAACACAAATTCCAATATTGGTAATCTTTCTGATGCGGATATACAAGCAATTGAAAAATTAATTTTAGATCCAATTGAAGGAAGTTTCCCAACATGGTTTCTTAATAGAAATAAGGATATTGAAACCGGAGCAAATTTGCATTTGTTAACGTCAGATATTCCATTTACATTAAGAAATGATATTGAAAGAGAAAGAATTACTGCAAGTTGGAGAGGTTACCGTCATCTAAGCGGTTTAAAAGTTAGAGGACAAAGAACTAGAACTTCAGGTAGAAAAGGTGGAGCAGTTGGTGTTGCTAAAGGTGGACTAGCAGCTCCAACAAAGAAGGGAGATCCAGGAGCTCCAGCAGATGCAGCAGCTCCAGCAGATGCAGCAGCAGCTCCAGCAACAGAAGAAAAGAAAGAAGCTCCAACGGAGAAAACTAAATAGGTGTTTTGAATGGGAGACCCAAAATATCCACGTAGAGTTTGGAGAAAACCAAAGAGACCTCTTAATTATGAACTAAAGATGGAAGAGCTAAAAACTCTTGGCACGTTTGGACTAAGAACTAAAAGAGAATTGTGGAAAGCACATACAGAATTATCACGTGTAAGACATCAAGCAAGATCATTGCTTGCATTAAGACAAGAGGTTAGAGCAGAAAAAGAACCAATCTTAATGAAGTCACTTGCTAGAATCGGATTAGTAAGTGATGATGCAACATTAGATGATGTACTTAATCTAAATGTAAATGATTTACTTTCACGTAGATTACAAACTATTGTTTCAAAGAAGCTTGGATTCAAAACACCATATCAAGCGAGACAAGCAGTAATTCATGGACACATAATGATTGGAGAAAGAAAAATAGACATTCCATCATATACAGTTACAGTAGGAGAAGAAGGCAATGTTCATTTTGCACCTGAATCTAAGATTCCAGAAATGTTAGAAAAGACAAAATCCGAAACTGAAACAGTAGAGACACCTGCAGAAGAGAAAGTTGAGACACCTACAGAAGAAGCATCAAAAGATGAAAAGGTTCTTCAACAGAATAATCAAAAAAATAGGCTTATCAGTAAATAACCCCAATTATCAAATGGAATAATATGTGTTCAATAATCGGCTACTACGGAAAGAAAATTGCTGCACCCATCATTGTAAAGGGATTAAAAAGAATGGAATATCGTGGATACGATAGTGTCGGAGTTGCAACAGAATCAGATAATCAAATTGAATTAAAGAAAGGTACTGGCAAAGTAAATGAAGTAAATTTAAAAGTTCAGTTAGATACGCTGCCAGGAAAAATAGGTATTGGTCACACCAGATGGGCAACTCATGGAAAAATTACTGATATCAATGCACATCCGCATCCGAGCAACTCTGGTAAAATTGCAATAGTACATAATGGAATTATAGAAAATTTTGAGGAATTAAAGAAGCAATTAGAAAATGAAGGATATAGTTTCAAAAGTGAAACAGACAGCGAAGTGATTGCAAACTTGCTTCAAAAAAATTATGAATTAACTGGAAATACCAAAGAAACAATTATGAAAACTGTAGCAGTACTTAAAGGACATTATGCATTTGTTGTAATGTTCGAAAATGGTCAACTTGCAGCTGCAAGATTTCATGAACCATTAATAATAGGAGTTGGGCAAAATGATGTCTTTTTGTCAAGTGATGTTTTGGGATTCATTGAACATACTGATGATGCAATTTACGTGGAAAATGGAAATTTTGTTATTTTAGATAAAGATGGATTTCAGATTTTAGATTTTAACGGTGAACTTGTAAAATACACAATAACAAAGGTTTCAAAAGAATTTGGAAATGCGTACAAAGGAGATTATGCACATTTTACGTTGAAAGAAATTTACGAACAACATGAAACAATTTTGAAAGCTGGAGAAAAAACAGCAAATGCAATTGAAAAAACAGCAGATTATATCAAACATGCAAAAAATATCTATATTACAGGAAGCGGTACGAGTTACAATTCTGCACTGATTGCAAAGCAAATTCTATCAAAATATGCCAAAATCAAAACCGAGACTGTAATATCAAGTGAACTCCAATTTTCATCAGACAGTATTGAAGAAAATTCTATTCTAATTGCCATATCTCAAAGTGGAGAAAGTGCAGACGTTTTAGATGCAGTAAGTATTGCAAAACAAGCCAATTGTAAGATAATATCCATTATTAATTTGCTAACATCGTCACTTGCACGTGAATCAGACGTAGTGATTGGCATGAATTGTGGACCTGAAATCGGGGTTGCAGCAACAAAAAGTTTCACATCACAATTAGTAATACTCTACAAAATTGTGCAAAAATTAAGTAATAATGAAATAACAATTAATTTTAAAAAGTTCTCTGAATCAATTTTAAAAATATTAGAAAATCCAACAGAAATTCAACAGATTGCAAAGGAATTAAAGGAAATTTCAGACATTTACGTTTTAGGTAGGGGAATAAATTATCCGATTGCAATAGAGGCAGCACTAAAACTTAAAGAATTAACATACATTCATGCAGAAGGAATTCCAGGAGGAGAATTAAAACATGGACCTCTTGCATTGATGGATTCAAACGTATTTGTGATAATTATCAATCCAAATGATTCAACATATTCAGATACGCTAACAAGTGCAAGAGAAATTAAAGCTCGTGGAGCAAAAATTATTGGAGTTTCAGATATAGAAAGTGATGTTTATGATTATTGGATAGAAATTCCAAAAATAGATGAAGTGTTGTATCCAATTTCAGAAATCATTCCAATACAGTTGTTATCTTACTATGCAGCTCTTGAAAAAAATACAGATCCAGATTATCCTAGAAATCTAGCAAAATCAGTTACAGTGAAGTAAATAATCTGTGATATTCTTTTTCTGCCAACTCTAAAAATTTTGCAGAGTCATTTCCTGTTTTGAGCATAGATGAAATAATACTACCCCCTGCACCTACACCTTCTTTTGCAAATCCTTCTGAAAATGCCCTTAGACCAGAATATTGTGAATTTTTCAAACCTGGATTTACAGAAATTGCTGGAATATCTGAAATTTTTGGGACCAGGTTTTTGAAATTTGCACTTGTATCATCTGTAATGTAAGAGGTTGTTCCAATTGCAGTATTTTCTTCATTAAATCCAATTTTTGATGCAAATGCCAATACTGCAGTCATCTGGGTTCCACCGGCCAACATTACTTTTGAAACATCAGAAGCAGAACTCAACATTCCCGCAACAAAAGGAATCATTGGATCCCCAACTTTTGCAACAATACTGTAAGGATGAGTAGAGTCAACTCTTTCAAGTGCAGAATCAACAATTTGATTTTTTAATTCAACAGGATTGTTTGGAATACTAGAACTTACTTTAGCATCAAAACCTAATGCTTTCAATACAGCTAACGCAGTAGTTGTTCCACCAGGAATACTCTCACCAATTATCAGGCAATCAGTTAGAGATGCCATGCTTCTTCCTACAATTCGACCATAATCAACAGCATGAGATACTTGAGAATCGGTCATTGCGTCTTGAATTGAAATATTTTTTCCAAAAGATAATCCTGTTTCAATGAAAGGCAATTGAGGAGAAATTTTACTACCAGCGTTAATTGTTAAATGAGGAATACTTGAGGATTCTAAGGCAGTTTTAGTTAATAACCCAGGGGTTGGTTTTCCATCAGGAGTCATTGGAATATTATCAATTGTCTTACAATAGCCATAATGAAGATATTCTGCATCAGCTGGAGGAGTAAACTGTATTGAATTCTTGTCTGCACCTGCAAAAGTAATTCCAGAAATTTCACAAGTTTCAGTATATGAAATTACAAATGAAAAAAGAAATCTTCCTGACTTTATTGTTTCAAGAAAATTTTCAGCCTTTTCAATATTACCAAATAGTTCAAAATCTTCCAAAAAATTCACTAACTCATCATTTCAACAAACTGTTGTTCAGTTCGTTTTTGCATTACAGGATTGGTGGTTTTTTCTTCTCCAATAGTTGATGTTTCAGAAAGGCCATAATTATGACCAGAATACAATACTAAATTATCATCTAAGGAATGGAGAACATCAAAAAGACTATGATAGAGTTCTTTTGCACTTCCTCCAGGTAAATCAATTCTGCCACAATTTCCAACAAACAATGTATCACCTGAGAAAATTTTATTATCGCCTATTAGACAGATGCTATCCTTAGAATGTCCAGGAGTATGAAGAACTTTTAATTTTGAATTACCAAATTCGATATAATCTCCATCCTTTACTGTAATGTCATGTTTTAATTCAGAAGATTCATGCTGAATGATAGGAGCTTTGGTTGATTCAGTCATTGCTTCATTTCCCATGGTATGATCAAAATGATGATGTGTGTTTACAATGTATTTTATTTTTAGATTATTTCTTTTTATGAGCAGTTCTAATTCAATAAGGTCCCATGATGGATCAATAAGGATTGCTTCATTTGTATCCTCATCTTCAACAATGTAGGTAAAGTTCTGCATGTTTCCTACCTGAATTTGATGAACTTTCATAAAATGCCCTCTTCAGCTTCAGGAGGGATTCCAATTTTTTCTGCATGCAATTCTCCTGTCAAGTCTTTTCTTTTAGGAATTCCTTGTTTCATTTTATGAAATGTAACTGTCATGTCACATTTTGTAAAGATATTTGCAGTCTCTCCTGTTTGTGGATCTAATCCAGATGGCACATCTACAGCAAACTTGTAGCAATCTGTTTGATTGATATAATTAATTGCGGATGCATATGGCTCTCGAATCTCTCCTGAGATTCCAGTACCCAAGATACCATCTATTATGACATCTGGTTTAAAATCAAAGTCAAAAGAATCCCCCGACATTAGTTTCACAGATGGCATTTTCTGCAAAATTGACCAATTCCAATTACTTTCCTCAGTTTTGATTCTATCAGGAGTGCCAAGAAGCATTACTGAAACTTTTGCGTCATAACCAGCTAAATGTCTTGCCATAACCAAACCATCACCGCCATTATTCCCTAATCCTACAAAAATCAGAAAATTTTTTGATTCTACATTTCCAAGTTTGTCAACTAATCGTCTAACTGACGCAGCACCTGCATTTTCCATCATGAATTTTTTTAAAAATCCCATGTCATGACCTTTGTTTTCAATTTGATACATTTGATCAACAGTAATTTCCATGATTTACAAGAAAATCATATCCAAAATAAGAGCTTTGAAAGTACGTTTTTTGTATAAAATAGTGCTTTGTTTCCTAACCCCAACTAATCATTAACATTCTCTAATTGTTTGAATTCATTTGATTTTTCTATTGCATTGCAATCACTGTATTATACAGACAAACTTTCATTTTCAACTCATGAATCATGTTTTCTCTTTTATGTGACGTTATATGCTCTCCAAACATCCTCTTAAACGCTGAAAACACGGATTCTACAATCCATCTGTCCCCATAGCTTACGCTATTCCTCCACAATTCGTAGTTGAAAATTTGAGCCAGAACAGTTTTTCTTCTTGGATGGCATTTAGTGTTTACAGATGAGTTCTTTCTTGTCTTGATTCCTGGAATTATTCCTTCATGGTACAGATATGAGAAGTCATCTTTGGTGTCGTATGCACCGTCAGCTAATACTGTAATCACATTTCCAAATTCTTTTGATTGCTCAACTAGTGATACAAAAGATTTTGAATCATGTGACTTGTCATCTGTAACCTCCAGACCCGTAATCTGCTTTGATTTTACATCGACAGCCACATGAATTTTTAGAAAACCTCTTCGTTTCTGCCATTTCTGCCTCATCCACTCACCTCTGTCTGCAACCTTGACTCCAGTGGAATCAATTGCAATGATGATGTCTCTTCCCAGTTTTGGGTTGCACTTGATATCAAGCCTGTTTACTCTTTTCCAAATGGTAGAATATGTCGGTGTTTTTGATTTTTCTTTCAGGTGTGATTTTATCAGTCCCTCTGTTTGTCTGTAGGGGAGATGCAGATACGCATGGCAACACCCTAGTGCTTCCATGAAACTCTCAGGATAGACGTACTGGTGTCCTTCTTTTCTGCGATTCATCTCTTTGAGTTCTGTACCACACTGTTCCATGGAATCAAAGGAGAGCATGATTTCTCCTCTTCTTACAAGGGATTGGTTGTATTTTTTCCAATTTCTATTCATGAAATTGTACAAAATGTTCTGATCCAAACCTTGATTGGTAGAATTAGTTGGATAAACTAGTCATGTTAGGAAACACAGTATGCAGTTTTACCAACATCACAAATGTTAGCAAGAGGTCAATATAGAAAATGGCGTAAAGATATGTTGGAGTTAAACACCCTGATTGCAGTTATTACATTTCCACCTTCATTGTTTTATCCGATTGGCACTCATATAGCGAAGAGCCAAAGTTCGTGAACTGAAAATCATTCCAAAACAAAAAACTTTTTGATCACCAACCACAATGAAATTCATGGATAAGTTAGAACAGCTTGAACAAGCATACAAAAAGGAAAATTCCAAAGTTGCAGTCAGGATGCTTGCAGTGTTAATGGTTCTCAAAGATGGTAAGGATTTGCAATACACTGCCAAAACATTGCACCGTTGTGCAAACTGGGTACGCAAATGAGTTGATCGTTTTAAAGTGGATGGCCTTGATGGCCTCTACGACCACCCAAGGAGCGGAAGACCAAGTGCAATACCAAAGAAGCAAATGGATTCTATAATGTCCAGAGTCATGTTGACCTTATTTACACCTGTAATGCTGCTGCAGCAAACAATACTTTACTCTACTGGAATAAAATTTCACATAACTTATGTTAGAAAAATAATGCACCAATACGACATGTCTGTCAAGACTGCACAAAAATACCATGTTAACCATGCAAGTGTAGCGGCTGTGCGCAGTTGGCAACAACGTATGAAAAAGAGAACTCCACACCTAAAAAAGAGGGGATTTACCATTGCAATGTTAGATGAAGCATTCTTTGTTAGAGATGTAAAAGCAGGACGTAAATACTGGTCACCAGTTGCTAGACGAATATTTCTCCCATATGTGGGAAACCATGAGAGTTTGGCAGTATATGGAACCATCACAATGAATGCAAGCCAACTGTTTAGAATTCATGAAAAGTTTAACTCTGCAACATTTGTAGAATATCTAAAAGAACTACACTGTAAATACGGCAAGATTGCACTAGTTCTTGATAGGGCATCAGTGCACAAATCAAAGAAGGTCAAGAAGTTTTTAATGAGAACGCCTGATGTTAAACTGATTTGGTTGCCAAAAGGATCACCATATCTTAACATGATAGAGCAGTGTTGGAAAATAAGTAAGCATGTGTTGTTGGTATCAGAATATTATGCAATGTTTGCAATAATGAACAAGGTAGTTTCTGAATATTTTAGGATAACAAAATTCAAGCTTGATGTTGTTAATTATGTTTTTAGAAATCCTGCAAAGATGTTCACGAACTTTTGATCGTCGCTATATCATGAAAATATCACTGCAGGAATCAAGACAAGAAAGAACTCATCAGGTAACACTGGCTGTTATCCAAGACGAAAATCTGTATTGACTCAAATTTTTAATTATGAATTATGGAAGCATAGCGTAAGCTATGGGGACAGATGGATTGTTGAATCAGTGTTTTCTGCATTTAAGAGAATGTTTGGTGAACACGTAACATCGCACAAAAGAGAAAACATGATTCATGAACTGAAAATGAAAGTTTGCCTGTACAACAAGATGATTGCAATGCAATGGAATAATCAAAAATTGATTGTTCAATTAAAGGATGTTAATGATTTTTGCAGTTAGGAAACAAAGCACTGTAGAGTACCGAATCGTACCTTTTAAGCATTAGTTACCCTAAAACCGCTTGAGATTTAAGTCTCTACCCAATCATTATGGTAGTTTGGGTAAAAAATTCAAGAAAAAACACGAAAAACAGTACAGAAAAGAGACCAAAAAGCAGCCAGAGTCTGAATTATCTCAAAAAATCAGACCCAGTCCAGTCTCCTGGATTGTGTTTTTCTTCACCATCTCCATAGTGGTTTTAAGCCTGATTCCAGTTGTTTTTCCATCTCTAATTGTAGCAGGCTTTATCCAAGTCAATGATCTAGAGCAGTTTGACATCATCTCAGACCTAGGGATAGACCCATACCAGACAGGCCCATTAGCAGGCGCACTGTTTGCCACATCTGGCATAGTTTTTGCCCTTGCATTCTTGCATTTTAAAAACAAACTGCCACGTCCCATATCAAGTGCATTTAAATTTATTTTCAACTTCGAGGTCTCAAAAAAAATAGCAATAATTTCCATGATAGTAATTCTCTCAACATACGTAGCAGCAAGTGCAGGCGAGCTATCAGAAGAAGAACCGTACGAAGACTATATTGATGTAAAGAAGAGACTGGATGGGTGGTCGCCAGACCAAATGACGCGTTCTTTTGAACCACATGTACGATACTTTTTCATTTCATCCTCAATGATTCTATTTGGAAATTATGCCATAGTGCCTTTTCTTGCAAGTATTGCGCTTGTTGTAATGGTATATTTTTTCACAAAACAGATCACAAACAAAAGATTTTCAGGGCTAGTCGCATCTATAATTCTGCTTCAAAGCAATGTATTTTTGGCATTTGATACTTCTGTGGCTTACACAAACTTTTGGGTTCTATTCTACTTGTTATCACTTTATCTTATGTACAAAGCATGGCCTTTATCACCAATATCGTACATTGCATCCATTCCTGCAAAGGCACTAACAGTTACCTTTCTGCCAATGTCAATTTACTTTTTATGGAGATGTTCTATCTCAAGAAAAAAGAAACTGATAATTTCAGGAGTTGTAATAATTGTGATTGCTGGAGCAGCTATGTCTAGTGGAACAGGCCCTGCAGGTGGGGTACAGCAAGAGCCATTTATTCCAGACGAGTTTTGGATTGGATTTGCGTCTTTTGCAACACAGCTAAGATTTGATGGCCTAGTTATCCTATTTCTAGTTCCATTGGTTGTGGGATTGCTATTTACATCAACTAAAAACAAGCATTCAGAGTCCATGATGGTGATGATTGGCGGCATGTTACTAATTGCGCCGCTTCTCACCGGTCTTACTGATCAAACAAACCAGCCATACAGGTTTGTGCCACTTGTAACATTTTTTGCAGTGGGAGTGGGAATTTTGTTGTCTAAAGCTAGATCTCTCTGAAAAAGGTCCACACTTGAGTTAGCTCATCACCAGGTGTAAGAAAAAAACCATCATGTGGGTATCTTGCTAAATTTTTAGAAATTGGGTTCTCATTGTCCTCTAATTTAGTACTGCTAACTAATTGGTAGGAATCAATTTCAAGAAGTTGGGCTCTTTTTATAAGTTGAAATTTTTTTCCTTTAATATCATAAACAGGATCATTTCCTCGTGATGCCTCAAAGTCCAAGTATACATTAAGTGCTGAAAGATGTTTGTCTGAAAATCTATCATTCTCAAAATAATGGACTAGTTGTCCATCAGAGTTTCTTACGAAGGTTTGAACAAAAATGTACACATCTTGACTAGATTCTGGAGGATTTTGTGCAAAAGATGGCAATAAAAAAAATGTTAATGACGCAAGAGCAACAGATAAGATTATGGCTATTTTCATAATTTTAGAATAATTTTATCTTTAAAATAAATTGTGTTTAATTTAATTCCAGTCACTCATAATATCAAATCTTGTTGCTGCACTTTATCATGACAAATTAATGAAAACAGATCAATCCAACCAAATCAAAGGCAATGCATGGACATCATACAGTTTTTCCTGCTCATATCTGATGAATCATACTGTGTAGAGCTACTCCGAAGGGCAAGATGGAGTGGACTCGTTACCTGCCCTCATTGTAATTGTAATTCCATCAAAAGATATGGAAGATACAAAATATGTTTTCAGAGATATTTCTGTTATCGCTGCAGATGTACATTCAACGATAAGACAGGAACGGTCTTTCACTACTCCCACATACCGCTATCAAAATGGTTCTGCCACATCTGGCTGTTTTGCATCTCATCATTGATTGGAACATCAATAAGACAGATCAGTAAGAGCCTGGAGATGCAGTACAGGACATCTTACCACATGACTCGCAAAATAATGCAGAAACTGTTTGATTCGCAAAAAGCATTGACGATTAATGGAGAATGTGAGGCCGATGAGATGTACGTTCATGCAGGCATGAAGGGAAAAAGCTACCATGATAAAATAATGGAATCAGGCAGGCTGCCAAGAAGGCGTGCGATAAAGCCTCCGCTGGGTCGTGGCCGGTTCAGCAGGGATTTTCCGATGGTCATGTGCTACCATCAGAGAGGCGGAGATACAATCCTTGAGGTTCCACAAAACTATCCATCCATCGCTGAGCTTGTCTGTAGCACCATACAAAAGGGCTCTAGAATAAACACAGATGAATACAGTGTTTATGATTCACTACAGCAGAGAGGATTTGAGCATCACTGCATAAACCACGGATTAAAGGAATATGCAAGAGATGACATCCACACAAACAACTGTGAGTGCAGGACGAATCTTTTGCGGCTGTGGCTGTCAAAACACATGGGAATAAACAAGTACAATCTTAATCTTTATGTCAAGACGGGTGTGTCCTAAAACCGTCCTCTGACGGCCTTGTAGAAACCATATCAAAATAACAAACTCTAACTTTCTAATTCTATAAGCATTGTATGCAATCAACCTAAATAACATCTCATTGTCTTGAGTTGTTTCATTTCTTGATGCAATGTCTCCTGACATTATCTGCTTGATTACAAAAAATATTGTCTCGGATTTGTTTCTCTGATGGTACAGTTCCACGGGAAAGTTCCTCTTCATCTCTTTGCGATAGTATCCACTGGTTCTGTATATTGGTACATCTGCATATCTGGTTGGAATTATAGCAGCTACACCGATGTCTCTTGCACCAACATGATTTGACTCATCATCAAAACCCATGTCACCCAACACAATATCCACTGGAACGATACTGTTAGTTTTGTACAACAATGGCAGAAAGTCAGGATTATCGTGTTGCATGTTGTGGTGGGTCATCACAACGCAGACAAGATGTGAATTCATGTCAGCACAAACCACAACTTTTAGAAATCCCCTGGCGTAACTGAATTCTTTTTGTGTAGTAGTATGATGCCGTACTGTAACTGAATCCACTCCCATCAATTCCAGCTAGAACCAGTCTTACTTTTTTGTACAAGATAAATTCCTGCAGCATTTTGTGTAACAGATTTCCATTTAACCTTGCAGCTGCCTTTTGCAGTGTTGTAAAATGAGGAATTGCAGACAATCCCAGATATTCCTGTATGCCAACACATTCTTCTAAAAATTCTGTAAATCTCCTGTAACTTTTTGACTCGTACTGGCGCAGTGCCAAGAGTATGAGATGTACCCAAACAGAATAGATGTGGTTTGATTTTGGATGCAAATAATAACGTGGAATTCTGCACCTGTTAATGATGTTTAGTAGTGTTTTGCACATTTTGACGTAAGATGATGATACCATGAGAATTTGTGAGAATTCATTTCTAATGGATCCAAATTAGCTAGAATGTGTTACAATTGGATCAAAAATTGATGGTTTCTACAAGGCCTTCTGAATCATATCCTTTATCCAAGGCCGTGAGTATCCAACCAGACCACAGCCAAGACTAGCGAGAAGTTGGTGATGGAATTACTACACAAGTAGAAAGAAGAATTGTCTGATAATGGATTAAAGTGCATGATTTCTCCCATAACAAATTGGTTCGGGAAGGTGCTGTGTTAGCAGAAGCGCTACTCAATATAGATTCTCTTTGTAGTTGATATGAATTAGCAATTACCATATTTTGAAGTGCCTCATCTAGTTCTGCAGTCATAGCCTGGCTATCGGTGATTGGATAATACTGAACAAAACCAAGCTCCAAGATGAAAATATGGTGTACGGTTAGCTCACATCGTGCCATCCGCGCAGGACCAGTTTAGGTGCAGTTGACTCTGTGACGCATGCAGATTCTTCCATGCTTGGTTTTAGAACCAGCACCAGTCCCTCATTGCACTGGACCTGGTCTGCTGGAATGCCTATTTTGAGCTGATGTAGCGGGGAGTCAAAGATAGTTCTCTGCCCTGTAATAGTATCCTCTCTTGCCTTTGCAGCTGCCTCTTCTATTATTGCCGATGTAGATTCGGGCTGATACACATCAAAGGTCTTTTCTCCGATGCACTCGGTAATGGTTATGGATTCGCTGCGGATTTGAAGTGTGCGGCCTGAGATGTCTGTCAGCTGCACTCCAAGATACGATTCATTCGGTTGGATGCTGGATGTAAAGACCTTGCGGCCCTCAAGCATTTCATCAGATGCATGTGTTGCCCCTGTTAAGCCGTAGGCAGTAGTTCTAACAGTGGCATGCAGGCCTGAAGCGTCTGGGCCTGCAACAATTCTCACAAGACCATTCACACAGTCCCAGCTGACGCTGTAGAGTTTGACGTCATCTAATAGTTTACTGTCATCACCAGATACACTGACGCCAGTGTTGCCGCCGCCGCCGCCGCCGCCGCCGCCGCCGCCGCCGGACTTAGATACAGTCTTTTGTGGTGGCTCTTCTGCGGGTTCCTGTTCAGTTAATACTACAACAACGGCAAACGGACTAAACTCGCCAATATTGGCAGAAATCGTGGATGGTGAGGGATATTTTGTATCTAGTAGAGTCCATTTGCCATCAATAAAGTGGAATATAACCAAATCTTCATGTTCAATGCCTCCTTCAAGCGTGCCATATGTCAATTCTATAACACATGGGCAACCAATATTATTTTTTGGTTCGATATCAAAGGCATCAACTATTTCTGCTGGTATGCCTGCAGATACGTAAAGTGTGGCGTTTTCTCGTGTGGCGTTATATTTTTCTATTGCCAATGCAGGCGCACTGTTTACGCGAGTTATATCAAATGAATCTACGTTTGAAATTTCAATAGATAAAAAGGGAATATTGTCATTGCGTGGTGATACAGCACGTTGTGTGCCTTCAGAAGTTGGAGAAGATGAAACTTTGGTAAAGCTCTCCAAGGATACAAGAGCATTTAGGGTTTTTAATGGGGTTTTTGGCGCTGTAGTGTCATATACGGCTATTGAGAGCTGGTCTGCTGCCGCGTTGCTGTTGCCTGCAAGGTCTGTTGCCACACTGGCTGGAACGTCTACTGTGAGATCCTCGCCATCATCTGCGCTGGTAACGTTAAATGTGAATAGCTGGTTGGCCGAGTCTGGAGTAAAGTCGATGACGTTGCCGCTTGAGAGCATTATCTCAGCTGCTGTAAACTCGTCAGATGTCATGCTCTCGCCAAAGTTTACTGTAAATGGAATTGACTCAAGGTTGGTTGGGTCTGCTGCGGTGGTGGCAATTACAGGTGTTGGTGCTGTAGTGTCCACTGTTATTGAGAGCTGGACTGCTGCCGCGTTGCTGTTGCCTGCAAGGTTTGTTGCCACACTGGCTGGAACGTCTACTGTCAGCACACCCTCATCTGCCTCAATGACGTTAAATGCAAATTCCTGATCGTCTGAGGTTGCAAATCCGGTTACTGTACCGCTTGAGAGCGTTATCTCAGCTGCTGCAAACTCGCCAGATGTCATGTTCTCGCCAAAGTCTACTGTAAATGGAATTGACTCAAGGTTGGTTGGGTCTGCTGCGGTGGTGGCAATTGCAGGTGTTGGTGCTGTAGTGTCCACTGTTATTGAGAGCTGGTCTGCTGCTGTGTTGTTGTTGCCTGCAAGGTCTGTTGCCACACTGGCTGCAACGTCTACTGTGAGATCCTCGCCATCATCTGCGCTGGTAACGTTAAATGTGAATAGCTGGTTGGCCGAGTCTGGAGTAAAGTCGATGACGTTGCCGCTTGAGAGCATTATCTCAGCTGCTGTAAACTCGCCAGATGTCATGCTCTCGCCAAAGTCTACTGTAAATGGAATTGACTCAAGGTTGGTTGGGTCTGCTGCGGTGGTGGTAATTACAGGTGTTGGTGCCGTAAAGTCGGTGGTGACTGCGCTGCTGTCAGTTGTGGCGCTGACCTGCACTCCTGGGTTTCCTGCCAGATCATCAAAGTTTATTGTAAATGATAATGCTCCCTGTGGCTCGGTTCCGTCCAGTGTCCTAGTCGCGTCCCAGCTGGTGCCACTTCCGGATACGGTTGCAGCAACGTTGCCGATTGTGACTTCGACGTCTGTGATTGATTTTGATGCGGTAAAGGACAGCGTTACGGTGTCGCCACTAGCTGCCAGCGTGCTGTCTGCGTTATTAGAGGATATTGTGACATTTTGTAGTGTTGGTACAGTAAAGTCGGTGGTGACTGCGCTGCTGTCAGTTGTGGCGCTGACCTGCACTCCTGGGTTTCCTGCCAGATCATCAAAGTTTATTGTAAATGATAATGCTCCCTGTGGCTCGGTTCCGTCCAGTGTCCTAGTCGCGTCCCAGCTGGTGCCACTTCCGGATACGGTTGCAGCAACGTTGCCGATTGTGACTTCGACGTCTGTGATTGATTTTGATGCGGTAAAGGACAGCGTTACGGTGTCGCCACTAGCTGCCAGCGTGCTGTCTGTGTTGCTAGACAATATTACAACCGAGTTGAGTGTTGGTACAGTAAAGTCGGTGGTGACTGCGCTGCTGTCAGTTGTGGCGCTGACCTGCACTCCTGAGTTTCCTGTCAGATCATCAAAGTTTATTGTAAATGATAATGCTCCCTCTGGCTCGGTTCCGTCCAGTGTCCTAGTCGCGTCCCAGCTGGTGCCACTTCCGGATACGGTTGCAGCAACGTTGGCGATTGTAACTTCGACGTCTGCGATTGATTCTGATGCGGTAAAGGACAGCGTTACGGTGTCGCCATTAGCTGCCAGCGTGCTGTCTGCGTTATTAGAGGATATTGTGACATTTTGTAGTGTTGGTACAGTAAAGTCGGTGGTGACTGCGCTGCTGTCAGTTGTGGCGCTGACCTGCACTCCTGAGTTTCCTGTCAGATCATCAAAGTTTATTGTAAATGATAATGCTCCCTCTGGCTCGGTTCCGTCCAGTGTCCTAGTCGCGTCCCAGCTGGTGCCACTTCCGGATACGGTTGCAGCAACGTTGGCGATTGTAACTTCGACGTCTGCGATTGATTCTGATGCGGTAAAGGACAGCGTTACGGTGTCGCCATTAGCTGCCAGCGTGCTGTCTGTGTTGCTAGACAATATTACAACCGAGTTGAGTGTTGGTACAGTAAAGTCGGTGGTGACTGCGCTGCTGTCAGTTGTGGCGCTGACCTGCACTCCTGAGTTTCCTGTCAGATCATCAAAGTTTATTGTAAATGATAATGCTCCCTCTGGCTCGGTTCCGTCCAGTGTCCTAGTCGCGTCCCAGCTGGTGCCACTTCCGGATACGGTTGCAGCAACGTTAGCGATTGCGACTTCGACGTCTGCGATTGATTCTGATGCGGTAAAGGACAGCGTTACGGTGTCGCCATTAGCTGCCAGCGTGCTGTCTGCGTTATTAGAGGATATTGTGACATTTTGTAGTGTTGGTACAGTAAAGTCGGCGGTGACTGCGCTGCTGTCAGTTGTGGCGCTGACCTGCACTCCTGAGTTTCCTGTCAGATCATCAAAGTTTATTGTAAATGATAATGCTCCCTCTGGCTCGGTTCCGTCCAGTGTCCTAGTCGCGTCCCAGCTGGTGCCACTTCCGGATACGGTTGCAGCAACGTTGGCGATTGTAACTTCGACGTCTGCGATTGATTCTGATGCGGTAAAGGACAGCGTTACGGTGTCGCCATTAGCTGCCAGCGTGCTGTCTGCGTTATTAGAGGATATTGTGACATTTTGTAGTGTTGGTACAGTAAAGTCGGCGGTGACTGCGCTGCTGTCAGTTGTGGCGCTGACCTGCACTCCTGAGTTTCCTGTCAGATCATCAAAGTTTATTGTAAATGATAATGCTCCCTCTGGCTCGGTTCCGTCCAGTGTCCTAGTCGCGTCCCAGCTGGTGCCACTTCCGGATACGGTTGCAGCAACGTTGGCGATTGTGACTTCGACGTCTGCGATTGATTCTGATGCGGTAAAGGACAGCGTTACGGTGTCGCCATTAGCTGCCAGCGTGCTGTCTGTGTTGCTAGACAATATTACAACCGAGTTGAGTGTTGGTGCAGTAAAGTCGGTGGTGACTGCGCTGCTGTCAGTTGTGGCGCTGACCTGCACTCCTGAGTTTCCTGTCAGATCATCAAAGTTTATTGTAAATGATAATGCTCCCTCTGGCTCGGTTCCGTCCAGTGTCCTAGTCGCGTCCCAGCTGGTGCCACTTCCGGATACGGTTGCAGCAACGTTAGCGATTGCGACTTCGACGTCTGCGATTGATTCTGATGCGGTAAAGGACAGCGTTACGGTGTCGCCATTAGCTGCCAGCGTGCTGTCTGTGTTGCTAGAGGATATTGTGACATTTTGTAGTGTTGGTACAGTAAAGTCGGTGGTGACTGCGCTGCTGTCAGTTGTGGCGCTGACCTGCACTCCTGAGTTTCCTGTCAGATCATCAAAGTTTATTGTAAATGATAATGCTCCCTCTGGCTCGGTTCCGTCCAGTGTCCTAGTCGCGTCCCAGCTGGTGCCACTTCCGGATACGGTTGCAGCAACGTTGGCGATTGCGACTTCGACGTCTGCGATTGATTCTGATGCGGTAAAGGACAGCGTTACGGTGTCGCCATTAGCTGCCAGCGTGCTGTCTGCGTTATTAGAGGATATTGTGACATTTTGTAGTGTTGGTACAGTAAAGTCGGCGGTGACTGCGCTGCTGTCAGTTGTGGCGCTGACCTGCACTCCTGAGTTTCCTGTCAGATCATCAAAGTTTATTGTAAATGATAATGCTCCCTCTGGCTCGGTTCCGTCCAGTGTCCTAGTCGCGTCCCAGCTGGTGCCACTTCCGGATACGGTTGCAGCAACGTTGGCGATTGCGACTTCGACGTCTGCGATTGATTCTGATGCGGTAAAGGACAGCGTTACGGTGTCGCCATTAGCTGCCAGCGTGCTGTTGGTGTTGCTAGACAATATTACAACCGAGTTGAGTGTTGGTGCAGTAAAGTCGGTGGTGACTGCGCTGCTGTCAGTTGTGGCGCTGACCTGCACTCCTGAGTTTCCTGTCAGATCATCAAAGTTTATTGTAAATGATAATGCTCCCTCTGGCTCGGTTCCGTCCAGTGTCCTAGTCGCGTCCCAGCTGGTGCCACTTCCGGATACGGTTGCAGCAACGTTGGCGATTGCGACTTCGACGTCTGCGATTGATTCTGATGCGGTAAAGGACAGCGTTACGGTGTCGCCATTAGCTGCCAGCGTGCTGTCTGCGTTATTAGAGGATATTGTGACATTTTGTAGTGTTGGTACAGTAAAGTCGGCGGTGACTGCGCTGCTGTCAGTTGTGGCGCTGACCTGCACTCCTGAGTTTCCTGCCGGATCATCAAAGTTTATTGTAAATGATAATGCTCCCTCTGGCTCGGTTCCGTCCAGTGTCCTAGTCGCGTCCCAGCTGGTGCCACTTCCGGATACGGTTGCAGCAACGTTGGCGATTGCGACTTCGACGTCTGCGATTGATTCTGATGCGGTAAAGGACAGCGTTACGGTGTCGCCATTAGCTGCCAGCGTGCTGTCTGCGTTATTAGAGGATATTGTGACATTTTGTAGTGTTGGTACAGTAAAGTCGGTGGTGACTGCGCTGCTGTCAGTTGTGGCGCTGACCTGCACTCCTGAGTTTCCTGTCAGATCATCAAAGTTTATTGTAAATGATAATGCTCCCTCTGGCTCGGTTCCGTCCAGTGTCCTAGTCGCGTCCCAGCTGGTGCCACTTCCGGATACGGTTGCAGCAACGTTGGCGATTGTAACTTCGACGTCTGCGATTGATTCTGATGCGGTAAAGGACAGCGTTACGGTGTCGCCATTAGCTGCCAGCGTGCTGTCTGTGTTGCTAGACAATATTACAACCGAGTTGAGTGTTGGTGCAGTAAAGTCGGTGGTGACTGCGCTGCTGTCAGTTGTGGCGCTGACCTGCACTCCTGAGTTTCCTGTCAGATCATCAAAGTTTATTGTAAATGATAATGCTCCCTCTGGCTCGGTTCCGTCCAGTGTCCTAGTCGCGTCCCAGCTGGTGCCACTTCCGGATACGGTTGCAGCAACGTTGGCGATTGCGACTTCGACGTCTGCGATTGATTCTGATGCGGTAAAGGACAGCGTTACGGTGTCGCCATTAGCTGCCAGCGTGCTGTCTGCGTTATTAGAGGATATTGTGACATTTTGTAGTGTTGGTACAGTAAAGTCGGTGGTGACTGCGCTGCTGTCAGTTGTGGCGCTGACCTGCACTCCTGAGTTTCCTGCCGGATCATCAAAGTTTATTGTAAATGATAATGCTCCCTCTGGCTCGGTTCCGTCCAGTGTCCTAGTCGCGTCCCAGCTGGTGCCACTTCCGGATACGGTTGCAGCAACGTTGGCGATTGTGACTTCGACGTCTGCGATTGATTCTGATGCGGTAAAGGACAGCGTTACGGTGTCGCCATTAGCTGCCAGCGTGCTGTCTGTGTTGCTAGACAATATTACAACCGAGTTGAGTGTTGGTGCAGTAAAGTCGGTGGTGACTGCGCTGCTGTCAGTTGTGGCGCTGACCTGCACTCCTGAGTTTCCTGTCAGATCATCAAAGTTTATTGTAAATGATAATGCTCCCTCTGGCTCGGTTCCGTCCAGTGTCCTAGTCGCGTCCCAGCTGGTGCCACTTCCGGATACGGTTGCAGCAACGTTGGCGATTGCGACTTCGACGTCTGCGATTGATTCTGATGCGGTAAAGGACAGCGTTACGGTGTCGCCATTAGCTGCCAGCGTGCTGTCTGCGTTATTAGAGGATATTGTGACATTTTGTAGTGTTGGTACAGTAAAGTCGGCGGTGACTGCGCTGCTGTCAGTTGTGGCGCTGACCTGCACTCCTGAGTTTCCTGCCGGATCATCAAAGTTTATTGTAAATGATAATGCTCCCTCTGGCTCGGTTCCGTCCAGTGTCCTAGTCGCGTCCCAGCTGGTGCCACTTCCGGATACGGTTGCAGCAACGTTGGCGATTGTGACTTCGACGTCTGCGATTGATTCTGATGCGGTAAAGGACAGCGTTACGGTGTCGCCATTAGCTGCCAGCGTGCTGTCTGCGTTATTAGAGGATATTGTGACATTTTGTAGTGTTGGTACAGTAAAGTCGGTGGTGACTGCGCTGCTGTCAGTTGTGGCGCTGACCTGCACTCCTGAGTTTCCTGTCAGATCATCAAAGTTTATTGTAAATGATAATGCTCCCTCTGGCTCGGTTCCGTCCAGTGTCCTAGTCGCGTCCCAGCTGGTGCCACTTCCGGATACGGTTGCAGCAACGTTGGCGATTGTGACTTCGACGTCTGCGATTGATTCTGATGCGGTAAAGGACAGCGTTACGGTGTCGCCATTAGCTGCCAGCGTGCTGTTGGTGTTGCTAGAGGATATTGTGACATTTTGTAGTGTTGGTGCAGTAAAGTCGGTGGTGACTGCGCTGCTGTCAGTTGTGGCGCTGACCTGCACTCCTGAGTTTCCTGTCAGATCATCAAAGTTTATTGTAAATGATAATGCTCCCTCTGGCTCGGTTCCGTCCAGTGTCCTAGTCGCGTCCCAGCTGGTGCCACTTCCGGATACGGTTGCAGCAACGTTGGCGATTGCGACTTCGACGTCTGCGATTGATTCTGATGCGGTAAAGGACAGCGTTACGGTGTCGCCATTAGCTGCCAGCGTGCTGTTGGTGTTGCTAGACAATATTACAACCGAGTTGAGTGTTGGTGCAGTAAAGTCGGTGGTGACTGCGCTGCTGTCAGTTGTGGCGCTGACCTGCACTCCTGAGTTTCCTGTCAGATCATCAAAGTTTATTGTAAATGATAATGCTCCCTCTGGCTCGGTTCCGTCCAGTGTCCTAGTCGCGTCCCAGCTGGTGCCACTTCCGGATACGGTTGCAGCAACGTTGGCGATTGTGACTTCGACGTCTGCGATTGATTCTGATGCGGTAAAGGACAGCGTTACGGTCGCCATTAGCTGCCAGCGTGCTGTTGGTGTTGCTAGACAATATTACAACCGAGTTGAGTCGCCAGCGTAACGCTGTCCTTTACCGCATCAGAATCAATCGCAGACGTCGAAGTCGCAATCGCCAACGTTGCTGCAACCGTATCCGGAAGTGGCACCAGCTGGGACGCGACTAGGACACTGGACGGAACCGAGCCAGAGGGAGCATTATCATTTACAATAAACTTTGATGATCTGACAGGAAACTCAGGAGTGCAGGTCAGCGCCACAACTGACAGCAGCGCAGTCACCACCGACTTTACTGCACCAACACTCAACTCGGTTGTAATATTGTCTAGCAACACCAACAGCACGCTGGCAGCTAATGGCGACACCGTAACGCTGTCCTTTACCGCATCAGAATCAATCGCAGACGTCGAAGTCGCAATCGCCAACGTTGCTGCAACCGTATCCGGAAGTGGCACCAGCTGGGACGCGACTAGGACACTGGACGGAACCGAGCCAGAGGGAGCATTATCATTTACAATAAACTTTGATGATCTGACAGGAAACTCAGGAGTGCAGGTCAGCGCCACAACTGACAGCAGCGCAGTCACCACCGACTTTACTGCACCAACACTACAAAATGTCACAATATCCTCTAGCAACACCAACAGCACGCTGGCAGCTAATGGCGACACCGTAACGCTGTCCTTTACCGCATCAGAATCAATCGCAGACGTCGAAGTCGCAATCGCCAACGTTGCTGCAACCGTATCCGGAAGTGGCACCAGCTGGGACGCGACTAGGACACTGGACGGAACCGAGCCAGAGGGAGCATTATCATTTACAATAAACTTTGATGATCTGACAGGAAACTCAGGAGTGCAGGTCAGCGCCACAACTGACAGCAGCGCAGTCACCACCGACTTTACTGCACCAACACTCAACTCGGTTGTAATATTGTCTAGCAACACCAACAGCACGCTGGCAGCTAATGGCGACACCGTAACGCTGTCCTTTACCGCATCAGAATCAATCGCAGACGTCGAAGTCGCAATCGCCAACGTTGCTGCAACCGTATCCGGAAGTGGCACCAGCTGGGACGCGACTAGGACACTGGACGGAACCGAGCCAGAGGGAGCATTATCATTTACAATAAACTTTGATGATCTGACAGGAAACTCAGGAGTGCAGGTCAGCGCCACAACTGACAGCAGCGCAGTCACCACCGACTTTACTGCACCAACACTCAACTCGGTTGTAATATTGTCTAGCAACACCAACAGCACGCTGGCAGCTAATGGCGACACCGTAACGCTGTCCTTTACCGCATCAGAATCAATCGCAGACGTCGAAGTCGCAATCGCCAACGTTGCTGCAACCGTATCCGGAAGTGGCACCAGCTGGGACGCGACTAGGACACTGGACGGAACCGAGCCAGAGGGAGCATTATCATTTACAATAAACTTTGATGATCTGACAGGAAACTCAGGAGTGCAGGTCAGCGCCACAACTGACAGCAGCGCAGTCACCACCGACTTTACTGCACCAACACTCAACTCGGTTGTAATATTGTCTAGCAACACCAACAGCACGCTGGCAGCTAATGGCGACACCGTAACGCTGTCCTTTACCGCATCAGAATCAATCGCAGACGTCGAAGTCGCAATCGCCAACGTTGCTGCAACCGTATCCGGAAGTGGCACCAGCTGGGACGCGACTAGGACACTGGACGGAACCGAGCCAGAGGGAGCATTATCATTTACAATAAACTTTGATGATCTGACAGGAAACTCAGGAGTGCAGGTCAGCGCCACAACTGACAGCAGCGCAGTCACCACCGACTTTACTGCACCAACACTCAACTCGGTTGTAATATTGTCTAGCAACACCAACAGCACGCTGGCAGCTAATGGCGACACCGTAACGCTGTCCTTTACCGCATCAGAATCAATCGCAGACGTCGAAGTCGCAATCGCCAACGTTGCTGCAACCGTATCCGGAAGTGGCACCAGCTGGGACGCGACTAGGACACTGGACGGAACCGAGCCAGAGGGAGCATTATCATTTACAATAAACTTTGATGATCTGACAGGAAACTCAGGAGTGCAGGTCAGCGCCACAACTGACAGCAGCGCAGTCACCACCGACTTTACTGCACCAACACTCAACTCGGTTGTAATATTGTCTAGCAACACCAACAGCACGCTGGCAGCTAATGGCGACACCGTAACGCTGTCCTTTACCGCATCAGAATCAATCGCAGACGTCGAAGTCGCAATCGCCAACGTTGCTGCAACCGTATCCGGAAGTGGCACCAGCTGGGACGCGACTAGGACACTGGACGGAACCGAGCCAGAGGGAGCATTATCATTTACAATAAACTTTGATGATCTGACAGGAAACTCAGGAGTGCAGGTCAGCGCCACAACTGACAGCAGCGCAGTCACCACCGACTTTACTGCACCAACACTCAACTCGGTTGTAATATTGTCTAGCAACACCAACAGCACGCTGGCAGCTAATGGCGACACCGTAACGCTGTCCTTTACCGCATCAGAATCAATCGCAGACGTCGAAGTCGCAATCGCCAACGTTGCTGCAACCGTATCCGGAAGTGGCACCAGCTGGGACGCGACTAGGACACTGGACGGAACCGAGCCAGAGGGAGCATTATCATTTACAATAAACTTTGATGATCTGACAGGAAACTCAGGAGTGCAGGTCAGCGCCACAACTGACAGCAGCGCAGTCACCACCGACTTTACTGCACCAACACTCAACTCGGTTGTAATATTGTCTAGCAACACCAACAGCACGCTGGCAGCTAATGGCGACACCGTAACGCTGTCCTTTACCGCATCAGAATCAATCGCAGACGTCGAAGTCGCAATCGCCAACGTTGCTGCAACCGTATCCGGAAGTGGCACCAGCTGGGACGCGACTAGGACACTGGACGGAACCGAGCCAGAGGGAGCATTATCATTTACAATAAACTTTGATGATCTGACAGGAAACTCAGGAGTGCAGGTCAGCGCCACAACTGACAGCAGCGCAGTCACCACCGACTTTACTGCACCAACACTCACGGTTGCAGCAACGTTGGCGATTGTGACTTCGACGTCTGCGATTGATTCTGATGCGGTAAAGGACAGCGTTACGGTGTCGCCATTAGCTGCCAGCGTGCTGTTGGTGTTGCTAGACAATATTACAACCGAGTTGAGTGTTGGTGCAGTAAAGTCGGTGGTGACTGCGCTGCTGTCAGTTGTGGCGCTGACCTGCACTCCTGAGTTTCCTGTCAGATCATCAAAGTTTATTGTAAATGATAATGCTCCCTCTGGCTCGGTTCCGTCCAGTGTCCTAGTCGCGTCCCAGCTGGTGCCACTTCCGGATACGGTTGCAGCAACGTTGGCGATTGTGACTTCGACGTCTGCGATTGATTCTGATGCGGTAAAGGACAGCGTTACGGTGTCGCCATTAGCTGCCAGCGTGCTGTTGGTGTTGCTAGACAATATTACAACCGAGTTGAGTGTTGGTGCAGTAAAGTCGGTGGTGACTGCGCTGCTGTCAGTTGTGGCGCTGACCTGCACTCCTGAGTTTCCTGTCAGATCATCAAAGTTTATTGTAAATGATAATGCTCCCTCTGGCTCGGTTCCGTCCAGTGTCCTAGTCGCGTCCCAGCTGGTGCCACTTCCGGATACGGTTGCAGCAACGTTGGCGATTGTGACTTCGACGTCTGCGATTGATTCTGATGCGGTAAAGGACAGCGTTACGGTGTCGCCATTAGCTGCCAGCGTGCTGTTGGTGTTGCTAGACAATATTACAACCGAGTTGAGTGTTGGTGCAGTAAAGTCGGTGGTGACTGCGCTGCTGTCAGTTGTGGCGCTGACCTGCACTCCTGAGTTTCCTGTCAGATCATCAAAGTTTATTGTAAATGATAATGCTCCCTCTGGCTCGGTTCCGTCCAGTGTCCTAGTCGCGTCCCAGCTGGTGCCACTTCCGGATACGGTTGCAGCAACGTTGGCGATTGCGACTTCGACGTCTGCGATTGATTCTGATGCGGTAAAGGACAGCGTTACGGTGTCGCCATTAGCTGCCAGCGTGCTGTTGGTGTTGCTAGACAATATTACAACCGAGTTGAGTGTTGGTGCAGTAAAGTCGGTGGTGACTGCGCTGCTGTCAGTTGTGGCGCTGACCTGCACTCCTGAGTTTCCTGTCAGATCATCAAAGTTTATTGTAAATGATAATGCTCCCTCTGGCTCGGTTCCGTCCAGTGTCCTAGTCGCGTCCCAGCTGGTGCCACTTCCGGATACGGTTGCAGCAACGTTGGCGATTGTGACTTCGACGTCTGCGATTGATTCTGATGCGGTAAAGGACAGCGTTACGGTGTCGCCATTAGCTGCCAGCGTGCTGTTGGTGTTGCTAGACAATATTACAACCGAGTTGAGTGTTGGTGCAGTAAAGTCGGTGGTGACTGCGCTGCTGTCAGTTGTGGCGCTGACCTGCACTGGCGACACCGTAACGCTGTCCTTTACCGCATCAGAATCAATCGCAGACGTCGAAGTCGCAATCGCCAACGTTGCTGCAACCGTATCCGGAAGTGGCACCAGCTGGGACGCGACTAGGACACTGGACGGAACCGAGCCAGAGGGAGCATTATCATTTACAATAAACTTTGATGATCTGACAGGAAACTCAGGAGTGCAGGTCAGCGCCACAACTGACAGCAGCGCAGTCACCACCGACTTTACTGCACCAACACTCAACTCGGTTGTAATATTGTCTAGCAACACCAACAGCACGCTGGCAGCTAATGGCGACACCGTAACGCTGTCCTTTACCGCATCAGAATCAATCGCAGACGTCGAAGTCGCAATCGCCAACGTTGCTGCAACCGTATCCGGAAGTGGCACCAGCTGGGACGCGACTAGGACACTGGACGGAACCGAGCCAGAGGGAGCATTATCATTTACAATAAACTTTGATGATCTGACAGGAAACTCAGGAGTGCAGGTCAGCGCCACAACTGACAGCAGCGCAGTCACCACCGACTTTACTGCACCAACACTCAACTCGGTTGTAATATTGTCTAGCAACACCAACAGCACGCTGGCAGCTAATGGCGACACCGTAACGCTGTCCTTTACCGCATCAGAATCAATCGCAGACGTCGAAGTCGCAATCGCCAACGTTGCTGCAACCGTATCCGGAAGTGGCACCAGCTGGGACGCGACTAGGACACTGGACGGAACCGAGCCAGAGGGAGCATTATCATTTACAATAAACTTTGATGATCTGACAGGAAACTCAGGAGTGCAGGTCAGCGCCACAACTGACAGCAGCGCAGTCACCACCGACTTTACTGCACCAACACTCAACTCGGTTGTAATATTGTCTAGCAACACCAACAGCACGCTGGCAGCTAATGGCGACACCGTAACGCTGTCCTTTACCGCATCAGAATCAATCGCAGACGTCGAAGTCACAATCGCCAACGTTGCTGCAACCGTATCCGGAAGTGGCACCAGCTGGGACGCGACTAGGACACTGGACGGAACCGAGCCAGAGGGAGCATTATCATTTACAATAAACTTTGATGATCTGACAGGAAACTCAGGAGTGCAGGTCAGCGCCACAACTGACAGCAGCGCAGTCACCACCGACTTTACTGCACCAACACTCAACTCGGTTGTAATATTGTCTAGCAACACCAACAGCACGCTGGCAGCTAATGGCGACACCGTAACGCTGTCCTTTACCGCATCAGAATCAATCGCAGACGTCGAAGTCACAATCGCCAACGTTGCTGCAACCGTATCCGGAAGTGGCACCAGCTGGGACGCGACTAGGACACTGGACGGAACCGAGCCAGAGGGAGCATTATCATTTACAATAAACTTTGATGATCTGACAGGAAACTCAGGAGTGCAGGTCAGCGCCACAACTGACAGCAGCGCAGTCACCACCGACTTTACTGCACCAACACTCAACTCGGTTGTAATATTGTCTAGCAACACCAACAGCACGCTGGCAGCTAATGGCGACACCGTAACGCTGTCCTTTACCGCATCAGAATCAATCGCAGACGTCGAAGTCGCAATCGCCAACGTTGCTGCAACCGTATCCGGAAGTGGCACCAGCTGGGACGCGACTAGGACACTGGACGGAACCGAGCCAGAGGGAGCATTATCATTTACAATAAACTTTGATGATCTGACAGGAAACTCAGGAGTGCAGGTCAGCGCCACAACTGACAGCAGCGCAGTCACCACCGACTTTACTGCACCAACACTCAACTCGGTTGTAATATTGTCTAGCAACACCAACAGCACGCTGGCAGCTAATGGCGACACCGTAACGCTGTCCTTTACCGCATCAGAATCAATCGCAGACGTCGAAGTCGCAATCGCCAACGTTGCTGCAACCGTATCCGGAAGTGGCACCAGCTGGGACGCGACTAGGACACTGGACGGAACCGAGCCAGAGGGAGCATTATCATTTACAATAAACTTTGATGATCTGACAGGAAACTCAGGAGTGCAGGTCAGCGCCACAACTGACAGCAGCGCAGTCACCACCGACTTTACTGCACCAACACTCAACTCGGTTGTAATATTGTCTAGCAACACCAACAGCACGCTGGCAGCTAATGGCGACACCGTAACGCTGTCCTTTACCGCATCAGAATCAATCGCAGACGTCGAAGTCGCAATCGCCAACGTTGCTGCAACCGTATCCGGAAGTGGCACCAGCTGGGACGCGACTAGGACACTGGACGGAACCGAGCCAGAGGGAGCATTATCATTTACAATAAACTTTGATGATCTGACAGGAAACTCAGGAGTGCAGGTCAGCGCCACAACTGACAGCAGCGCAGTCACCACCGACTTTACTGCACCAACACTCAACTCGGTTGTAATATTGTCTAGCAACACCAACAGCACGCTGGCAGCTAATGGCGACACCGTAACGCTGTCCTTTACCGCATCAGAATCAATCGCAGACGTCGAAGTCACAATCGCCAACGTTGCTGCAACCGTATCCGGAAGTGGCACCAGCTGGGACGCGACTAGGACACTGGACGGAACCGAGCCAGAGGGAGCATTATCATTTACAATAAACTTTGATGATCTGACAGGAAACTCAGGAGTGCAGGTCAGCGCCACAACTGACAGCAGCGCAGTCACCACCGACTTTACTGCACCAACACTCAACTCGGTTGTAATATTGTCTAGCAACACCAACAGCACGCTGGCAGCTAATGGCGACACCGTAACGCTGTCCTTTACCGCATCAGAATCAATCGCAGACGTCGAAGTCGCAATCGCCAACGTTGCTGCAACCGTATCCGGAAGTGGCACCAGCTGGGACGCGACTAGGACACTGGACGGAACCGAGCCAGAGGGAGCATTATCATTTACAATAAACTTTGATGATCTGACAGGAAACTCAGGAGTGCAGGTCAGCGCCACAACTGACAGCAGCGCAGTCACCACCGACTTTACTGCACCAACACTCAACTCGGTTGTAATATTGTCTAGCAACACCAACAGCACGCTGGCAGCTAATGGCGACACCGTAACGCTGTCCTTTACCGCATCAGAATCAATCGCAGACGTCGAAGTCGCAATCGCCAACGTTGCTGCAACCGTATCCGGAAGTGGCACCAGCTGGGACGCGACTAGGACACTGGACGGAACCGAGCCAGAGGGAGCATTATCATTTACAATAAACTTTGATGATCTGACAGGAAACTCAGGAGTGCAGGTCAGCGCCACAACTGACAGCAGCGCAGTCACCACCGACTTTACTGCACCAACACTCAACTCGGTTGTAATATTGTCTAGCAACACCAACAGCACGCTGGCAGCTAATGGCGACACCGTAACGCTGTCCTTTACCGCATCAGAATCAATCGCAGACGTCGAAGTCACAATCGCCAACGTTGCTGCAACCGTATCCGGAAGTGGCACCAGCTGGGACGCGACTAGGACACTGGACGGAACCGAGCCAGAGGGAGCATTATCATTTACAATAAACTTTGATGATCTGACAGGAAACTCAGGAGTGCAGGTCAGCGCCACAACTGACAGCAGCGCAGTCACCACCGACTTTACTGCACCAACACTCAACTCGGTTGTAATATTGTCTAGCAACACCAACAGCACGCTGGCAGCTAATGGCGACACCGTAACGCTGTCCTTTACCGCATCAGAATCAATCGCAGACGTCGAAGTCACAATCGCCAACGTTGCTGCAACCGTATCCGGAAGTGGCACCAGCTGGGACGCGACTAGGACACTGGACGGAACCGAGCCAGAGGGAGCATTATCATTTACAATAAACTTTGATGATCTGACAGGAAACTCAGGAGTGCAGGTCAGCGCCACAACTGACAGCAGCGCAGTCACCACCGACTTTACTGCACCAACACTCAACTCGGTTGTAATATTGTCTAGCAACACCAACAGCACGCTGGCAGCTAATGGCGACACCGTAACGCTGTCCTTTACCGCATCAGAATCAATCGCAGACGTCGAAGTCACAATCGCCAACGTTGCTGCAACCGTATCCGGAAGTGGCACCAGCTGGGACGCGACTAGGACACTGGACGGAACCGAGCCAGAGGGAGCATTATCATTTACAATAAACTTTGATGATCTGACAGGAAACTCAGGAGTGCAGGTCAGCGCCACAACTGACAGCAGCGCAGTCACCACCGACTTTACTGCACCAACACTCAACTCGGTTGTAATATTGTCTAGCAACACCAACAGCACGCTGGCAGCTAATGGCGACACCGTAACGCTGTCCTTTACCGCATCAGAATCAATCGCAGACGTCGAAGTCACAATCGCCAACGTTGCTGCAACCGTATCCGGAAGTGGCACCAGCTGGGACGCGACTAGGACACTGGACGGAACCGAGCCAGAGGGAGCATTATCATTTACAATAAACTTTGATGATCTGACAGGAAACTCAGGAGTGCAGGTCAGCGCCACAACTGACAGCAGCGCAGTCACCACCGACTTTACTGCACCAACACTCAACTCGGTTGTAATATTGTCTAGCAACACCAACAGCACGCTGGCAGCTAATGGCGACACCGTAACGCTGTCCTTTACCGCATCAGAATCAATCGCAGACGTCGAAGTCACAATCGCCAACGTTGCTGCAACCGTATCCGGAAGTGGCACCAGCTGGGACGCGACTAGGACACTGGACGGAACCGAGCCAGAGGGAGCATTATCATTTACAATAAACTTTGATGATCTGACAGGAAACTCAGGAGTGCAGGTCAGCGCCACAACTGACAGCAGCGCAGTCACCACCGACTTTACTGCACCAACACTCAACTCGGTTGTAATATTGTCTAGCAACACCAACAGCACGCTGGCAGCTAATGGCGACACCGTAACGCTGTCCTTTACCGCATCAGAATCAATCGCAGACGTCGAAGTCACAATCGCCAACGTTGCTGCAACCGTATCCGGAAGTGGCACCAGCTGGGACGCGACTAGGACACTGGACGGAACCGAGCCAGAGGGAGCATTATCATTTACAATAAACTTTGATGATCTGACAGGAAACTCAGGAGTGCAGGTCAGCGCCACAACTGACAGCAGCGCAGTCACCACCGACTTTACTGCACCAACACTCAACTCGGTTGTAATATTGTCTAGCAACACCAGACAGCACGCTGGCAGCTAATGGCGACACCGTAACGCTGTCCTTTACCGCATCAGAATCAATCGCAGACGTCGAAGTTACAATCGCCAACGTTGCTGCAACCGTATCCGGAAGTGGCACCAGCTGGGACGCGACTAGGACACTGGACGGAACCGAGCCAGAGGGAGCATTATCATTTACAATAAACTTTGATGATCTGACAGGAAACTCAGGAGTGCAGGTCAGCGCCACAACTGACAGCAGCGCAGTCACCACCGACTTTACTGCACCAACACTCAACTCGGTTGTAATATTGTCTAGCAACACCAACAGCACGCTGGCAGCTAATGGCGACACCGTAACGCTGTCCTTTACCGCATCAGAATCAATCGCAGACGTCGAAGTCACAATCGCCAACGTTGCTGCAACCGTATCCGGAAGTGGCACCAGCTGGGACGCGACTAGGACACTGGACGGAACCGAGCCAGAGGGAGCATTATCATTTACAATAAACTTTGATGATCTGACAGGAAACTCAGGAGTGCAGGTCAGCGCCACAACTGACAGCAGCGCAGTCACCACCGACTTTACTGCACCAACACTCAACTCGGTTGTAATATTGTCTAGCAACACCAACAGCACGCTGGCAGCTAATGGCGACACCGTAACGCTGTCCTTTACCGCATCAGAATCAATCGCAGACGTCGAAGTCACAATCGCCAACGTTGCTGCAACCGTATCCGGAAGTGGCACCAGCTGGGACGCGACTAGGACACTGGACGGAACCGAGCCAGAGGGAGCATTATCATTTACAATAAACTTTGATGATCTGACAGGAAACTCAGGAGTGCAGGTCAGCGCCACAACTGACAGCAGCGCAGTCACCACCGACTTTACTGCACCAACACTCAACTCGGTTGTAATATTGTCTAGCAACACCAACAGCACGCTGGCAGCTAATGGCGACACCGTAACGCTGTCCTTTACCGCATCAGAATCAATCGCAGACGTCGAAGTCGCAATCGCCAACGTTGCTGCAACCGTATCCGGAAGTGGCACCAGCTGGGACGCGACTAGGACACTGGACGGAACCGAGCCAGAGGGAGCATTATCATTTACAATAAACTTTGATGATCTGACAGGAAACTCAGGAGTGCAGGTCAGCGCCACAACTGACAGCAGCGCAGTCACCACCGACTTTACTGCACCAACACTCAACTCGGTTGTAATATTGTCTAGCAACACCAACAGCACGCTGGCAGCTAATGGCGACACCGTAACGCTGTCCTTTACCGCATCAGAATCAATCGCAGACGTCGAAGTCACAATCGCCAACGTTGCTGCAACCGTATCCGGAAGTGGCACCAGCTGGGACGCGACTAGGACACTGGACGGAACCGAGCCAGAGGGAGCATTATCATTTACAATAAACTTTGATGATCTGACAGGAAACTCAGGAGTGCAGGTCAGCGCCACAACTGACAGCAGCGCAGTCACCACCGACTTTACTGCACCAACACTCAACTCGGTTGTAATATTGTCTAGCAACACCAACAGCACGCTGGCAGCTAATGGCGACACCGTAACGCTGTCCTTTACCGCATCAGAATCAATCGCAGACGTCGAAGTCACAACGCTGCTGTCAGTTGTGGCGCTGACCTGCACTCCTGAGTTTCCTGTCAGATCATCAAAGTTTATTGTAAATGATAATGCTCCCTCTGGCTCGGTTCCGTCCAGTGTCCTAGTCGCGTCCCAGCTGGTGCCACTTCCGGATACGGTTGCAGCAACGTTGGCGATTGCGACTTCGACGTCTGCGATTGATTCTGATGCGGTAAAGGACAGCGTTACGGTGTCGCCATTAGCTGCCAGCGTGCTGTTGGTGTTGCTAGAGGATATTGTGACATTTTGTAGTGTTGGTGCAGTAAAGTCGGTGGTGACTGCGCTGCTGTCAGTTGTGGCGCTGACCTGCACTCCTGAGTTTCCTGTCAGATCATCAAAGTTTATTGTAAATGATAATGCTCCCTCTGGCTCGGTTCCGTCCAGTGTCCTAGTCGCGTCCCAGCTGGTGCCACTTCCGGATACGGTTGCAGCAACGTTGGCGATTGCGACTTCGACGTCTGCGATTGATTCTGATGCGGTAAAGGACAGCGTTACGGTGTCGCCATTAGCTGCCAGCGTGCTGTTGGTGTTGCTAGACAATATTACAACCGAGTTGAGTGTTGGTGCAGTAAAGTCGGTGGTGACTGCGCTGCTGTCAGTTGTGGCGCTGACCTGCACTCCTGAGTTTCCTGTCAGATCATCAAAGTTTATTGTAAATGATAATGCTCCCTCTGGCTCGGTTCCGTCCAGTGTCCTAGTCGCGTCCCAGCTGGTGCCACTTCCGGATACGGTTGCAGCAACGTTGGCGATTGCGACTTCGACGTCTGCGATTGATTCTGATGCGGTAAAGGACAGCGTTACGGTGTCGCCATTAGCTGCCAGCGTGCTGTTGGTGTTGCTAGAGGATATTACAACCGAGTTGAGTGTTGGTGCAGTAAAGTCGGTGGTGACTGCGCTGCTGTCAGTTGTGGCGCTGACCTGCACTCCTGAGTTTCCTGTCAGATCATCAAAGTTTATTGTAAATGATAATGCTCCCTCTGGCTCGGTTCCGTCCAGTGTCCTAGTCGCGTCCCAGCTGGTGCCACTTCCGGATACGGTTGCAGCAACGTTGGCGATTGCGACTTCGACGTCTGCGATTGATTCTGATGCGGTAAAGGACAGCGTTACGGTGTCGCCATTAGCTGCCAGCGTGCTGTTGGTGTTGCTAGACAATATTACAACCGAGTTGAGTGTTGGTGCAGTAAAGTCGGTGGTGACTGCGCTGCTGTCAGTTGTGGCGCTGACCTGCACTCCTGAGTTTCCTGTCAGATCATCAAAGTTTATTGTAAATGATAATGCTCCCTCTGGCTCGGTTCCGTCCAGTGTCCTAGTCGCGTCCCAGCTGGTGCCACTTCCGGATACGGTTGCAGCAACGTTGGCGATTGCGACTTCGACGTCTGCGATTGATTCTGATGCGGTAAAGGACAGCGTTACGGTGTCGCCATTAGCTGCCAGCGTGCTGTTGGTGTTGCTAGAGGATATTGTGACATTTTGTAGTGTTGGTACAGTAAAGTCGGTGGTGACTGCGCTGCTGTCAGTTGTGGCGCTGACCTGCACTCCTGAGTTTCCTGTCAGATCATCAAAGTTTATTGTAAATGATAATGCTCCCTCTGGCTCGGTTCCGTCCAGTGTCCTAGTCGCGTCCCAGCTGGTGCCACTTCCGGATACGGTTGCAGCAACGTTGGCGATTGCGACTTCGACGTCTGCGATTGATTCTGATGCGGTAAAGGACAGCGTTACGGTGTCGCCATTAGCTGCCAGCGTGCTGTTGGTGTTGCTAGACAATATTACAACCGAGTTGAGTGTTGGTGCAGTAAAGTCGGTGGTGACTGCGCTGCTGTCAGTTGTGGCGCTGACCTGCACTCCTGAGTTTCCTGTCAGATCATCAAAGTTTATTGTAAATGATAATGCTCCCTCTGGCTCGGTTCCGTCCAGTGTCCTAGTCGCGTCCCAGCTGGTGCCACTTCCGGATACGGTTGCAGCAACGTTGGCGATTGCGACTTCGACGTCTGCGATTGATTCTGATGCGGTAAAGGACAGCGTTACGGTGTCGCCATTAGCTGCCAGCGTGCTGTTGGTGTTGCTAGAGGATATTGTGACATTTTGTAGTGTTGGTACAGTAAAGTCGGTGGTGACTGCGCTGCTGTCAGTTGTGGCGCTGACCTGCACTCCTGAGTTTCCTGTCAGATCATCAAAGTTTATTGTAAATGATAATGCTCCCTCTGGCTCGGTTCCGTCCAGTGTCCTAGTCGCGTCCCAGCTGGTGCCACTTCCGGATACGGTTGCAGCAACGTTGGCGATTGCGACTTCGACGTCTGCGATTGATTCTGATGCGGTAAAGGACAGCGTTACGGTGTCGCCATTAGCTGCCAGCGTGCTGTTGGTGTTGCTAGACAATATTACAACCGAGTTGAGTGTTGGTGCAGTAAAGTCGGTGGTGACTGCGCTGCTGTCAGTTGTGGCGCTGACCTGCACTCCTGAGTTTCCTGTCAGATCATCAAAGTTTATTGTAAATGATAATGCTCCCTCTGGCTCGGTTCCGTCCAGTGTCCTAGTCGCGTCCCAGCTGGTGCCACTTCCGGATACGGTTGCAGCAACGTTGGCGATTGCGACTTCGACGTCTGCGATTGATTCTGATGCGGTAAAGGACAGCGTTACGGTGTCGCCATTAGCTGCCAGCGTGCTGTCTGTGTTGCTAGAGGATATTGTGACATTTTGTAGTGTTGGTGCAGTAAAGTCGGTGGTGACTGCGCTGCTGTCAGTTGTGGCGCTGACCTGCACTCCTGAGTTTCCTGTCAGATCATCAAAGTTTATTGTAAATGATAATGCTCCCTCTGGCTCGGTTCCGTCCAGTGTCCTAGTCGCGTCCCAGCTGGTGCCACTTCCGGATACGGTTGCAGCAACGTTGGCGATTGCGACTTCGACGTCTGCGATTGATTCTGATGCGGTAAAGGACAGCGTTACGGTGTCGCCATTAGCTGCCAGCGTGCTGTTGGTGTTGCTAGACAATATTACAACCGAGTTGAGTGTTGGTGCAGTAAAGTCGGTGGTGACTGCGCTGCTGTCAGTTGTGGCGCTGACCTGCACTCCTGAGTTTCCTGTCAGATCATCAAAGTTTATTGTAAATGATAATGCTCCCTCTGGCTCGGTTCCGTCCAGTGTCCTAGTCGCGTCCCAGCTGGTGCCACTTCCGGATACGGTTGCAGCAACGTTGGCGATTGCGACTTCGACGTCTGCGATTGATTCTGATGCGGTAAAGGACAGCGTTACGGTGTCGCCATTAGCTGCCAGCGTGCTGTTGGTGTTGCTAGAGGATATTGTGACATTTTGTAGTGTTGGTGCAGTAAAGTCGGTGGTGACTGCGCTGCTGTCAGTTGTGGCGCTGACCTGCACTCCTGAGTTTCCTGTCAGATCATCAAAGTTTATTGTAAATGATAATGCTCCCTCTGGCTCGGTTCCGTCCAGTGTCCTAGTCGCGTCCCAGCTGGTGCCACTTCCGGATACGGTTGCAGCAACGTTGGCGATTGCGACTTCGACGTCTGCGATTGATTCTGATGCGGTAAAGGACAGCGTTACGGTGTCGCCATTAGCTGCCAGCGTGCTGTTGGTGTTGCTAGACAATATTACAACCGAGTTGAGTGTTGGTGCAGTAAAGTCGGTGGTGACTGCGCTGCTGTCAGTTGTGGCGCTGACCTGCACTCCTGAGTTTCCTGTCAGATCATCAAAGTTTATTGTAAATGATAATGCTCCCTCTGGCTCGGTTCCGTCCAGTGTCCTAGTCGCGTCCCAGCTGGTGCCACTTCCGGATACGGTTGCAGCAACGTTGGCGATTGCGACTTCGACGTCTGCGATTGATTCTGATGCGGTAAAGGACAGCGTTACGGTGTCGCCATTAGCTGCCAGCGTGCTGTCTGTGTTGCTAGAGGATATTGTGACATTTTGTAGTGTTGGTACAGTAAAGTCGGTGGTGACTGCGCTGCTGTCAGTTGTGGCGCTGACCTGCACTCCTGAGTTTCCTGTCAGATCATCAAAGTTTATTGTAAATGATAATGCTCCCTCTGGCTCGGTTCCGTCCAGTGTCCTAGTCGCGTCCCAGCTGGTGCCACTTCCGGATACGGTTGCAGCAACGTTGGCGATTGCGACTTCGACGTCTGCGATTGATTCTGATGCGGTAAAGGACAGCGTTACGGTGTCGCCATTAGCTGCCAGCGTGCTGTTGGTGTTGCTAGACAATATTACAACCGAGTTGAGTGTTGGTGCAGTAAAGTCGGTGGTGACTGCGCTGCTGTCAGTTGTGGCGCTGACCTGCACTCCTGAGTTTCCTGTCAGATCATCAAAGTTTATTGTAAATGATAATGCTCCCTCTGGCTCGGTTCCGTCCAGTGTCCTAGTCGCGTCCCAGCTGGTGCCACTTCCGGATACGGTTGCAGCAACGTTGGCGATTGCGACTTCGACGTCTGCGATTGATTCTGATGCGGTAAAGGACAGCGTTACGGTGTCGCCATTAGCTGCCAGCGTGCTGTCTGTGTTGCTAGAGGATATTGTGACATTTTGTAGTGTTGGTGCAGTAAAGTCGGTGGTGACTGCGCTGCTGTCAGTTGTGGCGCTGACCTGCACTCCTGAGTTTCCTGTCAGATCATCAAAGTTTATTGTAAATGATAATGCTCCCTCTGGCTCGGTTCCGTCCAGTGTCCTAGTCGCGTCCCAGCTGGTGCCACTTCCGGATACGGTTGCAGCAACGTTGGCGATTGCGACTTCGACGTCTGCGATTGATTCTGATGCGGTAAAGGACAGCGTTACGGTGTCGCCATTAGCTGCCAGCGTGCTGTTGGTGTTGCTAGACAATATTACAACCGAGTTGAGTGTTGGTGCAGTAAAGTCGGTGGTGACTGCGCTGCTGTCAGTTGTGGCGCTGACCTGCACTCCTGAGTTTCCTGTCAGATCATCAAAGTTTATTGTAAATGATAATGCTTCCTCTGGCTCGGTTCCGTCCAGTGTCCTAGTCGCGTCCCAGCTGGTGCCACTTCCGGATACGGTTGCAGCAACGTTGGCGATTGTGACTTCGACGTCTGCGATTGATTCTGATGCGGTAAAGGACAGCGTTACGGTGTCGCCATTAGCTGCCAGCGTGCTGTCTGTGTTGCTAGAGGATATTGTGACATTTTGTAGTGTTGGTACAGTAAAGTCGGTGGTGACTGCGCTGCTGTCAGTTGTGGCGCTGACCTGCACTCCTGAGTTTCCTGCCGGATCATCAAAGTTTATTGTAAATGATAATGCTCCCTCTGGCTCGGTTCCGTCCAGTGTCCTAGTCGCGTCCCAGCTGGTGCCACTTCCGGATACGGTTGCAGCAACGTTGGCGATTGCGACTTCGACGTCTGCGATTGATTCTGATGCGGTAAAGGACAGCGTTACGGTGTCGCCATTAGCTGCCAGCGTGCTGTTGGTGTTGCTAGAGGATATTGTGACATTTTGTAGTGTTGGTGCAGTAAAGTCGGTGGTGACTGCGCTGCTGTCAGTTGTGGCGCTGACCTGCACTCCTGAGTTTCCTGCCGGATCATCAAAGTTTATTGTAAATGATAATGCTCCCTCTGGCTCGGTTCCGTCCAGTGTCCTAGTCGCGTCCCAGCTGGTGCCACTTCCGGATACGGTTGCAGCAACGTTGGCGATTGCGACTTCGACGTCTGCGATTGATTCTGATGCGGTAAAGGACAGCGTTACGGTGTCGCCATTAGCTGCCAGCGTGCTGTCTGTGTTGCTAGACAATATTACAACCGAGTTGAGTGTTGGTGCAGTAAAGTCGGTGGTGACTGCGCTGCTGTCAGTTGTGGCGCTGACCTGCACTCCTGAGTTTCCTGCCGGATCATCAAAGTTTATTGTAAATGATAATGCTCCCTCTGGCTCGGTTCCGTCCAGTGTCCTAGTCGCGTCCCAGCTGGTGCCACTTCCGGATACGGTTGCAGCAACGTTGGCGATTGCGACTTCGACGTCTGCGATTGATTCTGATGCGGTAAAGGACAGCGTTACGGTGTCGCCATTAGCTGCCAGCGTGCTGTCTGTGTTGCTAGACAATATTACAACCGAGTTGAGTGTTGGTGCAGTAAAGTCGGTGGTGACTGCGCTGCTGTCAGTTGTGGCGCTGACCTGCACTCCTGAGTTTCCTGCCGGATCATCAAAGTTTATTGTAAATGATAATGCTCCCTCTGGCTCGGTTCCGTCCAGTGTCCTAGTCGCGTCCCAGCTGGTGCCACTTCCGGATACGGTTGCAGCAACGTTGGCGATTGCGACTTCGACGTCTGCGATTGATTCTGATGCGGTAAAGGACAGCGTTACGGTGTCGCCATTAGCTGCCAGCGTGCTGTTGGTGTTGCTAGACAATATTACAACCGAGTTGAGTGTTGGTGCTGTCCTGTCCACTGCTACTGAGAGCTGGTTTGCTGCTGTGTTGTTATTACTTGCAAGGTCTGTTGCCACATTGGCTGCAACGTCTACTGTGAGATTCGCATTATCATCTGCATCAGTTGCGTTAAATGCGAATAGCTGATTGGCCGAGTCTGGAGTAAAGTCGGTTACTGTACCGCTTGAGAGCGTTATCTCAGCTGCTACAAACTCACCAGATGTCATGTTCTCGCCAAAGTTTACTGTAAATGGAATTGGTTCAAGGTTGGTTGGGTCTGCTGCGGTGGTGTTAATTATAGGGATTGGGCTTGTACTGTCTGTGTCACTAGTGTGACTCGTAGCTGCTGCAAGCTGGATTATCTTTATCTCCTCGCCAAAGTTTACTGTAAATGGAATTAGCTCAAGGAAGGTTGGGCTGGTGGTGGTACTGATCAGGGGCGTCGGTGCAGTGTCAGGTGCTATATCGACATTTGTAATAGTTATCGCGCCAGAAGAAAAGAATTCCGTGTCATCTGATTTGTCTAAAACATCTATCCTTAATCCATGTTGGCCATCAGATAACGACACCGTATCTAGATTTATTGTATATAGTCCAATCTTATCTTCTCCAAATCCGGTGGATGTTAGTCCATAAACATTTGTACCATCACCTAGTTGTCCAAATCCATAACTATATCCATAAAAGTTACCATAGCCAAGTGCTCCATCATTACTTGAAGAAGATTCTATTCCATTAAAAATAATATTTGAAATTATTTGCGGATCTGTATCGTCCAGGCTATTTCCATTTATGTCATAAAGTGCTACTATTTCATTAATTGTATCCGGATCAACTATAATTCTAATTATCAAATTGGATGGAAGAGTCTCAGAATCAACTCCATTTGGAAAATCAACTGTTGATGGCTCATTAACTTCAATCGTGAAATCTATTGTAGTGTCATCTGAGCTACTTCCTGTTGATGTGTCTTGATTGCTAATTTGAATAACAACTGCCTCAATTCCAGGAAATGAAGAAAACACCAATCCTATTACAATAACAGGTACCACTAGTACCAGTAGTTTCTTGAATTGACTTCTATCCAAACTAACTAGTGTCTAAACTTATTTTTTTATAAGTATTAATAGCCTTGTAGAAACCATCAATTTTTGACCAATTGTAACACATTAGACCTCTTGCGCAATTAGAAGGGTTTTTGACAGTATTTTGAATTTTGATCAAACTTGTGCCTAAAAATTCAATATTGGAGAATTTTTGGAAATACTCTTCCTCAGAATTTACGTCTAGGAATAATTACGCAAGAGGTCTATTCTAGCTAATTTGGATCCATTAGAAATGAATTCTCACAAATTCTCATGGTATCATCTTACGTCAAAATGTGCAAAACACTACTAAACATCATTAACAGGTGCAGAATTCCACGTTACTTGCATCCAAAATCAAACCACATCTATTCTGTTTGGGTACATCTCATACTCTTGGCAATACGTCAGTATGAGTCAAAAAGTTACAGAAGATTTACAGAATTTTTAGAAGAATGTGTTGACATGCAGGAATATCTGGGATTGTCTGCAATTCCTCATTTTACAACACTGCAAAAGGCAGCTGCAAGGTTAGATGGAAATCTGTTACACAAAATGCTGCAGGAATTCATCTTGTATAAAAAAGTAAGATTGGTTCTAGCTGGAATTGATGGAAGTGGATTCAGTTACAGTACGGCATCATACTACTACACAAAAAGAATTCAATTACGCAAGAGATTTCTAAAAGTTGTGGTTTGTGCTGACATGAATTCACAGCTTGTCTGCGCTGTGATGACCCGCCACAACATGCAACACGATAATCCTGACTTTCTGCCATTGTTGTACAAAACTAACAGTATCGTTCCAGTGGATATTGTGTTGGGTGACATGGGTTTTGATGATGAGTCAAATCATGTTGGTGCAAGAGACATCTGTGCAGCTGCTATAATTCCAACCAGATATGCAGATGTACCAATATACAGAACCAGTGGATACTATCGCAAAGAGATGAAGAGGAACTTTCCCGTGGAACTGTACCATCAGAGAAACAAATCCGAGACAATATTTTTTGTAATCAAGTAGATAATGTCAGGAGACATTGCATCAAGAAATGAAACAACTCAGGACAATGAGATGTTATTTAGGTTGATTGCATACAATACTTATAGAATTAGAAAGTTAGAATTTGTTATTTTGATATGGTTTCTACAAGGCCCATAGTACCATGAAGAAATCAAGATACAGTTTTATCTGTGTTAGATGCGGAGTAATGATTAAAGCTGGGGATGAAATAACACGATACACCACAAATGGTGTATATGTTCACAAAACATGTAATGTTGAAATTATACATAGTATAGAGGTGTGTAACTAACTGAGACTTGGGCATAATGATTTCCAATTTTTAATCAATTTCTTAAATTATTGCAATCAAAAAAGCTAAGGATCTCAGTATGTTTTGTTCATTGGAAATGCCAAAACAAACAAGAATCCCTAGCAACATAAGATGTCAGTCATTTCTTATTGGTGTTTTGTATTTGATCAGAGCGTTGTCTCTGTATGAGGATGTAATTAGGCGTGGAAGACCGTATGTTTATCCAACCATTCTGATGGTACAACTATACATCATAAAATCATGGATGAGAATTCCTAGCAATAACACGCTGCACTATTTCTTGTTCATCAAATGTAATAATGACAAATTGCTCAAGGTTTGCAGGTTACAGCAAATTCCAGACAGAAGAACAATTGACAGAAGATTCCAAGTGTTGCCAATTAGTACCATCATCAACAACATGGGAAATCTGTTTGTCTCAGAAAGATTAGTAGATGACATATCGGCATCAGTTGATAGCACAATGCTGCAAGCCGCAGGCTCAGTATGGCACAAATCTGACATCAAACAAAATCGTCTTCCAATTGCAGGAATTGACACTGATGCCAAGTGGGGTTATTCCAAATCAAGGGGCTGGACATTTGGATACAAACTGCACATGAGTTGTTCCACTGGCAAACTGATAGTTCCACTGTCTGCCTGTATCAGCACTGCAAATGCTCATGACGGCAAACCATATGGTACACTAGTTGATTCACTTGCAGGGCTGTTCCAAAACATATTGGCAGATCCTGCGTATGATGATGGCAACCTGTACCATTGCAGCAATGAGAAAAATCTGAGACTGATCTGTCCAGTCAAAGTATATCCATCTACGCCGCCAGACAGAATAAAGCTGGCAGAGTTTTATGATTCCAAAGAAGGTCAAGAGTTGTACTCTCAGAGAAAGGTGTCAATCGAGCCGTTATTTGAGATTGTCAAAGACATATTCAACATAAGGACATTGCCAGTAAAAGGATTTGTCAATGTAAAGTCATTTGCTCTGGTTTGTGTCTTGGTGTATCAGCTGGCAGTGTACTACAACTGTGTTGCAGGTAATGAGAATCCAAGAATTGTAAAGAGGATGCTTTGTTGTTAGAATCATTTGGATTTATTTTTGTAAATCATTATGCCCAAGTCTCATCTATTTACTAATTTCTAAGAGAATATTCTCATCTTGCCATTGAATGTTCTCTAAATCATCAAAATTATCAACAATATTTTGCTTGAATATATCTAATGATTTTTTAAATTCAGATTTACTATACAGAGTGAATGTAGAATAATGGTTATTTTTTGCTTTTTTTACAAGACTTGCCAAACTCGATGTTCTATTATGCCCAAAGATGTTAGTATGAACAATTTTCATATCTGCCTTTTTAATAGCATATTGCAATTCGTCAAATTCATACAAACGATCTTCCATTTCAGCAAATAATGGAAAGTATTGTCCCCAGATATTTCTTGAATTTTGATTTCGTAATCGTGTGTAAATGAATGCCCGACCATCATCTTTAAGACATTCATAGACTTCTGATAAAAATTTTTGAATATTAAAATGGTGTATAGCATTGAAGGTTACAATGTAATCCATAGTATCGCTTTCTAAAGGCAATTTACTAGCATCTCCAGGCATCGCACAAAAATTCAAAATATTATTGTCTATCAAATAACTTTTCAAATATTTGATCATGTCTTCATTGTAATCAATACAGTGAAGATAACTATCATTATCTAATAATTTTAAAAGTTCCAGTGAATATCGTCCATCGCCACAACCTACATCCGTCATGATTATTCCTGATTTTTTATGTAGCTGATTCATTATGTGTTCTATTGGACCTGAGTCGGTTGTTCTCAGGCCTCTATATTTTGGAGCAATTTTTGAAAAATGACTATTTGTCTTTTGTTCAGCAATTATAATTTCCTTCAAGATGTTGTCTCCTTTTTCATTCCCACATCACACAAACAAATCGAGAAGTTATGAACGAAATTCCTATACTGAGTATTGTTGTAACTGGAATTACAAGTACACGTAAAATTATTCATTAACTGTGCCCAGGGGACTAGAATCGGTAGGACTCTAAATTGAACTGAATTCCAAAAAATCATTCTATTTTCATTATCTTGCTTTGTCCTATAAACTAGGTGCCAGAAAATACGCCGGTATATACTAGGTGGAATCAAATCAAAGTATGTTTAAAAAATAATTGAAAAACTGAAATTTGGTTCTTGTAAAACCAAAGTCACTAGTGACGCAAATGCATTCACAGAATCTAAGAAGAAGAAACCAGAGGATGCAGAAAAATAAATGGCATATCATTGTAAACATTGCAGTTTTAGTTGGGATGCATCTGAAGGTGATATTCAAAAATTACTCCTCCATGAAAAGACTCACCAAAAAAAGGTTTCAACCTAAATGTTGACTTGTAATAAATGCTATAATGAGCATCATGATCAATGTATGGGAAAAGCTGGAATGTTTGACTGCGGTTGCAAGTGTTTTAAAAAATGAAATATCAATGCAACGAATGCGATTTTCATTGGGAAGGAACTTCATACACTTTTGAAAAGGTACGTGAACATGAAAAAACTCATTTGAAAAAGAATGTATCTAAAACATTTAGAATAGACATAACGTAATGTCTATTTCTCCTAAAGACACCATGCTTCTAGAAAACAATGTATTTGAAATGGATAATATCTATGATTAAGAAAAAGTGTGATAGATGTGGATCTATTTTAGGTACTGAAAGCAAGAAAACTAAACAGCGGTTTTGTGGCAATTGTAAAAAGAAATTTCAATTATATCGAGACCAGTGATTTTTCCATCTTGATTCCATTGAATCAATTTTGGGGTTAAGTATAGATTATTAAACTATTCTAGAAAAGAATTTCTGAAAAATGTAATCCACAAAAGTGGTAGATTTACGTAAAAACTGTTAACTTTTCCACTATGAGACATAGTTTCTTTTTGAGGATTCAGTATGTCACAAACTAAAGCTCAAAGAAGTGAAGCAGCTAAAAAAGCAGCAAGAACTAGAAAGCGAAATGCAGCAGCTAAAGTAGCAGGTAAAAAAACAGCTCCAAAGAGAAAGGCAGCAAAACGCAAAGCAGCTCCAAAGAAGCGTAGTGTAAAGAAAACTACAAAATCTAAAGGAAGAAAACGATAATTGAGCATCAATCTTTTTCTAGAGACTTGTTTAGGCAAAGTCTAGAAAGAGACTTGACTGATAAATCTACTTCCCCCTTTTCCTTTTTTTGTATGTCTAACTAAGAAGAAAGTTTCTTACATTTAAGACAGAATAATTCTAATTTTTAACCAATTTTTACTCAACAATTCTTTGTCTTTCCTTTACTGAAAAATATCTAAGATTGTTCTTTAGACTAGTTATTATAGGAAAGAACTTCCTGTGGATTATGTCACAAGACAGAAAAATGTACAAATGTACCTGTGCTGACTGCAAAAAAGAAACTGAAGTTCCTTTTGAACCAAAAGCAGACAGACCAGTATATTGTAAAGAATGTTACCAAAAATCTCACCAAAAATAGAAGATTTAGACTAGTTTCGTTTGATTAATTTTAAACTTAATTATTTTCAAATATTCTTATTTTTTATTTTAATATTAGTCATAGACCATTAATTTTTTCTCTTCAAGCAAACTATGAATTTGATTGACAGAACGATGAACCTCTTTTTCAAGTTTAGCACCAACACAGACTAATTTACCAGATGCAAAAATTAGAATCACAGTTTTTGGATCAAGCATTCTATGAATAAGTCCTGGAAATTGTTCTGGCTCATACATGCTCCTAGGAAGAGTTCTAGCTGCTTGTTCCAAGTTAACCTTGCCTCCAAGATTAATTGAAGAAACAATATTTTGTATTGAAACTATAGGTTCATTTTTAATTTTGATTTTACCTTTTCTTAACATTTTCACTACCCTAAATACTGCAGTTTCTGCTAATTCTTTGGACTTGGCTCCAGTACACACCATATTTCCTGTGCTAAAAAGTAATATGCCAGTTTTTGGATTTTTAAGTCTAAAAACAGCTCCTGGAAACTGTTCTGGATGATACTCTACACCTGGAAATTTTTTTGTAATATCTACAAGATCTAATCTTTGATTTATTGTTGCAGTAGCTACTACATTGACTATTGCAATTTTAGGTTTGGTTTTTGTCATGTTTTTATAATATTTTGTATTCTACTGATCTGCATACTTGGATGATCTTAGACCCTTGTATCTATTTCTGATAGTTACCTCAGTTACATTTGCAGCTTGGGCAATATCTTGTTGAGTCATATTTTCATTATTTTTTACACATGCTAAGTACAGTGCAGCAGCAGCTAATCCCATTGGATCCTTGCCAGCTGATTCCTTATTTTCTTGAGCAATTTTGAGTACTTTAGATGCATAACGTTTTGTCTTTTCTGTAATTCCAAGCTTACTTGAAATTCTTGCAACACATTGAATTGGATCAACAACAGGCATTTTTAGTTCTAATTCTTGATGCAGTATTCGATAACATCTTGAAATATCTTTTTTCTTAATATTGCCTGCATCAGCAACATCCTTTAGGGTTCTAGGAGTTTCTGTATCTCTGCATGCAGCATAAAGGGCTGCTGCAATCAATGCTGAAATGGAACGTCCTCTAACAAGACCTTTGTCAAGTGCTTTTCTGTAAAGGTAAGCTGCTTTTTCAATTACATTATCAGAAAGTGAAAGTTTGTCTTTTAGTGTTGATAATTGACCTAATGCTTGTCGGAGATTTCTATCTGAAGATGCGTGTGCTTTACTTCTACTATCCCAAGTTCTTAGTCTCTCAATGGTACTTTTCATAGCAGATGTAAGGGGTTTTCCAGATGAGTCTCTGTTTATAGGATTGATGATGGTGGAGAGTCCCCTATCATGCATTGTCAATGATGTTGGGGCACCAGTTCGAGTAGGATCTGTACCACTTTCTTTTGAAAATGATCTCCATTCTGGTCCAGAATCTTGCAATACCTCAGAAACAACATAACCACATTTCCCACAAAATCTTTCCCCTGTTACATTATCTGTCAACATGGTATTTTTTCCACAACGTTTGCAGATACTATCTGCGTTGATAATTTCTAAAACCAAAAATTTAGACCACTGTTGGACAGTTTGTTATGTATAAGAAGGGGCGTATTTCATGACTGAATATAGTTAGGATGTCAATGTGATCTAACAAATTGCCCAGTCATTTTGTGAAGAAATCTTGGTTTAGTGTTAAATTTTGGGCATAGAATAAGGTTTCATTGTTAAATTCTAAAAGGAAATTATTTTTACATTATTCACTTAGACAAGCCTATTTGGTACCAATACAATCACCAAAAACCTTCAAATCCTGCCGAACTAAACTTTGCTTACTTGTAGATATGCTAGATTAGCTAAAATTTGAGCCTAGAATTTGATTTAATTAGTGATTTTTCAAAGATTTCTTTAATTTCAAAAGTGAGTTTTTGTATCAATCATATACCAAATGCTTCTACTTTTGTAAATGCTTCATCAAGTCTTTGATGTAATGTCTTATTCCATTCATCAAAGCCTGAAGGATCTTTTGGATAATTGTAGTAATGTTCAACTAACCATTCATTTTGTTCTGATGTGTATCTTAATGCTTTTGCAACTGTCTTATTCAACGCACCTCTAATGATCATTCCAATCTTTCCTAATCCAGAAAAGTCTGGATGTTCACCTTTGCTAATTGATTCAACATCAAGATTTCCCAAAAAGTGTTTCATTCCATAACTGAGTTGGTCATTAGTCATTTGCTGCACTAATCCTCTAAAAAGTTCAAGACCTGCAGTTTTGTACCCATATTCTTTGATAAAGTCAAGATTGTATTGCCAAAGACTTGCTTCTGAAACATCATTTCCTTCTATTGCTTGAACTACGTTATCTCCAATAATCGCTCCTGCAATTAATGCAGGTCCTATTCCGCCTGCATCAATTGCTTTTGGCATCCATGCAGAATCTCCAACTAACATATATCCTCCAGATACCATACAATCATTTTGCCTTCTAACTGAAACTTGGAAAACTCCAGAATTATTGTTAATGTCCTGAGGGTCTTCTGATAATCTTGAATTTTTGATTGCTTTGTTTCTTTCAAGATATTCTTTCATTAATGATGCTACATTGTCTTTCTTACCCAATCTTTTGTTTCTTTTGTCTAAAAATGATTTTTCAACTCCTAAACCAATGTTAACTTTGTTATCTGCTTTAGGAAATACCCATCCATATCCACCAGGTGCAATGTCTTGATCTAAATGAATTATACAATAATCCGGATCAAATTCTGAAAGATCTTTTTGTCCTTGATCAAAATACATAATGTATCTACCTGTAGATTCTAAATCTCGCCTGTCGATTCTTTTTTCTACTTTTGTTGAGTTTTGAAGTCCATTTCTAAGCACAGATGTAACTCCAGTTGCATCAACTACAATTTTCGATGTTTTCTTAAATGTCTGTTTTGTTTTGTTATCAATTCCTTTAATTCCTATTACTTGTTGACCATCGTAAATTAGGTCAGTGATATTGATCTCATACTCAAACTCAATTCCCATTTTCTTACATCTTTCATTTTGAATTTCAGGAAGCTTTTGACGGTTTAACATGTATCCAGCTCCATCAAATGGAATTGCTGTTTCTTTGTCTGGAGAAAATGCCATTACACCTTTTACGTCATGTTCAATTTCTGGTTTGGTCCATTCAACTTTAATTTTGTTTGACATGAAATCTACAGCCTCTTTGGAACATGCATCTCCACATACCCAACCAGCCAATGATTTTCTACCTGGTAAAAATTCTGTATTTCTATCAACAACCAAAATCTTTAGGTTTTGATTAGAATAATGAGAAATAGACTGTGCTGTAATTGTACCTGCAAGACCTCCACCGGCAACTATAACATCATAATCTGCCACGATAATGAAATTTGCCTATCCGTATTTAAAATAATACCATGATAAGATGTAAGGAATTCTTACAATAAATTCCCATGATCGATTCAAAAATGGGGTCGGTTCGTCGCGGCGTCTTCAAGGCTTTCGCTCAGACTGGAGCGGCTATTATTTCCTCATTCCCAAATTAAACAATTCTGTTATTCTTATTTAATCTAGTTGGCAATTTGAAAAATTTCTGTGAATGTTTTGACAGTATTTTTTTTGTTGTAAATAGGAGTGTGAATTTTTATTTTTATTGTGTCTTTTTCTCTAAATGCAAGATTTCCTTTGACTAGTTCTTGCTTGTCTAGTCTCATATGAAATCTAGAATCCACTGTTCTTTCTTCAATTTCTTCAATTAATTCATTGATTTGCTCAATAGATAACAATCCCAAAAGCTTTTTCATAAAATTTTGAGCCTCTTTTTTTACTATTTTTGCATTTAGCAAAATTATCGGATTATCAAAGTGTCCTGTGGTCTCATGAATTGTAAAATTTTCTTCTTTTAGGTCTAACAATTCTTCAAAAGATTGGTATATTTTTAAAATATCTTCAGTTGCATGAATAATTACATCAATTGTTACTTCTATCTTATCAATCATGATTGTAAAAGAATAATGTTAGTAGATTATGCTTCAAGTAATATTGTTTCTTTGTCTGCAGTTCTAATGAGTTTTACTTTCTCAAGACCTACGTGTCTCACTCTAATAACTTTCTTGAATGCTGCCATAATATCTGAATTTATCTTACTATAACAAGTAGCTTGGACAAATTGCTCAACTGTCATTTCTGGAACTGTCTTGTTAATTACATCTTTTGCAATTAATCTAAGAGCATGTTTTCTAGATGTGTTTAGTTGTCTGTGGGTTAGAGCAATTACTTTGACTCTAAAGACGTATCCATCTTTTGTTTTGATATTAATAATGAAATTAATTTTTGATGAACCACGCCTAACTAAACTACGCAAAAATTCTTTTGAATATTCAAATCTCTTAAAAATTGTTGATGCTTTGTCGCCATCAACCTTGTCAATCTGGAAATACATTTTGTATTGATGTTGTGAAGGATCTCCTTTTAGAATATCGTAAAGCGTTACTTCTAAAACTCTACCTATTGCATTTTCATCACTTGTAATTGGAACATAAGCAATTGGGACAACATTAAACGATTCTGGAGCATTTACTGTAATCCAGCGTTTTTCTCTCCACTTGTCTTTTACTCGACCTTTTCTACGTGCCAATTATTATCGACCTTTAAATCCAAAATATAAGGGTATGTTACTAGATCTCTTTCTGATTTCCCATGTAACTCTGTAAAATCTGAGGAATTCTAATGTGTCCATCTTTTGTTTGAAAATTCTCCATTATGGATACTAAAACTCTAGTTGTAGCAACAAGAGTACTGTTAAGCGTGTGCACATATTGTGTGTCTTCATTTGTTTTATCTCTAAACCTGATCTTTAATCTTCTCGCTTGATAATCCAAACAATTTGAGCAAGAAACAATTTCCCTGTAGGCACTTTGTCCTGCCATCCATGCTTCAATATCATAAGTCTTTGCTGAAACTTTTCCCATGTCTCCAGTTGATAGTAACATTACTTTGTGTGGAATTTCTAATTTCTGATAAAATTCTTCTGCAACTGATAACATTTTTTCATGCTCATTCCAAGAATCTTCTGGTCTTGAAAATACAAACTGCTCAATTTTGTCAAATTGATGTACTCTGAAAATTCCTTTTTGATCTCTTCCATGTGCACCTGCCTCTTTTCTAAAACATGGGCTGAAACCTGCATATCTTATGGGTAGATCTTTTCCCTCAATGATTTCTTTTGAGTGCATTGCTGCTATAGCATGTTCAGATGTCCCAATCATGTATAGATCTTCTTCTTCAACCTTGTAGATCACATCCTCAAAATCATCAGCAATCACTGCTCCTTCCATTGATTCTCGATTAATCATGTATGGTGGTTGAACAAGAGAATATTCTTTTTTTGCAAGAAAATCTAATGCATAATGAATTAGTGATTGATTTAACCTTACTAGATCATTTTTTAGATAATAGAATCTGGCTCCTGCAACCTTTGCAGCTCTTTCCAAGTCTACCAAATCTAAATTTTCAGAAATATCAATATGATCATTTATTTTAAAATCAAAATTTGGGATATTTCCCCATTTTCTTATTTCTTTGTTAGCATTTTCATCTACTCCGATCGGAACTGATTCATGAACAAGATTTGGAATTGTCAATGCCAATCTAGAATACTTGTTCTCAATAGTTTTTTGTTCTGATTCCAATTTTACAAGTTTATCTGAGACTTGAATCATTTCATTTAAAATCTGAGTTGTATTTTCTCCTGCTTTTTTCTTTTGAGAGATTTGAATACCTACCTCATTTTTCTTTTTTCTTAATTCATCCGTTTTAATTATAAATTCACGCCTTTTTTGATCAGATTTTATTAATACATCTAAATCAAAATTCATAGACCTTGCTTTGAGCATGTCTCGAATAATCTGTGGTTTTTCTTTGATTAATTTTGGATCTAACATTATTCAATCACCTTTAATGCAACCTGGACATGCTCTAATACTTCATCAATAGTAGCAATAAGTTGTTTCATGTTATCCTTACTTTCAAAATTAAAAACTAGTTTGTTATCAATATTTTCAACATAAAGACTCAATCCTTCTGGAAAATTTACATTATCAGGTTCTAGCGCATTTTTGACAGTTTCTGCCTTTTCTTTTGATATATTATTGAGAACTACCTGCACTTGACACTTTAACGACATTTACTTCTAAATAATTAAGAAATTCATCTAATTTGTCTTTAGTTATTTTTGCCCCTGCTGCTGCATCATGACCACCTCCAATACCATCAAATTTCTCAGCACCTGTTCTCATTAGTTCACTAAGATTGATGTCCGATTTGCAACTAAAGGATTTTCTTGATGAAAACTTTATTGTGTTTTCTTCACCCTTGGTTCTCAAAATTACAATTTTTCCAGCATTTTTTGGCGATCCTGCAATTAATGATGAAATAGTTCCAGTCATTGTCTCTGGTACTATGTCTTCGCCATTTACCATAACACAGGTTTCGCTTTCTGTAATTCTCCATCTCTCATTTGATAAAATATTCATGTATTCTCTAATCCTCTTTCTATACTCCGTCAGAATGGTTTCACTCTCTCTTAGAATCTTATTTCTATCTCCCATACATACCGCAATTCCAACACCCGAACGATTAATTCTCCCACATGAATTTAGCATGGTAGAAAACTCCCTCCCATCTCGCAAGAAGCTTCTCTTGTCTTCTCTTGGAAATGTGTAAGTATATCCAATTAATTCTGACATGATTTCAGTAGCATTTTTGCCAGAAGTAAATTTAGTAATTGATTCAATTACTAGCCTTTTTTCTTCCTCATTTAGTTCTGCAGGAACTCTCCATCTTCCTTCATCCTTTAACTGAATTCCTGATGAATTTAGAAGAGCAAGACATGCATCTCTGTTCCATGTTAAACCTTCGATAAATGGTTGTGAAGTAAATGCTAGGGCATCAGGAAGTGGTCTAGTTTCTCTTCCGACTAACAATAAATCCAAATCAATATCTACCAAACCCTGTTCTTTGGCAGTATTAGCAATCTCAAAATTCTTACCTGTAAACGACTTTCTTTCTCCCTGGTCTTGTCTGTCTCCTAATGCTGAAACAACTGCAATACCAGACAAATCTGAATTTTTTTCATCAAGGGCCATTGACGCAAGATATGCCATTCCACCTGCACAAATCTCAACCCCCCCATCAATTCCATATCTCCAAGCATTGATGACATTTTGATTGTCCAACTCTTCTTCTGGAATCTGGTGATGGTCTAAAACAATCCAGTTTTCTCCTAAGGTTTCATTTAGATCCTTTGCAAAACCTCCTCCTAGGTCTGTCACTACGTGAAAATCACGAGAATCTGTTTTGAAAGATTCCACTACCTTTTTACTAAATTCTTTTGATGTCCTAACAGTGCATTTGGCACCTGCTCTGATTAGAGCTTTGGTAATGATACTCCCAGATGTAAGTCCATCACAGTCAATATGGGTTGTGACAAAAATTGATTTTCTAGACTTTATGCAATCTGAAATTTTATCTTTGAAAAATGAAAGTGACTCATCAAGTGATTTTGTCATTACTCTAGTTGAGCAACCACGGCTTTATACTTCCAAGTTTTAGGAATTCTCCCGATTCTTTTGTAATAAACAGATAGTCTGTGGACTTTGGCTTCAAGTAATTCCAAAGATCTTACATTTCTGTAGTCCCCCCTGTTTACTTTAAGGTGTTTTTGAAGACCTACTGCTTTGTTTACAATATTTTCAAGATCTTCAGGCATTTCTGTTTTCAAATCATTTTCTTCTAGAATTTCACCAATGCTTTTCTTAGTAATTGGTTTTATTAGAGGAATTGAGTGTTGATCTCTTAATTTAATTCCTATTTGACTAGGTGTTAATCCATCTTTGGTATATTTTACCACTAATTCTTCAATTTCCTTGGGACTTTGTGTTATCCAAGAAGGTACACGCAATGTTGCTGGTCTAACAGAATGTGATTTTCCGTGTCTATGTGTGTGCATTCGTCCCATGATTTGGCTGATTTAAGAACAGAATTAAACGTTACTTATACTGATCTCGTACATCATATCAAAATTTGAAGTTCAGAATAAAAGTTAAATATGTACTTGACTTCAAAACGAACAGGTAAAACGATATGAATACAAAAGTACTTTTCGCAGCAATGTTAGTTGCTGTATTCACCATGGGTTACTATGCAGACAATACAGTAGCATTTGCACAATACATGGGTAATGTTGGTTCAGGTGGCGAAACTGGAACATACACACTAGAAGAAGCACTAGAACTTCAACGTAAAAGAATTGAATATGCTGAAGCAAATCCAGGATCTGGTTCAGGAACTCCAGTTCTTAGTGCAGATGGTGTATTTGGAGCTGCTGCTATTTCAGCTGCAATCTTTGGTGGTATGGCAGGAGCCTTATTCCTTAGAGGAAGATCTGGCAAATACGCAGCAATGGGCAGAGGATAAAATCTCTCACTTTTCTCTTATTTTATTACTCATCTTTAGTGAATACTGATCTCGCTCTTTCTGAAAATAAAAGAAATGTATATATCGCACAAATAGAGCCAAAATACTATGATTCCTATCGTAGGTACTTTCCTAAATATTCTGTCATCAATTACAGGACAACTAGGACCAAACTATGATCCATTATTTTATGATGTAATGATTTACATCTTCGGAACCATTATGTTCACAGTATTCCTTCTTGGAATTATCTCATTCTGGTTACGTGTACACGGATGGGCTTACAAAGACAATCGTGAGAGATGGGTTGACGAGTTGGACAGACACTTTGAAAGAGAAGGTATTGGTCTGATTCCAGACAACGGTAAATACTGGTAAACTTCCTTTCTTCTTTTCATTATTTTTAAAATTTTGAAGTTGAATGCTTGGTAATTTAATTTTTTAAAATACTTGATTTTTTATCAAATCCGGAATATCTAATTTTCAGGTGGAAGGAAATCTGTGTCTTTGGACTCATCGTATGCCTTTGTGGTGAAAATTGCCTTGTAGAGATATCCGTCCTGTAATGGATGGTTGATGAAATGAGGTGATTCTTCACCATTGACATACATAGTTGATTTGTCCTGATCCATATCTCTTATAGGAAATTTCCACATCCACAAAAAGTGACTTATCTTCCATGGATATTCCTCTTCCCATTCTGCATAAATCGTTCCATCATCAGTTAATGTGTACATGGCTCTTTGGCATTCCCCATCATTTAGTCCTGCGTTTATGTTGGCAGGAATGGGTGTGGGGAGACCATCAATTACAATCTCTAATGTTGCCTTAATTTTGAATGGCGTTTCTCTATTTTCAATACAAGCTTTGAGAGGATCATTTTGGCTAAATTGGCCTTGAATTAAACTACTTCCTGCACCTACTGATACTGCAATAATTGCAGTTATTGCTAGAAATTTTAGCGTTTTTTTCCTTTTGTATGGGTCACCCATTCCAGGCCAATTCATAGTGATGCTTTTAGTCAGATTCCTTAAAGTCCTTTCTCTTATTCATACGTAATATTGATAATATCTAATTGGCCTTGATTTTCTTCAATAAAAAATGATTTGAGAAATTATGATAATCATAATTAGTTAGAAAATGAAAAGGAAAAGTTGGGTTGTTTAGATTACTTGCCAGGGTCGTGTTGCAAACGTGATTACATATCCAACACCAATTATGATTGATTGGTATGCAATGTTTGTATATGGAATTGGTTTGATTATTGGTTCTCCTTCAACGACAACTGTTTGGCCTGGACCAAGTCCTGGACCTACTTGAGCTACATTGAGTTGAGTGTGTACGTGATAAACACCTGCTTCAAGTGCTTTTGCAGATAGTGAATATTCGATGACAGCGTTTCCTGAAATATCAAAGACATTTCCTGGTGGATCTCTTGCCAACATCTCCCATCTGTTTCCAGCATTAGTAGATTCTGAGAAAATGGATAGCCATCCTCTTAAGTCTCTCTCTACAAGACTGACTAAAGTTCCTTGAAGTTTCAAGGTTTCGCCAGTTTGAAGGGATTGTCTGTTAAAGGTTTCATCTTCAATTCTGATGAAACGACTCTGGAGTTGTGCTTGGACACCGTGTGCATCTGCAGTTGGAAGAATGGATTCAACCCAGTTGAAACCTAAAGTTCCTAGTACAAGTACTGCAGCTAGTCCGAATACGAAAATCTTTTTTTCGACCATAGTCCTAATATTCTGAAACATAATACACAACGTTATATGTTTTACCTTCACAACAAGGATCGGTACTTAACGTAATGTTAATCATTGATGATTAACAATGAAAATGGTAAAAAAATGTTAAAATTATTTCATTTTAAACCATTCAAAATTAATTATTTTCAAAATTTTCCAAAAATCTTATGAATAATTTCATAAAAATTCATTACTCCCAAAACTCTTACTTTATATTCTGAATTTACATGATTAATACCATGGCACAGATGCCCGCATTAATCCCAAAAGAAGTTGAGATTCAGAGACTAAAGAAAGTCTGGCTCATCGTTATTGCTATGGGATCCACTGCAGCATCAGTCGAAGTAGATAACTTCGTTGATGGTTCTCTACATCAGACTTCTATCAGAGATAGTGCATTTACTCCAGCTCACTGGTGGTTGTATTCCCACTTCATTACATTACCACTTGGATGGGGAGCAGCAGCAATCTATGATAGAAAAATACCAATTCTTAGAGGTCCAAATAATTCAATGAACACAGGTTTGAAGATGACCATCCTTGGTTACCTAGCAACTATGTTTACAATTGGAGTCAATGAGATGTGGCATTTCTGGTTTGTAGAAGAAATATTTTCGGTTCCAAATCACTGGATGTTCAACATGGGTGTAGTTGTTGCATTCATGGGTGCACTTGCATACGTGGTCAGAGTATATGCTAGACTCGTAGAACTAGGTGCAGAGACTCCAGGTGAGAATCCGTACATTGCAGAGATGTACAAGATGGCCTTAGAAGGCAAATTGTACAGCAGATCAATTCCATAGACAAAAAGTGCAATAGCACACTTTTTTCTCTTTTATTATTTTGAATGTTGTTTAGATCGGCCTTGTAGAAACCATCAATTTTTGACCCAATTGTAACACATTCTAGCTAATTTGGATCCATTAGAAATGAATTCTCATGGTATCATCAACTTACGTCAAAATGTGCAAAACACTACTAAACATCATTAACAGGTGCAGAATTCCACGTTACTTGCATCCAAAATCAAACCACATCTATTCTGTTTGGGTACATCTCATACTCTTGGCAATACGTCAGTATGAGTCAAAAAGTTACAGAAGATTTACAGAATTTTTAGAAGAATGTGTTGGCATACAGGAATATCTGGGATTGTCTGCAATTCCACATTTTACAACACTGCAAAAGGCAGCTACAAGGCTAAATGGAAATCTGTTGCATAAAATGCTGCAGGAATTCATTTTGTACAAAAAAGTAAGACTGGTTCTAGCTGGAATTGATGGAAGTGGATTCAGCTACAGTACGGCATCATACTACTGCACAAAAAGAATTCAGTTACGCCAGGGGATTTCTAAAAGTTGTGGTTTGTGCTGACATGAATTCACAGCTTGTCTGCGCTGTGATGACACACCACAACATGCAACACGATAATCCTGACTTTCTGCCATTGTTGTACAAAACTAACAGTATCGTTCCAGTGGATATTGTGTTGGGTGACATGGGTTTTGATGATGAGTCAAATCATGTTGGTGCAAGAGACATCGGTGCAGCTGCTATAATTCCAACCAGATATGCAGATGTACCAATATACAGAACCAGTGGATACTATCGCAAAGAGATGAAGAGGAACTTTCCCGTGGAACTGTACCATCAGAGAAACAAATCCGAGACAATATTTTTTGTAATCAAACAGATAATGTCCGGAGACATTACATCAAGAAATGAAACAACTCAAGACAATGAGATGTTATTTAGGTTGATTGCATACAATGCTTATAGAATTAGAAAGTTAGAATTTGTTATTTTGATATGGTTTCTACAAGGCCGTTTAGATCGTACTAGAAGCGGCAGCCTAAGAAAGACTTAAAAGGATTCTGCATTAGATTAAATCCATAATGACTCTTCCTAAAGGATTCGGTTCTGGCGGCGCTGGTGGATCATCAAGTGCTGATGTAGAACGAATGATTGGACGACGCGTTGAAAACATGACTGGTATGATAACTATTTCATTCTGGGCAGCAGTATTGGCAACTGCAGCTGGAACAGCAGCAGGATACTTCTATTATCCTTGGGCATATCCAACAGCAAGTGGCCACTTTGCATTCATCGTACTTGTAATCATTGAGGCAATAGGTTACATCTTCTGTGTTAAAGTCATGGAAGAAGGTTCCAACAAGAAAAGTAATGGTATAGTTACTGTTAGTATAGGTGCTGCAGTTGTATTTGTGCTAGTCGTATCATTGTATGTTGGTTGGTAACTAGAAGGAAATTCCCTCAGAATCTCTTTTTCATTTTCATTTAGGTTCAAAAAACGATCATTATCTGACTCTAAAATTTTATATACTGACCCCTTATTCTATTCGATATGGTCTGGTTAAGACGATGTACCCACTATTTGTTCATAGTAGTGGTTGCAGTTAACTCTACACTGTTAACGATTAATGCAGGAGACTACATTTTCTATACAGACTGGGCTTGGACTTCATTTACGGTATTCTCAATATCGCAAACGTTGATGCTTGTAGTAGGTGCATGTTATTACCTAACATTTACAGGTGTTCCAGGTACAGCGACGTACTACGCTCTAATTATGACAGTATACACATGGATAGCAAAAGGTGCATGGTTTTCACTAGGATATCCATATGACTTCATTGTAACTCCAGTTTGGTTACCATCAGCGATGCTGTTGGACTTAGTTTACTGGGCAACAAAGAAGAACAAGCACTCCTTGATACTGTTCGGCGGCGTACTAGTAGGAATGTCATTACCGTTGTTCAATATGATTAACCTGATAACAGTAGCAGACCCGCTTGAAACGGCATTCAAATATCCGAGACCAACATTACCACCATACATGACCCCGATAGAACCGCAGGTAGGAAAGTTCTATAACAGTCCAGTAGCGCTGGGTGCAGGTGCTGGTGCAGTATTGTCAGTCACTATGGCTGCGTTGGGTGTTAAACTTAACACTTGGACGTACCGATGGATGGCCGCTTGGTCAAAGTGGGACTAGAAACCCAACCTTTTCATTTTATTAATCACACTTAGAGTAATCTCTAAATTTTTCTTCAAATTTGATTAAAAAATATTGTACAGGTTGTGATCTTTTGTTGCCTATTTTGACAATATGTAATCTTGTGATTAATGATATTGGAGCAGCAATACGACCAGATACTTGTAACTCCGAAACCATTTGTAAAGTGGGCAGGGGGCAAAAGACAACTTATTTCATTTTTGAATGAGAATTTACCTGAAACTTTTGGTACATATTATGAGCCATTTTTAGGCGGAGGGGCGTTACTATTTCATATTCTCACTAAGAAAAATGGGCAAAAATGTAGCATTTCTGATCTTAATTCAGACTTAGTATTGGCCTATACTACCATTCGAGACAGAATTGATGAACTAATCAGTTCTCTAAAGATTCATGAAAAAAACTATCAAAAAGATTCAAAATCTTACTATTATTCTGTAAGAGGTAGCAATCATAGAAGCGAAATTGAAAAGACATCTAGATTGCTCTTTTTGAACAGAACTTGTTTTAATGGATTGTATCGTGTAAACAGCAAAGGAAAATTCAACGTACCTCTAGGAAAATACACAAATCCAAATATTGTAAATGAGGAGAATCTACGTTCTGTTAGTAACATTTTACAATCAAGTAGAGTTTCAATAAAATGCCGTGATTTTGAGGCAGTTCTAAGAGATGCAAAAAAAGGAGATCTTGTATATTTTGATCCTCCATATCAACCAGTTAGTGAAACTGCTAACTTTACCAGTTACACAAACAAGAATTTCACATTTGATGATTTGAGTAGACTTGCAAAACTCTGTATGAAATTAGACTCAAAGGGATGTAAAGTACTTTTGTCAAATTCAGATTCTAAACAAGTCTCAGATATGTTTGCAAAGAAACCTTGGAAAATAAGTAAAATTCAGGCTAATCGTTCAATTAATTCCAATTCCAAAAAGAGAACTGGACACTTTGAACTATTGATTAAAAATTATTAGAAGCTTCGAACGGGATCTGAACCCGTGACCTTTACATTACCAATGTAACGCTCTACCAGACTGAGCTACCGAAGCATAAATTTCCCCTGTAGAAAATCCTTATAATTCTTCATCCTTACCCCAAATTCTCTAAACTGTTAAATTTCACTCAGATTTTTACTCCTTTGGAGGAGTAATCAAGCCTGGCCAAAGTAAGCACTCTGTGCTTTTGGACATGCAGGACTTAAGATCAAATAATGGGTGATCCTGTCTTTCAGGAGTTCGTGGGTTCAAATCCCACCTCCTCCACTATTCTATTTTGGATGTTTGATTCCTCTAGCGTTTAGAACTTCGTAAACATCTGGCAGCGAAAACACAAAGCCAACATGTACACAATCTTTTTCTTCACAGAGCTGGCAAAACAGTTCTCCTTTCTGAACTGCAACTTCTGCAATTCTATTTTTGATATTATCTTTTAGTATTACACGATCATCATCAACAGAAATTTTTTCAATCTTTGGAGCATATCTTGCAAAGGTCTTGTCCTTTTGCATCATCTCCTCTAACATGTAAGTTACATAACCTGAAAAGCTGTTGACGCCTTTCATTGCAAGGTCGTCTTTGCTCTTTAGAAAGACATCATGGAATTTATCATAAACAGTCTCTGAAACAGTAATTGATTTGAATCCGGCTTTTGGCAATTTACTTTTCCCTTACCGTACATTAAGGTACCCAAGTATATAATGTTTTATTTTTCAGGTTCTGTAACATCTTCGAGGGAAACATGAAATACAAATTATCACCATGCACGTATTCCCTATTTTGTGATAAACATCAAAAAGTATAGGGAAGAGAATAAGTCGTGGTTTGATGAAATTGACAGGTGCCTAAAACACAAATGAAACCATACAAAAAACCACCGCAGAGGTAACATCACCAGAAAAACTACACTGGTAAATATGAGGGACATTTCATGATTTTTGTTCGTGAAAAATGGTAAATGTCCCGAGTTTGAAACAGTGTAAGAAAAACTACACTGGTAAATCTTCGGGTGTTTTCGCATTTTTTGTTCCTAAAAAATAGCAAATGACACTAAGATTAAACAGTGTAATTTTTCATGATCATGTCCCGCCTGAAAACATGGAGAAAATGCCCCATTAATGAAACAGCACCATTTTAAAAGTAGGCTGTTCATGCAGATGGAAATTAGTCTTTATACAATACCTTAATCCAAAAGCACTATGGGTCGAGGCTATTCAACCGAGGAGATGAGGCAAAAACTGATTTCAACTTTGGAGGATTCAGAGACTGGAATGTCTGGAGTCGAGGTTTCTGAAAAAATTGGTGTCAACCGAATTACTATGGCAAAGTATCTCAAAGTTTTTGCAGCTGAAGGATTACTCCGACAAAAAAATATTGGAAACGTTACACTGTGGTTTTTAGAACCAGAACAAGAATCTTACAACTTTCCTGATGATTATTTCAAAATAGCACCGCAGTATCTTGATAAATTAGTCAAAGGTCATGAAGGCCAAGTTTATTCTCTTATTCAAAACTGTCTGCATTCTGGAGCAACAGTAAATCGTCTGATACTTGAAGTAATTTTACCTGCCATTAATTCTGTCAAGAATTTGTATGATGATGGTAAGATTGGGACGGCCGAACAAAATCTACTTAGAACCACAATTTCGAAATCTCTTCAAATCTTTAATCAGCTTCAGGTTGTTTCAGATCCAAAAAAGAACGTTGTTGTAATAGCATCTGATGCACAAAGTCTCTTGTTTTCTGAAGCAGCATCATCTGCATATCATTCGGATGGTTGGAAGGTTTCTCATTTAGGTGATATGTCTTCTGTAATCAATGTCTTGTTTGATCTAGATTTTCAAAAGTTGATTGGAAAAATTTGGAAACAAAAACCAGGAGTTTTGATAGTAGTTATATTCTCACAAACTGATGAGGGTCTGAACTTTTTTGCTGACTCTATCAATCCTATAAAAGAAAAATCTGGAAAACGTATGAGATTGGCACTTTGTGGAAAAATGTCCAAAAAAACCAAAATTGACTCTGATCTATTATCTGAAAAACTTGAGGACATCTTACAGTGGTCTCATACAGTATTTGAAAATATGAAATAATGAAAAAATGGGCCCGATGTGATTCGAACACATGACCTTTCGATTATCAGTCGAACGCTCCAGCCAAGCTGAGCTACGAGCCCACGAACAATTCTCTAGGCTGGAGTCATTTAAGTTTAATTTTCTTTCCACTTGATTGAACAGCCAATTGACGGATCAAAATCCTTTTCAATTTTTTCACCAGACAATAATTTTTGCATGTTGTTAATCATTATCTTTTCTGTAACTGTATCGTCTGGTTTCATGGCATTGTCAATTCTTCCATGAAAAACTAACTGTTTTTGGTTATTGAACAAGAATGGATCTGGAGTGCACATTGCACCATATTTCTTGGCAACCTCTTGTGTCTCATCTACCAAGTAATCAAACCCAAATCCTTTCTCTTTTGCTGTTTGTTTCATAGCATCAAAACTATCCTCAGGATAATTCGTAGAATCATTACTGTTAATTCCTATAATGGCAATTTCTTTTCCAAATTTTTCATGGAGTTCATTTAATGCATCCACTTTTGCTTTAACATATGGACAATGATTACACATGAAAATTACTAGAATTCCTTTGTAATTGCTGTAATTATTTAGCAAATGTTTTTTGTCATCAATTCCCAATAATTCAAAATCAGGTGCAATATCTCCTGTTTTCAGTTTTACTTGTGATTCTAAAAGTACCATGGAAAAATCATCTTGTTTTCAAATAAAATCTTTGCCAAGAAGACAACAATTAAAATCCACACATTAAGCATTCATCGTATGGGCCGGTAGTATAGCCTGGTAGTATACCCGCCTTGCACGCGGGGGGTCACGGATTCGAATTCCGTCCGGTCCACTTTTTACTATCCCGATCTATGCTGAATTTCAGACTGCTGGATGGATTTAAATAGGATAAGTTCCCGTTTTTTCTTATGACAAGTGTGGTAGATGGATGGCCTGTATGGATTCCACTCATTGTTGGTTTAGCTCCAGGTTTAATTTACTGGATTGCACTTACCGCAAAGAGAAAATAAAACTTACATCTATTTTTAATCTCTTTTTGTTATATTCAATTTTAGTGTAAACTGGGTTAAACGTTGTTACCTTTCTTGTTCACTATATGATATGTTACACGAAATTAAACTACTACTACCCAGAAGTTTGTATGCAGAAACTTATTCTAAGTGCATTTTTGATTTTACTCTTAGTTCCATTTTCACAAGCATTCTCTCAAGAATATTCAGATAGTATTCCAACACTTTCTGTATCTCTGACAAGTGAAACTCCTTATGTCTATCAAGATTCTGAGGGATATACCGTTGTAGTTGGCGAAGTTGAAAACAGCAATTCCCTAGCCTCCGTAACCAATGTTATGATCCAAGTAAATTTTTTTGATGATTTTGATCCTAATCCATTAGAAGTCATAAATGGGCATACAACCTTACAAGTAATTCCTCCCAATGGACTATCTCCATATGCTATACGTTCTGAAACCGCAAATCCTAACATTACCCAGGCATCAGTTTCTCTTTTGCCATTTGATATTTCAGAACCAAAGCAAAAAGAACTCACAATATTTTCTAGTGAGGTCTTTTCAGATTCTTCATTACACTTTTCTGGAGTTTTGCAAAATGGAATTACTTCTATTTCTAATACTACTGTCTACCTTGCTTTCTATGACGAGTTTGAACCTCCAAGAATTCTTAGGGTGTCTACAATTGAAATTGGTGATGTAGAATCAAATGAAGTAACCTTTGAGTTTGATGAGCCACTTGATTCTAAGTCTGTAGGATTCTTACTGTTTTCTGAATCTGACAAATTTTACTCTGATTTTGTTGATATAAAAATTCCTCCTCCTCAAATCTCTACAAAATTAGTAATAATTTCTGATGTAACTGTAAAGGATATCATGGGAAACAATCTTTCTGAAATAAAATTTGGGTCAACTGTAAACATAGAAAGTGAAACTTTGATACAGTTTGTAGCAGATCAAGAATCTAATGAAACTGCATATACCTATTATGTACAAATCAAAGAGTCTGGAATACCACCCTTTGTTGAGTACATTGGAAAATTTGATGGACAATTCATTGGAACAGGAACTGAATCTCAAACTATAGACTGGACTCCAGAAAAAAAGGGATTATTTTTCATTGAGACATTTGTTTGGGATAGAAATAACGTTCCAATAGCTGATCAGGGTCCTTTTGTTATAATTCTTGTAAACTAGTAGATTTATTTTCAAAGAATTCCATATATTTGCATGTCTGAATTCTCTCTTATTGCTACTGGTGGCACATTTGACATAATTCATAGAGGCCATCTAACTTTACTTTCAACTGCATTTACAATTTCTGACGAAGTAATCATTGGACTAACTAGTGATGAACTTGCTGAAAAAAAGGGAAAGCTCCCAATCAACCAGTATGAAAAGAGACTTGAAAATTTGACAGCAGTTATTTCAAAAGAATTCCCAAACGCTACATTCCAAATAAGCAAACTAGACAATGATTTTGGACCTGCTGTTTTGGAGAAAGGAGTTAAAGCTTTGATAGTTAGTGATGAAACAAGTAATCAAGGTCCTGTTCTAAATCAGCTTAGAGCCGAAAAGAAACTACCCCCTGTTAAAATTATAACAGTTCCAATGTTTTTGGCAAAAGACGGCACAAGAATATCTACAACTCGAATCAAAAACTCTGAAATTGATACAGAGGGAAACTTGCTATCAATTGACTAATAACTTGTCTAACTTTGAGTAATTGGAATAAAACAAAATTTTAGAATTGTGTCTCATGACAATCATCAATCACATGATGAAAAAAATTGATACTGATATCTCAAACCTGAAACAGGGACTACATCCCCAAAACCTCTCGTTCTGGTATGATAAAATTATCAAAGAGACAATTCAGATGGCACCTCCTTGGCTTCAAGATAAAATCAAAGTTCATCAAGATCCTATACTTACAATGAAATTTAATTTGGATATTTCAAAACGTGCTGTTAAATATTTTATGATTGCAGTTGATAATAATCTAGATGACATGCCATACTCAACAAAGCTCTATTTTCTCAAAGTTCAAGAGATAATGTCAACTGAAATGGATAAATCTCTAGTTTAATGAGATTTTTTTGTTTTAGGCACAAATTAAAGCTCTAACTATCTATATCCAATAAATTTGAATTCTATAGTACAATGGAACTTTACAAATCAAAGTATTTTGATAGAAAAAGATCTGGAAGAAATTCTGATCGAAACGGAAAACCATTTCGCTCTTTTAGAAATTCCAGAGATGATAGAGGTTCAAGATATTCCAGAGATGATAGAAGAGGAGAATCTACAACTGTAACTTGTGCTGATTGTGGTACTGAATGTCAAGTTCCATTTGTTCCAAGAACCGATAAACCAGTATACTGTAGTGATTGTTTCAGACAAAACAAACCACAAGATTCAGGAAATGATGGATATTCCAGAGATGATAGAGGTTCAAGATATTCCAGAGATGATAGAAGAGGAGAATCTACAACTGTAACTTGTGCTGATTGTGGTACTGAATGTCAAGTTCCATTTGTTCCAAGAACCGATAAACCAGTATACTGTAGTGATTGTTTCAGACAAAACAAACCACAAGATTCAGGAAATGATGGATATTCCAGAGATGATAGAGGTTCAAGATATTCCAGAGATGATAGAGGTTCAAGATATTCCAGAGATGATAGAGGTTCAAGATATTCCAGAGATGATAGAGGTTCACGTTTAAGCAGAGATGATTCTAGACCTAGAAAATCAATAAATAATAAATTTCTGAAAAAACAAGAAAGCTTCTTTTCTGATGGTTCAGAAAAATTCTATGCATCTCTAAAAGAAAAATTATTTGAAATTTTAGGAGGAAAAGTTTGTTCTAGCTGCGGATTTAAAGATGAAAAAGCTTTAGGATTTAGTCACAAATTTGATGATCAAATTTTTGATAATATTAGACGTGGAGGAGCAGCATCTTCATGGGGAAAATATATCTCAGAACCCGAACTTGCCAGAGAAGAACTTAATGTATTGTGCTTGAATTGTAACGAAATTAGACAGCCTATGTCAAAACCAAAAGAATCTAGTTCAAAACGTAAACAGAAAAAGAGCAGACACTTTCCTAGATGATCTTCAAAACCATCTTTGAGAATTTATTAACACTTTAATTATAATAATTGTGAAATAAAATCATGGATGGCGACTCTAAGGCAATGGCAATTTCTCTAGTAGCTATGATTGTAATTGTAGCAGTATATTCTGTATTTACTTTATAAATTCACTCTTTCACAATTTCTATACTGTATTCTAAAATTTTAGTGGAAACTAGCTTGTGTTCTTTGTCAATTACTGATTGAATAAAATCCGCAAATCTCTCAACATTTACTTTATTCTTTAGTACAATACTGTGAGCAGATTTATCCTTCAGTGAAATCACCAATTCATTTTCAATCACATTAAGGATTGATGTGATGTATGTTTCTTTACCATCCTTTATGAAAATTAAACTGGCAAATTTTTGAGCCTCATATTTGCTGTCACATGCAATACTAATTTTCATTTATTCTCAAAAAGAAATTGTTCTATCTGGTCTTTTGCCTTTTCTCTTTTTTCCTGATGAACTGCAAGAAAATCGTTAATTTTTTCAATTAAAATTGCTTTTAGTTCTCCTGAAAGTAATTTTCCAGATTTGTAATCTTCATAGATTGATTTTAACTTGTTGTCATCTAGTTCAAAAAATATTCTGAGATATTGATATGATACATCGATGTCTGGATTTCCTCCAAGTTTCCTATGTTGCTCAATATCTGGTTGTCCACCTGAAAATGCATATTTGTTAATTTTCTTTTTTACTACATTTGGTGCATCAGTTGTATAGACTGTACTATTTTCATCAGATGCTGACATTTTTCCACCAAGTCCTTCTAAGCTTGGAATCATTATGTTGTGAATTAATGCAGGTTTTAGTTTTCCAATCTTTGGTGCAATATCTCTTGTTAATCTAAAGTGAGGATCTTGGTCTACCCCTAACGGAATCAAAACTGGTTTGTCTTCAATAAAACATGGCGCAGATTGTAATGATGTATAAAAAATCATACCAAGATTTGTTTCATTTGTAAACCCAAACGTTGCTTTTGTATTTGAAAAGTTAATTTTCTTTGCTACTTGAGCTGCGATTGGATAGAGAGTTTGAATATTTCTTGTGTTGATAATAATTTTTGTTTTTTCTGGTTTGAAACCTAATGCAATAAAGTCTAATGCATTCTCATATGCAAATTTCCCAGTTTCTTCTAACGTTAGGTCAGGTTTTGAATAAAATTTTTCGTCATCTGTTAACTGAAAATACATATTAACATCAAACTTTTCTTGTAGCCATTTTGCAAAAACCCATGGTACCAAATGTCCAATATGAGTATGACCAGAAGGACCTCTTCCCGTATATAGAAAGAATTTGTTACCCTTTTCATAATCATCAAGAATTCTGTTCATTTCTCTATGAGAGAAGAAAATACCTCTTCTGAGCATGAAATGATCTTCACCAGTATTTTTCTTGATCCTCTCTTGTAATTCTGAAGAAATCTTCTCAGTACCGAACCTCTTGATTAATTTATCATAATCAATATCCCCTTCAACATGCCAAGGAGTTACAATAAAGTCATCAGCTGACATTCAATCTGACTTAGGTTAAGGTTTAAAAAGTCTTTTTCGATCTTTCTGATGTTGTCACAAGTTTTTCATGAAATTGAAAAAAAAATCATTCATTCTTTGCAGCCTGATCAAATTCTAACAATATCTGAAATTGAAAAAAAAACTGGTTTACAATCTGATCAAGTTAGAAGAGGCATTGAATGGTTAAAATTGAAAAACTTTGCACATGTGAAAGAATCAACTGATATTCGTTATCATTTTGGAGAGAAAGGTCATGAAGCAATTGAAAATGGTTTACCTGAAAGAAGATTAGTACGTGAAATTGAAAAAGGAAATACAACTTTTGATAAGTTAAAACCTATTTTAGGTTTAGATTTTAATGCAGCTATAGCATATGCAAAAAAGAATAATTGGATTTCCATTACTAAAAATGAAAAATCAACGGAACTTTCTTTAAATAAAGATCATCAAGAATCCTTAGAAGAAAAATTTATCCTAGCCAATAAATCTCTTGAAAAAAACAAAACTAGTGAAATTAAGTTATCTGAAGATTCTCTTTTTGCAATAGTATCACTTAAAAAACGTCCTGATTTTATTGTTGATTCATCATCCACCATCAAAAAAATTTCATTAACTGTTGAAGGCAAAAAAATCAATTTAGATGATTTATCTAATTCAAGTGGCGCAATTGATGTTGAAGCAAAAGTATCTGAAGTTTTTGTTGCAAGAACTCATCCATTAAAAGATACTATTGATGAAATTCGTGAAATTTTCGTTACATTAGGATTTTCAGAAATCAATGGTACTATGACTCAGTCGAGCTTTTGGAACTTTGATGCTCTATTTACTCCACAAGATCATTCTGCAAGAGAATTACAGGATACATTCTATCTAGATGGTATTTCTGCCAAAAAAATTGCAACTCCAAAACAAATTAGAAAAGTTTCTGAATCTCACAAGAAGAATTGGAGATATCATTGGGATATCAACGAAGCACGAAAAATGGTTCTAAGAACCCACACCACTTGTGTTACAATCAAACATCTAGCTGAAAACAAACCTGACGAAGCTAGAGTTTTCTCATTAGGCCGTGTGTTCAGAAATGAAAAGGTTAGCTACAAACATCTTGTAGAATTTAATCAAATTGAAGGAGTTGTTGTAGGAAAAAATGCTACTTTGCGAGATTTAATGGGAATTCAACGAGAATTTTACAAACGAATTGGAATTACAAAAATAAAATTCTGGCCAACATTTTTCCCGTATACCGAACCATCACTTCAAACAATGGTGTATAATGAAAGACTAGGAAAATGGGTAGAACTATTTGGAATGGGAATTTTTAGACCCGAAGTAACAAAACCCCTTGGAATCACAAAACCTGTTTTGGCTTGGGGGGGTGGTATTGAAAGAATTGCAATGCTAAAGTATGGCCTTGATGATGTGAGAGAATTTTACAATAATAATTTGAGTTGGCTAAGGAGTGCTAGAAAATGCCAGTAGTTGAACTATCCTATACGCGCCTTCAAAAATTAGTTGGTAAAGTTACAAAAAAGCAAATTTCTGATTTCTTGCCATTTCTTGGATTAGATATTGAATCTGAAGATAAAGACCTAATCAGAATTGAATACAGTCCAAATAGACCTGATTATTCAACTGATTTTGGAATTGCACTTGGATTGCAAGGATTGCTCCAAATCAAAACTGGAACAATTAAACTGAATGTCAAAAAATCAAACAAATATTCCATATCTGTAAAATCTGAAGTATCAAAAACTCGTCCGTTTGTAACTGGTATTGTTGCAAAAAATGGAAAAATTGATGATAAAACAATTAAACAGTTTATGACTCTGCAAGAAGATCTTCATTTTGGAATAGGAAGAAAGAGAAAGAAATCATCTATAGGAATTCATGACTTTGATAAGATCATTTTTCCTTTAGTTTACACAACCACAAATAGAAATTACAAATTCATTCCATTAAATTCTAAAAAAGAACTTTCAATTTCTGAAATCCTCAAAAACACTGATGTGGGAAAAAATTATGGTTCTATACTTGGAAATTCCTCACAAGTACCTATAATTTTAGATGCAAAACAAAATACCGTCTCTTTCCCTCCAATTATTAACGCAGCAGTAACTAATATTACAACCAAAACAAAAAATCTCTTTGTTGAGGTAACTGGAATCAATAAAGAGGATGCTGAAGATATGCTTTCAGTTGTTGCAACCATTTTACAAAGTGCAGGTTTTACTTTAGAATCAGTTCAAATTTCTGGAGCAAAAAACTCTTCACCAAAACTTGAACAAAAGAAAATGACTGTAAATTCTTCCTTGATCAATCAAACCCTCTGTTTGACTCTTAACACTTCAAAGATTATTTCATCATTGAAAAAATCTAGGTTAGATGCATCAGCTAAAGGTAAGAATATCATTTGTACAATTCCGGCATATAGATTTGATATTTTTGGACCAATGGATTTAGTCGAAGAGGTTGCTTTAGGATATGGAATTCAGAATCTTGAACCTACATTATCACCTTCTCAAACACTTGGACAAAAACATCCCAGCTCAATTAATTTGCAATCAATTTGTTCTGTTATGACTGGATTAGGCTATATGGAAGCTCTAAATTCTAGCTTAACAAGCAAACGAATTCTTTATGAAAATACAAAAAGAGATTCATCAAAAATAATCTCAGTTTTAGATTCTAAAAGTCTTGAACATACTATTCTTAGAGATTCACTCCTCCCAGAATTAATTGACAGTCTAGCAAAAAATATTCATGAATCATACCCTCAAAAACTATTTGAGATAGGAACTATTTTTAATAAAACAAGTTCTGTAACTGAAGAAACTCATCTTTGTGCAGTAAGCTCTCATAAAGATGCAAACTTTAGCGAAATAAAATCTGTTTTACAATCTGTTATTCAATCAATATTTGGGAAAACTTGTGAAACTAAAACCGCCACTTATCCAACTTTTGAAAAAGGACATGTTGCAAACATCACTGTAAATGGGAAAATTGTTGGAATTATTGGTGAAATTAGCGGACCCACTAAAGACAACTTTAAGCTAAGAGAACCAATAGCTTCCTTTGAAGTAAAACTACCTGGTTAATATTTGACTTAGTGGGTTATTGTATGCCCTAAGAGCAACCATGCAGACGGATTGGGATGATGTCGATCGTGATGATACCAATGATTTCTAATTCACCCAGGCATGGCACATTGAGGGCACCCCGGTTTCAGAACCCAAGGAGGTTTTGGCTAAATACCAATGATCTTGTGCGAGTCAGAACCGGGGGACAATTTTATTTCCCAAAAATTAAAAAACCATAAAACATCCATTAGTGATACAGAAAACTGAAATGGTAAATTATTGGTTAGCAAAACAAGAACCTAGCGGACCGGGGGGATATAATTTTAAACGACTGAAAAAAGAAAAAACTACTGTCTGGGATGGAGTTCACAATAATCTTGCACTAAAGCATATGAGAGAAATGAAACCTAGTGATCTTGTTTTGTTTTATCATACAGGTGATGAAAGACAAGCTGTAGGGATAATGCAAATTACTTCAAAACCATATCCAAATCCCAAAGAAGGCAATGAACGTTTTATTGTTGTAGATGTCAAATACAAAAAAGCATTGAAACGTGCAGTGACACTTGATGAAATGAAAAAAGAAAAAAAATTCAAAGATTGGGAACTTGTCAGAATTTCAAGACTATCTGTAATGCCTGTACCAAAGCAAATTTGGGATGCAATCTTAAAGATTTCTCAAAACTGAATATAATCGGTTTATTGATATAGTTGATTTGTTTTATCATTTTATGGCAACAGCTTATGTTTTGATAAACTGTGAACTAGGTTCAGAGGAAGCTATAATTCAGCAACTAAAGGGTTTAGAAGGTGTTAAAGAAGTTCATGGAACTTTTGGCGCATACGATATTTTGGCCAAGATTGAATCAGATACTGTGGAAAAACTCAGAGAAACCATTACTTGGAAGATCAGAAAAATTGAAAAGATTCGTTCAACTCTTACCCTAATGGGTATTGAGGGCCAGACATAAACCCCCCTTTTTCTTATTATGATTTTACATTTTATTTTTGTTATAAAAGAAGAAGATCGCGAAAAACGACAATTTGAATTTAAATATATTCAAAAAATGGGCCAGTTTTATAAGGTATGGATTAAAGAAAAATTTGGAAAAGATTTTGAAATTCAATACGATGAAATGATTACAAAACCTAGAAGTTTTTTTCAGAGACTTGACATACATACTCTTGTACGAGATCATGGACAAAGAGGAAAAGACATTTACCATTTCTATCTAACTCATTTCAGACCATTCTGGACTGATTGTGCTGGTTGTGAAGGATATCATGCTGAAAATTTTGGAATGGTATTTTGGCAACCCCTTAAAGAATCAAATGATTCATTATTTCTTGCAGAAAAAAATTGTACTGCTGTATCTCATGAATTACTCCATGAATTATTACGAATTTCTAAACACAAAAAATTCATTCAAGAAGTTCATGACATTTGGACAAAACATCTCTTCGAACAATTAGAATTTGAACAATACGGTGAAGATTTTCAAAAAACTGATGGCAAGCCTATGTTTCTAACAATGGACACTTCAGAACTAAACCTAAAAAATAACCTTTCAAATTAACACTTTGTAACAGAATAGATATTGTTTTCAAAATTTGCTGTTTTGATATCCAACTTATTTTCAGGATCATCTTGTCTCGATTTACTCAAGTTTTCAAGTTCTACTAACGCATCACCCCTAAAACCTACCGAAGAACCATAAATTGCGTCAGTTAGCATTGTGCCATGTTCCCCTTTCTTAATATCATCTACCATTTCATAAAATCTTGTGGTTTCTTTTTTGTTAACAGGATTTCCAGTTGCTTTGTTATATGCAACTGCAATATACATCCCATTATTTTTTACTGCAACAGGAATTTTGTGATTTTTACCTGTTGCGCCAGGGATTGTTTCGTTAACTAGAACTTCACATTTATGATACATGCTTGAAACATATGCAAAGAATCTATACTGTGCATATCTTCCTGCATCATCTTCTTTACAACCAACAAAAACTCGGTGTAACAGTTCCAAAGCCTCATCATTCATGCTTTGTAATCTATCGTCAATTCTGCCTCTTTCAAGAAGATCTGATTTGCATTCTTTTGCAACCATTACTAAAATGAAATCAGGTAAATTGTAATTTTTTAGAGCAGCAACATATGCTCCTGCCTGTGACATACCAAATTTTGGAAAACCTTTATTGACCATATTTACACCTCAATTTAGAAAATTTGTAACTCCCCAATATTTAATAAGAAAGATACTTTTCGTTTATAATTGTTAAGAATTTACATGCCTATTGGAATGATTTTCCTAATCTTTAGATTGTAAAAATTAAATTCAGGATAAATTAATTGTATCATGTGGAAATCGATACTACTCCTGAATTTGTTTCATGTGTTTATCGAAAATTAAAAGAAAATATTGCAAAATATAGAAACATAGTTGGAAGACCACTTTCACTCACTGAGAAAATTTTATCCGGTCATCTTAATGAAATTAATGACAAACGTTTTACTGGTGGAAAAGACTATGTTTTTCTAAAACCTGATAGAGTTGCATTACAAGATGTTACAGGACAAATGGTAATGCTTCAATTTATGCAAGCTGGACTTAAACAAACATCTTTACCAACAACTGTACATTGTGATCATCTCATTAGAGCTGAAGTTCAAGGTGATGTTGACATGAAAGTTTCCCTTGATGAAAATAGTGAAGTTTTCAAATTCTTACAATCTACTGCTGCAAAATTTGGATGTGGTTTTTGGAAACCTGGTGCTGGAATAATTCATCAAGTAGTTCTTGAAAATTATGCATTTCCTGGTGGTTTGATGATTGGCACAGATTCTCATACTCCAAATGCTGGTGGTCTTGGAATGATTGCTATTGGAGTCGGTGGATTAGATGCAGCTGAAACTATGGCAGACATGCCTTGGGAATTACTCTACCCTAAACGAATTGGAATTAAACTAACTGGAGAATTAAATGGATGGACATCTCCTAAAGATATCATACTCAAAGTTGCTAAGGAATTAACAGTTTCCGGAGGCACTAATTCAATAGTTGAATACTTTGGACCTGGAACAAAATCTATCAGTTGTACTGGTAAAGCTACAATTACTAATATGGGGGCTGAAATTGGTGCAACTTGCTCAATTTTTCCATATGATAAAAGAATGGAAACTTATCTGAAATATACTAACAGAAGTGATATATCTGAATTAGCAAATCAAAATAAAGAATTACTTGTTGCAGATCCTGAAATTGAAGCAAATCCAGAAAACTTCTTTGATAAAGTAATTGAAATCGATCTTTCAACATTAGAACCTCATATTGTTGGACCTCACACTCCTGATTTGGCAAGAACAATTTCTAAACTAGCTGATGATGTGAAATCTAATGACTATGTTGATCCAATTTCTGTTGCATTAATTGGTAGTTGCACAAACTCCTCTTATGAGGATATGTCAAGAGCCGCAAGCTTGGCTGAACAAGCAAAAGCTAAAGGAATCAAAGCTAAAGTTCCATTATTAGTTACTCCTGGTTCTGAACAAATTCGAGGTACTATTGAAAGAGATGGACTAATGGATTCTCTTAAAGAGATTGGCGCAACTGTTTTAGCAAATGCTTGTGGTCCTTGTATTGGACAATGGAATAGACCTGAATTAGAAAAAAATCAAAAAAATACTATTGTTACAACATTTAACAGAAATTTTCCCGGAAGAAATGATGGTCGTAGAAGTACTCTGAACTTCATTGGCAGTCCTGAAATGATTATTGCCTTAGCTTTAGGTGGAAAACTTTCCTTTAACCCATTAAAAGATGAATTAATTGCAGCTGATGGAACAAAATTTAAACTTGAACCACCCAAACCAGCACCTGAAGTTCCTGAAGAAGGTTTTATGAGACCTGAGGGAATTTTTGTCGCACCTTCTAAAAATTCAGATAATGTTGAGGCCATAATTGATCCTAACAGTAAAAGACTACAACGTTTAGAACCCTTTCCAAAATGGAATGGAAAAGATTTTGAAGAAATTCCAATAATGGTAAAAGCCCATGGCAAGTGCACCACAGACCATATCTCTCCTGCAGGCGCATGGTTATCACTTCGAGGACATTTGGATAACCTCAGCGATAATATGCTCATGGGAGCAGTTAATGCATTTAATCATAAAGTAGATCAAGGTAAGAATATTCTTAACAATCAACTTGAACCATTTTCAAAAATCGCAAGACAGTATAAAGAAAAACAAATGAGCTGGGTGATAATTGGTGATAATAATTATGGTGAAGGCAGTAGCCGAGAGCATGCTGCAATGACTCCAAGATATTTGGGATGTGTCGCAGTTATTACTAAAAGTCTAGCTAGAATCCATGAAACCAATCTGAAAAAACAAGGAATTTTGGCACTGACCTTTGATAACCCTGATGATTACAACAAGATTCTTGAAGATGACAAAATTAGTCTAGTAGATTTAAATGATTTAGAACCACACAAACAAGTCAAATGTATTTTTTCACATAGCGATGGCAGTAAAGAAGAAATTTTGTTAAATCACTCATACAACAAATCTCAAATTGAATGGTTCAAAGCTGGCTCTGCGCTAAATGTTTTGAGAAATAATCAATAGAATTTTTAACGTGGGGCCGACCGGAATCGAACCGGCGACCTACGGGTCACTACAGCTCCAAACTTACATCATCCGTGAGTCAGTTTAGCTTAGTTTACCTCTGGAGCCCTTAGCGGTGATCTAATCGTAGACACTGTCGCCCTACCAGGCTAGGCTACGACCCCACGAACAAGAATGACATAGACTTGAATTTTAAGTTATTTTTGACCAAGATTTATTTGCGATTAACATGAATTTGTAATTGTTTAACGATCATGGTAAAACGAATTCATTATGCATTAGGTGCCATTCCAGTAATTGTAGCGCTTTTAATTTCAGTTCCATTACTTACAAAAAATGAAATTCCAATTTCTGCAGCCAATTCTTTTGATACAATTGAAATTGAATATATCAAACATCAGTTAAAGAAAATTTCTTATGGTGTTACAGAAAGAATTGGGGCACAAAAAACTGAAATTCTTTACATTAAGAATGATGGTGATCTCAAATACTCTGTAACTGAGCTAGGATATCTCCAACCTGATATTCGGTCAAAATTAGATGAAAAAAAACTTAACAAAATAAAAGCACTGATAAAAGAAACTGGTTTTATAGCTATTCCATCAGAATCATTTCCAGTTCTAGAAAATGTAACTGAATACCAGAAATCAAGTGTTAAAGTTACTCTTAATGGACGAACCAATCAAATCCATTGGCCTGAACAAAATGCTACTGCACAATTCATTCCTCCAATAATTACTATGGTTGAATTGGAACTGGATCATATTATATCTGAAATTAGTGAATAGGTACAAATAGGCTTTAGTAAAAATTAGAATATGCTCCCACTTTCTGGTGAACGACTTGATGCTAAAGGTATAGTTTCTGAAAAAACAAATTCTATTGATATTTTACGTGGTTCATTAATTCTTAAACGAGGTTTTGCTCACATGTTGAAGAATGGAGTTGTAATGGATGTTACAACCGTAGAACAAGCTCAAATTGCTGAAGAAGCTGGAGCAGTTTCTGTAATGGTTTTAGACAAACTCCCATCTGAAGTTAGAAAAGCGGGAGGAGTTGCACGAACTGCAAGCATTAGAATAATTGAAGACATTATGGATTCAGTGACAATTCCAGTAATGGCAAAATGTAGAATTGGTCACGTCAATGAAGCATTAGTTCTACAGGAAACTGATGTAGACATGATTGATGAATCTGAAGTTTTAACTCCTGCTGATGAGCTTCATCATATTTGGAAATGGGATTTTACAACACCAGTTGTAAACGGTGCAAGATCCTTGGCTGAAGCTTTAAGAAGAATTGAAGAAGGTGCAGCAATGATTAGAACAAAAGGTGAACCTGGAACTGGAAATGTTGCAGAAGCTATTACTCATATTAAAAAAGTTAATGATGAATTAAGAACAATTAAGGCAATTTATGATTCTGGAGATAATCAAGATTTAGTAAGAATGGCAAGAGAATTCAAGGTATCATATGATATTGTTGAACAAACTGCAAAACTTGGAAGACTGCCTGTTGTAAATTTTGCTGCTGGTGGAATAGCCACTCCTGCTGATGCGGCATATCTTATGTCTCTTGGTTGTGATGGAATTTTTGTTGGTTCTGGAATTTTTAATGCAGATGACGCAAAAGAAAGAGCAAGAGCAATAGTTTTGGCTACTACTTTTTGGAATGAATCTGAAAAAGTCAAAGAAGCTCAAAAAATGATTGATGAAAGACAATCTATGTTGGGATTAGATATAAATACACTAGAATTACGTATGCAAGAACGTGGTGGTTCTTCATGAGTCTAAATGTTGGAGTATTATCTATACAAGGTGATGTTCAAGAAAATCTTTTGTCCACTAGAGCTGCCCTCAATGAATTGGGCATTGATGGAAAAGTAACTGATGTAAAAACACCTGAAGAAATTTCTCAATTAGATGGTTTGATAATACCTGGTGGTGAAAGTACTACTATTGGACAACTTTCTTTGGTAAATGGTTCGTTGAAGGTCTTAAAAGAAAAAATTGAAAATGGAATGCCTGTACTTGGAATTTGTGCTGGCATGATCATGCTATCAAAAACAGCTAACGATCGTGTTGTTGGAAAAACTGATCAACCTCTTTTAGACATCCTTGATATCAAATTAGAAAGAAATTCTTTTGGAAGACAACAAGAATCCTTTGAAGCTGATGTATCTATGAATTCCATCGATATTCCAAGATTTAATGGAGTCTTTATTAGAGCACCATCTGTTTCAGATGTTGGTTCTGATATAGAAGTTCTATCAAAATTTAATGAGCGAATAGTTGCAGTTAAAAAAGGTAAGGTGATTGCTACTTCATTTCATCCTGAACTTACTGAAGATATTTCATTACACAAGTATTTTATCAATCTTGTTAATACTTCAAAAAACTAATTACTAATTTTTTGTCTTAGTCTACTAAATTATGCATAGATTTCAAATCTTTTTTAAATGGTTCTAAAATTTTAGGAATTTCCATTTTTATTGAATCTTTTAATGATAAACTCTGAGATTTTTTCTCATTCCACACCTTGGAATTAAATTCAGTAACTTCTTTTGTAATGTCACTTTGTACTTGAATATTTTCAGGCTCAACTTGTTTTTGTTTATGAATACTTTCTTTTGAGTACAAAATCTTCCAGAGATGTTCTGTGATAAATGGAGTAATCGGTGCTAATAATTTTAAAATTGTTGATAATGTCTTATGTAGTGTAAATATTGCTCCATCTCTTTCCTCATCTGAAAAACCAATTCCATAGGCTCTTGCTTTGACCATTTCAATATAGTGTGCTGCAAACAAATTCCATGTGAATTCTCTAATTGCAATTGCAGGAATGAAAAAGTTGTATTCCTCATATCCTTTTTTGCATTCTTTTACTAAATTATCTAATTCTGATAAAATCCATTTGTCAGATGCACTAAGTGTTCCTGACTCCATTGCTGGGAAACTAGATAAGAATCTTGACACGTTCCATAACTTACTTAGGAATTTTTTAGTTGATTCAATTTTTTGTTCATTACATCTAAAATCATATCCATGATTAATCTCACTTGCACTCCAAAATCTAAAAGTGTCTGCACCTAATTTTTCAATGACTGGTAAAGGATCAATTGCATTTCCTTTGCTCTTACTCATCTTCATTCCTTTTTCATCAAGACCATACCCCATTATCCAAGCTTCAGACCATGGTTTTTTTCCTGTAAGTTGCTCACATCTTAGTAGTGTATAGTATAACCATGTTCTAACAATATCTTTTGCTTGAGGTCGTATTGAAGCAGGATATACCTTACTAAAAAATTCTTCATCTTTTCTGAATTTACTTACAAAAAGAGGCGATATGCTAGAATCCATCCATGTATCAAGAGTTCGTTCTTCTCCTACAAATTCAGTAGATTGACATTTTGGACATTGATTAATTGGACAATCTTCTTTCCATGGTCTATAGTACTTACCAGGCTCAGGGATGTGAGGTTCTGAACATTTTTTACAATACCAAATTGGGATTTCAGTACCATAATATCTTCTCCTTGAAATTGGCCAATCTATGTTGATGGATTCAAGCCAATTCATCAAGATTTGTTTGTGCATTGCAGGATGAAATATAATCTCTTGCCCTAACTTCTTCATTTTTTCAACTGATTCTTTTTGTTTTAGATAGTATTCTTCCATTGGAATTATTTCAATGGGAATTTTACTTCTCTCAGACAGTGGTGTTCTATGGATAATATCTTCAATTTTCTCTACAAACCCTTTAGATTCCAAGTCTTCTATGATTTTTGTTCTTGCTTGTTTTGGTTTTAGTCCAGCATATTCTCCTGCAGCTTCTGTCATCCTTCCATCTAGTCCAATTGCAACAATCTCTTCTAATCCTAATTCTCTGAATAATGCCACGTCACTTTGGTCACCATAACTACATACCATTACTGCCCCTGAGCCAAATTCTTGTTGAGCAGAATGATGTGTTCGTAATTCAACTTCTGCATTAGTAATTGGAACTATTATTTTCTTTCCAATGTATTGTGTATATCTTCTATCTTCTGGATTTACAATAATTGTTTTGCATGCACAAACTAATTCTGGTCTTGTACTTGCTATAACTATCTCCTGATCTGTATTCTTTATTTTGAATTTCATATAAACTAGTTTAGTTGGCAAATCTTCGTATATGATTTCTGCATCTGCAATGGTCGTTCCTGAAACCCAATCATAGTTATTGGGTCTGTTTGCAAGATACACTTGATCTTTTTTCCATAACTCAATGAATGTTGATTGTGTAAGTGATCTATATTCTTCTGAATCAGTTCTATAGTAGTTTGAAAAATCCCCACTGATTCCCATATTTTTCATAATGAGAATCATTTCAGCTTCTAAATCGTCTAATGCTTCTCTGCATAGATTCAGAAATTCCTCTCTATCAGTTTCCCTCATTCTAATATTGTACTTTTTTTCAGTGTACAGTTCTACTGGAAGTCCATTCCTATCAATTCCTATGGGAAAGTAGACATTTTTTCCTACCATTCTTGCAGTACGTGCAATCATGTCAATTTGTGAATAATGTGCTGCCGCTCCAATATGCCATGGTCTACCTGATGGATATGGTGGAGGAGTATCTATGGTATAGTTTTCTTCTTGGGGAACAAAATCATAAATTTTCTTTTCTTCCCACTGTTTGAGAATTTTTTTTTCTAACTCTGGATTCCATGCTTTTTCTGTTATTTTTGGTTCCATTTCTCTACTATCTAGAAATATTTGATATGATGTGGGAACCTTTGTTATACCCTTCATAGATGTATACACCTACTGCTTCTACATTTGATGGCATTTTTGGTGCCAATAGTTTTATAATTTCGCTTGAAAGGTTTTCAACAGTAGCTTCTCCTTCTAAAAGATATGTGGTATTTTTTGGAACTTGTAATTCAAACATTCCTTTAGAACCTTTAAATTGAATTAGATAATGTGAATCATCTTCGCTCTTTAGATATTTTCTGTTAATGAAAAATTTATGATCAAATATGTTAACAACTTCTTTGATAATTTTTTTTGCTACACCAAAATCTAAAAGTAGATTATCTTTCATTTGTCCTATAAGCTCTACCATTACAGAAGATGTGTGTCCATGTAAGATAGAACATTTTTCAACTAATGGAAGTATATGTGCATAATCAAATGAGAATGACCCATCTTCTAAAAATATAGAACCTGTCTGTGGTGTCTTGTCATAAAATACTATATCTTGTAACTCTTTAATTTGTGCAACATATTTTGCATGTCCAATTGCCATCACTTTGTCTTGAGGAAAATCTTCTTTGATTTGTTTGTATTGTTCAATGTCTTCGTCATTATCAATTACTTCAATCAATCCTTTCTTTGTTTTAAAATCAATTGTGACCTCATTTCCGTTATTTAAGGTAAGTTTGTAATTGTATTGGTATTCTTCATCAAGAAAAGTAAGCATTTGTGCTACTGTAAGCTCTGTTCTTGTTTTAAGCAAATTTCCCTTTTTATCGATATATCTAAAGTCTGAATCGAGAATTGTAGGACTTGAAGCCATGTGAAGTCATCTGACTTCGGATATAATATAAATTCTGTATTGAGATTACCTGAAAATTCATCTTTCACAATTATGCCAAAGAATTTAGAATTTTGGCCAGATTGACATCATTTTTAGTAATACCTCCAGCATCATGAGTTGTTAATTCTATAGTGATTTTGTTGTATACATTAAACCATTCTGGATGGTGATTCATTTTTTCAATCTCCATAGCTGCTCTGGTCATAAAACCAAACGCCTGGTTAAAGTTATCAAACTGAAATTCTTTGTGAAGTTTCTCATTTACAACACTCCAGCCTGATAGACTCTTTAGTTCTTCATCAATGTCTGTTTGTGATAACCTCATCATAATGTATTACATAGAATGGTAAATTAATAGTTAAAGGATTTGATTCATTACCATTATTATGGAATCTATAATGTGAGCAATTATGGAACAGATGGAAAAAGAATTACTTGAGAATATTAAAAATTCAATTTCTGAAACTGTAAAAGGAAAAAAAATTGGAATTGCCTTTTCTGGAGGTGTTGATAGTACATTAATCTCAAAAATTTGTTCAGAAATGAATTATGATGTTACACTATTGACAATTGGTTTTCCTGAATCTCATGATATTTTATTTGCAAAACAAGTCAACGAATATCTAAATTATTCTCATCATATTTTAGAAATTGACTCGAAAACTTTTCCCGCTATTTCATTAAAAATTCAACAAACAATAAACACTGAAAATTTGTCATGGAATGAAAATTGTATTGCATTTCATTATGTTTCTCAACTAGCAAAAAGCTTAGATCTTGATACGGTAATTACTGCAAATGGAATAGATGAATTATTTTGTGGTTACAATGCCTACAGAGAAGCATTTTCTGAAGGTGAATCTAAAATTCATGAAGTTATAATCTCTAAATTAGATAACGAACTAAAAATGATGAAGGTAGTAAATCTAATTGCATCAAAGTTTGGAGTAAAAATTCTTCAGCCACTACTATCTTCAAAATTCATAGATTATGCCAAAACCATTCCTTTGTCTAAGAAAATTCTCGATTCTAAAGATTTGTATCGTAAACATATCATAAGAAAATTAGCTAGTCAAGTCAATGTTCCAGAAATTTCTTATACAAAAAGAAAAAAGGCATTACAATATGGCTCTAAAATTCATAAGGCATTGCTAAAAACTAGATAAATTTTTTAATTGTCTTTTGAACTGATTTTTTTACATTACTAATAATTATAGGTGATGCTCCAAGATGTTTTTCTGGTAAAAATATAGAATCAATTTCTTTGTTAGTTAACTTTGAAGAAAATGCTTTATCGTTTTTGATGGCATCTATGTATTGCATTCCCTGATCATTTGCCAAAAATGCAACTCTTTGAACATCTTTGTAGGCTACAAATCTTGGAACGCCTTTTTTGATTAGTGCCTCTAAAACAAATTCTGCAAAGATTTGCCCTTTTGTGATGTAAAGATTCTCTACAATTCTTTTCTCATTTACCATCAAATTTGAAATGATTTTAGACATAGTTTCTAGCATTTCATCAACTAGGATGGATACTGTTGGGATTACAAATCTCTCATTGGCTGAATTTGAGAGATCTCGCTCATGCCATAATGGGATATTTTCAAAGGAAATTCCTACTTGACTTCGCACCATTTTAGATAATGATGATATTCTCTCACTTTTGATTGGATTTCTTTTAACTGGAACTGCACTACTGCCCATTTGCCCTTTCTTGAATTGCTCTGCAACTTCCCCAATCTCTGTTCTTTGCAAGTTTCTAATCTCTACTGCAATTTTTTCTAAAGTTGCACCAATCAATGCTAATTCAAACACATATTCTGCATATCTCTCTCTTGGGACAACCTGAGTGGTAACTTCTGCTGAGTACAGTTTCAGGCGTTTTGCAACTCTCTTTTGCACCTCAAGTGATTTTGCACCCATTAAAGAACCAGTTCCTACAACACCCAGTGTCTTACAAATTAGAATTCTTTTCTTAATCTCTTCAATTCTTTCTACATGTTTTGCCATTTCTGCTGCCCAATTTGCAAATTTTAATCCAAATGAAATAATGCTTGCATGTTGTCCATGAGTTCTACCAACGGCTGGAATTTTTCCATGTTTAACTGCTTTTTGTGCTAAAATTGTTGCCAGCTTTGCAACTTTTGGTTCAATTATTTGTAATGCATCTCTCATTTGCATTGAATTACTAGTATCTACTAAATCATTACTTGTTAATCCATAATGAATCCATGGTCTAACATCCTTTGTACATTTTTCATTTAATGATTCAACTAATGCTGCAGTATCATGATCACTTTTTGCTTCAAGTTGTTTGATTTTTTTTGCAGTAATTTTTCCTGATGTTGCAGCTTTGAGAATTTTTTTCCCAACTGTTTTTGGAATAATTCCTATTTCACTTTGTGAAATAGCAGCTGCACCTTCAATCTCTAATTGATAATTGATTTTCTTTTGTTCACTGAAAATTTCTGTCATTTCTTTAGTGCCATAACGACCACTGTCTATAGGTAAAATTGCCAACATTTTGATTTCTTTTTATGAGAAAATAAATCTACTTCTTTATTCTGATTTTGTGCGTATGGAGTTATTCTGATATGATCTAGCCTCAAAAAATTGTTCTTTTTTAGATTATTGTCTACCTAATAACGAGATTTTCTTACTGTAGCTATTTTCTTTTGTGATCTGGGTGTTTTTGTTTTGGCCCTGGCTTTGCTGACTTTGCCTTCTTTTTTGATACTTTTTCCACTTCTTCGGGCAGCTCTTAAAGCACTTGTTCTTACTTTTTGTTGTTTTTTCTGTTCTTCTATTTCTTTTTTAGTTAATTTTTTTCTAATCACAATACAAAATTTATTTTATCATAGATAAATTAGATCATTAATTTCAAGTTAGAGTATTAATCAAAAAATTAATTTTGTTTAATCCCTGTTTCTGATAATACCCACTCTAAAGCTTTGAAATAACCTTGTTTGAAATTTCTTTCATCAATTGCCCAATCTGGGTTTGCTCTTAGTTCTACAAGTAATTGATTTGCTTTTTGTGTGATTGTTGCTTTATCTAACATACTTTAGAATAAATTCTAATTAATTTAAAATCCTTTACAATTCTTCTGATGATTTAAATTGGATTGAAAGAAAATTTTACCGATATCAATGTCTACTAGTACTCCAAAAAAAATTGGAGAAAATCAATATCAAATTGATGCTGATTCCAATCTTGGAATGAAAGTTCCTGTAAGAATCTATGCTGATGAACCATTATTACAAAAAATGTTGTCTGATAGAACAATTATGCAGGCACGAAATGTTTCATCTATTCCTGGAATAGTTGGTCAAAGCATTGTTTTGCCAGATGGTCATGAAGGATATGGTTTTCCTGTTGGTGGTGTTGCAGCTATGGATGCAGAAGAAGGAATGATTAGTCCTGGTGGTGTTGGATATGATATTAACTGTGGAGTCAGATTACTTCGAACAAATTTAACTGAACAAGCAGTTCGCTCGAAACTAAAAGAACTTGTTAATGATCTTTTTAGCTCTATTCCTTCAGGTGTTGGCTCTAAAGGTGCAGTTAGACTTAGTCCTTCTGAACTTGATGAAGTATTGGTAAGAGGAGTTAGCTGGGCAATTGATCATGGATATGGTTCAACAAATGATTCTGATGTATGTGAAGAGAATGGTCAAATTCCAAATGCTGATCCAAACAAAGTTTCAGATAAGGCAAGAAAAAGAGGAGCTCCTCAACTTGGAAGTTTAGGTTCTGGAAATCATTTTCTTGAGGTACAGAAAGTTGCAGAAATTCATGATGAAGAAGCCGCAAACAGAATGGGAATTAAAGAAGGAACTATTACAATTTTAATTCATTGTGGTTCTAGAGGATTTGGACATCAGGTATGTAGTGACTATCTTAGAGTTGCAGAACAGGCAATGAGTAAATATGATATCAATTTACCAGATAGAGAACTTGCATGTGTTCCAAATACTTCTGAGGAAGGTGAGTCTTACAGAAAAGCAATGTTTGCAGCACTAAATTTTGCATGGAGTAATAGACAAATGATTACTCATTGGACTAGGAAATCTTTTGAACGTGTATTTAATCAAACAGAATCTGATCTTGACATGAAATTAGTTTATGATGTTGCTCATAACATTGCAAAAATAGAAAAACACAAAGTTGATGGAAAAGAACGTAAAGTCGTTATTCATAGAAAAGGAGCAACAAGGGCATTTCCTGCTAATCGTGATGAAATACCTTCAAAATATCGTGATTTGGGACAACCTGTTTTGGTTCCAGGCTCTATGGGAACTTCAAGTTGGATTTTGCTTGGTCAACCCAATTCTATGGATTTGAGTTTTGGGTCAACTGCACATGGTGCTGGAAGGACAATGTCAAGAACAAAGGCTAGGAGAAATTATAATGAAAATGATGTCAAAAAATCCCTTAATGATAAGGGCATATTTATCAAGGCATTAACACGAGATGGGATTGTGGAAGAAACTCCTCAAGCATACAAAGATGTTGATGCTGTAGTTAATGTGTCTCATAATTTGGGAATTGCCACAAAAGTTGCAAAATTAGTGCCTATTGGTGTGATTAAGGGTTGAGTAAAGAAGATTCTGAACTTGAGAGATTAAAGGCAAAAAGACTTGCTGAAATGCAAAAAAATATCTCCTCAAAACAAGAAATTGAAAAAACTCAAGAACTTGCCAAAGATAAACCACCTGAAAATCCACGAGATTTACTAGTTAACAGATTAGGATTTAGAGGATTAGAAGTTTTGGAAAATGCAGAATCTCAATTTCCCAATGAAACTAAAATTATTGTAGAAAAATTATCTGAATTGATTAAAACAGGTGAAATTAATGAAATTATTGACGGAGGAAAATTATTGACATTATTTAGATCAGTTGGTCTAAGTATTAGAATGGCAACAAAAATCCATATTGAGCAAGATGGAAAATTTGTATCTTTAAGTGACAAACTTAGTACTCAGTCATCAGTTGATGGTGACGAACAATGAGTATGGTTTTAGAAGTCGGAACAAAAAATTATGCCGATGATTTATTATCAATTAAAAAAGCACTTTCACATCTGGAAAGTCTTGTAGATGGATATAATGGATATGTTCTTAGTAAATCTTCATCAAAGTTTGGCTGGACATTTTTCAAATTAGCTTTTAAACCCAATTTACAAAATGGTATAGAAGAAAAATTTTCTGACATGTTGGCAAAATATAGATCTAGTGATCAACCACAAAAATTTGTACAATTTATGACAGACTATTTACATTCTAAAGGCTGTGATGTAAGAATAAAGATGGTTGATTAGACTCTTCTTCCTCTTTTTCCACCTTTCTTTCTAGTGGTATCATGAGGAATAGGTGTTACATCATCAATTCTTCCAATCTTAAATCCACCTCTTGCTAATGCTCTAATAGCAGCTTGTGCACCTGGACCCGGTACTCTAGAACCAACTCCACCTACTGCACGAACTCTGATATGGAATCCATTAAATCCTTTATTCCTTGCATATTCAACTACTGCATTTGCAGCTTTCATTGCAGCAAATGGTGATGATTCATATCTGTCAGCATTAACATGTATTCCACCAGAACTGATGGCAACGGTTTCTCCACCAGTAAGATCGGTCAGGTGAATAATTGTATTATTGTAACTACTGTAAATATGGACAATTCCCCATTTTTCAGGGTCTTCTTTTTTTACCTCTGGTTGAGATTTTGTTTCTACTTTAGCCTCAGATTTTACTTCCTCAACTGGTGCCTCAGTCTCTTCTACTGATACTTCCTCAACTTTGGCTTCGATTTCTGACAATGACTACTCACATCTTAAAGGGTTTAAAAAACATTGATTCTCCAATCTTGGCTTAATTTGGTCAATCGACCTGAAATTAATGATTATTCATATACTATTATCAACCGAATTTTTTTAATGGCATCAATTCTTCTGTTGGCTATTGGAATTGGAATTGCAGTTGCTTTACTAGGTTCTGTAGCCTTCCAGTTTCTAACACCGATCAACGATATGATTTTGTCTCCATTGGAACAAAAATGTCAACAAATCGCCAATGAAGGATACAAAATTCATGCAATTTACCCAGATTCAAATCCTGATGAACTTCCTATGGATGATATGAAACGATTGATGTACCTAGATGAAAAATGGATGAAAGAATGTGTTTCTGTTCTTCCAGCTGATTCAATAATTAATATTGCAAATAATGTAGATCGAAATTTTTCTTATGGGGAATAGTTATCTAAAATGCTTCCATCCCAAATCTTTCAAACGAACATAACTGTTATTCTCTTGAACAAAAACCCCTTTACCTGATGTGACATACCCAATTTCGATAATTGGTGTTTTAAGTAATTGTGCATTTTTTTTAATTATTTGTCTATATTTGGATGATGTTGTAAATACGATCTCATATTCTTCCCCACCATGAAAAATTAATGTGTTTAAATTAAATTTTTGAGATTTTGCATAATATCGTAAATCTTTCATCGAGGGAGTATTGTTGATGACAAATTTCTTTTTACTCTGTTTTGACATTTCATTTAAAGTGGTAGATAATCCATCACTGGAGTCCATTGAGGATGAAAAATATTTTTTATTTTTTATTCCAAAATTGAGTTTTGGTTTTGGTTTTACCACTGATTTAATAGATTTTTTAACAAAATTCTCTTTTCCCTTTTTCTTACCAAGAAGCATATTCAATCCTGCAGAAGTATATCCAAATGGCCCTGTCACAAATATCAGATCCCCCTTTTTAGATCCTTTTCTACTAACTATTTTATCGGTTTTTCCAAAAATACAGACATTAAACACAATTTCTTTGCCTGCATTTGTATCTCCACCCAAAATTGAAATACCATATTCATCACATGCCTTCCTGAAACCTCCTGCAATCTCATCAATTTTTGAGCGTGAAATAGTCTTTGGTAGATTTACAGAAATAATTCCATATTGAGGCTTGATGCCTTTTGCAGCAAAATCACTAACACATGCAACAATACTTTTTCTTGCGGCATCTGCTAATTTCATTTTAGATGGAATATCAGTACTTTCTACAAGAGTGTCTATTTTAGCTACGATTTTGGTTTTACCTAAATTGAAAATTTCCACATCTTCAGAAATAAATTTCTTGTTTCCTAATTTCCCCTGAAAAATTTTGATTATTGAAGATTCATCTAATTTTGTCATAGCTTTGTTTCACTAATTCTAATGTATCATTAATAATTTTTTTACATTTTTCTTCATTATTCGATTCTGCTGAAACTCTTATGAGATCTTCAGTGTTTGATTTTCTAATCAAAACCCAACTATCCTCATCAATCGTTCCTTTAATTCCATCTAGTGTGCTTATTTCTGAATATTCTTTTGAAAATTTAGAATTTACTTGTTCAATTACTTTGTCATGAAAATTTGAATCGACTTCAGTTTTTTCTCTTATTTGATAATAACTTTTCATATAATTCAAAATTTCATCAAATTTTGAATTTCCCAACATCGAAGAGATTAAACCACTGGTAAGAATTCCTTCTCTACAGTAATTGAACCCTGGCAAAATGAAACCTCCACTACTTCCTTCTCCTCCCGCTTGCGCGTTAGTCTTTAACATAAGATCTATGACATTTGCTTCTCCTACTTTTGATCTTTGAACAGTACCTCCTTTCTCCATGATGAATTTTTCAATCGAAATACTTGTGTCTATACTTAAAACAAATTTTTTGTATCCCAATTCCAGAGATTTTGCAACACCCAATCCCAGCGTCACATCGGGAATTTGCTTCTTTCCTTTTATCACAACAACTAAACGATCTCCATCTAAATCAAATGCGAATCCAATTTCTTTTTTATTGGATGCTGAAATTAATTCAGATAATTCATCAGATGTTGGATCAGGGCCTCTTGAGCATCCTGAAAGTTCTTCATTTATTACTTCAACCTTACATCCTATCTTTTTTAACAAATCTGGCGCAAAGCCCTTTGCAGCTCCTCCTCCGATATCAACCACTATTTCTGGCTGATTTTCGATATTTCCTATGAGTTTTCCAGCATCGTCAATATATGATGATGATATATCCTGTTCAGTTCCAATTTTTGATTTTAAAATTTCTTGATGTTCAATAATTTGCGGTAGTTCCCCTTCATTGATGCCTCTTCCTTCAATAATGAATTTCATTCCATTCCAATTTATTGGATTGTGAGATGAAGAAATTACTAATCCAGCACCATACTTTCTTGCTTCTCTAAAAACCACAGGAGTTGGGACTGTTTCTAAATTAAATACATCAACCCCATTTTTCATTAATACAGCACTGGCAGTATCTTTCATCATGGAACCTGAAGGTCTAGTATCTTTTCCAATAACACATTTTCGTGATTTTATTAAAGATGAAAAATTATTACAAAATTGTAATACATCTTTTAGGTTGAGATCTTCTCCAAATATCCCCCTAATTCCAGAAATTGTTTTCTTCAATTAATCCAACTCGGAAAGACTTTTTATTAACTCTGATGGATTTATCCAAACGTGCCTTGGTAGCTCAGTCTGGTAGAGCGAACGCCTCGTAAGCGTTAGGTCGCGGGTTCGTACCCCGTCCGAGGCTTTATCTTGTAAAATTTTTAAAATTGTCTAGAAAATTCTTAAGATCTTATTCAACGAAGGTTTCAATGTCTATTTCTAACTCTTTTCCTAAACCTTCCCACCATTGTTTAGTCTGTTCTATCATGCTCCCCTCATACTTATCGTATAATTCTTCTTTATAGATCTGTCGATTGATGGTTCTGTTGCATCTTAGTGACCCAAAATATTAATTTTCTCTGAATTGAGAATTTGTGATTATATGTTATTTGAGATGATTGTCCAACCATAACAACTTTTTACCAAATTATCAATATAATTATAGTCGATTTTATTGTTTTTGTCAACTGGTAAATCAATTTCAAATTGTTTTAACCTTGTTTCTGATAGTTTTCTGCCATAATGATAACGCCATGATTTATTCCATACCAGATAACCTATGTAAAACAACAAACATGGGTCATTTTTTTCTTTTAATGTAAGAACTGCTGTTTTCTCTCCTGCAACATAATCTTCAAACTGATAGAATGTGGTTCCACATGTACCATCTAGTGCTACAGTTAGTGAGTTTTTTCTAAAATTTGGTTCAGTATCACAAAAAGTGGATATGCCATTATTATCTTCAGTAGTTGTTACATAAGGAGTTATTTTTTGATCACTTAATATTTCATTTATGTATGGTGCATATTCTCGTTTTACATTACACACATCAACAAGATTGAAAGGCTTGATTTTGTAAGGTTTTTGATTAAATGTATTGTTAGATAATGTGATTTCCTTTCGTGTCATCGTAGATAAGAGATAACCTGTAGATTTTCTTACCATCTGATCTATCCCTTCATAGATTTCTTTTTGTGATGGTTTTTTCTCGTCAAGATAGAATTCGGTTACCAATTCCAAACTTTTATCTTTTTCATTTATAGGAGTTGCCTTAATTAATTCAGGAATATTGGGAATTTTAGTATTTTGATTTTTTACAAATTCTTTTATCAATTTCATGTAATGAGTAAGGTAATCAGGTTCATTCAAAGGTGCTTTAGGAGAAAGTCTTTTACCTTTTCTAGTTACAAACCCATCATGTATAGCTCTTAACCATAATACATTTTGTTCATAATTATGAGGTATTCCTTTTTTGATTATAATTGTACATGTATAGCGACGATCAAAAGTTCGTGAACATCTTTGCAGGATTTCTAAAAACATAATTAACAACATCAAGCTTGAATTTTGTTATCCTAAAATATTCAGAAACTACCTTGTTCATTATTGCAAACATTGCATAATATTCTGATACCAACAACACATGCTTACTTATTTTCCAACACTGCTCTATCATGTTAAGATATGGTGATCCTTTTGGCAACCAAATCAGTTTAACATCAGGCGTTCTCATTAAAAACTTCTTGACCTTCTTTGATTTGTGCACTGATGCCCTATCAAGAACTAGTGCAATCTTGCCGTATTTACAGTGTAGTTCTTTTAGATATTCTACAAATGTTGCAGAGTTAAACTTTTCATGAATTCTAAACAGTTGGCTTGCATTCATTGTGATGGTTCCGTATGCTGCCAAACTCTCATGGTTTCCCACATATGGGAGAAATATTCGTCTAGCAACTGGTGACCAGTATTTACGTCCTGCTTTTACATCTCTAACAAAGAATGCTTCATCTAACATTGCAATGGTAAATCCCCTCTTTTTTAGGTGTGGAATTCTCTTTTTCATACGTTGTTGCCAACTGCGCACAGCCGCTACACTTGCATGGTTAACATGGTATTTTTGTGCAGTCTTGACAGACATGTCGTATTGGTGCATTATTTTTCTAACATAAGTTATGTGAAATTTTATTCCAGTAGAGTAAAGTATTGTTTGCTGCAGCAGCATTACAGGTGTAAATAAGGTCAACATGACTCTGGACATTATAGAATCCATTTGCTTCTTTGGTATTGCACTTGGTCTTCCGCTCCTTGGGTGGTCGTAGAGGCCATCAAGGCCATCCACTTTAAAACGATCAACTCATTTGCGTACCCAGTTTGCACAACGGTGCAATGTTTTGGCAGTGTATTGCAAATCCTTACCATCTTTGAGAACCATTAACACTGCAAGCATCCTGACTGCAACTTTGGAATTTTCCTTTTTGTATGCTTGTTCAAGCTGTTCTAACTTATCCATGAATTTCATTGTGGTTGGTGATCAAAAAGTTTTTTGTTTTGGAATGATTTTCAGTTCACGAACTTTGGCTCTTCGCTATACTGGTGTCCTTCTTTTCTGCGATTCATCTCTTTGAGTTCTGTACCCCACTGTTCCATGGCATCAAAGGAGAGCATGATTTCTCCCCTTCTTACAAGGGATTGGTTGTATTTTTTCCAATTTCTATTCATGAAATTGTACAAAATGTTCTGATCCAAACCTTGATTGGTAGAATTAGTTGGATAAACTAGTCATGTTAGGAAACACAGCATCACACAACACAAAACGATCCGGGAATTATTTTAATATCTGCACATATCATAGTACCATGAAGAAATCAAGATACAATTTTATCTGTGTTAGATGCGGAGTAATGATTAAAGCTGGAGAGAAAATAACACAATATACTCCAAATGGTGTATATGTTCACAAAACATGTAGTGTTGAAATTATACATGGTATAGTGGTGTGTAACTAACTAATGAAGACCTTTTGTAGACGTGGCTGTGAAACTCCACTAACTGACTATGAATACAGGAAATTCTCATGGTACAAGAGAGGGCATGAGGAGTTGCCTTGATCTTTGATGAAATTATACCAAATCTAGTATAATTTCATCAAAATATGGCCTTTGAATTGTTTTACAGTGGTATTTTCGTACTACTTTAAACCCTTAAAATGGTAATTAATTGCTAGGTTTTTGGGCCCATAGCTCAGCATGGATAGAGTGTTGGACTTCTAATCCAATGGTCAAGGGATCGAAGCCCTTTGGGCCCGTACCCTTTTTCATCCTTATTTAGTCCCAGATTGTAATTATGTTGTTGGAATTAAACATAGTTTTAGAAGAAGGAGAGGCATATCAAAACTTTGTAGATTCAGTTAGAGATTCTGAAACTCTAAGAAAGTATAATGGTTATTTGAAATATTTTTTAGAGTTAATTCCAAACTCAATGTATAAAGAACATCTTGGATATGAACCAAGATCTAGGAATATTGAAGATCTTGCAAATTCTTTTGTTGGAATCGCATTAAAAAACGTAAAAAATGCTAAAGGTATAGTTAGAGCATATGTTAGAGAATTAAAGTCATTACATGAAAAAAATGAACTGAAACCAGCTACTCTAAAAAACAGAATTAAACCAATAAAGAAATTATGCAAGGCAAATGATGTTGAAATTTCATGGCATTTAGTTGATCAATCACTCCCATTACCTGGAAAGAGTAAAGATAGAGCATACACCATAACTGAACTTCAAGATATGATGGCAGTAGCTGTAAAATTGGTAGACAAGGTAATAATCACAATGTCCGCATCTGGAGGTTTTCGAGTTGAGGCATGGAATTATTTTTGTTGGAAGGATTTGGTATTTTTCAAAAATAATAATGATGGGTTTAAAGGTGCAGCACTATTAATTTACCGAGGAGATATTGAAGAGTATATGACTTGTATCACTCCAGAAGCATGTAATTATTTACAACTATACAGAGAAGAATGGAAGAAACGATTTTTGAAATATCCTGAACCTGATGACCCAATACTTGTGAATGTCAGAAATTCAAGAATAACAAGACTTGGAATGAATGGTGTTAGGCGAAGAATGATAACTATTGCTGAAATAATTGGTATGCGACCACCATTAACTAAGGAAAAAAACAGACATGATGTAATGATTACTCATGGATTTAGAAAATCATGGAGTACAAATATGAGACGTGCAAAAGTTGATTTTGCAGATAAAGAAGAGATGATGGGACATACTATATCTCAAGAAAAGTCATATCAACGCTATGTAGAGGATGATTTTGAATGGTTTCCAGAGTATCAAAAGGCCATTCCATTTCTTACAATATCTGATGAGGAACGAGCTAAAGTTGCAGTTATTAAAAAACAACAAGAAATAGATGAATTGGAAGTAAAAACAGCAACAATAGATGAACAAGAAGCACGAATCAAACAACTAGAAGAAACACAAGAGAACCAAGCTAAACTATTACGCCTCATAGAAAAATATCCAAAGATTGTAGATTGATTTTATAATTTTTATAATATTTTTTAAAATTAAAGCCATGAAAGAATTTATCAAGGAAATACCTGCTTTTGGGTCCATTTTACTATCATTTGAGAATAACACCAGTGTACGTGTATATCAAAATGGTATCATGGTTGCCAGTAATGATTCAATTGAAAAAATAATTCACACAGTCAAAAAATTAGAAGAATATCAGGCGAACTAGCACCGTACTTGTACGGCGGTAGTTTACAATATCTAATTAGGGTTCTGTCAAGTTAGCAGGGCTTAGATTATGGATTTTCTAGTGTAAAGTGCCGAGACCTGAAAAAAGAGAAATGAAAATACCTAGATTATCGGCATTTTGCATAATCAAATTTTCCCATGATCATCAACTCATCCCAATACCCTCCAATACATCATGATTGACGCAAGATAAACAAATCCAAGATAGTTATCTGCAATTCTTTCATATCTTATTCTTGTTCTATGAAAACCATTCTTTAACCATGCAAAGAATCGTTCCACTACAAACCTTGTCTTGTTGTAATTGTTTTGTGCATTCTTTGGCACAATAAATCTAGAAAATCTAATTCGTCTTCTGGATTTGGTTTATGATAATTTCTTCTTTTACAGATAAATTCGTAATTTTTGAAATTCTTTAAAATTTTAAATATGGACATGCTTTACAGGCTTCCTAGAAATCATCAAGATTTCACTCATTTGTAGACCAAAATAGATCATTCAGATCCATAGTTCATCAAAGATTTTTCATTTCATGAAAAACAAATACCAACGCATGATTTCCCTCATGCGCCAGATTCTAAAGAAAATGAATGTTCCACTGTTTTTGCATCCAAAATCAAAACATACATTTTCAATACACCAGCATATCATATTACTAGTCCTTAGACAGTATGAGTCAAAAAGTTATGAGAGTTTTGTTGAATGGCTGGATGTTGCGACAGAGATTGTAATTCAATTGCAACTCAAAACCATCCCACATTTTACAACATTGCAAAAGGCAGCAGCTCGAATAAATGAGGGAATGTTACACGTAGCAATAGGGAGATTTATCCAAATTGTATCACCTGGAAAAATATTTGCGGGAATTGATGCAACAGGATTTGAAAACAAACACGCTACGCCATACTATTCCTACAAATGCAATCTCAGGCATGCATTTACAAAAATGTCTGCAGGTTCTGACATGAAATCGCAGTTAATCTGTACAGTTGTGATTCAGCACCATCTAGTATCTCATGACGTCAAGCATTTTCCAAAACTATTTTCTCAAATGCTTGATGTTGTCGCAATGCAGATCATGGTACTGGACAAAGGATATGATTCAGAACCCATACACAAGATGATTAGAGATGAAAATATCATTTCCGTGATTCCAGTTAGGGGAGATAATTTAATTTCAGACACACATGGAAAATACAGGAAATTAATGAGAAGAGAATTTGATGAATCATTGTACCATGAGAGAAACAAAACTGAGACGATATTTTCTGTGGTAAAAAGAAGGTTTGATTCGGAAATTAAATCGTATGATGATACGATGAAGACAAAAGAGTTGTTGTATCGTGTGTTGGCTTACAATTGTCATAGGATGTGTTTGATTTCTGCTTTAGTTTTATGGATGATTTCTAGGAAGCCTGTAATACATTTCATTTTAATAATGTAAGAATTTCTCCAGCTACAAAAAATCTACTTCGTTCTATCAAATAAGGTGTTTCTTCAAGTATTCCAGCTTTTAGTAATTCTTCAATAGCTCGTTTAGCAGCAGGCCAGCTAGAATTAAGCAATATTGCAGCTCTATTAATTGTAATATATGGATTATCAAACAATAGATCTATCAATCTAAAAGCACTAGTAGTTCGTTTTTGACGTAGTTGATCTTCATATTTTTTTCTGAGAGACAACAATTTATGAATATGTGCTGATGTTTCATTTGTTTGAACAACTACAGCATGTAAAAAGAATTTAAACCAATTATTCCAAGAGCTTTTTTGACTTACTTGTAATAGCTGATAATCATATTCAGATTTGTTTCTTTCAAAATATGCACTCAAATATAACAATGGTCTAGGTAAAATGTTTCTGTGTGATAAGAATAATGAAATAAGCAATCTTCCAATTCTTCCATTTCCGTCTATGAATGGATGTATTGCTTCAAATTGATAATGTAACATTGCTAATTGAAGAAGGTGTGGGATATCTTGTGGAGGATGTGCAATGAACATTTCAATGTCTAATAAGGCATCTTTTACATGTTCAGGGGCTGGAGGAACATAAACTGCATTATCTATTTCTTTGTCAATACCTATCCAATTTTGTGAAACTCTAAATTTGCCAGGATTTTTTTCTTGTCCTCTTACTCCTTTCAATAAAGTTCTATGTGCATCTCTAAGTAAATCTAAATCTATTCTATTTCTTTCTCCAACTCTTTGATAACTTTGATTGAATGCTCTCGTATAATTTCGTACTTCTTTTAATCTTAATCTATCAGCCTCTTCTTCGTCAATAACACCACTTGCAGATATTTCATAACGCAACAAATCTGAAATAGTTGCTTGTGTACCTTCTATTGCTGAACTAGATATTGATTCTCGTCTAAGATAAGGTCGAATCAAAAGAGTTGGGTTTGGTATGGTTTCGCCTAAACCTTTTAGCTCTCCTAATTTTAGATTGGCCTCTTCAAGAATAGTAACTAGTCCTCCATCATATTCAATCAAGGGGGGTAATTCATTTGGCAAAAATGTATTATGCCCTTCTAAATTCTCGATAAACCTTCCATTTGGTTTGGAAAACCCGTTAACATCCATTAAGGTAAGCCTCCATTAACAGCTACGTTGATCAATGGTGTTTTCATTAACGTTAAACTCAATTATCGTTAATGTAGCCATAAATCAGTTAAAAAACCTATGCATTAAACGTCGCCTGTAAAAATATACTTAGAAATTCGTGTTATGTTATGATATAAAAAAAGTTCTTTGATTAGGCTGCATTTACCAATCCTCTGACATTTACAAGGATGGGTCAAGGTATTGGTACTGGACTTGGTACTGGACTTGGTCAGGATGTGGGTGCTGGAATGTCTCTAATGCCTGGAAGCGGTCCTGCAGTAAGGGAAGCATCTGGCGGTCCACGTAATTTTGTCAATAATGGATCAGGTGGTAGCAATTCACCTCAAATGTTTACATCTGATGGTAATGTATCCACTGGTGCAACAAACAAGGACAGCAGCATATTTGGAGATAATGCCAATGCAAGTAGTGAGAATACATCTAGTTCACCAGAAAAGTGCTGTGTTTCCTAACATGACTAGTTTGTCCAACTAATTCTACCAATCAAGGTTTGGATCAGAATATTTTGTATGATTCCATGAATAGGAATTGGAAAAAATACAACACATCACTAGTTAGACGTGGGGAAATCATGCTGTCTTTTGATGCCATGGAACAATGGAGTACAGAACTAAAAGAGATGAACCACAAAAAGGAAGGACGTCAGTACGTCTATCCTGAATCATTCATGGAGGCACTAGGGTGCTGTCATCTCTATTTGCATCTGCCATTCAGACAAACTGAAGGTTTGATAAAATCACACCTGAAAGAAAAATCAAAAACACCGACATATTCTGCAATCTGGAAGCGTGTCAGCAAACTCGACATCAAAATGAATCCAAAACTTGGAAAAGACATCGTCATTGCAATTGACAGTACAGGAGTCAAGGTTGCCAATCGTGGTGAGTGGATGAGGCAGAAATGGCAGAAAAGAAGAGGATTCTTGAAGATTCATGTTGCAGTGGATGTGAAATCTAAACAAATCACAGGTTTAGAGATTACAGATGACAAGTCACATGATTCAAAACATTTTGTATCACTAGTTGAGCAATCAAAAGAGTCTGGAGATGTAATCAAGACACTAGCTGATGGTGCATATGATACCAAGGATTGTTTTTCATATTTGTATCATGAAGGTGTAATTCCTGGAATCAAAACAAGAAAGAACTCATCAGTTAGCACTGACTGTTATCCTAGACGAAAAGCTGTTCTGGCTCAATTATTCAATTATGAATTATGGAGGAACAGCGTAAGCTATGGAGATAGATGGATTGTAGAATCCGTGTTTTCAGCATTCAAGCGAATGTTTGGTGAACATGTAACATCGCACAAAAGAGAGAATATGATTCATGAACTGAAAATGAAAGTTTGTTTGTATAACAAGATGATTGTAATGCAATAGAATAATCAAAAATTGATTGTTCAATTAAAGGATGTTAATGATTTTTGCAGTTAGGAAACAAAGCATCTTGGTGTACCAGCTTGCAGTGTACTACAACTGTGTTGCAGGTAATGAGAATCCAAGAATTGTAAAGAGAATGCTTTGTTGTTAGAATCATTTGGATTTATTTTTGTAAATCATTATGCCCAAGTCTCAATTAGTTGGATAAACTAGTCATGTTAGGAAACACAGCAGATCCAGTCTCTTATATATTACTGTACAGTTACAAAAACATTTGGTGTGTGCATTATCATGAGAGTAAAGAAAAAAAACTTAACCAGTAGGGCGGTCTTATTTTCACTAAAACTTGCTATGATCCCTAGCCCGTTAGTGGTGAAATGACACAATCAGTGCCACAAATGCAGCGCAAGAATGCATGCGTGGCAATAATATTACTTTTAACAATAATAGTTACAGTTGGAGTGGGAGAGGTGGAATGTAACGGCATAGTCAACTGTGGCTATATGATAGATAATTTCTATGCCCAGGGGCAATTAGGGAACGCTATCCCCACTTTGTCAGAACTGAAAAAGCTTGGTTCAGACGAGGCTACATACAATGAACAGTTTGGCCACTCCGTATCACTCTATAACAATACTCTCGTAATTGGCGTACGACAGTATGATAATGATTTGTACTCAAACGTAGGAGGTGCATACGTCTTTGAGAGGAACGACAACGGCGCCTGGCCGGATAGAGCGACTGCAATTCTTGTTGCAGGTGATGGTCGTGAAGATGATTACTTTGCTGTCTCTGCATCACTCCATAACAATACTCTCCTAATTGGTGCAGATGGCTATGATGACAACGGCTTGGAATCTGGCGCTGCATACGTCTTTGAGAGGAACGACAATGGCGCCTGGATACGATACAGAGATACAGGTAACTTCGCAGTAACGCTTCTTGCAAATGATGGTGAAGCAAGTGACTACTTTGGCCACTCTGTATCACTCTATAACAATACTGCCTTAATTGGTGCATATGGATATGGTGCTAACGGCGCTGCATACATCTTTGAATACATCAACAGCGCTAGTGGAGAGTACGACTGGAACCAACACAAAGGAATCCACGACTCGAATCAAGGCCCGGTCGCACACACAGTAACTCTTTTACAAAGCGATGGTACAGCAGATGACGATTTTGGCAGATCCGTATCAATCTATAACAATACTGCCTTAATTGGGGCACCTAAACATGATGGTGATGGTGGTTTACTCAGCAGATCTGGCTCTGCATACGTCTTTGAGAGGAATGAAAATGGCTTCGGGTCTATTATCCATCAGAGTAACAGCAGGGATATTGTATACGAGACTGCAAGTCTTGTTGCAGACTATGCTGCAGCACAAGACCGTTTTGGCTACTCCGTATCACTCTATAACAATACTGCCTTAATTGGCGCACCTTTCCATAATGGTGTCGATGATGAAGACAATACAATTTACGGCTCTGGCATTGCATACGTCTTTGAGAAGAACAGCACCGGCCACTGGAAGCAGAAACAAAAGCTTCTTGCAAGCGATGGTGCGACGAACGACTTCTTTGGCTCCTACGTATCACTCTATAACAATACTGCCGTAATTGTTGCAACTGACGATGATGATGACAAAGGCTACAGTGTCGGCGCTGCATACGTCTTTGAGTACAGCAGCAAAAGCAGCACCTGGTCGCAGACTGCAAAGCTTGTTGCAAGCGATGGTGCAGAAAATGACTGGAGTACGGTCTCTGTATCACTCTATAACAATACTGTCATGATTGGCGCACCTTACGCTGATGGTATCGATGCTGATAACAATCGAATCTCCAACTCCGGCTCTGTATACATCTTTCCAACTGCTGACACCACAGCACCGGTAATCACGCTAAATGGCGCCGATCCGGTCACGCTGGAGCTTGGTATTGATACCTACAACGAACTTGGCGCAACAATAATTGACAATGATATTACTTATTCTGGAGCCGTAACCATAGGCGGTGATATGGTAAATGCCGATGCTGTGGAAACCTACACTGTAACCTATTATGCCCTGGCAGACGCATCGGAGAACACACCAATCACGGTAACCAGAACCGTAAATGTGGTTGACACCACAGCACCGGTAATCACGCTAAATGGCAACGACTCGGTCACGCTGGAGATTGGTATTGACACCTACGACGAACTTGGCGCAATCATATCTGACAATGATCCTAATTATTCTAAAACCGTAATGGTAAACACTGATAAGGTAGATTTCGGTGCTGTGGGAATCTACACTGTAACCTATTATGCCCAGGCAGACAAATCGGAGAACACGCCAGTCAATGTAACCAGAACCGTAATTGTGGAGGACACTATGCCACCTTTAATCACGCTCAAGGACTACCGCCCAGTCATACTCGAGCTGGGAAGCACCTACCCGGAGATAACTGCAAATGTAACTGACAATGATCCTAATTATTCTAAAACCGTAATGGTAAACACTGAGAAGGTAGATTTTAATGCTGTGGGAATCTACACTGTAACCTATTATGCCCAGGCAGACGCATCGGGGAACAGCCCAACCACGATAACTAGAACCGTAATTGTGACTACACCCTCTTCCACACAACTGAAAAAGCTTCTTGCAGATGATGGTGTAGCATATGACCGCTTTGGCCGCTCCGTATCGGTCTCCGGCGAAACTGCCTTAATTGGCGCATATCAAGATGATGACAAAGGCTTGGACTCTGGCTCTGCATACGTCTTTGAGTACAGCAGCGGCACATGGACGCAGAAAGAAAAGCTTAATTCAGACGATGGTAGCGTTGAGGACTTCTTTGGCTACTCCGTATCAATCTCTGATGGAATTGCCTTAATTGGCGCATATCAAGATGATGACAAAGGCTTGGACTCTGGCTCTGCATACGTCTTTGAGAGGAACGCGGGTGGCAACTGGTCGCAGACTACAAAGCTTACTGCAAGCGATGGTACAGCAGATGACTTCTTTGGCTACTCCGTATCAATCTCTGATGGAATTGCCTTAATTGGCGTATATCAAGATGATGGTGTCGATGCTAATGGCGCTTCAATCACCGACTCTGGCTCTGCATACGTCTTTGAGAGGAACGCGGGTGGCAGCTGGTCGCAGACTACAAAGCTTACTGCAAGCGATGGTACAGCAGATGACTTCTTTGGCTACTCCGTATCAATCTCTGATGGAATTGCCTTAATTGGCGCATATCAAGATGATGACAAAGGCTTGGACTCTGGCTCTGCATACGTCTTTGAGTACAGCAGCGGCACATGGACGCAGAAAGAAAAGCTTAATTCAGACGATGGTAGCGTTGAGGACTTCTTTGGCTACTCCGTATCAATCTATGATGGAATTGCCTTAATTGGCGCATATCAAGATGATGACAAAGGCTTGGACTCTGGCTCTGCATACGTCTTTGAGAGGAACGCGGGTGGCAACTGGTCGCAGACTACAAAGCTTACTGCAAGCGATGGTACAGCAGATGACTTCTTTGGCTACTCCGTATCAATCTCTGATGGAATTGCCTTAATTGGCGTATATCAAGATGATGGTGTCGATGCTAATGGCGCTTCAATCACCGACTCTGGCTCTGCATACGTCTTTGAGAGGAACGAGAATGGCCGCTGGCCAGATAGCAAGACTGTAAGGCTTCTTGCAAGCGATGGTGCAAAAGGTGACAGGTTTGGCTACTCCGTATCAGTCTCTGACAGAGTTGCCGTAATTGGCGCATATCAAGATGATGGTGTCGATGCTAATGACGCTTCAATCACCGACTCTGGCTCTGCATACGTATATAGCAACCGTGCTCCAGTAGCACAAGCAACAGTATCTCCTGATGAAGTAAAAGAGGGCTACCTCATAACACTTGACGGAACAGGATCATATAATCCTGACGACCAAAACGCCGAGCTGCTATACACATGGAACAAGACTGAAGGTAGCGCTGATATCGGCGACCCATTCAGCACCACTGATACAATATTAACATTTAATGCACCACAAATTGACTTTGATACAGAGGAATATACATTCTCACTTGTAGTCACAAACACCCGAGGAGTATCTAGTACCAATATTGCCACTGGCACTGTCACCGTACTTAAAAACCAGTCACCAACTGCATCAATCTCAGGACCTTCATCAGCTAACGAGGGAACAGAAGTAGAACTTACAAGTACCTCCACTGATACTGATGGAACAATATCTACATACCTGTGGCGCGCAAACAGTACTGATATTACATTTAACAGCAACGACACGCAGGCAGTCTCATTTACCGCACCAAATGTGACTGCAAAGACTGCATACGATATCATCCTTGAAGTGACTGATAATAATGGCGACACAGCTACTGCATCTCACAAAATCATCATAAACGACACATCTCCACCAATTTATGTTGTAATGTTGGATTCCACCGCTTCTCTTCCTGCACTTGACATACATGGTAAGGTCAACTTTACAGCATCTCGTGATGATCCCCAATCTGTCTCCCAACCCAGTCTTCCACCTAATGTTACTGTTATAGATGTGCTTGATATTTCTCCTGTTCCCGGCACGAAGGACTGTCCATGTGAATTTACATTTGTATTTGCCAATCCTTACTCTGGTGTGCTACTTGCTGATCTAGTTGTATATCACTTTGAAGATGGTCAATGGAGTAAAGTAACTACTAATATTTCTGGTAATACTATAACATTTACTGTTGGTTCTCTTAGCCCATTTGTAATTGGTACTATTGATGATCAGACAGTTTCACCCATCGTATCAATCTCAGGACCGATATCAGTTAACGAGGGAGATTATGTAGAGCTTGGGAGCACCTCTTCTGATCCTGACGGAGAAATATCTGCATACCTGTGGAGCGCAAACAGTACTGGCATTACATTTAACAGCACCGACACGCAGGCAGTCTCATTTACCGCACCGCAGGTGACTGCAAAGACTGTATACAATATCATCCTTAAAGTGATTGATAATAATGGCGACACAGCTACTGCATCTCACACCATCAACATAGCCAACGTAAATGAGTCACCAACTGCATCAATCTCAGGACTGACATCAGTTAACGAGGGAGATTATGTAGAGCTTGGAAGCACCTCTTCTGATCCTGATGGAACAATATCTGCATACCTGTGGAGCGCAGACCCTGGCATTACATTTAACAGCACCGACACGCAGGCAGTCTCATTTACCGCACCGCAGGTGACTGCAAAGACTGCATACGATATCATCCTTGAAGTGACTGATAATAATGGCGCCACAGCTACTGTATCTCACACCATCAACATAGCCAACGTAAATGAGTCACCAAGATCTGGTGGCGGTGGCGGTGGTGGCGGCGGTGGTGGCGGCGGTGGTGGTGGCAGCCGTATAGGTGTTATCCCCACAAATGTTGGCCCCACAGCTAGTGTAGGTGTGATTAATCTGTACAGTGTATCATGGGACTGTAACGCAGAAACTATCAAGATAATTGCAGGACCAGACGTTCCTGGCTTGTCTGTCTCTGTTAGAACCTCGCTTGATGGCAGACACCAAGCAGTAGTGTCTGATTATTCACCAGATGATCGTAAAGTCTTTACATCTAACATGCAGCAAAATGAGCCATACCTTGGCATTACGCTATCTAGCATCTCAGGACGCGACTTTGCAGCACGCTCTGAGAGCATAGACGTTTCAGAGTGTGTAGGCATGCAGACCTTTGATGTGCCTGCTGGAGCAACTGGCATGGATGGTAAACCCAGTAGCATGCATGCACCTGATGCTGTTTGTAATGATGGACGTGTACCTGTAATTAATGTACGCGGAGATAACGCATGCGTATGGCCATCATCTATAGAGCCATTAATTCAACGTGGATGGATATCTCAGGCTATGGCAGATTATACAGGCGATGATATTAATTAAATGAGACTTGGGCATAACTAATTCTCATTTTTAATCAGTTTCTCAAATTATTGCAATCAAAAAAGCTAAGGATCTTAGTGTGTTGCATAATTCCCACTGCTCGCTTAGAACATGCACGGGCCTTGCATATTTTGGACTACACCGCTCCTGCCCCCATGTCTACCAGCTTGTTGTACGTGGCCACCTTGATCCTGACTTCCTGCACCATGTTCTTCCACTTTAGCGAGTACAGGTGCTCGCCGAACATCCGCTTGAATGCAGAGAACACGATTTCCACCAGCCATCTCTTGCCATACTCGACCTTCTTTTTCCATTCCTCCCGGAAGCGCCTTTTCTCGTCATCTAACATCTTCCACACGTGGCTGTCAGCAGATCCGCCAAGCTGCTTCCTGACTGCGATCCCCCATGCGTCGCCGGTCCCTTTCCCGCGCGCCATTGAGTTTACCTTGAGCTTGATGCGTGAATCCACGCCACGATCCCTGCATGCAGTCACGTTGTTTCTGGAAGCATAAGCAGCATCCCCGTACAGGCAGCATCCTGCGTCTGCCGGCCCGGCGGCGGAATCCTGCGTCTGACCTGTCCGTGTCACAACCTCCAAGGCCTCATCAAGCAGCGGAATGAGCATCGGCGAGTCCCCGGTTCTGTCGTCGGTGACCTGGACTGCCAGTATCTTCTTCGTGTCCACGTCCACCATCACGTGGAGCTTGACGAAACCTCTCCGGATCTTCCATTTGTGTCTGATCCACTCTCCCCTGTTGTGCTGCTTTAGGCCGGTGGAGTCGACTGCGAGGCGGACTGGCACTGTCCCGCCGCCCGTGACGGTAAACACGCTGCCATTCCTTTTGACCTCCAATGCTTGGAACCTCCTGTATATTGTGGCGTAGCAAGGCGTGTCCCAGTCACCGAGCGTCTCAATCAGCATTCCCTGCAGGTGCCTGTACGGCAGCCCCGTCATCGATTTTACCACCGCCAAGGCCGCAAACAGTGACTCGGCGTACCGGAACGGCGCGCCCACCTTGTTCCTGTTGGCGACCATCACCTCCTCATGCCTTTGTGGATCGTCCCGGATGATCAACGCTTGGCCGCGCTTGACGTATTTCTCGTTGTCAGTCGTCACCAGTCTGTATCTGATCTACTGATCCTTAGCTTTTTCGGTCTCGGACGGAGTGGGGATATTCACGGTAATGTACTAGGAGGAATTATGCAACACACTATTTGTACCAATACACCTAAATGATACTTATTCTTATCCATGTAGGACGGACTGTATGGCATTAATAAAGCCAAAGAATGGCATCATCATCTTATTTTCGATTGCCATTCTAGTTGGCGTGGCATTCGTGCATCATACTGATGCTCAAGAAATTACTCCCTCTCCAGACATGCTACAAGTAATAACCATTGGTGCGCTAGTTCCTGAGAGCGGCTCCCTTGCTTTCTTTGGAGAACATGCAAAGTTCGCAATGAAAGCTGCAAAAGACGACTTCAACGACTATCTTCATGCAAAGCATGCAGATTGGCGTCTAAATATAGATATAAAAGACACCGAGTCAGAGGCAGTTAAGGCTTTAGAGCAGGCTGAGAAGCTTTATAATGATGGGAATGGTGTCTCGTTTATCTCTGGTCCTGCAAGATCAGATTCCGTTGAGAAAATCAAGGATTTTATTTATAAGGATGAAAATCTGCCCAAAAAGCTGTCTTTGGTTAGCTATTCTTCTACAGCCCCGGGGCTTGCACAGGAAGATAACATCTACCGTCTGGTGCCCAGTGATACAAAATATGGGCCTGTAATTGCAAAAATAATGCATGATGTCGGCAAAAGGGTTCTGATTCCAGTCTGGATTAATGATGCGTTTGGTAATGGACTTGCTAATAGTACAGTTCAAGAGTTTGGCCATCTAGCCGGGACTACTGTGATATACACGAGTCAGACTAACACAGAAGCACCATATGATGACAACAAAGATATACTGTCATACAAGGGCTGCACAGACATGAATGGCGACATGCCTGGAAAGGATAACCCCGAGTGTGATAACCAATTTCCTGCCATTGCCTCTAAACTAAATAGTATTGTTGACAAACAATTGGATAATGTTGATGCTAGTGACATTTTCGTATTGTATGTCGGCTTTGAGTTGCAGGACTTTGTAAAATCTGTACTAAAGTTAGACAATTCTGTCTTAAGGGATGTACAATGGGTAGGTTCTGACGCAGATGTGTTAAAACCAGATCTTGTATCAGAAGATAACAGAGAGATTCGTGACTTTTTAACTGCTACAAACTTTAGGGCCGGCACCTTTGATTTTGAATCATACACTGAACGATTTACTTCACTAAAATCAAGGCTAGGTTACGCATTTGACGATGAACCATTAAAGTATGTCTATTCTGCATATGACTCTGTGTGGGCCATAGGTCTTGCAATAGAATTAGCAGGCGGTCCTACATCTTCCTTTGATAATATTGTAAACAACATCCCAAATGCTGTGTCAAACAATCATGATGGCGCACTGGGTGAAGTCAGCCTTGATCTGGCTGGAGATCTTAAGAATGCAGACTATGCGATATATGGAATAGAGTCTGGCTCTTGGAAGAAGATTGGCATATATCGCACGGATGATGGTAGGTTTGTTATGAATTATGATATCGGGGCACTGGTGCCTATAAATCGGCCGGATCATGCAGGAGAACATAGAAAGTATGCAACCCAAGTTGCAATGGATGATTTTAATAGGTACCTATCTGAGAAGGATGCTGACTGGCGTCTGTCAGTTGACATTAGAGATTCAAAAACAGATCAGGATGTGTCTTTAGAGCAGGCTGAGGAGCTTTATAAGGAGGGCATCTTGTTTATCTCTGGTCCATCAACCTCATCAGGTGTTAAAAAGATAAAGACTGATCTCATTGAGGACGGTAGCGTCGCGGATCTGTCTTTGGTTAGCTGCTGCTCTACCGCTCCGAGGCTCGCACAGGACGATAACATCTACCGTCTGGCACCCAGTGATGACAAACATGGGAAGGTGATTGCCAACCTGATGTATAGGGACGGCAAAACGGTTCTGATTCCAGTCTGGATTAATGATGCGTTTGGTAATGGACTTGTTCAGAAAACAGTTGACGTGTTTAAAGAGCTAGGCGGAGCTGCAATCTACACGAAGCAGACGGACACAGAAGCACCATATGATGACAACAAAGATATACTGTCATACAAGGGCTGCACAGACATGAATGGCGACATGCCTGGAAAGGATAACCCCGAGTGTGATAACCAATTTCCTGCCATTGCCTCTAAACTAAATAGTATTGTTGACAAACAATTGGATAGTGTTGATGCTAGCGACATTTTCGTATTGTATGTCGGCTTTGAGTTGCAGGACTTTGTAAAATCTGTACTAAAGTTAGACAATTCTGTCTTAAGGGATGTACAATGGGTAGGTTCTGACGCCAATGCTCTCAGCTCTAGTCTTGTTAATGGTACGAAAATCAAGAATTTCATGGCTGATGTTAATTTTAGATCGTGCATATTTGACGGGGATCCAGAATCTCCAAAGTACGTTAGTTTGAAAGACAAGATGGACAAGCGATTTGATGGCGAAACCCCAAATATCTATGCATATTCTTCTTATGACACTGTATGGGCCATAGGTCTTGCAATAGAATTAGCAGGCGGTCCTACATCTTCCTTTGATAATATTGTAAACAACATCCCAAATGCTGTGTCAAACAATCATGATGGCGCACTGGGTAAAGTCAGCCTTGATCAGCATGGAGATCTTTTACAGGCCAACTACGCAGTGTATGGTATAGAGCCCACTGGTTGGGAGAGGATTGGCACGTATTATGCAGATGATAGTTTTGTTCCTAATAATTCTTGTCAGATATCTCTTAAGTATGACTCTATAGACTTTGGCAAGGCAGATACATATTCGTTATTGTCTGAGGAAAAATCACAGACCATCACAAACAGCGGCAGCCGTATAATAGATTATGTTAGTGTCTATCCTGATGATTATTCCGGTCTTCCAATATCTAGGCCGTTAGTTGAGGTAAAGTATGGCAATAATGAACACTTTGAGTGGTTAAACACACAGAAAAACCTAAAATCTAATCTGGGATCTCGTGAGTCTTTTGACGTCTCGTACAGGATGAACTTTGAGCATGCCGAGACTCGTGTAGCTCCTGGAACCACCATCTCACAAGACATCTCATACCAGATAATCTGTAGCGATGACTCTTCTTAGATGGGGCGGTATCTGATTTGATATTAAGCCGCAAAGCAGTTTTTCTTGTCTTGTTTTTGTTGTTTGTGATTCCACTTGGGGCTAGCCTGTCATATGCTGACTCCCAGCAAAAAAAACAGCAAAACGCCGTCGAGTCGCCAGACTCCCAGCAAAAAAAACAGCAAAACACCGTTACGTTTGGTGACGCGCCTAGCACACAGACACGATCGGATGATTCCTCCTCAGGTGGCTCCGGCAGAATAGGCGTGAACGTGTATGACAGTGATGACGCTAAAACACAAGATGACATCAAACTCTACAGCGTCAGCTGGAATTGTGAGACCAGTTCGGTAAGAATTGTTGCAGGGCCAGACGTTACAAGCCTGCATGCCTATGTTAGAACAGGTTCCTACGGCGTGACAGAGGCAGTACACGCACCTGAGGAAATGCTTGAGGGCCGCAAGGTCTTTGCATCCAGTATCAAATGGGGCGAATCATATCTTGGGGTACAGCTGATAGACATCTCAGGCAGCATACTTCAAACCCGCAGTGAGTCCATAAACATTACTGGGTGCACCGGAGAAAGGACCTTTGATAAATATGTGCAGCCAGAATCCACACTGCCATCGGCAGTAACACAAACAGAAGAAGAGGGGGCAGCCACGCAAAGAACAGAAGACGCCCCAATCATTGCTGGGCAGGAAACCATCTTTGACTCCCCGCTACATCAGCAGCTCAAAGGAGACATTCCGGCAGACATGGTCCAGTGCAATGAGGGACTGGTGTTGGTCCTCAAACCCAACATGGAAGAGTCTGCATGTGTCAAGGAGTCGACTGCACACAAACTGGTCATGCGCGGATGGATCTATACGAGATAACCGCCACACACAGCCATCATCTTAATCTTTGAGTGCAGCTCTGGCCCATTAGGCTTCCAAGCAGGAATAGATGCAGGAGCTCCAAGTGATGCAAATTATAGACCTTGTAGAAACCATATCAAAACAACAAACTCTAACTTTGTAATTCTGTAAGCATTGTATGCAACCAGTCTGAACAATATTTCGTTGTCTTGTGTAATTTCATTTCTTGACGTGATGTCTCCTGACATCATTTCTTTGATTACAAAAAATATTGTTTCTGATTTGTTTCTCTGGCGGTACAATAGACCTCTTGCGTAATTATTTCTAGGCGTGAATTTTGAGGAAGAGTATTTCTGAAAATTCCCAAATATTGAGTTTTTAGGCACAAATCTGTTCAAAATTCAAAATACTGTCAAAAACCCTTCTAATTGCGCAAGAGGTCTAATGTATACGGTGGATGATCAAAACATGGTGCATCTAACCAATCATTATTTACCAAACACAATGCAAAACTTTGAGGAACTAAAGAAAATCCTGAAAATATCACCATTCCGATAATTACCAAAAGCCTAGTTTTCATTTTAATCACAAACCATGATTCTTGAATCATTTGATATCGGTATACCTACACATCCACCATTTACAGTAACATTTGAAAATTGACATATACTTTTTACCGTAAATCCATGTTGGTAGGAATTAACACATTCCTCAAAATTTTGTTTAGCACTATCGCAGTGAAATAGATCATAGCATTCTAAGAGTTTAGAATCAGATAATTCATTTGGAATAATAATTGGGCCACCTAATTGTGTGGGATTTTGATCTTTTTCTATGGATTTCCATTCACAAATGTTGTTATTGATATAATGAGTGCCATTTGTGAGTTCGAATAATATGTCAAGCACCCCAAATCCCATTGATTCTCTATAACAATAGTCTAATATTTTTTGAAGTTGATCATCTTCGGCATTATGATCAGTATTAGTTAGAGCAGTTGGAAGATCATGTGGAAAATCATCATCAAATGTAACTTCGTTAATAGTTGGATATACAATCACTCCAATCAAGAATACAGTTACCGAAATTCCAGTAATTATCAATAGTCTACTTTTCATTTTCTCCATTACATCTTGAATAATTTTCGTAAAGTAACTGCATACAACCCATAAACAAATTTTGTACTCTTTAACATATAGGATATTACAAATCTTTTCTTTAATTTCATATCATCTTTTGTTTTTTTATACTCTAATGATAGTAACAAATGTTCTGAATCAATTTCAGATTTTCCAAAAATAGAGCAGATTTCTTTTACTTCCTGTGTTGTAGTAGACAGTGGTTTATCCATTGCAAATAACACATCATCGCATGCCCAAAAGTTTGCCTTTACTGCATGAGAAAATGCAGATTTTGGACTGTATGGAAATATTATAAAACTCATCATCAAAAGCAGCATCGCATTAAATGATGCCTTTACTTTTTCAATTACGGGAACTGTTTTTGGAATTTCTTTTTTTATATCCTTGCCATACATTATGATTCCAGTATTTTTTATTCTCTGTAGGAATAATCCCAGTGATGCTATGGTTCTTGCTCCAAGTTCTGTTTTAAGATCTTTTTTTATCTTGAATGCTTTAAGATCTAACTGGTCTTGAGATACCACATAAAATGGCTGTCCAAACATCATTTTGTTTTCAGTTTTAAAGATTAAATCAAGTACTAGATTGTCCGTCTTTCTGTGTGATGTGCATGTATCTAATAGTTTCAAGTTATATTTTGCATCAAGTATGAGTAAAAGAGTACTCAAATATTTTTCTATTTCATCATTGAGTTTTCTGTTTTTAATTATCACAATACAGTCAATGTCGGATTTTCCACGTATCCATTCCCCAGTTGTGGCAGAACCAAATAATACAAAAGAAATAATTTCATTTGGATATTTTTTAACTAATTCTGATACCAATTCATTCATGAATTGTTCTAGATTCTTATTTTGAATTGGCATAAAATCTAAATTATTTTGTTAGATTGGGATTCATAAAGTGTTCTACTGTACTGTGTTTCCTAACATGACTAGTTTATCCAACTAATTCTACCAATCAAGGTTTGGATCAGAACATTTTGTACAATTTCATGAATAGAAATTGGAAAAAATACAACACATCACTAGTTAGACGTGGGGAAATCATGTTGTCTTTTGATGCCATGGAACAATGGAGTACAGAACTAAAAGAGATGAACCACAAAAAGGAAGGACGTCAGTATATATATCCTGAATCATTCATGGAGGCACTAGGGTGCTGTCATCTCTATTTGCATCTGCCATTCAGACAAACTGAAGGTTTGATAAAATCACACCTGAAAGAAAAATCAAAAACACCAACATATTCTGCAATCTGGAAGCGTGTCAGCAAACTCGACATCAAAATGAATCCAAAACTTGGAAAAGACATCGTCATTGCAATTGATTCCACTGGAGTCAAGGTTGCCAATCGTGGTGAGTGGATGAGGCAGAAATGGCAGAAAAGAAGAGGATTCTTGAAGATTCATGTTGCAGTGGATGTGAAATCTAAACAAATCACAGGTTTAGAGATTACAGATGACAAGTCACATGATTCAAAACATTTTGTATCACTAGTTGAGCAATCAAAAGAGTCTGGAGATGTAATCAAGACACTAGCTGATGGTGCATATGATACCAAGGATTGTTTTTCATATTTGTATCATGAAGGTGTAATTCCTGGAATCAAAACAAGAAAGAACTCATCAGTTAGCACTGACTGTTATCCTAGACGAAAAGCTGTTCTGGCTCAATTATTCAATTATGAATTATGGAGGAACAGCGTAAGCTATGGAGATAGATGGATTGTTGAATCAGTATTTTCTGCATTCAAGAGAATGTTTGGTGAGCATGTCATGTCTCACAAAAGAGAGAACATGATTCATGAACTGAAAATGAAAGTTTGTCTGTATAATGCAATGATTGCAATGCAGTAAGATAATCCAAAAGGATTCGTTTAATCAAAGAATGTTGATGATTTTTAGAGTTGGGAAACACAGCAATCATTATAGTTAATGTAAGATAGGATACTGCAACAGTTGCAATAGTGATTATCAGGGATTTGTTATCACTAGTTATCATGTGTTTGTGGAACATAAATGCCACAAATCCTGCAACTATTCCCACAATAATTGCAGCCATTGGTCCTAAAATATCATAAAATGGAATCATTAAAACCATACTTGAAATTATACTCAAAGGAATTCCTACTACTTTGATACTCTTTGATGCCCATGCAAACAAAAACCACGATATCATAGAAAAAACAATTGATGTTAACAAAACAGTACTGTCACTTACTGTCATATCATTTACCATTACTTGATTACCCACATGATATTGAACTAGTGGAACTAATGGAAATAGTACAACTAGAATTGCAATAATTATTAAAAGTCTAGTCTTCATTTTCTTTTTCTCCAAAGAACAACTCCTACAAGAGTTACAAAGATTCCAATTATTCCACTAAACAAAAATGTCTGGCGATACATGAAAAACACATAATCCATTCCTTCAATTGGTCGCATCGTTGGAGGTTCAGTAGGAGGAAACAAAACAAATGAGGTGTAAAAAGTTGCCAAGAAACCTTCAATTATTAATACAATTCCAATAATTATTAAAAATCTAGTTTTCATGTTCTGTCTAATTCCTTTTGTTCTAGTACATAATCTACACATTCTTTGATATTTCCACCATGTACCCCAAATGAATAACCAATTTCCAATATACCGTATGTTTCTTTAGTTGTATTTTTATCAAACAGATTAGAATATTTTTTAAGATGTTCAACCACATGTTCGTTACATACAGTACCATATTCTGTCCACATGAAAGCAAAGATGGGAATTGTAAAAACTAAACAAAGAATTAGAGTTTTGTATATTGTTTTCATTTTAATTCTCCAAAGGACTAAAAAAATAATCAGAGTGAATGAAATACCTAATATGAAAAACCCATCAATGCCTTCTGACAAATCGTCAAAAAGGTTGGTGTTAATAGAAATCCAAGGAAGTCCTATTCCACTTGCATAGGATGTCTCAGTACCACAATCAGGCAAGATTTCACATGCAATCCAGATAATGTGAGGCATTTGAGGCCAAATTATTACAAAGAGTATGCCAATAATGAGAGGTATTTGATATCTATTTTTCATTTTCTAGTATTATCCTCCAATCACTGTACATTGTTTTCTTCCGCTAAATAGAAATTCTTCACAAAAAACATAAACCGATTCTTGATCATGGTATTCAATATGATAATTCAATAAAAGAAAAATCAAACTAGATGAAATCATGATTATTATCAAAAATCTAGTTTTCATTCTCTAATCAAAATCTCTTTTTGTATTTCAAGGCAATCAATATTGGAATTATAATGGCAATACTGATAGGCAATAATAATGAAAAAATAAAATTAATTGAATTTATCCTAAAATTACAGTCATCTATGGCATAATTCCAAATGTACAAAACTTCACAGTCTAGTCCATAAACGGGTTGTGGATTAGATACAATACATACGCCATCTACAAGTTTGTCTCCTACTGCACACAAAAAAAATACTTCATCATCTACTTCAGATTCAGCATATGCCTCATAATATGCATAAACATTATGATTTTGGTCTATTGGTCCGCTTGCAAGCCATTCATCTAGCTGATTGTTTTTAATCGCATCAAGCATTTCCTGTCTTTTTTGTTCCATAAACACTACTCCCTTGTAGTCATAATAGGAACCCCAATCTAGTTTTTCATTCCAAAGATCTTTTTAATATGCAGCAGCATAACATGGTGCATCAGGCCAATCTTCGTTTTCAGGACACCATCCAAATACTTCAGGAATAAACATTGCACCGAGTGACAATATTGTTACAGAGAACGTAATTATCCCTAAAAATCTAGTTTTCATTTTCAAATTGAAATTCCCATCGATAGTGATCACCTGAAATGGTTTTTACCAAATCCCCATTAGTAATACAAAAATCTACTAATGGAAAAACTTGATTTCCCCATGGAGGATATCTTGAATAGCCTTCAGAAAGATCAATTTTTTCTTTGCCATGCTCTGTAAGCCAATATGCGTATCGTTTACAATTATCATATAGTAAAACAGGTTCTAGTCCTTCAGTGTACATTAATGGACTTCCATTACCAAATACGTCACTAAATTTTGATGAGAGGAGTTCTCCACCACCATCCATTACAACAATAACTCCGTTTAGTCCATAATTTCCAGTGTATTCATAAATTCCAGTTTTGTTAAACGTCACAGTTGCATATCCTTGAGGCAAAATCTCATCAGTACTCCATTTTTCATCAGAGCCCTTGGAGTTTATCGTTACTGAAACATCATCATAGTTAGACCATGTTACGTGACTGTATGGTCCAATTGTGATAAAATCATTCGTCATGTATTGTCCCATTGTTTTTGCATTATGAAAAATTGAGACATTGTATCTAGGATAGAAATCAGATGGTTCTGGTTCACTATCGATTAGGCCACGTATTGTACAAATGTTAACATATTCATCAATCATAGTTTTATTATGTTCAGAATCATCAGGTGATCTTTCTGATTCTACTTGATTACAAAATTCTTTGTTAATCGGTGTACCCTTTTCGCCATATGGGAAATCAAAGGTTACACGATTTTTACAAGTTTCATCAGGATATCCTTTACTGAATGGTTCTAAACATCCTCCTTGATGTACATTGATTCGTTCACATATTACATTATCAATATAGTATTCACCATTGGATGTTCTAGCAAAAGCATAATCTTTGAATGGGTTTTCTTCTTGATCTAAACATTGTTCACTAATCATTAAGGCCATTTTTGATGCTGTCCCATCATAAGATCCAACTCGGGTATAGGGTTTTGTTAATCCAAATGATTCAGGTTCAAAGTAAACAATTACCATAAAACTTACAGCAACTAATACTGCAATACTAAGAAGTGGAATTATTTTATTCATGTCTTGTTAATTATTTTGTAACTGCATTTAATTTCATCCTTAGTAAGACGTTCATAAAGGATTCTACTCTTTATCAAAAATCATAATTCAAGAAAATTCTTTATAAACAAAATAGGCCGGCATCTAACTAATTTCACAAAACTCGCCCCCGGCATTAAAAAAATAAAATAGGAATATTGTAAGCGTTCCAATCGCTTTCTGTCGTGATATCATAGAAGAATAATCAAAAAGGTATCCGTATCCACTGTGGAATCAAATCCCATCCGGTCCATACCCACTGCGGGTTTGAACTTGAGGGGGTGGTACCAGCTTGGAATGTAATTTCCTCTAATCCAACAGGCATGAGAAAAACAAGTTTTTCTGAATAGTTAAAGTTGATCTAAAAATCAATTGATGATTATTCGTAATCTTACTATGGATTATGCAAATATTTTTGGTAAAAATCAAATTTGAACCAAACATTATAACATAGTGACAACAATATGACTATGTAGCCTTGGAAAACACAATCAAACCAAGGGTTTCAAATGCTGGAGAAGGTGAGAACCTTTGGGCCCGCTTAACAAAATTATTTATTCTGATTTAGAGGTGATGTTTTCGTGAAAGACATAGAATTCAAATTAAATTCAATTGACATTCATCCAAATTCTGAAATCAAGGGAACAATTTCTGTTTCATATCCAGGAAGATATGATGGAGTTGTGATAAATACCCAGATTTTGGATTCAAATGAACATATAGTCTACAAGTCATACAATGGAAAGAGTATATCACAAAATGTGTCAAGATTATTCATCAACAAAGACGTAATGCCTGAAAACAAGGCAGAGTTTACTGCACTAATTAAATTTGAACCAAAACAAGAACATGAAATAAAATTTAGAGCATCAATTATTGAGCAACATAAGGAAATTGAAAGCCAAATAATTTTTGCAAAATATTATATCTAGAATCTGCTTAATTCGATAGAAATGTTTCCAGTCATCCATGGATGAGGTTCACAGTGATAAGGAATTTCTTGAGCTTCTGTAAATAGAAATTCAAAGGATTCACCAAGTTTAATGACACCTATAGAACCAAAGTCTCCACTATATGCATCAGAGGCTCTATGATCAGGAGTTACTGTATGAGCAGTATCATCCAAATTTTTCCAAATTACTTTGTTGCTAATACCCAATAACACTTTGGATTTGTTTGGAACATAGTTTTCATTTCCTTCGATTATTGCACCTGGAACAATTTCAATAATAAAATCTTTTTCAGGATTTAAGATATGCTCAGATACAGATGGCTTTGCCAAAGATTCAGGAAGATAAAATGAAGTGTAAAATATTATCGAGGCGGACATCCCAATGATTAATGCAATAACTCCTATGCCATACGCGTGGTTTGACATAGATGCGCTCATAATTTTTTCAATCTCTCAAGTTCTTATAAAGCTTGTTTAGAATTTTTGAAATCATGGTTTGTTAAGATCGGCAGAATCAAGATTTGGATTGTTATCTACACCAACTCCCAAATCTGCTTGAGTCTTTGGTGTAGGGACTTTTTGAACTAATTCTTTTGGTTCTGGTTTTCCTTCTGATGTAGTATCGCCTTCTGGAAGTTTGCTTGGTTCAGTAGATGCATCTGGTGCAGGTAGTTTTGGTTTTTCTTCCTGTACTGGAATAGGTGGGGGTGGTGGTGCATTCTTTTCTTCACTCAAAGCATATCTGTAAAGATGGAAGAATGCTGCAAATACCAACAAGATTATTCCAACAAAGAATAATGACATGTTCTTCATTCCTGTCAAAGCGGCATTGTATGCTGCAATGTTTAGGAATACTTGAAATGCTAACAGGGCAACTAGTAACCAGTTAATCCATTTTTCAGAAAGGTTGATTGTGGCAACTTTTTGTGGGCCTTTACTTTTTGCAAGTTTTGATTTTCTTTCAGATTCATTTGCAAGTTTAATCATCATGTATGTAAATCCAAATCCTAGCGGTACCATCAAGATCATTGTAGAGTAGAAGAATATTGGATCAATTACCAAACGTTGTACTAATGGAATCGTGATGTCAGGTGAAATGTAGAATCCCCAATATGTGGTAACCATAATCTGAGCAAGGCTGGTAATACCAAATGCTGTAACAATTGGTCTCTCTCTCCATGAGAATTTCTTATATCTATCAAGGAACGGGACAAACAGAAGCGCAATAATAAATGTCAGAGGCCATAACAGTCCTGTTACAAACTTGTCATACTGAGTCCTCATGAATGCATAAATTCCTGTAAGATACCATTCAGGAACCGTTACTCCTGGCGGTACTGTCGGCTCAAACTTGAATCCCATATCAATTGGGAACACACCACCGGTGATGAGAATAGCACCAGAAATAGCCATGACCATAGGTACATCAAATACCAAGAATCTTGGGAAATGAACTGCCATCAATCCTAGCATTACTATTGGTAACAAGAACACATGTTGTGCATAGAATCTTAACACAAAGTCTGAGAATCCACTACCCAACGCTGCATCACGAATCGTCGGTCCAACTACAGGAATTGATGTCGTCAGAGATGCAGCAATACTAATTGCAAGTTCTGCTCTTTCACTAAATATAACATCATATCCAGTAAATGCTTCAAGAATAGTAACAGTACCAAGAATGATACCAGACATCCATAAAACTTCATTTCTAATTTTGTATCTTCCACTAAAGAATTGGTAATACATGTGAAGAACAGCTAAGAGTACCATTGCATTGGAACCATGATAGTGAATATTCCTTATGTGGAAACCAAATGGAACATCATCATTAATGAATTGAACGCTATCCCATGCCCTATCCAAAATAGGTTGATAGTAAAACATGAGCAGAGCTCCTGAAACTCCAAGAATGATAAACACAACAAAGGTAAGCATCCCTAAGAATCCAAACGGACTAACAAATCTAGAAGGGAATGAAAACTTGATTGCAGTAAAGATTGTTCTATCTATTCCATCCCAAAACCAGTAAATGAGGGCAACTATCCCAGTTCTTCTTTCAAGCGAAACGGCCATATCCAATTACTCCATTCGCATTTACATCAAACGTTGGTGGTAAGATAAATACGAATCCATCTGAGTCAATTTCAAAATCTAGTTTAGCTAACGTATTTGATGGTGGAGCTTGTACTGATGCAGGACCTACAAAAGCTGTTCCAGTTGATGGATTATACATACTACCATGACAAGGGCATTCACCTCTCTTTCTTCCTTCATCTGGCCAATATTTCCATAGACACCAAAGATGAAGACATATCATGCTGAGTGCTCGGATTGCAGACGAATCATTTTTTGCACCACCTAATTCTTCAGGTAATCTAATGAATTGCCATTTACGAAATGCTTCTGCATCAAGTGCAGGATCACCAGTAGATGGATATGTAATGACTTCAGAGAAATTAATTGGAAAAGTGTTGATATTAGCCTGAGTCCCATCAGGTAAGATTACGGGTACTTTTTCAAGAGATGCCTGGTTTGGGTTCGGCATGAAATTACCAAATGGGATAAATGGAGCAAATGCTAATCCTGTGCCTGCGGCACCCACCAACTTTAGAAAGTCCCTTCTGGATAATCCGCCAGACTTTTTTGTCCCAAGCTCTGACATTCAAGCTGACAAAGACGCCAAATTGCTTATAAACCTTGATTAATTATTCGGCAGGTTTCAGTCTAATAATGAATATGATAGCAATTCCGATCGTAGCTCCAATAATTAATCCAAGAGTAATTCCAAGACTAAAGGACGAATCAGACTTAATTATTTGAACAGAGTCATCAGGAAGAATTTTTGTTTTAGAGGTTATGTCAGAGTCATCTTTTAAAATAGAATCACTTGATTCAAACTCTGTTTCTACTTGTTCAGCTTGAGATGAAATATTTGTAAATTTTGCTGCTAGTGTAATTGGTTCTGTTGTAGAATTTCCTCCAAACAATGTTGAATGTGTCAAAAGAGTGTAAGTACCAGTTTGATTAATTGGAACATAGAGAACAGTTGATGTATCATCTTTATTTTTTACAGGAAAGAATCCACCACCTTGACTAAATATAGAATTACCTAACCAATCAAGGGAAGGCCATTCTAGAAAATGACCAAACACTCCAGAGGGAACATTTGTTTGAACTATTTGTCCAAATGGATCCATTACAAAGATAGCTAGATTAGTATCATCACTTGTCCATGAAAGTTCAATCGCTGCTGAATTAATTGATTCATCTTGAATGCCAAAATAATATTGTCGCCAGTCTCCCGCCATATAGCGATTAGCCATATCAAATGCTCCTTTGATGTATCCATTACCATAAAGAACATCATCACTTTGTTTGCCTTGAATAATTACAGTAGAGTCATTTTGATCGACTAATTGTTTAATTATAAAAGATACTGGAGTATTTACCAAATGTTTTTCACCCTCAAAAGTCAGAAATCCCTGATATACTCCTGTCTGCAAATCAGTGGGTGCAACTAGCGTCACATCAACTGTGGCAACATCTTTTGGAGGCACGGTAATTGTTTGAGATTCAGGCCAGAGGACAGACCATTTTTGTTTTTGATAATAACTTGCAGATAATGTATAATCCATAGAGGTGGAATTCATTTTTGTGTCACCCAACCAGTAAGAAAATCTTGTTGGGACAGGATATACTCCAACCAAAGGAGTTCCTTCAAATTTTTCATTTGGATCAGTGACTCTAAGTTCTTGCACAGTTCCCCAGGAACCAGCTCTATTTACCAAGGATAATTCATTACTTGTAATTTTTGTATCGTTGTTATTGTCTAGCCAATCGTAAATATACAAAGAAGAGATTTTGAAATCATCAGCATAGACATCTGAAGTTTCATTCATGAATGTATCAAATGGAAAATTTACATTCAGTATCATCAATGACGAATCATCAGGAATGGGATCTTTTTCATCAAAAAATTCATTTAAAGTAGAATGGTGTTTTACATCTGAAAGCTTGATATAATTGGGAATATAGGTTCCAGATTTGTTAAGTATTGAATCCTGTTGTTGTACAATTGTTGTTCCACTTAACTTATTTTTTGTAATTAAAGATAATTTTTTTGGTGTTACAGAAATTGTGATCTCATTTTCAGAAGGATTAACTATAGTAAAAGTAGCAGAACTTCTTTCTCCAGGAAATAATTGTCCCGCAAACCAACTAGTCATAGGAATAGATTTAGATGGTAGTTGAAATCTTTCAAACCCAATTGCAGTTGAATTTACTTTATCTATTACAGGATCTAAAATTTTCTTGATGTTACGATGTGATGCATCAGTGTGTACTATAAACAACCCATCTGTTCCATTAACATAATCCAAAGCCGAAGAAACATCAACTAATCCAGAACCTTGAGTAAATGGATCATTTTTAAGATCAGTTGCAGTAGACATCAGAATATTTTTGATTGTAAATGGATCAATGTCTTGGGACTGTTTTTTCATACCTTCTATCAAAATTGCTGCACTACCAGATACGATAGGTGCTGCCATACTTGTTCCTCCAAACAAAGAAAATGATTCATCCCTGGAATCTTTTTCAGGTTTTAAAACATTTGATGGAGTAAATCCATGTGCTCCTATACTCATCAAGTCTGGTTTTGGATCACCAATAATACCAGGACCTCTACTAGAGAAATCAACTACGTCATTGTAATTTGATGTTGTGTTTCCAAATCTGGGTTGATCCTTGAATGGGCCATAACCCACAAAGACATTGTTGGTAGTTGCGCCAACTGAAATTCCATAAGGTGATGCAGTTGGTAATCCTATTGTTCCATACCCAGGTCCAGAGTTTCCAGCACTGGAAACTATTGTAACTCCTGGATAATCATCATCCAAGGAATGAGGTGTTACAAGTACACTAAGAATTAAAGAAAGAATATCCATGCCTGGAGGTGTCTTTAAGGAAGGGAAATTAGACACACCCCAACTGTTTGAAATGATGTCAACTCTAGGCTTTCCTGTAAATTTCCAATCATGTTCTGTATTATCAAATCCGGCAGCCCATAGCCATCCATAAACAGTATCACCAAACCACAACGCCTTTACAGGAATAATCTTTGCATCAGGAGCTACACCAGTGATAGAAAATTTCTTAGTATTGTTATAGATATCATAAGTTTCAATTCCTCTTGAAGTAATAGTTGCTGTAGAAGATGTACCGTGTCCCACAAAATCAGTCATCAAGCCAAAAAATTCACCGTTAGGATCTAATGCTGGAAGTAATGTTCCGTTGACTGCTCTTATAGTATCATCAATTTCTGCAGTTTTGTTTTGTATGACTCCATAAACATCTAAGACTTGTGCACCAATGGTTCCTGCACTAAAATCATTTTTTCCGTCATTGTTTGAATCATATACAAGAAACTCTTTTCCATTTCCCAGTACAATTGGTTTTTCATCAGTAAAATCAAAATCATATTTTGGTTTTTGACCTGCTTCCAGATCAAATCTAGTATAATCTTCCCATGAAGTACTCAGATCAGGTATGATTGTATCATAAACTCCTGAAATGAAAGAGTCAACTACAAGTACAGGTACTACTTGTATTCGCGCTAGAGGCCCTTGCAGTGCACCTTGATAAATTACACCAAGGTGATATACTCCACTTTTTGATTGGATGTAATTTCTGCTATCTTGGCCAATCTTCATATCATTAGATAGGGTTCCGTTAAAAATTATTGAAGAACCTAGTTGTGGAAAAAATGAATTGTAGATAGAAATTTCACTACCCTTACCTCCTTGAGATATATCTAGAAAAACTCCTTGTCTTGTCACATATGTTGAAGATGTCAGGGTAGGTGGAATAGGTTTACTGTAATTTCTGATAATTTGATCTTTATCAATAAATGCAAAGAAGGTTGCATTTGTTAGAATAATTCCTTGACCATCAGGATCAAGCATTATAGGATGATTTTTGTCATCTCTGGCAAGAGAATGTTGAATGTCTAGATTAGAAAAATCAACTCCCGTATCTATAACTGCAATTGTTGTTCCATTTCCGGTAACACCATAATTTTTTTGTGCAATATCAGAACGAGATATTTGGGCAATTCGTGATGCATCAACTAGATCTTCATCAGTGGAATGAAAATCTAATTTAAAATCTTCAATCACACTATAACCTTGAGAGATTAAACTTGATGCACTGTTTTCTGAAAGTATTGCTACATAGAAAAATCCACTATCAGAACGAATTTCATACGAAGAATTGTTTTTTAAAAAATCAGAATTTTGTGAGTTTGTTCCAAAAATTAGATATCGTTTAAAATTATTTTCAGTAAAAAAGTTAGAATCAATTTTAATTATACCGGAATTAAATTCAATTTGTTTTGGTATGCTTTCTTCAAAAATCATATCTCCAGGAATAAATGCATAAGAACTTGTTAATACAATTGAAAGAAGTGCAATAGAAAAGAAAATCGCCACTTTGGGCATTATTTGGGTTTATTTTGTAGCATTTATAATTTTATGCTGACATACTCCACTCGCTAAAGCTTCGTGGGTTTTATGGTTACCATCATTTTTGACATTGCCGTTTGTGGGGTATCAGTGCTCCCCTTACACAAATCACTTTCTTTGTGCAACTGACTCATGCTTTTGATCCTTGTAGGATCTATGAGACAATACGATACTGGGTTTCCAATGTTAAATGACGCATTGACATCTGCATGGTCGGCGTGTCCACAGACACATTGGAATTTCTTTTTGTCTCGATTTCCTAGAGACCCGCATCTACTACAAGTCTGGCTTGTGTATGCTGGTGCGACATAGGCAACCTCTATTCCCTGCTTTTTGGCTTTATACTCTGTTAATTGCTGAATCTGGTAGTATGACCAAGAGTTCAGAGAATATCTAAAATTTTTAGAATGTTTTTTATTTTTTCTAATTCCTTTAAGGTTTTCAAATCTTATTCCTGATTTTTCTGATGATGCAATTTCTATAATTTTCTTTGAAATATGATGATTAATGTTTTTAACAGTTCTTGATTCCTTGTTTTTTATTTTCTTGAGTAGTGAGAATTTGCCTTGTTTTTGCAGTCTCTTTCGTATAGCCTTGTATTTTGAATGTGTATGAATTGCAGATTTTCCAAGCTTGTGTATTTTACCTGTATGTGGCACTGCAACTACAGCTGCATGACCTGTTGTGTTGCAATCAATTCCTATGAATCTGTCTGCTTGTTTTATTTGTGGTTCTTTTATCTCAACTGAAACATGAGCAAATATTTTTCCAATTTCTATCTGTCTTATGTTCTCAAATTTTGGTAGATATTTGCAATCAAGCTCAAGAGAAATACATGGAACTGTTACCAGTTTTGTTGTATGATTAAATTTTATCATCACACGGCGAGAAGACCACCGTACTTGTACGGTGGATGAATCGCCTACTTTTCCTGTTCACGAATATATCTCTCAATTGTTCTAGCAGATACATGTCCTGCTGTTCCAACATAGTATGATGGACTCCACAGTTTACCTTTCCACATTTTACGTTTTAAATCAGAATTTTTATTGAACGCATGATTTGCAGTAATTCCCTTGAATGTCTTAACTATTTTTGTAGGGGAATCAAACGGTGTACAATGCACAAAAAGATGAATGTGATCTGGCCTTACTCGCATCTCTAAGACCTCATATCCATAGGACTCTGCAATGTTTAAGATCTCTTGATCTAAAAACTCTTTTAGTTTACCAACTAAAATCTTCTTGCGATATTTTGGATATCATACCAAATGATAGTTGATATTGTATACAGCCGAGCTTGCAGTGGTTCTCATGACAAACAATTTAACATTACATCACAATATCAAAGATGGGTAACTTCATGATAACAAGAAACTACAGATTCAGACTGTACCCAAATGACACTCAAGAAAAGAAATTGCAAAACAACCTGGCTGTATGCAGGTGGGTATACAACAAGCTTGTAGATTTTGGCAGAAATGGATTTGTGTCACGAAATGACTGCAACTATTATCTGACTGAACTAAAACAACAAGAATCATGGCTGTATCAGTACCATTCTAAAATGCTCCAGTCAGTATCATCACAGATAGACGGAGCTCAAAAAGCGTTAATTGAAAAATCCAAAAAAGGATACAGGACAGGAAGTTTGCGATTTTGCAGGTATCATGACTTTAGGACATTTACCTATAACCAGACTGGATTCAAGCTCAAAGGACACAGCAACACTGATCTATTGTATCTCTCAAAGATTGGATGTATAGAAATCAGGCAACACCGTCTGATTCCAGAAGATTCATACATCAAGCAGGCAATAGTAACAAAATCAAAATCAGGCAAATGGTTTGCATGCTTGACTGTAGACATACAAGAATCAGCAACCAACATTCCAAAGATCTCATTTTCTAAAGCGGTAGGCATTGATGTTGGAGTAAAATCATTTGCATACGATAGCAACGGTTCGCAGACACCCAACCCAAAGAATCTGCAAAAGATGCTAAAACCACTGAGAAGAATCCAGAGAAAGGTATCAAGAAGAAAGAGGGGCTCAAACAACAGGCTAAAATCAATTCTCAAAATGCAGAAAATACATGAAAAAATTGCAAACAGGAGAAATGACTTTCAGCATAAACTCTCAGCACAGTATGCCAAAAACAATGATGTTGTGTTTGTTGAAAAACTGCAGCTGACAAACATGGTAAAAAATCACAGGCTGGCACAGCCAATCATGGATGCAAGCTGGGGCGCTTTCATACAAAAACTGGAATACAAATGCAAGATGCTAGTCAAAGTTGATCCCAAAAACACAACTGTTGACTGCTCAAGATGTGGACATAAAGTATCCAAATCATTAGCCATTAGAATTCACAGATGCGACAAGTGTAACTTGATCTTGGATAGAGATCAAAACGCATCAATCAATATCCTAAACAAAGGATTAAACAGACTACCTCAGGAGCTGGGGGAAGTTACGCTTGTGGAGAGTGCAAAGCATTCAATGAAACAAGAAGAGGCCACCGTACTTGTACGGTGGTAGTTCACTCAACTATGTTTGTATACTCACTTTTGATACTTGAAAGTTTTGGACGATTCATCCTAACCCTAAAGGGTGTAGGTTTTCTCGTTCTCTTTGTAACGCTTGTGGAGATACCAAAGGTATCAATGAAACAAGAAGAGATCACCACACTTGTACGGTGATAGTTCACAACTATCTTCTTCGTGCAAGAATTGTAATTTGTAAGGCTACAATAAGTCCAATAGATGCAATAATTGGTAACATTAATGCATTAAGTTGAGAGGAGGCTTCACTGATAAATTTTACAGAAGTGGAAATGGTTCCAATATTTTCATCTATTTGACGACTTGCATGTTCTAGAGTTGTATCAAATCCTGCGATTTCAGATTTTAGCGTATCAAGCTCACCTGAGGTCTCATCTAGAATTGTGTTTAATTTAATTATTTGATCAGAAATTCCACCAAGATCTTGACTTAGAACGTTAGTTGCAGCTGAACCATGAGATGTTGTTCCTTGACTAAAAGCAACAACATGAAAGACATGTGTTCCTTCATCTTTGGGAGTAAAATCAGCAAAATACAATCCTTGGTGTAAGGTCTTAAATGAGTTAGACAGAGAAACAGAAAGACCAGTTGGCAGATGGACATGAGTGGTTCCCAGTAATTCAGTAGGTTCGTTTCCAATTAAAAGACCATCACTAGTTGTTTGCACAAAAACTCGAAGTGGTTGATTTATCGCAGCAGTTTCAGGAGCAAATACCAAGGTGTTAACATGTCTTTCAACAGGTACTTCAATCAAGTCTGTTGTTGATGAAAACTTTACAGCAATTTTTTTAGAGAGTCCATTTTGTTCAGTACTAATTATTTCAACTGTATATGTTCCATATGGAAAATTTGTGGAGGGTTCTGGCCAAATTAATAAATTATAATTAAAAGAGCCATCAGAGTTTGTAATAATTTGATCAAACTTTGCAATTGTTTCATCAGGAGCAAAAAGTCGCATAATCAAATTTTCTTCAGGCAGTCCTTTGCCATAAATTTGTAAATTATGTTCAGTGGAATAGACTTTGCTGTTTGTAAATAACTCTAGTTCTGAAAATGAATTGGGGGTGTTTACAAGTAGAAAAATAATCAATATAGAAAATAAAATTTGAGATTTCATTTTAATTAATTATTAGTGCTCTACTAGATATTACTTCTGAAAGAATTGTCCATAACTTTCGTTAAGTTGGATTCAAAAAAAGAAAAAAAGGGATAATTAGAACTAGTTGTTTTAACTTACACTTATGGTTGTACTAACTGGTGGTGATAATGCCGTTGGATTATCAACAGATTCCCAAACGAATGCAGTAGCAGTGTATGTTCCTGCTTCAGTTGGAATCCATGATAAAGCTGGGCTGAATGATTGACCAATTTCAAGTGAACCTGTAATCCATGCGAGTGAGACTGTAACACCGCTTTCATCCTGAATCTGTACCAAGTATGCAAATTCTTGATCTCTATCCTGACCATTAGCTAAGTCAGCACTGATTTGTACCTGTTGATCAACGGAAACATCATCTAAGCTGTTACCGAATGCGTCAACTGTTCTCAAGTTAGCAGCTGGTGCTCTCTCGAGAGGTGGCACAATAGTACCGATTAATGTAGTGGCAGTGACATCAAGTTCATCTGCAGTTGTGTATGGATCAGGTAATGTATTATCCTCATATTCTGAGGTGACAGTGTCACCTTCTGCAACTCTAAGTCTGTGACCAGATGATTCGTTAGTAGTTGTGAAAAACACAGTACCTTCGAATATTCCGGTTGCTTCATTAGTTTCAGTTACAGTGAGGGAAATACCTCCGGCATCGGAGTCAGACCACGTATCGACGTTAAAGTTGTCGACTGCTTCTGGATTTAAGTTCATATCTGGATCAATTACTCTTACAACACCTGTTCCGCTAGCTGGATAACTTGCTTCAAGCCATTGAACTTCACCAATATTCCATCTAATTAGTGCTGAGCCGACTACAGTTGAATCCTCTGAGTATTCAAAGGAGACAGTGAGTCCGTCATCATGACTAGTTTGGAGGAAACCATCGGTTGGACCTGAATCATCTTCAGATGTATACTGCGTTGGTCCACTTTCATCACCATCGCCATTGGAGTCATGTTCGAATCCAGTGAGAATTACCTCACCAGTGAATATACCTGTATCAGTTCCAGTTTCAACGAGACTGTATCGATCCATATCGAATCCACGAGTTGAGACCTTTATTGGGTCATTATTCGTATCTCCGATGGTATCAACAAGTTGTCCGTCAAAGTTGTGATCAGGGGCTACAACAGTAATGTATACTTTGTCAGTCCATGTGTAGACTTTTTGGTCAAGTTCGACAGTTGCACCAAAGTTTGAGGTGTAAATTGTTACGTTCATATCTTCGTTCTCTTGTCCGACATATCTAGCACCAGATGGTCCCCAGTCAGTATATTCGAGTTGAATTTCCTCACCTCTCTCTAGATTATCACCAGCGAGTGATTCAGGAATTTCGATGACAATCTGGAAGATTCCAGTAGAGTCACCTGTTTCTCGTAAATCTGATGGTTCTGGATCAAATGCTGCTGCTATACCGGCATTTTCGTTAGCCATGGTGGTTGTAGCTGCATCAGAGTCCCATTCGATGACATTGAGATCATAGGTCTCTGCGCCATCGTTATCTAGGTCCCAGTCAGGTTCGATAACAGTAATGATCATGTCACTACCGATAATGTATACTGATTTGTCTGATTGTAACACACCATTTCGAAGATCGAAGGTTGCTGAATCAGTCACACTGTTTGGATTACCAGATGCATCAACATCATCAGAATACTCTACGGTAAGAATATCACCTTGAAGTATACAGTAGCTGCCGGTTTCGGCTGCTACGCTAAATCTATCGGTATCAGGGTTACCTGCGATATCAGCTGCACCATTAAGTGGAGTGAAATCATTTGTTACTGGACAGAGTGTTGAAGCCGGACCATCAGTGTATCTGATTCCGAAATCAAGCTCAAAGACACCAGTGTCGCCTGCTACCTCTGTTATTGGTCCCAAAGTTCTAGCAGTGAAGAAGTCGTCTGAACCAACTACAATTCTCTTTTCAGTAGATGTAGTATTGCCACCTGCATATGCTAGAGTAAGTTCATCAGTACCTCTAGATATTGAGATCTTTACATGTCCAACAAGTTCGCCTGAAGCGTCACTATTTGTTAGTCCTAATACATCTTGTCCTGCTGCTGATAAATCAAGATCTGGATCAGTGACTCTAACGTGAATAGTCAGGTCACCACCACCTTCCCTGATTTGTTCACCAGGTTCATCAAATTCATTGACAACTCCAGTTGCATGTATTGGGAAAAGAGAGAATCCACTTGGGGTGTTACCAGCTGTGATTGTGGTAAAGTCAGATAGTTCACCCCATGGAACTGGATAGACGGTTCTGTCAAGTGAGATAGAACCAGTATTGGCTCTAACACCTGCACCATCGCCTACCTCAATAGTTTCGCCTGAGGCATCTCTGTAGTCAATGTAGTTTACTTCGATATCAGTACCTGTAGTTGTTCTTATGTGGTCGTCACCTGGATCAAATGTTGCTGGAATCTGGAAGCTACCAGTGAATACACCAGTTGCTGGGCCAGTCTCTCCAAGTACAAATCCGTCGACATTACCGAGTTCAGTATACGTTCTATCATCAAATGTTATATCCAAGAGATGGAAGTCTGCTGGTTCCTCATTATCAACTAGACCAGATCCTCTAGCTACAAAGATATCAATAAGATCAGAATTTGTGTTAAGATCTTGATCAGTCAGTGTAACAATTACAGTATCTGCAATCTTGTATGTGTCCAAATCCAAGTCAACAACACCGCTATGTGTTGGTGCGTCTTGTTGATCTGCAATCTGAGTGCTGACTCCGTCTTCACCTAGATCAAGGTAATTGATTCTAGGTCCGTCTTCGTCAGTCAAGTCCTCAGTTACAATGATTGCAATAGTATCCAAGATTGGAACTATGCCATCATATGTTGCCTGGACTTGATTAAGTTGGTTAGTCATGATATACTCGACGCTTCCGATAAATTCACCGGTGTTGTCGCCAGTTTCTTCCAACTCTAATCTATAGATTGCGTTGTTTGCTCTATCTCCAAAGGAGAAAAAGTCAACAACAAATGGATCACCTAGATCTACTTCTGGAACGGTATCAAATGTAATATGAACATTGCCTTCTGGAATCTCTGTCAGTAGAATCTCTTCATCAAGGATGATGTGTGCTTGTGTTGCATCCAAATCAAGAGGATATACATAGTTCATACCTACATCATGTAATGTTACACTATCTATATCACTGGCAAGTGATCGTATATCATAATTAAGATATACAAATGGAGTATCAGGGTTTGTTGCAAAGTCTATAAGATCAGCTACTGTAATTCCTGTATCGATAGTAAGACGATCGGCGTCAGTACTAGTTATACTTGACGTATCAACTCTAGCAATATGGCTAAAAGCATCAACAATAGCAGTTGCTGTTATATCAGTTGTACTAGAGAGAGTTATTGTACCACTTAGTACTAAAGGAGAACCAATTTGTAGTGAAGGAACTAATGTTACATCTGGATTGTTAAGATCTAAATCTTCATCAGATAGGCTGTTTAGATTTATATCTGCATCTTTCAGAAGAACAGTTATTTCTTCACCAGAGTTCCACTCATCACCGACGCTAGATGCGTCCATGTCAATTTCACCAAATTCAAGGGTTACGATATATGACGTTGGAGTATCATTGTAATCAACAGTACCACTTAGACCTCTAACTGCATCTGGAAGTACTCTTAATGTAGAGGCATCTCCATCATCAGTAGTTGAAAAGATTGCAGTGTTTGCACCTGTTTCAAATATACCAACTCTAGTAAATTTACCATCTACCTCATTACCTGCATCAGGATTATTATCGTTTTCTTCTATCGCTAGTACGTCAGCAACAGTACTACCCTGTGAGTTTACATCGGTAATTAGTATACCATTGAGTCCAAACATCAAGTCACCAACTGGTACTGGTTCAGCATTATTTCTGTAAAATGCATCACCGTCAATATCAAAGTCCCATTGGTCTGTAGATGTTGGATCTATGTTTAACATAGGATCACCAATATCAATGTGAATTTGTGCACCAGGTGGTACAGCGGTTCTGTCTTGGGTATATGTTGCAACACCATCAGTGGTATCAAAGGTTAATTCAACACTCTCATTGGGTCCGGCCTTGTTATATTCAATTACAACTGAACCGGTTGGGTTAAAGTCGTATGTTTGAATAAATGGCCAGTTATTATCATTAGTTAGGCCAATTTGACCTATGTTGGTACTACCTGCGTTACTGTTTAGAGTTTTTACTCCTTGAAGCACAGTGCCATTGACCCAAACATCATCTGCTTGTGTAACAATGCCTACAGTATATTTGAAACCGAATTCTAGACCCGTGTCACCACTATCATCAGCTGCATCTACCATTTGCGTGTCTGCAACGTATGCATACCAAGAACCATCAGATGCTTGTGCCAAGATTACATCATTGCCGTTGACTTCAACGTCAGGAGAACCATGGACATCATCTAATGATGCAATAAGTGGATCAGAGACTACAATCTCGATTACTTGAGCGCCACCAAAGAGGTTTTCAAATACTGAGCTTTCTGCGGAGACAAATAATGTTTCGTTGGCAGCATGTGCTGCAGGCACCATTCCTGGAGCTGCAAATGTCATACCACCGGCTAACATTATTGTCATTAGTGTAAGACTAGTTATTTTACGTCCTAATTCATTATTCATGTTATTGGTTTTTTTCTTCCAAGTTAGTATATAACACTAATGGACGATTCGTCCACAAATTAGTGAAATGTTGTGTTTTTTTCATGCCTAAGTAATGCTTTATGTAATTTCTAGATATTTTATTGTAAATATTACAATAAAGTCATTAATTTCTCCAGATGATCCCAATATTATTAATACTTTTTTGTATTATTAGATGATTTTTTTTAATAGTTGTGTATGTTTTAACATATTTTATGTCACAATATCATCATCTTTGTTCCTTACAACCTTGAGTGAACTACCACCGTACAAGTACGGTGGCCTCTTCTTGTTTCATTGAATGCTTTGCACTCTCCACAAGCGTAACTTCCCCCAGCTCCTGAGGTAGTCTGTTTAATCCTTTGTTTAGGATGTTAATTGATGCGTTGTAGTCCCTGTCCATTGCAAGGCCGCACTTGTCGCATCTGTGAATTCTAATGGCTAATGATTTGGATACTTTATGTCCACATCTTGAGCAGTCAACAGTTGTGTTTTTGGGATCAACTTTGACTAGCATCTTGCATTTGTATTCCAGTTTTTGCAGAAACGCGCCCCAGCTTGCATCCATGATTGGCTGTGCCAGCCTGTGATTTTTTACCATGTTGGTCAGCTGCAGTTTTTCAACAAACACAACATCATTGTTTTTGGCATACTGTGCTGAGAGTTTATGCTGAAAGTCATTTCTTTTGTTTGCAATCTTTTCATGTATTTTCTGCAATTTGAGAATTGATTTTAGCCTGTTGTTTGAGCCCTTCTTTCTTCTTGATACCTTTCTCTGGATTCTTCTCAGTGGCTTTAGCATCTTTTGCAGATTCTTTGGGTTGGGTGTCTGCGAACCGTTGCTATCGTATGCAAATGATTTTACTCCAACATCAATGCCTACCGCTTTAGAAAATGAAATCTTTGGAATGTTGGTTGCTGATTCTTGTATGTCTACAGTCAAGCATGCGAACCATTTGCCTGATTTTGATTTTGTTACTATTGCCTGCTTGATGTCTGAATCTTCTGGAATCAAACGGTGTTGCCTGATTTCTATACATCCAATCTTTGAGAGATGCAATAGATCAGTGTTGCTGTGTCCTTTGAGCTTGAATCCAGTCTGGTTATAGGTAAATGTCCTAAAGTCATGATACCTGCAAAATCGCAAACTTCCTGTCTTGTATCCTTTTTTGGATTTTTCAATTAACGCTTTTTGAGCTCCGTCTATCTGTGATGATACTGACTGGAGCATTTTAGAATGGTACTGATACAGCCATGATTCTTGTTGTTTTAGTTCAGTTAGAAAATAGTTGCAGTCATTTCGTGACACAAATCCATTTCTGCCAAAATCTACAAGCTTGTTGTATACCCATCTGCATACTGCCAGGTTGTTTTGCAATTTCTTTTCCTGAGTGTCATTTGGGTACAGTCTGAATCTGTAGTTTCTTGTTATCATGAAGTTACCCATCTTTGATATTGTGATGCAATGTTAAATTGTTTGTCATGAGAACCACTGCAAGCTCGGCTGTATACAATATCAACTATCATTTGGTATGATATCCAAAATATCGCAAGAAGATTCCAGCTGACAGAACAATTGAGAGATATTCGTGAACAGGAAAAGTAGGCGATTCATCCACCGTACAAGTACGGTGGTCTTCTCGCCGTGTGATTATAAATGTAATAGTCTTTGCAACATATTTTTTTAAAAATAAATTTCCTGTAGGGATTTCTAAATTATTTAAAAAATTATTCTCATTTGAAATATCAAAAAAGGTTTCACTAGTAATTATTATAGTACTACTAGTAATCTACGTCTCAGCTTCTGCAGGAGAGTTATCAACTCAAGAAGACCTAGGGGATTATGGCGGAGTCAAAGAAAGACTAGAAACGTGGTCAATTGACACAATATCAGGCTTAGCCACATGTCAGATATTTTCTGTTATCATCATCAATGGTTCTGTTTGGCAGCTATAAGGTAATCCCATTTCTTGCAAGTATTGCACTATTAATCATAACATACCTCATTACAAAAACAATTACAAAAAATAGATTCGCAGGACTAGCTTCAATGATTTAGTATTGCAAAGTAACTTGTTTTTGTCGTTTGATACTACAGTATCTTACACAAACTTTTGGATTTTGTTTTATCTATTGTCACTGTATTTAGTGATGCGGATTTGGTTTGCATCTCCCATTATTTTTGGTGTATCAATTTTTTGTAAGGCACTTACTGCAGCATTTGCCCCAATGTCAGTATTTTTTATCTTGAATTCAGATATTCCAAAGAATCACAAAATAATCATTGTAGGAGTTTTGGTGATATTGCTAATTTCAGGCAGTATAATGTTTGCAGGAGTACAAGATGAGATTGGTGAGCAATTTAGATGGAATGAGTTTTGGGCAGGCTTTACGTCATTTGCATTTCAGATGAGGTTTGATGTCATTACAGTCTTGTTTTTACTGCCATTAATCTTTGGATTATTTGTATCATCAAAAAATAACAAGCATGCAAACAGCATTTCTATATTAATTGCAGGAATATTGCCAAGTGCGCCACTATTGACAGGTACGACAGACCAGACAAACCAGCCATATCGATTCGTGCCAATAATTGTATTTTTTGCAGTAGGTGTTGGAATGTTATTTTCAATTAAACGTATCTAGCAAAACTCCATACAGTTGTTACAGTATCCCCAGAAGTAACTCTAAAGCCATCATGAGTAAATCGTACTGCCAAAACTTCGGTGTTATCCATATCTACAAATAGTTGGGCGTTTGCAAATAGAATTTGAGAACCAATTGTGTCAGTAGACTGTCTGGTAATTACTTGAAGTTTTTTACCATCATCAATTTCATAGATTAGGTCTTGCTTTAGTGATGATTCATGATCCAACAAAAAACTTAATGCAGGTGAATCAATACTACTCATCTTATCAGGTTGCAGATATGCAAGTAGATTTCCATCAGAGTCTCTATGAATTACCTGGACAAATGTGTACGGAGCAGACTCTGCAAAAGCTGTAGGTATGATAAATACAGATAAAATGATCATAGTAATGACAAGGAATTTCATCTGAATTTTGGTGAACTGGTAACAGTATATTAAATTCGTCATATCATCCAGATAGGAATTGCTCTAATCCTCTTTTTAGGGAAATTTTTGGGGTAAAGCCTAGATCTGTTTTTGCAAGAGTAATATCAGCAGCACTGTACAAGATCTCACCTGGTCTTGAGGGTTTGTAGAGTATTTGGATTTCTTTGTGAGATAGAGTAATCATCATTTTTGCCAAATCAGAAATTCTTGTACTAGTACCGCTTGCAATGTTGTATGTTGAGGCTTTGAGGTGAATAATGGCAAGTATTACTGCATCTGTGACATCATCTACATGAACAAAGTCCCGAACTGCACTACCGTCACCGTATATGGTTAGTGGAGAATTATTATTCATTTTTTCTTTGAACTGTGTTATTACTCCAGCATATTCTGGGGATTGTCCATATCCATACACATTAAAAAGTCTCAAAATTGTTGCACAGATTTTATTGGTAGAGGCAAAATCATTAATTTTTTTCTCCATTTCCAGCTTACTTGTTCCATATGGAGATGATGGTATTGTAAGACTTGTCTCATCAAAAATTGTTTTTGCAGATATACTTGGATATACTGCTGCAGTAGATGTTGCAATAATTTTTGTAATATTGTTTTGCAGACATGAATTTAATACATTTAGAGTTCCTTGCACATTAGTATCAAAAGTTGATTTTGGATTCTTTATAGAGTCAGATACACTACTCTTGGCAGCTAGATGAATCACAACATCATGATTCCTCATACTAGATACAAGTTTTGAATAATCTAAAACATCACCTGAAATAATAGTTACTTTATTTTTAATTGCAGATATGAAATTTTCTTGAGAGGAATTTGAAAAGTTGTCATAAACAGTTATGTCATGGTTTTGTGTTAATAGTTTTTTACACAAATGAGTTCCAATGAATCCTGCCCCACCTGTTATGAAGACTTTCATGGAGTGAACTACCACCGTACTTGTACGGTGGCCTCTTCTTGTTTCATTGAATGCTTTGCACTCTCCACAAGCGTAACTTCCCCCAGCTCCTGAGGTAGTCTGTTTAATCCTTTGTTTAGGATATTGATTGATGCGTTTTGATCTCTATCCAAGATCAAGTTACACTTGTCGCATCTGTGAATTCTAATGGCTAATGACTTGGATACTTTATGTCCGCATCTTGAGCAGTCAACAGTTGTGTTTTTGGGATCAACTTTGACTAGCATCTTGCATTTGTATTCCAGTTTTTGCAGAAACGCGCCCCAGCTTGCATCCATGATTGGCTGTGCCAGCCTGTGATTTTTTACCATGTTGGTCAGCTGCAGTTTTTCAACAAACACAACATCATTGTTTTTGGCATACTGCGCTGAGAGTTTATGCTGAAAGTCATTTCTCCTGTTTGCAATCTTTTCATGTATTTTCTGCAATTTGAGAATTGATTTTAGCCTGTTGTTTGAGCCCCTCTTTCTTCTTGATACCTTTCTCTGGATTCTTCTCAGTGGCTTTAGCATCTTTTGCAGGTTCTTTGGGTTGGGTGTCTGCGAACCGCTGCTATCGTATGCAAATGATTTTATCCCAACATCAATGCCTGCCGCTTTAGAAAATGAGATCTTTGGAATGTTGGTTGCTGATTCTTGTATGTCTACAGTCAAGCATGCAAACCATTTGCCTGATTTTGATTTTGTTACTATTGCCTGCTTGATGTCTGAATCTTCTGGAATCAGACGGTGTTGCCTGATTTCTATACATCCAATCTTTGAGAGATACAACAGATCAGTGTTGCTGTGTCCTTTGAGCTTGAATCCAGTCTGGTTATAGGTAAATGTCCTAAAGTCATGATACCTGCAAAATCGCAAACTTCCTGTCTTGTATCCTTTTTTGGATTTTTCAATTAGTGCCTTTTGAGCTCCGTCTATCTGTGATGATACTGACTGGAGCATTTTAGAATGGTACTGATACAGCCATGATTCCTGTTGTTTTAGTTCAGTCAGAAAATAGTTGCAGTCATTTCGTGACACAAATCCGTTTCTGCCAAAATCTACAAGCCTGTTGTATACCCATCTGCATACAGCCAGGTTGTTTTGCAATTTCTTTTCTTGAGTGTCATTTGGGTACAGTCTGAATCTGTAGTTTCTTGTTATCATGAAGTTGCCCATCTTTGATATTGTGATGCAATGTTAAATTGTTTGTCATGAGAACCACTGCAAGCTCGGCTGTATACAATATCAACTATCATTTGGTATGGTGTCCAAAATATCGCAAGAAGATTCCAGCTGGCAGAACAATTGAGACATATTCGTGAACAGGAAAAGTAGGCGATTCATCCACCGTACAAGTACGGTGGTCTTCTCGCCGTGTGATGATAAAGATACAGTTTAAAGTGTATTAATGCAAATATTGCTAGACGTATTAGTATCTGTCTCGAATAAGATTTGCCATAGAGAACAAGATAATTGCAGTAACACAAAGTATTGCACCAAGTAAAAACAATACAACGGATGCTAAAAGAGATCCAAAAAATACAGTTTGCTGATTAAGATAGGCATCAAGAAATATTCCACCTGTTATCAATCCTGCCAAAATAAATGCAATTCCTGGAATTGCATAAAATGGTAACGGGTGTTTTATTGATACATACTTTATTGTATTTGCAAAAACAGACATTCCATGAGAGACTGGATTGTGTTTAGAGGTATCGCCATCATAGAAAATGGTAATTGGGATCTCAGCTAGGGATAGCCCCTTGTTTGATATTTTTAGTAAAATTTCAGTAGATACAGACATACCCTCTTCAGTTGGATGGATTGCATCAATTGCATTTTTGGAATATGCCCTAAATCCGGACTGCGAGTCAGATACTTTGAGATCTGCACCATAGTTAGCTGCAGATGTAATAATTTTAATTCCCCTCTGTCTATATCCTGGGGCATCAGTGTTTTGATTCAAAAATCTAGAGCCAATTACCACATCGACATTATGTCGGGTAATTGTGTTTAGCAATAGTGGAATCTGGTCAGGATTGTGTTGTCCATCGCCATCCAGAGTAACCATGATTTTGGCATTGTTGTTTCTTGCATATTCAAATAGCGAGATAATGGCTGCACCATATCCTTTGTTTTTTTTATGTGAAATTACTGTGGCTCCTGCTTTTTTTGCTATATCTGCAGTTTTGTCTGTAGAGCCATCATCGCATACTATAACAGAATCAACATGGTTCATTGCTGACCTTACTAAATTTTCAATGTAGGATTCCTCATTATATGCTGGAATACAGGCAAGTTTCAATGTAATGTTGATTAATTATTAGATATGTAAATAGTTAGTTTTAGAGTTTTAGTTGTGATCTTTCACCTAATAGAAATTGGTGTTTCTTTGGAATATCAGAGTCAACAATTTCAGAACCATGCGCTATAATACTGCAGGAAAGATCCACCTTGGCATCAATAGCGCAATCAGCCATAATAATGGAATCTTGAATTTCGCATCTTTGAAGTTTACAGTTATCACCAATTGACACGTACGGTCCAATTCTTACTGCAGGCCCAATTTTGCAATTTTTGCCAATAATTACTGGACCTGTAACAAAAGAATCTCTAGATATGCTAGTTCCTTTTCCAATAACGATACTATCTTTAATTTCTGCATCTGCTTCAATTAGAAATTGATTATCAGTTCCAATAGAATCAAGTACTAGCTTGTTTGCATGGATAATATCGTCTGGTGTCCCAGTATCTTTCCACCAACCAGTAACAGTATCATATTCGATTTTGTTCCCTTGGTTCATTAGCATGTCAAGTGCTTCAGTAATTTCAAGCTCTCCTCTCCATGATGGCTTTAGATTGTCAATAATATCAAAAATTTTTGGAGCTAGGAAATAAATTCCAATTACTGCCAAATTTGATGGAGGGTCTTTAGGTTTTTCCATAATTTTTTTTATCTTACCAGGATTATCTTTGTCTAGTTCTGCAATTCCAAATCTTTGAGGATCATCAACTTCACAAAGCAAAATCATAGCATCAGAGTCTGATGTTTCAAATTTTTTGGTATAATCAGTAAGATCTTTTCGTAATACATTATCCCCCAAATATACAATAAATCTGTCATCGCCAATGAAATCTTTGCACAGTCGGATTGCATGTGAAATTCCTTTAGGTGCATCTTGATAAATATAAGTAATTTTAACACCAAAATTCGAACCGTCACCATAGTATTCTTTTACTTTTTCAGGATATACATCGCCAATTATAATTCCAATTTCAGTAATACCGGCAGTCTTTAGATCCTCTAGTGCATACTGCGACATCGATTTGTTTGCAATTGGGAGTAGTTGTTTTGGTCCTGTGTGAGTTAGCGGTCTTAGCCTTGTACCGTGACCGCCATGTAGTATTATTCCCTTCAATTCTTATCGTGCTATTTCATTTCAATATAAAATAGATCATTTTTGAAACTCTGAGAAGAATGATTCTAGACTTTGTTTTATTTTCTGTGGTTTCTCATGTAGAATTTCAGTGGCAAATGACACATCAAGTGAGGAGTCCTTTGGCCTTTGTGCCTTCCAGTTCATCTCATCAGTTTTTGTAGGCACTAGTAATTGTTTATCAAGATGTAATTTCTCAGCAACCAATTCTGCAAAATCATATCTTGAAATTCTAGTTGCACCTGCTAGGTGAATTACTCCTGTAATCTGTCTTACAGCAATTTCAATTAGCATCTGTGATAAATTTGGCACATATGTTGGCGATGTAAACTGGTCAACTAGTACTGGAATTTCTTTTTTTGATTCAAGATTTTCTTTTACCCATAATGGAAAACTCTTTTTTTTATGATGAATGCCAAATGGAGTACTGGTTCTTGCAATGCACCAGCTTGATGCTAGGTTATTTAGTACGGTTTCACCTTCTAGTTTTGATTTTCCATAGAATCCTAAAGGATTTGGTGTGTCATTTTCTTTTTTCATTCCATTTAATCCATCAAAAATATAGTCAGTGGAGACATATACGAAAAAAATATTTTGTTTTGCAGCTTGTTTTGCCATAATTTCAGTTGCCTTTACATTTAGAAGAGTAGTCAATTCTTTTTCTATCTCACAAAGATCTACGTTGGTCATAGCAGCAAGATGAATTATTCTATCAGGTTTTGTCTGTTGAAGTGTTTGTATGATTTTATCTTGATAAGTTAGATCAAGATGTAAAGGAATTCCATTTATTGGTAATTCATCATGATAACAGGAATAGACTGTATGATTTTGAGTAATCAAATCTTTTACTACTTGTGATCCTACCAGTCCTGTTGAACCAGTTACTAGAAATTTCATTTCCAGGATAGAGTCCAGGGTTGAGGATGAAGAGTATTTTCATCAATTAATGGCTCCCACCATAAATTATTTTGTAAATACCAGTTTACTGTTTGTTTTAATGCATCATCAAACTCATATCTCGGATGCCATCCAATTTGATTTTCAATTTTGGAACAATCAATAGAGTATCGCTTGTCATGGCCCGGTCTGTCCTCAACATATTCTATCATGTCATGTGGTTTTCCTAGAATATCCAATATTTTTTCCACTATGATTTTGTTTGTAATTTCCTCATAGGCAGTGATATTGTAAACGTGGCCTGGTTTTCCCTTTGAGATTAGAGATTCTATGGCATTTACATGATCATCTACGTAGATCCAGCTTCTAATCTGTGAACCATCACCATATAGTGGAATTTTGAGATTTTTTATTGATCGAATTATTGTCTTTGGGATTAGTTTTTCTGGGAACTGATTTGGTCCAAAATTGTTAGTACATCTAGTGGTGATACAGTTTATTCCATATGTTCTATAGTAAGAAGATACCAAATGATCAGCTGCAGCCTTTGTAGCAGCATATGGATTACTAGGATTAATTTGTGAATTTTCATCAAAAGATGATTTTCCTTGTGCATCACCATAAATTTCATCTGTGGAGACATGAATGAACCGTTTGTCATATTTTCTTATTGCTTCTAAGATAGAAAAAGTTCCAAAAATATTAGTTTTTATGAATGGCTTAGGATTTGCAATGCTTCTGTCAACGTGAGATTCTGCTGCAAAATTTACCACCACATCTACATCTTTAACTAGACCATCGAGGACAGATTCATTTTGAATATCATCTTTGATGAATTTGTAATTTGGATTATTTTCAATCTCTTTTAGATTTTCTAGGTTTGAACCAATTGTAAGTATGTCAAGATTTATGATTTTGAAATCTGTGTTGTTTTTTAGATAATTTCTGATAAATGAACTTCCAACAAATCCAGCACCACCACATACCAATATATCCATGTTTTAGATCTAGGAATTTCTTATTTATCTCTAGTGCAAGAGAACAAAATCATTATCTGCATTTTTTAAAACAGGTAACTGTGAATCTTTTTCATGTAAGATTGGTTTATCTATTGGCCATGAAATATTTATCTCAGGATCATTCCATATGATTCCCATTTCATGTTCTGGAGAATATTCTTGATTAACTTTGTAAAGTACATCAGCTTCCTTGCTTAATACACAAAAACCATGTGCAAATCCTTCTGGGATATAGAGCAACCTATGATTTTGTTCAGAAAGAATTTCACCAACCCATTTTCCATAAGTAGGTGAACCTTTGCGAATATCTACTGCCACATCAAAAATTTCTCCTTTAAATGTAGTTACTAGTTTAGCTTGGGCTTTTGGATTTTTTTGATAATGTAGTCCTCGTAAAACTCCTTTTCTAGAATGAGAAAAATTATCTTGAACAAAACTTATGTCTGCTATGTTATTTTGAAAAGCAGATTTTTTAAAACTTTCAAGAAAAAATCCTCGTTCATCAGGAAAAGAACTGGCTTCAACAAGTACAATATCAGGAATTGCCAGATTTTTAAAAGTAAAAGGCATGATACAGCCAATTGTTTTCAAGATAAATGTGTTTTAATAAAAGATTTTTAATTTCCTTAAATAGAAAAAATTTGAAGATAAGAAGAAATGAAGAAGGTTGGAATAAGTTCACGCATAGTTGAAAATGTAGAATATAAAGAAACACGAGATGTAATTAGTCACAAGTGGGGAGAATTCTTAGAGCAAATAGATCTGATTCCAATTCAAATACCTAATTCACTTAAATTATTACATAAATTTTTAGAACATATCAAACTTGATGGAATAATACTTTCTGGAGGAGGTAATGTTGGTGATTTTCCTAAACGAGATAAAACAGAAAATGAATTATTAGAATATGGAATACAAAATAAAATACCAATATTAGGAGTATGTAGAGGACTGCAGATTATTAATGAATTTTTTGGAGGCAAAATTATCAAAAATGGATCAAACAAACATGTATTAAAAAATCATCAAATATTACTTGAAGATAAGTTTAAAGATATTTTTTCCAAATACATAGAAGTGAATTCTTTTCATAATAACATAATAATTGAGAATGAGGTTGGAGAAAAACTACAACGATTTGCAACAGATATCGAAGATAAAACAATTGAAGGTCTTTATCATAAAGAATTACCAATTATTGGGGTTATGTGGCATCCTGAAAGAAAACAAGATGATTTCAATAGGAAATTAGTCAAAGATTTGTTTAATGAAAAGAAATTTTGGTAAAAATGAAGGCAATTATTTTAGCTGCAGGAAAAGGTAAGAGATTACGTCCTTTAACAGATGATAAACCTAAATGTATGGTAGAATTTCTAAATAAACCATTATTAGAATGGCAAATTAATGTAATAAAAAAATGTGGAATTACAGATATTACAGTTGTGAGAGGTTACAAAGCAGAAAAAATATCATTTGGTGGAATTAAATATTACAATAATGAAAAATTTGAAACTACTAATATGCTAGAAACACTTTTTTGTGCAGAAAGAGAATTAGATTCTCCAGTAATTGTATCATATGGAGACATAATATACCAATCAGATGTTTTGAAGAAATTACTTGATGATGATAACGATTTGAGCGTAGTTATCGACAAAGAATGGAAAAAATATTGGGACATTAGACTAGTAGAAGATATACTTTCAGATGTAGAAAGTCTTAAAATTTCTCTAAAAGGAGACATTATAAGCATAGGTCAGAAAATAAATGATGAGAATGAAATTCAAGGTCAATACATAGGATTAATGAAATTTCAAAATAATGGAATACGACAAATAATTAAATTATATCATGAAATGAAAAAAATTTCTAAGGGAAATAATAATCCATTGAATTCATCATTGCCATTTGAAAAATCTTACATGACAGATTTTTTACAAGGATTAATAAACAATAAAATTCAATTGTGGCCAGTTTTTACAAAAAACGGATGGTTGGAGATGGATTCGGTAAGAGATTATGAGATATATAATGAAATGAACAGTAAGGGTTCGCTAAAAGATATTATTGATATGGAACGATTGTAATGAAGCCAAATATTTTATTTGTGTTATTAGATGGGGCACGATGGGATAGATTATCTGTAAATTCTAGTTTTAATTTATTACGGGAAAAAGGAACATTGTTAACAAATTTGACAACTGCACTTCCATACACGTTTGGTGCTATGAATGCAATTTTTACAGGTCTTCACGGAAAAGAAAATGGTGTTGATGCATATTATAAAATGTTCAAATTAAAAGATGAAGTAGATTTTTTGCCAGAAATTTTACAAAAAAATGGATATTTTACTGCATGTAATTTAATATCAAATAAAGTAATTTCCAAAAGAGGTTTCGATGTATATGACTCACATGATGAATATGCTGATGATCTAACCCTAAAACATCCAAAAATTATCAGAGAATGTTTTGAAAAAGCAGAATTAAAACCTTTGTTTTGTTTCTTACAATTTAGTAAAATACATACTGTAACAGTCTCTGAAACATTGAAAAAATATGATTGGGATAATCAAGAATTTTATGACAATTTAGAAGGAAATTTAATAGAATATGATAAAGTTTTTGATGAAGCCATATCATACGCAAAAACTATCTATGACACAATAGAAAAATTAGATAAACTATCAAATACATTAATTATATTTTTTACAGATCATGGAACTGGTGTAGGTGAAAGATTCGGAGAAAGAAATTATGGAGTATTTACTTATGAAGAAACAATAAGAACATTTTATTTATTTATTGGGTTACAGATTAAAAAAAATGAGTTCAGTGATAAACTAAGAACAACTTTAGATATTTTTCCAACAATTCTTGATTTAGTAGAAATTAAAAGTCAACAAAGTAATAGAAATAGCATATTAAATTTTCTAAAAGGAGATATTGAATTAAAAGAATGCGAATATACATTTTCTGAAACAGGAGGATTGCAAGGTCCTTTTCCATCCCCTAAAGAACCTAATGTATTTTGTATTAAAACACCTAAAGAAAAGTTGATGTATTTCAAAACAACCAATGAATGGAAATTTTTTAATCTTACAAAAGATCCCAATGAAAAAAATAATATTTTTGATGAAACAAAATGTGCTAATCTAAAAAGAATCCTTTTAGAATGGGTTAGTCGTTAGATTTCAAGCAACTCAAGATAGCAATATGTTTTAAAACAGGATGAATAATAAAATATGTATTTCCAATCTTAGGATTTTGTACTTGAAATGAATTTGATTCAAGTAAGTTTTTTTGAATGATTTCGATTAAAGTTTCAGAACGTATATGAGCATCAAAAACATTGTCAAGATATTGGTGATGTGGTTTTTCAAATATTTTTTGAAAAATTATATCTCCTGTATCTAAATTAGGATCCATAAAAAATGCTGTAACACCACATTTATTCTCATTTAAAATACTGTAATAAAAGCAGGTACTTCCTCTATATTCAGGCACAATTCCAGGATGTAAGTGAATAAATTTAGAACCTGCATTTAAAATTGAATTTTTTAAAATTCCACCACCTGTAAAAATAAAAATATCAATTTTGCTTTTATGCACAAGATCTATTAAATTATTATGATTAATATCTACAAATTCTAATTCAGTATAATCCACACTATGATTTTTTAATGTTGTTTTAACAGGTATCGATAGATCAAATCCGTAATGTTTTGCAAGATTTAATTCTTCATCATTATAATGAGGTTCAGTTCTTAAATCATTCAAAAAAATAATTTTGTCAAAATTGAAATTATGTGTTAATGATTTTTGTAAATAAGCTTTAGAACGAACATCTGGTGTTAAAATTATCCCAAATGTCATTAGATTTTCAAATCCTTAGAATTTATTAAATCAGTAATTAATTTTTTTTCCATTTCAAGAGAATGAAAAAATAATGATTTATCAATGTCATGAAATATTAAATTTATGACAGAACATAAGCTATCATTTATTTTCAAAGCAGTATTAAGGAATTTTAGATTATTAAATTTTGAATAATATAAAATACAAACTAGTGACAATAATAAATAATTTTTATAGTTAGAATTTGTACCAAAATAAGAAGAAAAATCCTTTGAATATTCATCATAAAGTTTTTTTGAAATTTCAAATTTTTTTATAAATTTTTCTGCTATTGTATTATTAGGAAATGAATAGTTATCATTAATAATATCAGATAAAATAATTAAGAGTTCATATTCTATAGAAATATTTTTAGTCATATTTACCGATTTTGATTGTAGCATGGAATTGATAAGCTGTTCTAAGGAAGATAATTCAATAGGCTTTATTTGATTAATGATGTCTTGTCGAAATTTAAAATAATCATTAAGAAACTTTTTACCTTCAAAAGGAGTCATTTGATATTTCTGTGGATTTTCAATAAAATTCATTTTAGAATAAGCATAATCAGTCATATTATTTGATATATCCTAAAGATTTTAGAAGTTTCTTTTCATCAACAAAATCATCATTTGTCTTGTGTTCTAATATCACAATCTGATTATTTTTTGCATCAAGAAGAATTTTAGAAGAATTCAAAAGTTTTTCAAACATTACTTCACCTACACCTATTGCTGCAGGAAGACCTATTTCGGAGCATCTAATAGCCATATGAGAAGCTACCCCACCATATTTTGTTACTAAGGCTAAAGGCTCTTTTGTAAATATCCAATCAAACCCAGGATCTGCATTTTCAATTAAAATGATTTTTTCTTTTATATCAGTATAAATTGAGTTTTTATTCATGTTGTAAAGATCACCAGTAACAACTTTTGATGTAATAAAATTAGGTTTTGTGATAAAAAAGTTAATTATTTCAAAATCATTTTCTGAAAAAATTATTGGAGGCAAAATTAATGAATTATTTTTAGAAAAAATCTTATGTTCTGTTTTAATTTTTTGTTTCCAATATTTAATTAATTCAGATTTTGGTAATTTTTTATAATTTTTAAATATTGTTTGAATATCCAAAAATATTGTCTCAGAACGAGTAAATCCTAATTGATCCATAGCTTTTGAAATTAATTCTAATGCATCACTAATATTTTTAGTAAATTCAAATTTTAATAATTCACGTTGAGATATAGACATTGTAATAAAATTAAGAAATGATATGTTTTGAAATTTTAAAATATTATTTTTAAACATGCCATTAATTTTATTCTCATTAATTTTTTCATTAATTTTTTTAGAATCTAAAAATTGGAAATTGGAAAACAGATCAGGAATTTTATCATACCTAGTAGCAGTTAAATCATAAGTTCCAGGTCGTAAATGTCCATATTTTTCAATGAATTTTTTTTTATAGTTAGAATTTTTTTGATATTCTATAAAATCATTTTTTAAATTTGTTAAAGGAGTATTAATATTTGAAAGAATTGAATAATAAATTTTTGAATCAATATAATTTTCCTTAATAAGACTTTTTAAAATTATGGAACTCATAAATGCAATTCTAGCCATAGTTGAAAATGGAAGAATTCCAAATTTTTTAGAAGATTCTAATAAAACGTATGCTTCATCTAATAATTTTACATAATTAGATTTAGAATTTATTGTACTAAGAGATTTTTGTCTAATTTTAGTAAGGGTATCAAGACTATCTTGTGAATTTTTATACGTTTTAGGAAAATTTTCAATTACAGAATTTGTAAACGAAACTAATTCGTTATAAATACAAGATATTTCATCTGAGGTAAATTCATTGTTTTTTAATTCTTTTAGACGTTCATTTATTCCAAAATCAAAACATGAAAAAACTATATCAAATTCTATTTTATCATGAAGATGAGGATTATTTTCTAATTTTTTAAGATAAAAATTTACTAATTTCTTTTTTATTTCTGAAGATAAATTTGCAGGTAAAAAAGAATTAAAGCTTGCACGTACATCAATGTAAGGTTTATTTCCAAATTTATGTAAAAGTGGAACTGATTTTAAATTATGATAACCCAAAATTGATCTACCATCACTCCACTCATTTGTTAATATCAAAAATAGATACAATGAATAATCCAGTGGTTGTGAAGAATGTCCAATTATTTCAGCTGGATTCCAATCTGCCATATCAGAAAAAATTGTTTTTGAACCAAAAAGCTTTGAGTCTTTTCTAGATTTATTATATTTGATTTTATTATTTAGAATTAATTTTGCAATTTGTTTATCAGAATAATTAATTGAGTTCAAAAATGTGATAGGTCTTACTTGGAAAATAATAATTTCTAGGTTTTTAGTAATACCAAATTCTATATCTAATGAATCATTTTTAGATAACAATTCTATTTCTCTTATTGATTCAATAAGTTTTTTCCATTTTTTTGGAAGTGTTTTTAATTTTGAATATCTAAATAATTTAATTACTGTACCAATTTCACCTTTTGTTACTTTATCAGTATCAGTTCCATCATAATAATTGATGACATAGTAAGGATTAGAATCATTGGAACGTGTAAACACAACTCCACTTGTGATAATATTTTTACTTTGATTTTGAATTAAAATTTGGTTATTTTTATTCTCATTTCCTTTATTTTTATATGAATTTATCACGGAATTAATTGCTTGTTGAATTTTTAATCTCGAATTGCTTGGTATGTTTAACAAACTTTCATAGTTTCCTGCATCTGATTTTTCAATGGAGTCCTCACCAAGTGCAGAACTACGTATAACAATCTTATTTGGAAATTTTCTTTTTATATTTTTAATTATTATAGATTTGTTAGTATCCCAATCAGAAACGCTAAAATCATAAATTTGTTCAATTTTAGACTTTTTCAGATTTTGTGCTAGGATTTTTAATACGTCTGCTTTAGAAGAAAAACTAAATTTCAATACTTGAAAAAATATTTGCCTATTTTTTAACATTGCATTTTTGATTATACTTTAATAAATTGTTTAGTTGATGTGCCATGACCAATAGCTATTCCATTGAGTATTTTTCCAAATTTTGGCGATTTATAGAGTTCATTCAGATTTTTTGATTGATAATTAGGATGCATTAATGAAGTTTTAACAAAAAATGCATTGACACTATAGACCTCTTGCGTAATTATTCCTAGGCGTAAATTCTGAGGAAGAGTATTTCCAAAAATTCTCCAATATTGAATTTTTAGGCACAAGTTTGATCAAAATTCAAAATACTGTCAAAAACCCTTCTAATTGCGCAAGAGGTCTTATGATTATCACAACCAACAATGGTATATCCTTTCTCATGCCCAAGTTTTTCTAAAGCATTTAAACTAGCACCAAAATAATTAGTTCCATCCCAGACAGCATTAGGATCATATCTAATAGCTATGGATTCATCATATGGAATAGTAGAATTGTATTGGCCTTGTAGAAATCATCTGATTTTGACTCAATTGTGACTAATTCTAGCTAATTTGGATCCATTATAGATGAATTCTCACAAATTCTCAGGGTATCATCTTACGTCAAAATGTGCAAAACACTACTAAAAATCCTCACAAGATGTAGAATTCCACGTTATTTGTCTCCAAAATCAAACCATATCTGTTCTGTCTGGATACATCCCATACTCTTGGCATTGCGCCAGTATGAGTCAAAAAGTTACAGGAGATTTACAGAATTTTTAGAAGAATGTGCAGGAATTCAGGAATATCTGGGATTGCCACAAATCCCGCATTACACCACACTGCAAAAGGCAGCTGCAAGACTGGATGGAAATCTGTTACACAAAATGCTGCAGGAATTCATCTTGTACAAAAAAGTAAGACTGGTTCTGGCAGGAATTGACGGGAGTGAATTCAGTTACAGTACGGCATCATACTACTATACAAAACGAGTCCAGTTACGCAGGGGATTTCTGAAAGTTGTGGTTTGTGCCGATATGAATTCACAGCTTGTTTGCACCGTTATGATTCACCACAACATACAACACAATAATCCTGATTTTCTGCCATTGTTGGAGAAAACTAACAGTATCATCCCAGTGGATATCGTGTTAGGTGACATGGGATTTGATGATGAGTCAAATCATGTTGGTGCAAAAAAGATTGGGGCTGCTGCAATAATTCCAACCAGATATGTAGATGTACCAATTTGGAGGACCAGTGGATACTATCGCAAAGAGATGAAGAGGAACTTTCCAGTGCAATTGTACCGTCAGAGAAACAAATCCGAGACAATATTTTTTGTAATCAAACAGATAATGTCAGGAGACATTGCATCAAGAAATGAAACAACTCAGGATAATGAGGTGTTATTCAGATTAGTTGCATACAATTCTTATCGAGTTACAAAGCTAGAGTTTGTTGTTTTGATATGGTTTCTACAAGGCCTAGTTGGTGGTAATAGGTTTATAATCATCTTTATTTTTTGTTTGGATCTATTCTGAAATATGGCCTTGCTTCTGCACCCCATTTTTCTCCTTTAACTTTTGTAGATTCTTTTATTTGAAAACCTGCATTTTTCACTAAACTAATAAAAAATTCCCGATTGTAAAACATTTTTCCACGTGTACCGGCATATTCTGGAATTGAATTAAGTTCTAATATATCTGCAATTATAATTCCATTCTGTTCAAGATGTTTTTTACATTCTTTTAGAAATTCTATTATCTCATTTGGATATAAATGTGTAAAAACACTATTAAATGTAATGAACTCCACCTTTTCTTTTATTGGAATTATTTGACTTTCGTTACCCATAAAAATGAAATTATTTTTCTTAAAATTTGTCTGACAGTATTCAATTGATTCTTTTCCTAAATCTATCCCGAAATATTTTCCATCATCATTTAAAAAATCATATAATATATACGGCAATCTGCCAAATCCACAACCAACATCCAGAATTTTTGAATTATTTTTAAAACCTTCATTTGTTAAGATATCTAAATATTTTTTTGCTCCTCCTTGATAATTCTCTTTTGTCTGTTGAATTTGTGACCAATCATCTTTCTTAACTCCTTTCCTGCGTTTCCAATGTAACACATAATCATAAAGTTCTTCAAAATCTTCTATCCCTTCATCTAATTCTTCAAATTTTACTGTTGAAAAATCAAATATTTTTATCCAAATTTTTGCATTATCTGAACCATCCCTATTTGCTCTAAAAATAATTCTTGCGGTCTTAGCTCTTGGATCTGTTTTACATTCTATACTGTATTCCTTCTTTACACTTTCAAAATCATTAATCCATCTAATCCTTCTACCCAGCTCTTTATCATTTTCATCCAGAAATACTATGCCTAAATAAGCACAGTATGATTCTCCTTCAATACCCACTATTTTGCATGAAGTTCTATAGAATTTCCCATGTTTTACTGTGTAAGAATGTGATGTAAGAGAAATTACCTCTGTGGGACTTATTTTATATTCTTGATGCATTCTATTTCAATTTTTTTTACTACTTTTAATCTATTTTTAATCGCTCTTAATGTAGAATCTTGTTGGCAAATAAACAACGGACAGTATTTTGATGAATTTGAAGTAATCATCAAACCTTCTCATGTTGTGAATAAACTGAAATGTTTTTATGCTGTGTTGCATGACTAACTATCTGATCTAGGTGATTGTAAACCTATTACCACCAACTAATTTCACATAATTATTGAGGAAAACAATCAATCTAATCGAATTATCAAAAATAATTTACGACAAATCCATTGCATTGGAATTTCTATGCGAACAATTCCAAGAGAAAAACACAATTCATTGCACATTATGTGATTCCAAAAACTACTGTATCACCTCAAGAGGAAAGCTAAGATGCAAGGATTGTAAAACAGATTACAGACCATTTGGTGGAACATGGATTGACATTATTAACATCGATTTTACCAAATGGTTGGTTCTAATCAAGCTATTTGATCTTGGGATTAGTGCAAGACGTGCAGCAAGAGAAACAGATGTCAGTTATCCAACTGCACTCAATGCGTTTGATTGCATCAGGTATTCCATACTGTATCATCTTGCAAAATCAGACAAGAAACTAAAAGGGAAAATTGAGGCTGATGAGGCGTATTTTGGAGGCAGAAGAAAGGGAGATCGTGGGCGAGGTGCAAAAAACAAGACGATTGTGTTTGGCACACTGGAGAGAAAAGGAAAGGTTCACGTTGAGATTCTCATCAATGTGAAAGCCAAGACATTGCTTGCTGGAACAATCAAGAAAGTAAAGAAAGGAAGCATCGTGTATACTGACAAGTGGAAGGGATATGATTCGCTGATGTTTCATGGGTATCGTCATTTGTCCATTGATCACAGCAAGACGTTTGGTAGAGTAGACGTGTACATCAATGGAGTAGAAGGATTTTGGAGTTTTGCAAAAGAGAGAATGGCAAAACATCATGGTGTGAGTTCTGAAAAGTTTCTGCTGTACATCAAGGAGATGGAATGGAGATACAACAATAGAGATGATGATACTTTCTCATTATTACTTGATTATGTTCTAGTGGTGAATAATTGATAATCACCCTGATCTAATTCATTTTACCAATTCAGCTTTAGATCAGTAAGTATCTTCATTTCTCATGTCTAGAAATTGGAAAACAATCAACTGCTCACTTGTAACTAGGGGTGAGCTAATCATGTCATGGGATGCCATTGACTCGTGGCATGAAGAACTAGAATCAATGAATGAGGGAAATAAAGGAAATCCATTTGCGTATCCTGAATCCTTCATGCAAGCACTTGGATATGCAAGAGCATACTTTGGACTGCCATACAGATAGACCCAAGGAATGGTAAAGACACATGCAAAACACATTCCTAATATTCCAGACTACTCTACTATCAGCAGACGAGTAAATAGGCTTGACACCAGAATAAACCAGAAAGTTGGTGATGATGTTGTCATTGCAGTTGACAGTACGGGAGTCAAGGTTGCAAACAGGGGTGAGTGGATGCAAGACAAATGCAACAAGAGAAGGGGATTTCTAAAGATTCATGTGGTAGCTGATGCCAAGACAAAAAAGATTCTCTCAATTAAGGTAACTGATGAGCACTCGCATGACGCTCAACATCTGCCTTCTCCAGTCGAACAGGCTGAAAAAAACGGCAGCAGGATAACAAAGGTTCCAGGTGATGGTGCATATGATTCAAAGGATAATTTCTCGTATTGCTATTATGACAAAGAAGCAATGCCTGCAATCAAAGTAAGAAAGACATCATCAGTAAAAACAGATTGTTATCCTAGAAGAAAATCAGTGCTTGCACAATTGTACGATTTGACATTGTGGAAGCTTAGCGTAAGCTATGGCGATAGGTGGAGTGTAGAGGGTGTGTTCTCTTCATTCAAACGATTCTTTGGAGAATATGTAATGGCTCACAAGTTCTGCAATATGGCAAAGGAGCTGGAAATCAAGGCATCACTGTATAATTTGTTTGCAAGTGTTTGAAAGACAAGCCAATTAAATTATTGTTAGTATGAACTGTAGAAAAAATCATTCAGTCATGCAACACAGTAAATTTTTTCATCAGAAGTTATATTGTAAGCTATATATTTTTTTAAATCAGACAAAATTCTTCACAGTTTTAATTTTTTTGTAATTGAAATAATTTTTCAAGATTACTTAAGTAATCTTGAAAATAACTTAGTTCTAAAGAAGGATTGATTTCATGATCTTCAAAAGGATCTTTCTTAAGATCAATAATTGAAAAGATTTTTTTTAATTTATATTCTTCTGAATTAATAAAACTGTTGTAAAGTGCTTTTTTAAAATTAAAAGAATTCATATTATTATTTTTGAATGGATTTATTCTTTTTGGTATAGATTCAACTTTATTTTTACGTAGTTTTAATAAATTCTGATTAATAATTTCAGGTTTTGGCTTGCGATAAAAAATATTTTTAAATAATCCAGTAATGAATTCTTTATCATTTGATTCAAAGATATTTTCATCAAGATAAATTTCTGGACGACCTCTCAAGATGTATTTACAATCTTTTGTAATTATTGTTCTTGATTGTAAAAGTGCTTCAGTGCCATCACTTCCGATAGGAAGATAGTATTCAAACCAGGCATAATCTCTTTTTTCTTTAAATGGATTAATTCCATGAATTTTATAATTAACCAAATCTTGGGGATGTTTTCCCAATCCTTCTTCAATAATTATATTAAAAATATCAATATTAGAAACAAGATCATTTATCATTGCGGGTTTCTTATCAGGTATTTTCACAAGCAATGGGACACGAGCAGTTTCATCATATGCTTCACCAATATGTTCAAAATGATCTTTTCTAGGTTGAGCTTTACCTTCACCATGATCTGAGGTAAGTATCAGCATAGCTGAATCTAAATTAAATCCATTATCATTAATTGACTCTAAGAAGTTAGATAATCTACCTTTGTCAAATTTAGAAACTCCTTTAACATAGAGTGGAAACCAAAGCTTTCTACTTTTATCGACTTGTTTGTATAAAAACTCCCAAACATCATCATGATGATTTGGCATTGTTTTTCCATATTTTGAATAAATAGAACTCATTGTTTCAAAAAAATCATCATTGTATCCTTCATAGGGAGGTACAGAAGAATAAAGATAGGGAGCATGTAAATCTTCAAACAAACAAAATAGGAAGATTTTTTCATCTTTATGTTTACTTAGAAAATCATATAGCTGAGTTTCATTTTTAAAAAGATGATCAAATCCACGAGTCAGTTTTGGTATGGATAAAGTTGTAATCGATTCAGATAAGAGAAGTGTATGATAATTTTGTTTTTGTAAAATTTCTGCAATTGTTAGTATTTTTTCTGATAAAAATTGTTTTGTATTTGGAGTGGTAGGAGCACGAATTTGATGTATAAAATTTTTGGTACCTGTGAACATTGATGCATGAGCTGCAGGTGCATTACCAGAGGTAGTATAACATTTAGTAAAACACACACTTTCTTTAGATAATTTATCCAAAGTTGGAGTGTCAAGGAGTTTTTCTAGACCGTCACGTTTAAGATATTTTTTTTCAGATAAATAATTTATACAATCATAGCGTAAGGAATTGGCAACTATGAATAAAATTTGTTTAGAATTAGACATATTACTGTAATATCAAATTTCACAATATCAAATATATTCTATTAAAGATATCCTAATTCTTTTAACGCTTGTTGAACCTCCATTTCATCATCATCTGAAGGGGTAGTTCTAGATATATTTTGATCAAGATCCATTTTTTCGAGATTAAATAATATCGGTAAATATTTTTTATAATTCATAAGATAATTCAAATTAGATGTAGGTTCAAATTCATTTTCTTCAAAAGGATCACGAATTAAATCAGTTATATAAAATGGCTTTTTTTTAGAATATTCTTCAGATTTTAAGAAGGTTTCATATAAAGATTTTTGAGTAATTTCTCCTTGCGTGATTTTTTTTGTATATTTATCAACGCTATTTGATGAAATTACATTTGTAATATTTTTTACAAGATTTTTTGCAAAGGAATTTTTGGTTAGTTTTCCAACATAATTAGTAATAATTTCATCGTTTGGAGGTCTTAAAAATAAATTGTGATATAGATTACGAACAAAAGCTGCATCATTTCCACCAAAAGCGTTTTCATTAAGATAAATTTCTGGACGACCTCTCAAGATGTATTTACAATCTTTTGTAATTATTGTTCTTGATTGTAAAAGTGCTTCAGTGCCATTTTTACTCAAGTCAGTAGCATAAATAAACCAGGCATAGTCTCTTTTTTCTTTAAATGGATTAATTCCATGAATTTTATAATTAACCAAATCTTGGGGATGTTTTCCCAATCCTTCTTCAATAATTATATTAAAAATATCAATATTAGAAACAAGATCATTTATCATTGCGGGTTTCTTATCAGGTATTTTCACAAGCAATGGGACACGAGCAATTTCATCATATGCTTCACCATTATGTTCAAAATGATCATTTTTGGGATTATTTTTACCCTCTCCATGATCTGCAGAAACAATTAACATAGATGAATCATCATACAAACCAAATTCTTGTAAATGTTGAAGAAAAATTTTAAATCTACCTTTGTCAAATTTGGAAACTCCTTTAACATAGAGTGGAAACCAAAGCTTTCTACTCTTATCGACTTGTTTGTATAGATTTGACCATATTTCTATGGGAGATGTAGGAAAAGGCTTTTCATATTTTGAATAAATAGAACTCATTGTTTCAAAGAAATCATCATTGTATCCTTCATAGGGAGATACAGGAGAATAAAGATAGGGAGCATGTACATCTTGAAACAAACAAAATAGGAAGATTTTTTCATCTTGATGTTTACTTAGAAAATCATATAGCTGAGCTTCATTTTTAAAAAGATGATCAAATCCACGTGTTATTTCAGGAATACTAAGAATAGAAAGAGATTCAGACACGAAAATAGTAAGATAACCATGTTTACGTAATATTTCTGCAAATGTTTGAACTTCTTTATTCATTACATGAGAGGTTGTACTAGTGGTTGTGCATCTAATAGAATGATTAATTTGAGTTGTTCCTGTAAACATAGTAGCATGTACTGCTGAAGTAATAGAAGAAGTGGTATAACAGCGTCTAAAACAAATGCTATTTTTTGCTATTGAATCAAGAGTAGGGGTTTGTAGTAAGTCACGAACATTATCTCGCTCAAGGTACTTTTTATCAGGAATGTGATTTATACAATCATGTCTTAAAGTATCAATTTGAACAAATACAATTTTGTTAATTGTCATACAAAAAATTAGATGAATTAAGAATTTAACTTAATCCATTTGATATTATTAGATATGTTTGATTAAAAGGAATTCAAACTAAAATATATGAGACTTGGGCATAATGATTTACAAAAATAAATCCAAATGATTCTAACAACAAAGCATTCTCTTTACAATTCTTGGATTCCCATTACCTGCAACACAGTTGTAGTACACTGCAAGCTGGTACACCAAGACACAGATCAGGGCAAATGACTTCACATTCTCAAGTCCTATTACTGGCAATATCCTTATGTTGAATATGTCTTTGACAATCTCAAATAACGGCTCGATGGACACTTTTCTCTGAGAGTACAGCTCTTGACCTTCTTTGGAATCATAAAACTCTGCCAGCTTTATTCTGTCTGGCGGCGTAGATGGATATACTTTGACTGGACAGATCAGTCTCAGATTTTTCTCATTACTGGAGTGATACAATGAACCGTCGTCATACGCAGGATCTGCCAATATGTTTTGGAACAGCCCTGCAAGTGAATCAATTAATGTATCATACGGTTTGCCGTCATGAGCATTTGCAGTGCTGATACAGGCAGACAGTGGAACTATCAGTTTGCCAGTACTGCAACTCATGTGCAGCTTGTATCCAAATGTCCAGCCCCTTGATTTGGAATAACCCCACTTGGCGTCAGTGTCAATTCCTACAATTGGAAGACGATTTTGTTTGATGTCAGATTTGTGCCATACTGGGCCTGCGGCTTGCAGCATTGTGCTATCAACTGATGCCGATATGTCATCTACCAACACTTCTGAGACAAACAGGTTCCCCATGGTACTAATCATACCGCGAATTGGCAACACTTGGAATCTTCTGTCAATTGTTCTTCTGTCTGGAATTTGCTGTAGCCTGCAGGCCTTGAGCAATTTGTCATTATTACATTTGATGAACAAGAAATAGTGCAGTGTATTGTTACTTGGAATTCTCATCCATGATTTTATGATGTATAGTTGTACCATCAGAATGGTTGGATAGACATACGGTCTTCCACGCCTAATTACATCCTCATACAGAGACAACGCTCTGATCAAATACAAAACACCAATAAGAAATGACTGACGTCTTATGTTGCTAAGGATTCTTGTTTGTTTTGGCATTTCCAATGAACAAAACATATTGAGATCCTTAGCTTTTTTGATTGCAATAGTTTGAGAGATTGATTAAAAATTAGAAATCATTATGCCCAAGTCTCAAATATATACTAATTAAAAATCTGTAAATTATGGGAATAATTCCATTACTGGGTTTATGGCAAAATAAATCACTAGTATTGAATTTTGCGTTATATAATGTTAGATTAAGATACAGAGGAACACATTTAGGAATTTTATGGGCAGCTTTAGAGCCGTTGTTGTTATTTGTTTTATTATATTTAGTATTCTCAAATATCAAAGAAGTAAGTAGAGAAGATTATGCTATTTATCTAATTTCAGGAATTATGATTTATCATATTTTTATCAAAGGCACTACTGGAGGCCTAGGAAGTTTAGTTAATAATGCAAATATTTTGAAATCAATTAAAATAGAAAAAGAGTTTTTTCCAGTAGTTTCAACTGGGACAACTGCAATAATGATGTTAGTTACCATAGGGGTATTTTTTTCATTAATGCCAATTTTTGAATTTGTCCCAGAAGTTACTTTAATTTTATTACCAATTGTTCTAATATTATTATTAATATTAATTCAAGGAATTTCGTATATCTTAAGTATTGTAAATGTATACATTAGAGACATTCAACCATTTTGGGGGATTTTTTCTTACGCATTAATTTTTGTTACACCAATTTTTTGGTATGTAGAAGATGTAAAAGGAATTTTGTTGACAATTCACAGCATCAATCCATTAGGTCAAATAATAGAAATTTTGCATAAGATTGTTTTTGGTGAAATTCCTTCATTAACTGAATGGATATACGTAACTAGTATAATCATGAGCATATTTTTTGTTGGATATATGGTTTTCAATAGAATGAAAAAGAGGATTAGTGAAAAATTATGAATGGAAATATTGCTATAAATGTAAATAATATTTCAAAGAAATTCAATACAAAAAATAAAGATGGGAAAAAAATTGAGCAATTTTTAGCAATTGACAATGTTAGTTTTAATGTAAAAAAAGGAGAAATGTTAGGAATTATTGGAAGAAATGGTAGTGGAAAAACCACATTATTACGAATAATTTCAGGTATTTATATACCAGATCAAGGAGAAATTTTTACTCAAGGAAGAGTTGCACCATTACTTCAGATTGGGGTTGGATTTTATAATGATATTTCTGCAAAAGAAAATATTTTTTTATATGGATTATTGTTAGGGGTTAAAAAAAATGAGTTAAAAAAAAGAATTGAGAAAATTATTGAATTTGCAGAACTAGAGGATTTTCAAAATATGAAATTAAAACATTATTCATCAGGAATGAAAGCAAGATTAGCATTTTCAACTGCACTACAAGTAGAACCAGACATACTCTTAGTAGATGAAATTTTGTCTGTAGGGGATATATCATTTAGGAAAAAAAGTTTTGATGCATTTATGAAGTTTAAGGAAGAAAATAAAACAATTTTATTAACGTCACATAATCTTTCAACAGTTTCAGAATTATGTGACAGAGTAGCATGGATGAATAAAGGAAAATTGGAGGCTATTGGAAATCCAGATGATGTGATAAACCAATATAAAGAAAATGCCAATAGTTAATTAAATAAAAAATGTTTGATTAAATATGAATGAAAAAGTAGTATCTAAAATTATTAAAAATATAGAAAATAAATCAAATAAATGTAAAACAATTTCTGAATTAATTGATTTTGCATTTAATTTTAAAGAAGATGATTTTGATTTAAAACCATTACAAAATAAAGAAGAATTAAGAAATTTGTTAGAGTTATGTGTAATTAAAAAACCAAAAACAATAGTAGAAATAGGAACAGCAGGAGGTGGAACTTTATTTTTATTATCAAGAATTTTAAATTATAATTTAAAAATAATAAGTATAGATTTACCTGGAGGAAAATTTGGTGGTGAATTATTCCCAGATTGGAAAATTCCTATTTACAAATCTTTTGAGAGACCATATCAAAATATAAGTTTCATTAGAGATGATTCACAGAAAATTGAAACTTTGGAAAAAGTTATGGATATTTTTAAACAGAAAATCGATTTATTAATCATTGATGGAGATCATACATATCAAGGAGTTTCTGCTGATTTTAAAAGATATTATGCAAATATAGAAAATGATAGTATAATTGTATTTCATGATATTAATCAGAAATTAGAAAATGTAGAAGTGTGGAAATTTTGGGAGGAATTAAAAAAAGAATACAAAACATTTGAGATTATTAGTTTACCAAAAGATAAAGGGTTTGGTATAGGAATTATTTACAAAAATCCATTAGATACCAATTATGAAAAATTTCTAAGGAAAATTTTAGAAAATAAAGATAGAAAAATTGAAAAATTGAAAAACAATCCAATTTCAGCAATTTTAGAAATTTATCAAGATAGAGATGATTTACAAAAAGAATTTCCAGAAGTAGAAAAAGGAAATTTTGATAAATTATTTCTTTGGGTAGCTGAAAATTTTAGAAATAAAAAAAGTATTGAAATTGATTTGATGAGAATTGTACAAAACTATAGAAATTGGTATGAAAGTTTTAAAAGTAAATATGAAGCAGAAACTGAAAAGGAAAAAATAATTTCAAAAATTAATAGTTATGAAACAATAATTGAGAAAAATAAAGACGAAATAAGAATATTAAACAATTTTAATGATGAGAAAAATCAAGTTGTAGAATCACTCAAGAAGAATGTTGATGAGAAAAATCAAGTTGTAGAATCACTCAAGAAGAATGTTGATGAGAAAAATCAAGTTGTAGAATCACTCAAGAAGAATGTTGATGAGAAAAATCAAGTTGTAGAATCACTCAAGAAGAATGTTGATGAGAAAAATCAAGTTGTAGAATCACTCAAGAAGAATGTTGATGAGAAAAATCAAGTTGTAGAATCACTCAAGAAGAATGTTGATGAGAAAAATCAAGTTGTAGAATCACTCAAGAAGAATGTTGATGAGAAAAATCAAGTTGTAGAATCACTCAAGAAGAATGTTGATGAGAAAAATCAAGTTGTAGAATCACTCAAGAAGAATGTTGATGAGAAAAATCAAGTTGTAGAATCACTCAAGAAGAATGTTGATGAGAAAAATCAAGTTGTAGAATCACTCAAGAAGAATGTTGATGAGAAAAATCAAGTTGTAGAATCACTCAAGAAGAATGTTGATGAGAAAAATCAAGTTGTAGAATCACTCAAGAAGAATGTTGATATTATTTCAACAACAATAAAAAGGAAAGATCATTATATTTCAAAATTAGAAGAATTTAAAATTAAAAAACAAAATGAAGTTGATATATTAAATAATTCTTTAAAAGAAATTCATTATACTAATAAAAATTTACAAAATGAAATGGACAGCATTAAACAAAGTTTCATTTTTAAAAATATGAAAAGAATTACTAAATTTGCAGATCCCATCATGAAAAAATTTGTCAAGACAGAAGTAGGTAAAATAATTGTTACAAGTAGTTCGATGATAAAAAATGAGGGAATAAAGAATTATGTAAACGCTGCAAAAGAAAAAGCAGAAAGGAAAGAATTCAGAGTTTTATCAGAAATGAGTTTTACCGAACAATCAGATTTATTAGAAGTAGTTAAACAAAATAAAGAAAAAAGACTTGAGATTAAACCTCATACAAAAAATGAGATAAAAAACGATGAATTTAATATTGTAGATGAAAAAAATCTTAACGACTAAGATGGATGAAAAAATTGTTATTTGTAGTATTGTATCAAAGAATTACCTAGCTCATGTACGAACACTTGTTAATTCATTCTTAGAATATAATCCCAATGGCTTAGCATTTGTTTTATTAGTAGATGAGATTGAGGATAAATTTGATCCTAAAAAAGAAAACTTCACATTAATAAAATTGGAAGATTTAGAAATTGAGAATCCTGAATCATTTTGTTTCAAATATAATATTTTGGAGTTAAACACAGGAGTTAAAGCAAAATTATTAAAATTCCTTTTTGAAAAATATCAATTAAAAAAACTTGCATACTTTGATCCAGATATTTTATTTACAAATAGTTTAGAAAACCTATGGAAACTATTAGATGATAAATCAATAATTTTAACTCCACATATTTTAGAGCCAATTATAGATGAAAAACATCCTTCTGATTTTGATATTTTGAGATCTGGTTCATATAATTTAGGATTTATTGGATTATCTAACACAGAGATTACAAAAAAATTTCTTAATTGGTGGATCCCTCGATTAATGGATTATGGTTATAGTGATATAAAACGGGGATTGTTTACTGATCAAAAATGGATGGATTTAGTCCCAACGATTTTTGATGAGGTATATGTCATAAAACATCCTGGCTATAATATTGCATATTGGAATATGATGCAACGTGATATAGAGATAAAAAATAAAAAAATTTATTCAAATGGAAAACCAGCATACTTTATTCATTTTAGTGGATTCTCACCAGACAATATAGAGAATGTTTCTAAACATCAAAATAGATTTATTCTAAAAAATTTAGAAAAATTACGAAAATTATTTGAATTATATAGAGATTTACTTGTTGAAAATGATTATTTAACTGTCAAAAACTGGAAATGTATTTTTGATTACTTTGATAATGGAATAAAGATTCCAAATGAATCCAGAAAATTATATTCAGAATCATTATCTAGAGGAAATAAATTTGGTAATCCTTTTATTGTAAATAGTAAAAAATCATTTTTTAAATTTCTAAACGAAGGAATTGATGAAAAGACGCCTATAATTTCACGTTTATGGTATAAGATTTACAATGAACGTGAAGACGTACAAGAGAAATTTCCTGACGTGTTACAATCAGACAGAGAAAAATTTTGTAATTGGGCTAAATTATCATTAAAAAAAGAATATAATTTTGATGAAAAACTTTTAAAAAATGATAATTCAAATAGATCAAATAAATCTGAGAGACTAAATGGAATAAATATTGCAGGTTATTTTAAAGGACAATTTGGAGTTGCTGAATCTGCTAGAAGATATGCCCATTCATTAGATAAAGTAAACATTCCTTTTGTAATAAACAATATAGATTCAGGATTTCATCAGAATACTGATAAAACATTCAAAGAATTTTCTAGTGAGAATCCTTATCCAATAAATTTGATTGTTGTTAATGCAGATCAATCTGACGTATTTTTTAACACTATGAATGAGAATTACTTTAAAAATAAGTACAATATAGGTGTATGGGCATGGGAAACAGAAAATTTTCCTGAAGAATTTTTAACTAGTTTAAAGTATTTCGATGAAATTTGGACATTGAGTAAATTTGTTGCAAATGCAATTTCAAAAGTTTCATCAATACCAGTTATTCCAATTACATGTCCAATACAAATAGATGAAGATAATCTTGTTTCAGATAAAGAAAAATTTGGAATAGATGAATCAAATTTTATGTTTTTATTTTCTTTTGATTTTGCAAGTGTCTTTGAAAGAAAGAATCCTATGGCAATAATTGAAGCATTTAAATCAAAATTTAGTGAAGATGATAATGTTTTATTAATGATTAAATGTATTAATTCTAATAAATTTATAGATGCATTTGAAAAGCTTAAAAAAAGTGTAAATTGGAAAAATATTAGGATCATAACAGAGAATCTAGATAAAAATGAATATCATAAATTAGTAGCAACTTGTGATTGTTATGTTTCACTGCATAGTTCAGAAGGATTTGGTTTAACAATGCAAGAAGCAATGTTTGCAGGAAAACCAGTAATAGCTACAGGTTATTCTGGAAATATGGATTTTATGAATATCAATAACAGTTTACTTGTGAAATATCAATTAATTGAGTTGCAAAAAGATTTTGCTGCTTATAAAAAAGGAGATGTTTGGGCAAAACCTAACACTCAACACGCAGGAGAATTAATGAGAGGGGTATACGAAAATAAAAAAGATGCAATGCTAATTGGAGAGCAGGCAAAAGAAGATATCAAGAAATTTATGAGTTTTGAAATAACTGGTAAAGAAATTAAAAGAAGGATTGAACATATTAAAAAACAATTTTAAATTAATTGAAAATAATTCTCTTTAAACAAATTTACAAATGATTAAAAAATAGATAGAGCGTACGACAAAGAGGGAAACTTAATCAGAAAATAAATTAATTGTAAAATATTCTATCTCAATTTTATCGTCAAAATAATTTGGGTGTGTTGAATGTAAAGTAAATTTTTCGACATCATATAGTAAAAGAGGGGTTACGGGATTTCCTGAAAGAATTATACCATTTTCAGCATTTGGATAAATGAATCTATGATGGAACTCATTATCATTTATTTGAATTCGTACATGGGGGGATTTATATACAAAATCAGATAATTTCCCAAGAGCATTTTGTTTAATGTGAATTTTTGCAAATAAGTAACCATCATCAACTTTAGGTATGAACGTACTTTGATCAAAAGATATTGTTTGGTTTAAAATAGAAATAGGTTCTAGACATTTGTTCTTATCTTTATTAAACAATGTAGTTCTATAGTCATGTTCGATTATTTTGTAATTACATAAAATAGCACGTAAGGATGCAGGAGTATCAAATGCAGAAAATCTGCCATCAATAGATTTCCACGAATAAAGTAATTGATTTGGAGCATTTTCACTAGATAAGAATTTTGCATCAAGATTATCTAATTTTGGATTGTACGCACTGTATGATTGTAAAATAGGTCTAGGTTTCCAATTATAATCATGAGCATAAATTAATGCATTATCCCATGGAATAATATCAATAGATGAATTGTTAATTTTATTAAGAATTGACTTTGGATAATCAGCATAAAATTTTAAAATATTGCTTTTTTCAGAATGTCGTATTTTTTCAAAATTTGAATCACTTTCAACATATGATAAATATGTTCCAATATTGAAAATTTTTGATTTTAGATATGGATTTGATGCCTTTTGAAATGCATCTACAATACCATTTGAGAAAAATTCAGAGTTTATTTCAGTATATTTTTCATTTGGCAAAAGAACATAACCCGTAAAATATGCAGAAGATATTAAAAATAAAATAGCAATAAATGTAATCCATTTTTGAATTTTTGGAAAATTATATCGTTGTGACCAAATCAAAATTATTAGAAATATTACACTCCAAAATAAAAAATAGTGAAGTGCATGGCCACCTTCACGTACTATTCCTAATTTGTAAAGAAGAAATGATGGGCCAGAACATAAAAAAAATAATGACAAATCATATCCTTTTTTATAGGAATTATAAATCCACCAAAAAAATATTAGCCAAAAAGGTATAGAAAAATATACAGGATAAAACAGTTTATCAATGGACATTGCAATAACATAACCAGAAGAAGTAGCTAACAAATTACTAAAATAATTGATCATTTCAGAAACTGGAAAATCCATTGATAGCCAAAGAAATACTAATGAAGACGGATAAACTATTAATGAGATTATAAAATCTTTATATCGTTTTTTAAATATCAGGATTAACCAAGCAGAAATTAAGATACTTAATGATCCTAAAAATACATCACCTTTAACAAAAGCAAAAAATGCAGGAGTAAAAGATAATGGGATTAAAAATAATTTATTAGATAATTTATTCTGATATAAGTAAAATCCCAGAATCAATCCTACTAATGGATAATAATTAGGAATTAAATTTACAAGTAAAATTGATAATGTTCCAAATGCTAATAAATTATACAGTTTATTTTTTGTGGTAAAGCAATATACTGAAATAATAATAAAATACAAAATATGAACAATTATTTTGTACAAAAAAGAATGTATCCAAAATTCTTGATTAATATTAATTTTTAAGAAAAGATATCCCAGAGGTCCAAAAGTAACTACAATGTCTTGGCCCCAAACAAGGCCCTGAATTTTTGCCATATGTAACGCAATTTGCCAAGATGGATCAAGACCTGCAGCAGCTGAAGATAATACATTGGGAAAACTCCACAATGTAAAAAAGCCTATGATTGGAAATAAAATATATTTTTCATTTATGAATTTTTGAAATTGTTGAATTGTAGACAATTATTCAAAAATCTTAAAGCGTAGATTTAAATTTGTTTAATAAATTAGTTAGTTGAGACTTGGGCATAGTGATTTACAAAAACAAATTCAAGTGATTCTAACAGTAAATCATTCTCTTTACAATTCTTGGATTCCCATTACCTGCAATACAGTTGTAGTACACTGCAAGATGATACACCAAGACACAGACCAGAGCAAACGACTTTACATTGGCAAATCCCTTTACTGGCAATGTCCTTGTGTTGAATGTGTCTTTGACAATCTCAAATAACGGCTCGATGGACACTTTTCTCTGAGAGTACAGATCTTGACCTTCTTTGGAATCATAAAACTCTGCCAGCCTTATTCTGTCTAGCGGCGTAGGCGGATATACTCTGAGTGGACAGATTAACCTCAGATCTTTCTCGTTGGCATAGTGATACAGTAGACCTCTTGCGTAATTGACACAATTTGATCAAAGCATGCAAATTCACTCACAGCAAGATCCAAAGCTGAGAACATCCTCGTTATTTCATGCTAACATACAAGAAACTAGCCAGAAAGCCAAGGTCATTCCAGTCATTTACTGGGATTAGCCTAGAACAGTTTGATTTTTTGTCATCTGAGATAGAAAAGAAATACAAGATCACAGAGAAAAAGAGACTCTCCTCTAAGAAGAGGAGACGAAGAGTCGGAGCTGGACGCAAGTTTGAGCTTCCCATCAAGGACAGGGCAGTTATGCTTCTAGTATACTACAGGATGTACATCACATACGAGCTTGCAGGGTGTACCTCTTTTGCCTTGACCAGAGCAACGTCTGCAGGAACATCAAATACCTGGAGCCTGCCGTGCGAGGCTCAATACCAATCCCCCAGAAGATGATATACGCCGAATCCAAAAAGATAGGGACCATACAGGAGCTTGAACGGTACTTTCCGGAGTTTTGTGTGATGATTGACTCATCAGAGCAGCAGATACCAAGGCCAAAGAAGAACAAAAAGAAGAGACAAACACACTACTCGGGCAAAAAAGGGATGCACACAGTCAAGAACCAGTATACAGTTAACCTCAAAGGCCAGATAGTCCACAAGCCTCCGCACTCTCCGGGAAGACCTCATGACTACAAGTGCTGTGTTTCCTAACATGACTAGTTGATCCAACTAATTCTACCAAACAAGCTTTAGATCAGAATATTTTGTATTATTCCATGACTAGAAATTGGAAAAATTACAACGAATCACTAGTAAGACGTGGAGAAATCATGCTGTCTTTTGATGCTATAGACTCATGGAGTACAGAACTCAAGGAGATGAACCACAAAAAGGAAGGACGTCAATTCGTTTATCCCGAATCATTCATGGAGGCATTGGGATACTGTCACCTCTATTTGCATCTGCCATTCAGACAAACAGAAGGTCTGATAAAATCACACCTCAAAGAGAAATCAAAAACACCGACATATTCTGCCATTTGGAAGCGTGTAAACAAGTTACACATCAAGATGAATCCAAAACTTGGAAAAGATGTTGTTATTGCAATTGACAGTACAGGAGTCAAGGTTGCCAATCGTGGCGAGTGGATGAGACAGAAATGGCAGAAAAGAAGAGGATTCTTGAAGATTCATGTTGCAGTAGATGTGAAATCTAAACAAATCACAGGTTTAGAAATAACAGATGACAAGTCACATGATTCAAAACATTTTGTATCACTGGTTGAACAATCAAAAGAGTTTGGAGATGTAATCAAGACTCTAGCTGATGGTGCATATGATACCAAGGATTGTTTTTCATATTTGTATCATGAAAGTATAATTCCTGGAATCAAAACAAGAAAGAACTCATCAGTTAGCACTGACTGCTACCCAAGACGAAAAGCTGTTCTGGCTCAATTATTCAACTATGAATTATGGAGGAATAGCGTAAGCTATGGGGACAGATGGATTGTTGAATCAGTGTTTTCTGCATTCAAGAGAATGTTTGGTGAGCATGTCACGTCTCACAAAAGAGAGGACATGATTCATGAGTTGAAAATGAAAGTTTGTCTGTACAATACAATGATTGCAATGCAGTAAGATAATCCAAAAGGATTCGTTTAATCAAAGAATGTTGATGATTTTTAGAGTTGGGAAACACAGCAGGTCTAGTGTATTGCTGCTGGGAATTCTCATCTATGATTTTATGATGTATAGTTGTACCATCAAAATAGCTGGATAAACATACGGCCTTCCACGCCTAATTACATCCTCATACAAAGACAATGCTCTGACCAGATACAAAACACCAATAAGAAATGACTGACATCTTATATGTTGCTAGGAATTCTTGTTTGTTTTGGCATTCCAATGAACAAAACATACTGAGATCCTTGGCTTTTTTGACTGCAATAATTTAAGAAATTGATTAAAAATTAGAAATCATTATGCCCAAGTCTCACTTAACTATAAAAGATGGCATTTTTTATTCCTTATATGAAACAAGTTCTTTTGACAGGATCTCAAGGGTTTATTGGATCGTATGTATGTAGTGAATTTCTTTCTAATGGTTATTCAGTCATTGGAGTTGATAATTATTCAAAATATGGTAAAGTTACCCGCAGACATGATTCTCATGAGAATTTTGAATTAATTGAAATGGATTGTTCAAGTAAGAACTTTCTTGAAAAAATAAATAATTATGAATTTGATTATATTATTGCCGGAGCCGCAATGATAGGCGGTATTTCATATTTCCATAAATACGCGTATGATTTGCTTGCGACAAATGAAAGAATAATTTCTAATACTTTTGACTTAGCTATAAATCAATTTCAAACTAAATCACTTCAAAAAATTCTAGTCTTGAGTTCAAGTATGGTTTTTGAAAATACTGCAAAATGGCCTACCGATGAATCTGAAGTTACTAAATGCCCACCACCGTTCTCAACTTATGGTTTCCAAAAACTTGCGTGTGAATATTTTGCAAAAGGTGCTTTTGAACAATACCAATTACCATATACTATAGTTAGACCATTCAATTGTATTGGCGTTGGGGAAGAAGTTGCTCTAGGTGAACATGAAATGATGTCTGGAAACATTAAACTCACTTTGTCTCATGTAGTTCCAGATTTAATCACTAAATGCCTAAAAGGTCAAAACCCTCTTCATATTTTAGGCGATGGTAATCAAATCAGACATTATACAAATGGAAAAGATATTGCAAGAGGTCTTAGAGTATGTTTAGAACATGAGAAAACAAAAAATGAAGATTTTAACATTTCAACTAGTCGCTCTACTACAGTTTTAGAGCTGGCAAAAATGATCTGGAACAAAATTAATCCTGACAAAATATTCTCATTTGTTTCCGATCCTCCATTTCAACACGATGTTCAAAAAAGATTACCTTCTACTCAAAAAGCAAAAGATCTTCTTAATTTTGAAGCTGCAATATCATTAGAAGAAAGCTTAGATGAAGTTATTGGGTGGATGAGACAAAATTTAACAAAAGATACTGAAACCGTAAAAAATAACAATGTCTAAATCGGTTTCAATAATCATTCCCGCATATAATGAAGAAAAAACTATTGAACATACACTTAAAAATATTTTAAATCTATTTCGAAAACAAATAATTAATTTTGAAATTATAGTTGTTATTGATATTGCTCCTAATGATAAAACTTTAGAAATTGTAAAATCACTGTCTGAAACAAATAATGAGATTGTATATTTTTCTCGAAAAAATAAACTGGGTGTTGCTAGTGCTATTACTTTAGGAATTGAAAATGCTAAAAACGACATATCAATGATTGTTATGAGTGATTCATCTGAAGATCCTAATGATCTAGTAATGATGGTTAAAAAAATGGATGAAGGATATGATATGGTCTTTGCAAATAGATTTTCTAATGAGTCAACGTTTAAAGATTATCCACAGAACAAATTTTTTGCAAATAGATTATGTAATAATACTGTAAGATTGTTGTTTGGAATTTCCTCAAAGGATATCACCAATGCGGTAAAAGCCTATCATACTAGATATTTAAAACAAATTAAAATAACTTCTGTAGGATTTGAAATTTTTATTGAGTTACCAATAAAATCATATCTTTTAGGTGCAACTCATTTTGCTGAAGTTCCGGCAAATCACTTTGCTGGGGATGCCTCACTTTCTAAATTTAATTTGTTAAATGAAGGATTCAGATATTTTAAAATGATAGTAAATTGTATCTTAAAAAAAGATTTGTCAAAATAATTATTTTGAATATAAGAATAATAATGGGTACTTCAAACATTTCACATGTACTCCAATTTACTAGAAAAGGTTCAAACTAAGACATGCACCATTAGTGTTTTAGGTTTAGGACGAGTTGGATTACCTTTAGCGAGTGTACTTGCATCTAATAATGTAAAAGTTATTGGAATAGATGTTAATCAATTTAGAACTGATTCTATCAATAAAGGAATATGTCCTTTTCATGATTCTCCCCTGCAAGAAAATCTTCAACTTTCTGTAAAATCTGGATATCTTTTAACTGCAAATACTTTGAAAGATTGTAAAGAAATTCCTGATGTTATTGTTGTAACTGTTGGTACTCCTAATTCCAGTGATAGCAATGTTGATTACACACAACTTTATTCAGCGTTAGGTGATATTGGAAATTTAGATCTAAAAAATAAAATGATAATAATACGATCTACTTTGCCTCCACAAACCACTGAAGATGTCATTATACCATTTCTAGATCAAAAAACTGGATTACGTGCAGGGGTTGATTATGCAATAGCTATGTGTCCTGAAAGAATTCTTGAAGGTCAGGCAATCAAAGAATTACGCGAGCTACCTGAAATTGTTGGTGGTATAGATCAAGAATCAAATAATATTGCTACAGAAATTTTTAAAATAATTAATCCTGAAAAAGAATTTTCTTATACTAGTATTACTGGTGCTGAATTAGCAAAATTATTCACTAACATCTATAGATACATTATGTTTGCTTTATCCAATGAATTTGGAATATGGGCAGAAATATATGGACAAGATGCATCAGAATTAATCAAAATCTCTAATTACAAATACCCTAGAAGTCAAATTCCTGTTCCAGGATTTGTTGGAGGACCCTGTTTAAGTAAGGACGGAACATTTCTTGATAATAACACTACTTTTTCAAGTATTGTTTCTGCTGCATGGAAACTTAATGAATCAATTCCACAACATATTATCAATAATATAAAACAAAAAACTGGTAATTTGGTTAATAAGAAAATTGCAGTTTTGGGAATTTCATTTAAGGCTGGCAGTGATGATATGAGAAATTCTCCTTCTGTAAAATTAGAAGAAACTCTACGAGGATTAGGTGCCAAAACATTGATTCATGATCCTCATGTAAAAGACACTTTAACTATTGATGAAGTTTTAGAAAACCCTGACATTGTTATTATTGCAACAAACCATAAAGAGTTCTCAGATATTTCTGAAAAGATTAACAATAGTGGTTGTAAAACAGTTTATGATGTTTGGGGTCTTTATAATGCAAAAGATTTTCCAGGAAAATACTATGCAAAACTAGGAAAAAGATTTCAAGAACCCATTAATTCTTAGTAAATAAATAGCCTTATCGTACAGTTGTTCTAGATTGGAAAAAAAATTTTCTACTCAGAACAAATTGATTATTACAATTATTGTATTTTTAGGCTTTTATGTTGCTTTTATTTTGATTTCCGATATTAACAAAATTTCTTCAGAATTTTTAAACATAAAAATACAATTTGTTTTTTTATCTATGTTATTCACTATTTTTTCTTTATTAGTACGATCATATCGTCAAAAGAAATTTCTTGATAAATTAGATATACAAATTCATATGAAAAAAAATATTTCTTTATTTTTTTCTGGAATGTCTATGATGATAACTCCTTTGGGTGCTGGCGAATTAATCAAATCCCATTTTCTTAAACGCAATTACAATGAACCTATATCAAAAACATCTCCTATTATATTTCTTGAAAGATTTCATGATCTTTTGGCAGTAGCTACAATACTCTCATTTACTTTGTTTTTGTCTTATTTTTGGCAGGGAATTGTAATTTTAGGTATTAGTTTCATCCTCCTTATTGTTCTATACTTAATTGTTACAAACAAAAGTTTCTTACAGCTATTTCAAAAAAATATTACAAAAATTAAATTTCTACAACGATTGCTACCTAACTCAGAATTTTATGATACTTTTTCGAAACTTACTAACAAAAAGACAACATTTACTGTATGGGGAATTAGCTTGGTATCTTTTATTTTTGATGCAATGGCTGTTTATTCTGGATTTCTAGCATTTGGGCAAAATTTTGATTTTATTGAAGCTACTGGATATTATTATGCCTCATTATTGTTTGGAGCAATATCGTTTTTGCCTGTAGGAATAGGGATAACTGAAAGTAGTTTTGTAGGATTTTTGGTTTCTCATAATGTTGAATTATCTTTAGCATCTTCTATTGTTTTATTAACTAGATTAACAACTATTTGGTTTACCACAATTGTTGGATTTATTACATATCATTTTGTTCTTAAAATAAAAATTGATGAAAAACAGGACTAATTATAATTTTTAGGATAACTTTGCTGTGCTGCACTAGTGGTTGTTGCCAAATTCACCCTTTGATCTAATTTTGTGATTTTGTACACATATTAGACCTCTTGCGCAATTAACATAATTTGATCAAAGCATGCAAATTCACTCACAGCAAGATCCAAAGCTGAGAACATCCTAGTTATTTCATGCTAACATACAAGAAACTAGCCAGAAAGCCAAGGTCATTCCAGTCATTTACTGGGATTAGCCTAGAACAGTTTGATTTTTTGTCATCTGAGATAGAAAAAGAGTACAAAAGAACAGAGCAAAGAAGGCTATCCCGCAAAAAGAGGGAGCGAAAGATTGGGGCAGGACGCAGATTCGCTCTTCCAGTCAGGGACAGGCTTATGATGCTTCTGGTCTACTACCGGATGTACATCACGTACGAGCTTGCAGGACACCTCTTTGGTTTGGACCAGAGCAACGTGTACAGGGACATCAGGTATATGGAGCCTGCCGTGCGAGGCTCAATACCAATCCCCCAGAAGATGATGTACGCCGAATCCAAAAAGATAGGAACCATACAGGATCTTGAACGGCACTTTCCGGAGTTTTGCGTGATGATTGACTCGGGGTTGTCGCCAAATTCACATCAAGCTGCCACCACCACTATATTCTGCCTTGCGGCACACTCTAGACGGTTTAACACCTCAAGGTTCCATCCTATTGCCTTGCACAGTCCGAACCGCCTTCTTGTGGACTTTTTTCTGAACCTGCACAGCAACCGGTGACCCTCTGTCTCCTCGGCTCCAAATATCCCCTCTATCATGCCACGTTTTTTGTAGATATCTGCATCAAACAGTCCTGCCGCCCTTTTACGAAATGGTTTTGAGCTGCTTATGGCGTTGTTCCTCTGCTTTATGTTTGGAGTCATGCCGACATCAAAGACAAGCCTAAAGTTCTCATCAGAATCATATCCCTTGTCTGCGTTGAATCTGCTGCCAGAAAATGCAATGCCTGTCTTTTTGATCTTCTCTATCAGGGATGCAAGAACCGTGGTGTCTGCCACATTGCTGGCCGTAATGCGGCAGGAGAGTATGACCTGCAGGCCCAGTACTGCAGTCACGTGCCATTTGATATACTTTTGACGTTTTACCTCTGATTTGTGCCTGTTTTTGACGTTTTTTTGCACCATGTAATATCTGCCAGTAGCAACGCCGGTGCTGTCTGATGCAAGCTTGAGTTTGGAGGAGGCATCAAACCCTGCAAGACATGATTCTGCCGTGCAGGCAATGATGCCCTCAAGCCATGCAGTCGGAATCTTCTGCATGAACTTGGCAATGGTGCTGTGATCCGGCAGGGGTTCGTTCCACGGCATCCTCAGCAGAGCTGCAAGATTCTCCATGTCCCTGGATGTAAAGTCAAGGCACACCATGAGTATGCAGAGAAATGCAAGCTTGTTTTTGTCGTGTACCGGTTTGCGTCCCGCGCCAGACCTTTTGGCATGTGCAGGACACGGATTCTCCACAATCAAAGAAACTATATGGGATGTGAGAAAATCCAGTTCTCGGGTGTGGGCATCGTGATAGTACTTCCAGTACTGATCACGTCTCTTATGGTTAGTCATTGGGGAACCCATACCTCCCTGATCAATATGCGTGAAAAATTACAAAATTAGATCATTTGGTTGAATTTGGCGACAACCCCGATTGACTCATCAGAGCAGCAGATCCCAAGGCCAAAGAAGAACAAAAAGAAGAGAAAGACACACTACTCGGGCAAAAAAGGGATGCACACAGTCAAGAACCAGTATACGATAAACCTTGACGGCCAGATAGTCCACAAGCCTCCACACTCTCCGGGAAGACCTCATGACTACAAGATGTTTCAGCTCAAACACCCTACACTGCCAGAAGGACTACAGACGTTTGTCGACCTGGGATACGAGGGAATGGCAAGGGACTTTCCGGAGTTCAATCCGGTGCTGCCATGCAAGCGCAAAGGAGGCAAGAGACTTACTGCAAGGCAAAAGGAGTTCAACAGAAACCAGTCCAGAATCAGGATTACAGTAGAGCACACAATCTCAAAGATAAAGAAGTTCAGGATAATGCAGGATGTCTTCAGGAACAGGCTGCGCCGCTATGACTGCATCAGTGACATCATATGCGGCCTGGTCAATTTCAGGATACGGCAGAAGGATTTTGTTGTGATTCCATGACCTGATGAATCAGTTTGGTTAAATGACGCGTTTTGTTGGTAATTACGCAAGAGGTCTATTGATCAGAAAGGATGTGAGTTCTCTAATAAATAACCATAAGAGACGTGAGGAATACCAGAAGTACTATCACGATGCCCACACCCGAGAACTGGATTTTCTCACATCCCATATAGTTTCTTTGATTGTGGAAAATCCGTGTCCTGTCAAGGACCAGCACGGTTCTTCGATTCACGTATCTTGCGTCATTTTGGGCGTTGGATATGTGTAGTCGGGATTTTTGTTTTTCTTCGGCTGACATCGTCTACTTGAGAGCAATTTGGAATGAACTGATCTTTGCATATTTCGGAAAAAAATATTGATCTTTTGATCTATGTTTGCAGAATAAGCACAACTCGCCCCGTATTCTGAGGCATCATAGAGCGATTTGGCAGATAAAGCAACGAGCTAGGCAGGGCTGTGCAACTAACTATACAATAAGAAAAAATTAAATGATTCAGTTAAGATGAAGTAATCAAGCCCATTTGTTTTAATGTTTTATTTGTGATTATTTGCTTTTGTTTACAAATTTTTCTTTTATGGTAAATTGTAGGTGTATGTTTAACGATCCAAACTACTGCCTTAATCAAAACGGACATATCGGGAATATTAAATTCAATATAATTGATATTGGATGATTTTTTTCCTAACAGTTTCTCTTGTATAATAAAAATTAAGATATGAATAATACTTGAAATTGCGTCAAACATATCAAAATGGGTAAATCTAAGGAGAAGATTATTTTTTACACCATGAAATGCAATTTCTTTTGGGAATTTTTTAATAGTTTGGCTTCCTAAATGATAAACAATTGAATTTGGTATCAAGATAGATTTATACCCACAAAGCCAAGCCCTCCATCCTAATTCTACATCTTCAAAAGATGCGAAATACATTTCATCAAACCCACCCAAATCAAGAAATACATATTTTTTAATTATCATACAAGCTCCCTTGCAACTTAAAATATACCGCTTTTCTTTAGGCAAATCATATTTGCTAAATGCACGACCATTTGTATCTATAAAATCTCCGCTAGAATCAACAGTATCATCATTTTTTAGAATTAAACTTTGTGCCATATGTACTGAATTATCAATTTCTAATTCAGTGATTAAAGGATTTAACCAATTTTTAGTTACAATAACATCATTATTTAAAAAAACCAAATACTTTCCTTTAGCAATTTTTGCAGCAATATTATTTGGTTCTGCAAAACCATGATTTTTATTTAATTTTATTACATTAATATCAGAATAATTTTGTTCTACAAAATTTATACTATCATCATCAGAATTATTATCGATTAAAATCAACTCAAAATTCTTGTAATTTGAATTAAATATTGATGGAAGTAATTTTTCTAGGTGTTTTTTTCCATTAAGATTTATGATTATTATAGATACTAATGGGTTCATGTCCATGATTAAGAAGAGTGAATTTTATTTTTTATATGAATTTAGTGATTTTAAAGTAAAAATTACCTAGTATGACGAATTTTATTTAGATAAAAGAGAAGCATTTGATCAGTAAATGAATTAGGAAGGTATTCTTTTGAAAATTCCAATCCTAATTTAATTATTTTTTTTCTAATAGATTTGTTTTTATTTAATTGTTTTAGATTTTCAAGATATTTTCTTTGTTCCGTTTGTGAAAGTTGTAATAGTATTTTTTTTTTAATTTCTTCTATAAAATTTAATGAATTAATGATATTTTGATGAGACAGTTGATTAGAATGAATTCTATATGAAATAAGATTTTTTTCAATAAGAAAAAATTTAACATCGTAATATATTCCTGCTCTTAAAAAGAAATCATAATCTATTCCTACAGGTTCAGATAAATTTTGAAACAGACAATTTTTTTTAAATAAAGAAAATGGGATTAAAGTTGTATTAACATTAATCTGTTGCCCATCAAGCAGTCTTGTATTAAAATCAAATTTTGTAAGAGAATTAAAATTTGATTCATGAAAATCTCTAATTTTTTTGCCATGTTCATCAACAATATCCCAATTTGAATATACAATAGAGTTTTCAGGTAAAGATTTAATCTGTTTTACAAGTATCTCTATTGCATTCGTATGTAAAACATCGTCAGGTGAAAACCATTTAAACCAAACTCCATTCATTTTTGTAATTCCAGTATTTAGTGCAGCTGCTAATCCTTGATTTTTTTGAGAAACTATGGTAATTTTTTCAGAATATTGTTTTAGAATCCTAAGTGAATTATCAGTTGAGCCATCATTTACTACTATAATCTCAATATTTTTGTAGGTCTGATTCAAAACAGATTCAATTGATTCAGTTAAAAAGATTTCAGAATTGTAGACAGGGATTATAATTGATACTTTATCATTATTAGTTTCCATTTATTTTCTATCATAGTGTCATAATTCTAGTTTTTCTTTAATATAATTTATTGATGAAATATTAGAAGGATCTATTTTAGATAAAACCGCTCTGTAAATTGATGCAAAATCAAGAACATAGATCAAACTTAAAATTTTAGAGAGAATATTTCCTTGGATAGAAATTATTTCGATAAAAGGAATATTACGTTTATCAAAGTATTCTTTTATTATTTTCCATCTCTCTTTGGTTTTTACATAGTCATCCACTCCTTGAATCAAAATAGGTTTAACCTCAGAAGGTTTTTCCCAAGATACAATACCATTATGACATGCTTCTATCACATCTTCTACAAAAACATGCATCTTTGTATTTTCTTGTAATGAGCTCTTAAAACGAATAGCAGCAGCATAAAGCCCATTAGGATAATAGACACATGGAATTGCATCAAGAAATTTAGCTATATTTAGAGAAGGGTTATCATCTGTTAAATTTGATGATGAAATTTTAAATGATAATTTTTCAAGCTCTTCAATAGATTCAATTATATCAGTTTTTTTAATTGGCATAACAGAATTTAAAACATGTAAAGTAGAATAGATGAAATGTACAAAAGATGAACGTGGTGAGTGAATAGATGGAATTTTTCTATACTCAATATTATTTTCACTGCAAAATAACTCCATTTTACCACCAGAAGAAAATGCAATTAATTTACAATCAAGTTTATGAGCTGATGCTAAAATTGTAAGTGTCTCCGTAGTATTTCCTGAAATGCTTGTACATACAACTAAAGTATTTTTATCAACGGTTTTTGGTAAGAGATATCCCTTTACAACGGTAACATGTACATCAGTCTTAGATAGAATAGATTCAAACAAATCCCCAACAGCACCAGAGCCACCCATTCCTGCGAAAACAATATGATCAATTCCGTTATAATCAACAGGTTCTAAATCAGATTCGTATGCCTCTCTTGCAATTTCAGGCCATTTATCATACACCTTGTGCATTCCAGAAGGATCATATTTTTCCAAAGTTTCTATATCTAGCAATTAATCACATGTAAAGAGACTAGTCATTTAATTATTCTGAATGTGAAATTTGTTGAGAATAGAAATTTTTCAAATATTAATATCGACTAAACCTAGATCTTCGCCTTCCAAATCCAGATTTCTTTAGTTCTTTTAGAATATTTTTAGCCTCGTCAGTTCTTGTCTTTTGCTCCACTAAAAAATCAAACCAGTCCTTGCTAATTACAGGTCCTACCAAGTCAGGTGATACTTTGAGCTTGTACTCTTTTCCATAGCCTTGTCTACCTATAGAATACGCACGAGATACAACTAATTGAGACTTGGGCATAATGATTTCCAATTTTTAATCAATTTCTTAAATTATTGCAATCAAAAAAGCTAAGGATCTCAGTATGTTTTGTTCATTGGAATGCCAAAACAAACAAGAATCCCTAGCAACATAAGATGTCAGTCATTTCTTATTGGTGTTTTGTATTTGATCAGAGCATTGTCTCTGTATGAGGATGTAATTAGGCGTGGAAGACCGTATGTCTATCCAACCATTCTGATGGTACAACTATACATCATAAAATCATGGATGAGGATTCCTAGCAATAACACGCTGCACTATTTCTTGTTCATCAAATGTAATAATGACAAATTGCTCAAGGCCTGCAGGCTACAGCAAATTCCAGACAGAAGAACAATTGACAGAAGATTCCAAGTGTTGCCAATTAGTACCATCATCAACAACATGGGAAATCTGTTTGTCTCAGAAGGATTAGTAGATGACATATCGGCATCAGTTGATAGCACAATGCTGCAAGCCGCAGGCCCAGTATGGCACAAATCTGACATCAGACAAAATCGTCTTCCAATTGCAGGAATTGACACTGATGCCAAGTGGGGTTATTCCAAATCAAGGGGCTGGACATTTGGATACAAACTGCACATGAGTTGTTCCGCTGGCAAACTGATAGTTCCACTGTCTGCCTGTATCAGCACTGCAAATGCTCATGACGGCAAACCGTATGGTACACTAGTTGATTCACTTGCAGGGCTGTTCCAAAACATACTGGCAGATCCTGCGTATGATGATGGCAACCTGTACCATTGCAGCAATGAGAAAAATCTGAGACTGATCTGTCCAGTCAAAGTATATCCATCTACGCCGCCAGACAGAATAAAGCTGGCAGAGTTTTATGATTCCAAAGAAGGTCAAGAGTTGTACTCTCAGAGAAAGGTGTCAATCGAGCCGTTATTTGAGATTGTCAAAGACATATTCAACATAAGGACATTGCCAGTAAGAGGACTTGAGAATGTAAAATCATTTGTTTTAGTTTGTGTCTTGGTGTACCAGCTTGCAGTGTACTACAACTGTGTTGCAGGTAATGAGAATCCAAGAATTGTAAAAAGAATGCTTTGCTGTTAGAATCACTTGAATTTATTTTTGTAGATCATTATGCCCAAGTCTCGAGTACTTGTAAAGTCAAGATTCTCAATGTCAATATGCAATATTCTATCAGACAAAGTAGGCTTTTTTCCCATGATTACCTTGACTGCTTCGGCAACTTCAATTCCCCCTACAATAGATAAAATTGACGGATGTACTCCCTCAATGCTACATGTAGGCATTAGACCTCTTGCGCAATTAGAAGGGTTTTTGACAGTATTTTGAATTTTGAACAGATTTGTGCCTAAAAACTCAATATTTGGGAATTTTCAGAAATACTCTTCCTCAAAATTCACGCCTAGAAATAATTACGCAAGAGGTCTATTGTGTCCTCATCTAATGCAGGAAACATGCAATGGTAGCATGCGCTAGTTCCAAGAAGTATAGTAAATATTGCAAAAGATCTCAAGGACAGCATAGTATTTGCAGGATATGTAACACCAGAAGAAAAAATAAAACTGATAGCAGAATCAAACGCATTGCTATTTCCAAGTGTTATAGAAGGATTTGGTCTTGTAATTTTAGAGGCATTCCAACAAAAAAGACCAGTAATAGTATCAGATATTCCTCCAATGTCAGATATTGTAGAAAATAACAAGACAGGACTGATAATTGATCCGCATGATGAAAAAAAATGGGCTAAGAGTATTATTCAATTAATCAAAGAACCAAATTTCTCAAATGAAATGGGCAATGCAGGTAATTATGAGCTAAAAACAAAGTACAATCAAAAATTATTCTATGAAAGAATCATCAAGATGTACAATAATGTTTTAACTAAAAACCACTAAACAAACCATACTTTCTTCCAAGTCTAGGATTTCCAAGTTTCTTGAAGAGTCGTTCTGATGCATCAGTTCTTGCCTTTCGTTGTACCAAAGAATCAAACCAATCTTTACCAATTACAGGGCCTACCAAGTCTGGAGATACCTTTAGTTTGTACTCTTTTCCATATCCACCCCTACCACGCGAATACGCACGAGACACAAGTATTCCAGAGTTTTCAAGCTCCACTAGAAGGTCTGACACTCGCCTGTACTTTAGCGGTGCTTGTTTCTGAGATACAATATTAGAATATTTTTTAAATATACTAGAAGTTGCACTCCAAGAGTCCTCACCTAGTATTGCAAGTGATATGATAGTTCCTACAACACACTTCATATGGTATGGAGCCAAAGACACAATCTCCTGAGCTCTGTCCTTTTGCAAAAGATTCTGAGCAGAATCTATATCAGATTTTGTAATTTTCATTCCATCGCAAATCTCACCAGCCGTTCTTAATAGATCAAGTGCACGTCTTGCATCACCATGGTCTGATGAACTAACAGAGGAACAGTGCTCCAAAACATCTTTTGGAACAGTAATCTTGAAGGCCTTTTTGCAACGATCTTTTAAAATCCCAAAGACATCAGACTGCGAGTATGGGGAAAAAGACACATCAGTACTGCCCATTCTTGATTTGACACGATCATCGAGATCATATTCCTGTAAAGCATTGTTTGATATTGCAATGATACAAACCCACACACTCTTCTCGCGCAAGTTCTCCTCTATCTGCAAGAGCTTGTATACAAAGTCAGATGGATTACTGCGAGTATCAGAGAATATCACATCATATTCGTCTAGAACAAGCACAAAATACTTTTTTTCTTCTTTATCTAAAATAAGCTCTATTCTAGATTGTATACAGTCAACTGCCTTATTCAGACCCTGTGCATTAGACAAAGACTCTTCACCCAGATTTCCCAAAATCATATTGGCACAGCCAAAGACAGTCTTTGCATTGCGTAGATTCACAAACCTAAATGAAATTAGATCAGTCATATTTTCACATACAAATTTTACAACAGTTGATTTTCCTGAACCACTCCTACCATATACTGACACAAATGGAACTACAAAACCATCCTTAAGACTCATAATACATCTTAAAAGTTTCTCTGATTCTGTCTCTCTTCCAATTATTTTTGAAGGAATAATCATTAAATCTAGATATTTCTTTTCTGCAAATACAGAGTTTTTTTGCTCTATCTTTTTTCTAATATCTGAAATTCTTTTTCTAGTCAGTTCCACTGGCAACACATGTATGAGAATCATTAAATGAAATTAATCATACTGTTAACAAAATCTTGGCCTCAAGTAAGCTCCAAACCCATTTACCGCTCAAATTTTGAGCAATTAAAATCAAAGACAAAAGAATTGCCAATAAGAACCAAGAGAAAAACAAACGAAAAAAGAATGATTTTATTCACAGATTAATTTCAGAGAAGCTAGATAGTTAGTTTGCTGTTTTGATGGTTTCTTTTCCTAACAATTCTTTGTATAGTGATATAGCATCTTGTTCGTCTTTTGAACCAACAACAACAGCAGAACCCTTCTTCATGAAACTAACTGACATCTCGTTTGTTCGCAACGATAATCCAAGCTCACCTTGATTTTCTATCAAAAATCCCTTTTCTTTTGCAATGCTAGTTACAGAGTCAACATCAAGATCAAAGGTACTAGTAGGTGTGATGGAGAATGTCCTCTTTCCACGGTTTCTGCCACATAATTCCTCTAGCAACAACTCTTCTTTTACCACTTCTTCTGCTTTACCAGAGCCACAAACAGGACACTCTTCTGCTCTAAATGTTCTAGTTGAAGTGAAATCAAGATTCTCAATGTCAATATGCAATATTCTATCAGACAAAGTAGGCTTTTTTCCCATGATTACTTTGACTGCTTCGGCAACTTCAATTCCCCCTACAATAGACAAAATTGACGGATGTACTCCCTCAATGCTACATGTAGGCATTGTGTCCTCATCTAATGCAGGAAACATGCAATGGTAGCATGCGCTGGTTCCAGGAAGTATAGTAAATATCTGACCAGATACTCCAACTGCAGCGCCCGTTACAAATGGAATTCCAAACTTTACACATGCTTTGTTTAATGCATATCTTGCATTGACACTATCTAGTGCATCAACTACAACATCGCATCCTTCAACTACTTCCAGTGCAGTATAGTCATTAACTGATATTGCCAGTGCCTCTATTTTACAGTCAGGATTTAGTTTTTGCAGTTTCTTTGCAGCAACTTCGACTTTTACCTGACCTACATCATCCTCATCAAACATTGTCTGTCTGTGCAAGTTAGATAGTTCAATTACATCTCTATCAACTATTCTCAAAGTACCAATACCCATTGCAGCAAGTCTTGTAGTAATTGGATTACCTAGACCACCAGTACCAACGACGCAAACTTTAGCATTCTTTAGTTTCAGTTGACCCTGATAACCAATCTCTTCTAGCATTACTTGTCTAGAGAATCTATCTAATTCCTTACTGGATAGTTCTTTAGAACCGCCTGCTACTGCTGGCAATATGTAAACTTCGTCACCATCTTTAAGAGGAGTTTCCATGCCATTAGTAAACTTGGCATTTTTTCCGTTGATGTAAATGTTAATCAGTGAACGCGGTGTTTCATCATTTTCTAAAACTCTGCGCTTGAAACCATCACCCATTATTTCAGAGATTTTTGCAAACGCATTTTGCAGCGAGTCAGCTGAGATCTCAGTCTTTTTCTCACCGCCTCCCTGATTTAGCACAGATGGAATTGTAAATGTGATATTTGCCATTGCTAGTTTACCACCGCTGATATTTCTGCTATATCTGCTTTCATTACTTTTGGCTTTTGCAAAACTGTCATTATTGATTCAGTTGCCTTGAGTCCGTTTCCAGTAACATAACACACTACTCTGTCGTTTTTGTCAATCTTTCCTTGTTCTACCATCTTTTGGAGTACTGCAACAGAAACGCCTCCTGCAGGCTCTGTAAATACGCCTTCTGTTCTTGCCAAAAGTAGTATTGCATCTAGAATCTCTTGATTGTTACATTCTTCGGCAAATCCATTGTATTGTGCCAATCGTTTTAACACATATCTTCCGTCTCCAGGATCACCTATTGCCAAGCTCTTTGCTACAGTGTCAGGGTTTTCAACTGGAATCACTTCTTTGGAATTTTTCTTAAATGCATCAACAATAGGAGCACATCCATGTGGTTGTGCTGCGATTATGTGCATGTTAGTTATATCATTTAACAACGATATTTGTTGTAGTTCTTCAAATCCCTTACAAATTGCGTTAAGCATTGCACCACTACCTACTGGAACTATTAGTTGATCAGGTACCTGCCAGTCAAGTTGTTCTGCGACTTCATATGCCAAAGTTTTAGAGCCCTCAACATAGTGAGAGCGCATGTTAATATTTACGATCCCAATTCCTTTGGAATCACCAATCTGTGCAGCTATGCGGTTTGCATCATCATATGTTCCATCAACTGCAATGTAATTTGCGCCATACGATAATGCTTGTGCGATTTTTGCCATCTCAATGTTACTTGGAGCAAATACATGACATGGAAATCCACCTTTTGCAGCATGAGCTGCAGTAGCTGATGCTAGATTACCAGTAGATGCACAACCAACAGCTGACAATCCAAACTCCTTTGCTTTTGATACTGCAACGCCTGCAGGTCTGTCTTTAAACGAAAATGTTGGATTAACAGAATCATTTTTGATGTAAAGATTTTTCAAACCAAGATTTTTGCCCAGTTCTTCGGCTTTGGTTAATGGTGTCATCCCTGCATCAATGCTTACAATATTTGATTTGTTCTCTATTGGAAGTAATTCAAAATATCGCCAATACGTCTGCTCACGATTAGAAAATGTATCCTTTGTAACTGTTGGAAAATCATACTTTACATCAAGTGGCCCAAAGCAGTCATCACAAATATACTTGAAAGTAGACTCGTACTCTTTTTTACACTCTCTGCACTGCAATGATGTTCTAGCCAAGATTAGTTACTCCTTTCCAAATATACATAAAAAATCCTAATATCAAGTTAAGTATTACTTAATTTCAATGAAGATAAAATATAGTGAGAATTTTTGCGTAAATCTAGAAAAAAGCTATAAAGTTGTCATAGTTTTAAAAAATATTCAGGAAAAAGCTGCTTTTTGTTGATTTTTCACTAATGGTAAGGTTTTTAGAGATTTTTTAAAAGAATTTCTCATATGAAAATGAGTCTGGTGGCAATCGTTGCTGGAGGAATAGTTATTCTTGCAATAATTTTGACTTTAATTTTGACATCATATCAAGAAATAGATGTAGAAAACACATTGGATAAAGGGATTCAAAGTATAGTCAACGAGACGGATTACAAATTATTGCCAAAAGAATGGATTGTGTCAGGGCCATTTCAGATTGATCGAAGTAAATATGCCATAGGTGAAAAGATCTTCATGAATGTTAATGGGTTAGAATTTGATGAGAAAGGACAGATTGACATAATGAGACCACTGAATGCAACTCATCAGTTTGTGTGGGATGCAATTCCATTTGATGGAGCGAAAAAATCAGAATTTAATTTTTACTTCGAACCTAGAATATCAAAAATTGAAGGATTTTGTTCTGTTGATGACATAATGGGAAAATGGTCATTGGTTTTTAGAGGAACTAATTATCCAAACCTAGATTTTGATATTACAGAAAGAGTTGTTCCTGGAACAAACATTGAACCAGTTTGTTAAATTATTTTTCTAGATTATTGTGAAAACAAACTCGCTCACCAGTATGACAAGCTGGTCCTGATGGTTCAACAAGATAAATAATTGCATCAGAATCACAATCAACTAGAATTTCTTTTACTTTTTGAGTATTACCTGATTCTTCACCTTTCATCCAAAGTTTATTTCTTGAACGACTCCAAAACCAAGAATTTCCAGTTTTCTTTGTTAATTCAAGGGATTCTTTATTTGAATAAGCAAGTGTCAGAATATCTTTTGTATTTGCATCTTGAACTATAATTGGAATTAATCCACCACTTTTTTCAAAATCAATATCATCTATAGATTTCTGCATGGTTATAACTTGAGAAATAGCTATTATAACCTTACAGGAATTTCTTTTTCTTTGAGATATGTCTTTACACCATTAACCCCATGAGTCTGATAGTGAAAAATCGAAGCAGCAAGTGCAGCGTCAACATTCGACTTTCTGAATAGATCTAACATATCATCAGGCTTTCCACAACCACCAGACGCTATTACTGGAATTGATAAGGAATCAACAATTGATTTTGTGAGTAGAATGTCATAACCATCCTTTGTTCCATCTTTATCAATACTGGTAAGGAGAATTTCACCAGCCCCAAGATTTTCTGCTTTTTTTGCCCATGAAATGGCATCAATTCCTGTACCTTCCTTTCCACCATAAATGAAAACTTCAAACCAGAATTTTTTATCATTTTCAGTGAAAATATTTTTTTTATTATCAATATCAAAATTTCTTTTGGCATCAATTGCAACTACAATACATTGACGGCCAAACAGTTCCATCAATTTAGTTATCACTTTGGGATTTTTTATAGCACCAGTATTGATTCCAACTTTATCAGCACCATTTAGAAGAATATTTCTAGCATCCTCTAATGATTTAACACCACCACCAACAGTAAATGGAATATCAATTACTGATGCAACTTTTCTGACTAAATCTTTGATTATCTCTCTTTGTTCATCAGATGCAGTAATATCCAAAAATACAAGCTCATCAGCTCCTTCATTGCTATATTTTTCAGCAAGTTCAACAGGATCACCTGCATCCTTAATTGATTCAAAATGAAGTCCCTTTACAACTCTACCATTCTTTACATCAAGACATGGAATGATTCGTTTTGTCAGAGTCATACTATCTTCTTTGCCTCCTCAATTGATATTTTATTTTCATAAAGAGCCTTTCCGAGTATAACTCCAAATGCATTTTTTTCTTTTACATCTTTAACGTCATTAATATTAGAAATACCACCACTAGCAATCACATTAGTTTTGTCCAAGTTACAAGCTTGTTCTAAAAATTTCAGGTCAGGACCCTCCAAAGTTCCATCACGATTTACATTAGTTAACAAAAATTCAGTAAACCCCATATCAAGAAATTCTTTGATTGCATCAATTAGTTTGATTTCAGTTCTATCTTGCCAACCATGTATTACTATTTCACCGTCTTTGTGATCAACTGAAATTACAATCTTTTCAGGTCCTAAAGATAAAAGTAATTTTTTAAGAAGTTCTTTGTCGTTAAAGGCCAAAGTTCCAATTACTACTCTGCTTGAAATTTTAACAACATCTAAAATTAATGATTCGTCTCGTAGACCTCCAGCAACTTCAACTGGAATTGAGATTTCCTCCAGAATTTTCTTTATTATTGAAAGATTAGAGCCAATTCCCAAAGTTGCATCCAAATCCACTATATGCAACATATCAGCACCATTTGCTTCCCATTTTTTTGCAATTTCAACAGGATTATCACTATACACTGTTTTCTGCTTTGGATCGCCTTTGTAAAGTCTAACCACTTGGCCATCCATCAGATCAATTGCAGGAATGATTTTCATTTTTTACACACATCAAGAAAGTTCTTTATCATAATTTTCCCAACAGAGCTAGATTTTTCTGGATGAAATTGGGTCCCAAAAAAGTTGTCTTGTTCAACTATTGCTGGAACTTTAATTCCATAATCAGATTCTGCAGTGATTACATCATTAGAATTTGGTTTAACTCTATACGAGTGTACAAAATAAACCCAAGAACCATTCTCAATCCCTTCTAGAAGTTTACTTGGTTTTTTTATCTCTAAATCATTCCATCCCATGTGAGGTACTTTCATGGGCGGTGGAAGAACAATTACCTCACCACCCATTATTCCCAAGCCTTTTTCTTTTCCCTCTTCGCTTTTTTCAAAAAACATCTCCATTCCAAGACAAATTCCTAAAACAGGTGTTATGTCCTTGACAAAATCCTTGAATCCAGTTTTAGACAACTGAGTAATGCTTTTGATGGCAGGGTCAAAGTTTCCCACACCAGGAAGTAACAAACCAGAATATTCATTAGGTTTATCAAAATTGGTTATTATGTCAACTGAAGCTCCTGCATTCTCAAAAGAATTTTTAAGGCTGAAAATATTTCCAGCGCCATAATCAAATACTGCTACTTTGACCATTACATTGAACCTTTTGTACTTGGAATACCTTTTTGTTTTTTGTCATATGACGAAGCTGATCTAAATGCAACAGCAAGTGACTTTATGGCGGCCTCAACTTTGTGATGATCGTTTTCGCCATACTTTACAGTAAGATGAATACAGCTATTAAGATTCTGAAGAAGCGACTGAAAAAAGTGCTCTAGATCTTCTTTTGAGATGTCTTCAATTTTGCTTCGTTTAATTGACAAAGTTAACTTCCAAAATGGACGTTTTACTAAATCAATTGAAGCTTCAGCAAGAGATTCATCCATTGGAACAGATGCATAACTAAATCTTGTAATTCCACTTCTTGAACTTAATGCTTTATCAATTACTTGTCCTATTGAAATTGCAGTATCCTCAATAAGATGGTGTTCAATTCCATCATTTGATTTTGCATCAACTTTCAGGTCTATCATACTATGTTTACCAAACGATACAATCAAGTGATCAAGAAAATTAATGCCAGTTTTGATGCTTGTTTTTCCAGTTCCATCTAGATTAACAGATACTTGAACGCTAGTTTCTTTGGTACTTCGTTTAATTGATGCCTTTCGCAGTTTCATATTTCTCACAGGTTATGTAATATGCATTATTCTAAATTTAATACCTTTGGAAGTAGATTGATTGAATCTAATACTAAGATAGCCTCATTCTGATTAAATAATTCAAGTTTTTCTTGAGGATTTTTGCTGGTGCCAATAATTCCACAAAAAATAGTTTTACTTCCCAAGTCAGTGGCCTTGTTAGCCATGATAAAATCTTCCATAGAATCTCCAACATACAGAGTTGAGACGCTGTTCATTCCTTTGATAGAATCTAGGAGTGATTGAGGATTTGGTTTTGCAAGTTCTCTTGATTCATCTTCCAGAAACACAGAATTTTTCAGATCAAATTTCTCTAATAATGTCTTTAAAGAATAACTAATAGATTCTTTTCCTCTGCCTGTTACAATAGCAATTTTTGAATCAAATTTTTTTTGTAATTGTTCAATTAACAAATTATTTAAAATTACATCATCTTGCTCAATTAAACCCGACTCAGAAAATTTTGAAGAATTTTTAAATAATTTTTGGTATAATTCAGGTCCATAGAAAAGTTGATCAAATATTTGATACAGAGGATTTTCATGATGTGCACCAGGGTAAGATAATTGCTTTTTGATATCAGAAATGTTAACTTGATTTTCAAGATATTTTTCTACAGATAGTATACCACTAGAATCAGCATTTTTTATTACATCAAAGATAAAACTTGTTTGATCTTTTTCTAATTTTTTTGCTGCAACTAAAGAAATTATTGCAGCATATGTTAGATCAACTTCATCATTAAATCCACCAGTTGATTTAAATCCATCAATTATTTTAAAATCTATATCTATTGCGTCATTGATTTTTGCAAAATTCTCTAAAGCATATTGAGTTGTTTTAAGAATTGCTAGATCATATGATTTTGAAACATCAATTAAAACACCATCGCAATCAAATATCACAGCATCGATCTCATTTAGAACATCAATACCAGAATTATCAATGTAGATTCCTTCAGATTTTTTTGTTAAAGTCATCCCAACAAATCACGAATAGCCAGTAAAAATTTTGAGTTCATTTCTTTTGTTCCAATTGTTACTCTAAGACATCCTTCATGATTTCCTATTTTTCCTAATTTTCGGATTGAAATTCCTTGCTCAGCAAGTGCTGAATAGACTCGTTTGTAGATTCCGTGGGTGTCAAAAAGCACAAAATTAGCCTTAGAATCAAAAACTTCAAAGGGATCATATTTCTGTAAATTCTTGATAATTCTTTTTCTTTCAAATTTGATGTTAGTTACTGCGTCTTTCATCAGTTTTGATTTTTCTAAAGCCAAAATTCCAGATTTGATTGTGATAGTACTTAGAGGATATGGGTATTGTAAGACATCAATAAAGATTTTAGTGAATTTCTTATTTGCAATAAAATATCCAAGTCTAAGTCCAGCTAATCCAAATGATTTTGAAAGAGTTTGTACAACAATAAGATTTTCTTGAGTTTTTACCATACTTGAGAGAGAATAATCACCAAATTCTCCATAGGCCTCATCAATTATTACAAGACCATTAAAAGATTTGATAAGTTTTTGTAATTTATTTTTTGGGAATTGAAATCCTGTAGGATTGTTTGGAGAATCAAGATAGAGTATATCTGTATTTTTAGATTGTTTTACAAAATCTTTAATATCTAATTTCATATCACTTGAAAATGGAATTGTAATCAATGGAATTGAGTACAATTTACATCTCTCTTCAAAAAATCCAAAAGTAGGATTGGAGGTAAGAACTTTGGTCTGTTTTGATGCAAAATTACAAAGTATCAAATCTAAAATTTGATCTGAACCATTACCAACACCAATCATTGAAGAAGGCATTTTAACAAATTTAGATATCATCTGGATTAAGCGTTCTACTCCACCGAGTGGATATTCTCTTACGTCAGAAGTTTTTCTTGCTGATGATAGGATGTCATTTTGAAATTGTTTGGGAATTACATAGTTTTCATTAGAATCCAGCTTTAATGCGTTCTGATCAAGTTCAGGTTTTTGATAACCACCAATAGAAGAAAATTTCTTTGTTTTTTCTTCAAACCAGTTTTTTTTCATTTCAATCTACCTCGAACTGCTTCATAGTGATTGGGAAGTCCTTCAGCATTAGTTAAAACTTCAAGGTATTTTGAAATTTTGGATAGTGATGATTTTGAGCAAGTAACCTGTGTGTTTATCTTGATAAAATCTAACACTGAAAGTGAGCCACGAGTTTTTCCAAATCCATTAGTAGGAAGAATGTGATTTGAGCCCAAAACATAGTCACTAGCAGATGAAGGAGTATTATTTCCAAGCAAAATTAGTCCTGGTGAAGTGATTTTTGAGGAAAGGGATTCAGGATTTTTTGTCATTATTTGCAAGTGTTCAGGGGCTAAAGAATTTGCAAGTTTTATCATATCAGATTTAGTTTGACAAATTGCAATAAATCCATTATTTTTTAGACTAGATTTTACAAAATTTTTTCTTTGAATTTTTGGTATCATTTTAGAAATAATATTGCAAACAGATTTTGCAAGTTTTTCAGAAGTTGTGATCAAATAACAAAAAGTATCACTACTGTGTTCTGCTTGAGAAATAAGATCTAATGCAATAAATTTTGGATTAGTTGAATTATCTGCAATAATTCCTAATTCAGTAGGACCTGCAAGCATATCTATTCCAGTCTGATCACTTATCAAAGATTTTGCAGTGATAACAAATGAACCTCCAGGACCAACAATTTTTTCAACTTTGGAAATGGTCTTGGTACCATATGATAATGCTGCAATTGATTGTGCACCACCTGTTTTGTAAATTTCATCAGCACCACAAATATTTGCAGCAACAATTGTTAATGGACTGATTTTTCCATCTGAATTTGGAGGAGATACTACTACAACTCTTTTAACACCAGCAATTTTAGCTGGAATTACAGACATTATTACAGAGCTTGGATATTTTGCCAACCCGCCTGGTATATAACATCCAACGCTTTGAATTGGAATGAATTTTTTAGAGATTTTAATTCCATCGTTGTTAATAGTTTTATTTTTTAAGATGGATTTAATCACAGACTCTGTTTTTTCAAGTCTAGCTTTAGCTAAACGTAATGCACTGAGTTCAGTTTTGGAAACTTTGGAGTATGCATTTTTTATCTCTGTTTTGGTTAAACGTAGTGTAGAAAGATTTGCACCACTGAATTTTTTCTCATATTTTCGGATTGCGTTATCGCCATTTTTTTTAACACTTTTTAGAATAGATTCAACTATGACTTTGTTTTTTTGAGGCTGTTTTGGTTTAATTTTGGCTGCAAATTTTTCAACATTAGTTACTTTGATTATTCTTATCAATTTTCTTCGTCACGTTTAATCTCCTCAAGCTCTAGTATTTGTCGTGGTTCATGAACCACGAGACCTTGAGCAATCTTCCTCAGTTTAGGAATAAGTTTGTAAAATTCATCTTTTTTGATGACTGTGTTTACTCCATACCACCCTTTCTCACTAAGTGGACTTATGGTAGGTTTTTTGAGGGAGGGCATCTGTGTTAGAAGTTTTTTCAGATTTTTCTCTTCAACGTTTAGGTAAATGTGCAAGTATTTTTTGCCATGAACAGCACCTCTCATAAGGGTTACAATATCAAATATTTTTTCACGTTTTTTTGGATCCTTTAATGATTTCTTGTTTGCGATCAAGTGTGCAGTTGAAGTAAGTACTTCATCAACAATTTTCAATTTGTTTTGTTTTAGAGTTGTACCAGTTTCAGTGACATCCATTATTGCATCTACATCTTCAGGAGGTTTTGCCTCAGTTGCGCCAAAGGATAGATGAATTTGGACATTTTTGTTAGTTCCTAATCTAACCCATGGAGTTACAATCAGAGGATCTTTGGAGCCATAATATTTTTTGTAAGACTTTGATTGTTTTAGAAATTTAGAGGCAGTGGTAAGATATTCTGAAGAAATACGAAGTGTTTTTTTCTTTTTACCATAATCTGCAATCATTTCATCAAGATTTTTGTAACGATATTTGTCTGGAAAAGCTATGACCAGTCTAATTTTACCATATTCTAAATCTAAAATAGGTTCAACATCAGAATTTGTTTCACCTACCCAATCTTTTCCAGTGATACCTACGTCATACAATCCTTCTGCAACCAAAGTTGGAATCTCTTGAGGACGTAGCATCTTGACGACAATATTTGGATCATCTAGATAGACTCGATAAGTTCTACTCTTTCTGTTAACTTTGGTCCAAGATTTTTCTAACAGTTTGAAAGTAGCATCCTCTAGGCTCCCTTTAGGGATAGCAAATCTTACTTGAGACATTTCCAATTGTTTTCACTTTTTGGGTATATAATCGCATGTTTAAATTTGCTCAAGTAATTCTTTGGCTCTATCAAGTGAAATTTTCTTTTCTTCAATCATTTTTTGAACAATTTTATCTATCTGCTCAGATGTAGCTCCCGCAGCAGCAGCAAGATTTCTTGCATGTAGACGCATGTGTCCCTTTTGAATTCCCTCTGTTGCAAGAGCTCGAATAGCACTATAATTTTGAGCCAAACCAGTAGCAATCATTACACATGCAAGCTCTTGTGCTGTTGAAACTCCAAGAATCTTTGCACAAACTTTAGCAATGGGGTGAACATTTACAATTCCACCTACAATCCCAACGGAAAGAGGAATTTCCAAGGTTCCAACTAGATTACCATCATTATCTTTACTCCATTTACTAAGAGAACGGTATCTGCCAGATTTTGCAGCATAAGCATTTGCTGCAGCTTCAATTGCTCTACTGTCCTGACCAACTGCATTTGCAACAGATATAGTTCCATTGAGGATACCTTTGTTGTGAGTAACTGCTCTATAGACATCATTATCAGCAAATTCATATGCTAAAATAATATCATTAACAACTTCTTCTCCTCCGACAGCCTCTTTTTCAAATACTGCTTTTGCTTTAGCAATTCTTCGAGTAGAATAATTTGATAATATTCGAAGTAATGCTCGTCCACCTGAAATCTTTTCAATTAAGGGTGAAACAGCTTCGCACATTGTATTGGTAATATTTGCACCCATGGCATCGCCAACATCAATTAAGAGTTCAACAATAAGCATTTTACCAGAGGGTGTATCAATTTCTTTACAAGATATTTCTTTTGCACCTTTATCCATTTTAGACAATGTATTGCTTTTGGAATTCGCTAGTTGGAGAATTTCATTGGAAGAATTAATGATTTTTTGAATTACAGAAGGAATATCAACATCTAATATTTGTATTTGACCAATGCTGTAAGATTCATCTGCTGTAACTTCAAATCCACCTTTAATTCTCGCAATTTTAGCTCCTTTAGATGCTGCTGCAATCACAGATGGTTCTTCAATAACCATTGGAATTATGTAGTCTTTTCCATTAATTTTGAAATTTGTTGCAATTCCTAAAGGAAGTGAAAATGTGCTAATAGCATTTTCCACCATTTTATCGGCCTTATCAAAAGAAATTCCTCCATTGCTACTTTGCAAAATATCTAATTCTTCATTAGAAAGGTTTGCAAAATTTGCAACAAGATCTAGTCTTTCTTTTCTTGATTTTTCAAAAAACCTTGAAATTGACGAGTCTGGCATTTTATTTCAATATCCTCAATAATTTATCATCCATGCTATCTGGAAAACCTTTTCCATCTGTATTTGAAGTAATTACATAAAGACTTCCATCAGGACCTTGTATTACATCACGAACACGACCGATTCCACTGAGAATAGATTTTTGAGAGCTAAGCCCCTCGTCAAAATCTAGCTGGTAAAGATTGGTTGCTCTCATAGAGGCCATTATGAATGGAGATTCAAAATCAAGTTTATCTCCAGAATAAAACAAGATACCGCCTGGTTCTATGCTTGGATCATAACAAAGAATGGCATTTTCAAAGTTATCATTACCAGAGCATTGTTGTTCAGGCCAGCCATAGTTTTTTCCTGCTTGAATTAGATTAATTTCATCGTTTTTTTCAGGTCCAGATTCTGCTACAAACATGTTACCATTATCATCCCAAGTCATTCCTTGAGGATTTCGATGTCCTAAGGAATAAACTGGAGAATCAGAGAAGGGATTATCATCTGGGATAGTACCATCATCGTTTAATCTTAAAATTTTTCCAGATAAAGAATCAAGGTCTTGTGGAAGGTGAGATGAATCAGAAACAGTTCCAGTACCTACATATAATTTTCCATCAGGTCCAAATTTTATAAAACCACCATTTGTAAATGTAGAACCAGGAATTTTATCAAATACAGTTTCAGCATCTTGTAATTTATTTTTAGATTCAGTTATTCGCAGAATCTTGTTCCACAAATATCCATCCTCTTCATAAGTCAAAAATACATAGATGTAATGATTATTTGAAAAATCTGGATGAAGTGTAATGCCCAACAATCCCCCATCAAATACATTAGCAGGACGAAATACAGCTAATGGGGATTCTAATAAATTATTGTCTTGAATTACTCTAATGAATCCACTTTTTTCTGTAACAAAAATTCTGTCGTCAGAAATAGCAATTGCACGAGGTTTGTCAAGGTTTTTAGCTAAAATACTTACAGAATCACTTTCAGAATTTGAAGTAGATACTGGTAATGGCAATGGAATAGGATCTGACGGAGAAGTTAAAACAAAAAAAGAAAATATCACAACAGCAATAATAGCAATGATTCGAATTTTTTTATCCACAAAAAGATAACCTTTTCAAATCTTATTAATTGCTTTCAAGAATTTGATAAAGCGTATATACGGCTGATCCTCATTCATGTATCAGCGGGGTGGGGAAGTCAGACTCTTTAGGACTAGGTCATCCCGGCGGGCTCATAACCCGCAAATCAGTAGTTCAAATCTACTCCCCGCTACTTAATTTCTATAAACACAAAACCATGAAAGAGATTTATCAAATTTTGAGGTTTTGTTAGATATTCCAATACGTTGTAGAGGTCTTGTTAGGTGTCTATGAGCAGACATATTTGGAATATACAGTTGTTTTTTTACTTTTCTTGAAATTTCAACAGTAATCTTTTTCGAAGCTTTTTTTCCACATCGGATACACTGAAATCCTTGATTCTGACCTTTAGATTTCATTTTTTTGTTACATTTTTTGCAAATGGGATTAGATTTTGAAAGATTCTTTTCAAGGTGAATGATATCAATAAATTCAAGATTAATGATTCGAGGAAATTTTTTTGATGCTTTTCGAACACCACCACCTACACATATTTTATCTCCCTTAATCAAATTTGAAGCAATAGACGAGATTCCTGTTGGTTTGTAAACAGCACACCAGAACTCATAATTTTCAGAAAGAATTTTGAAAAATACATGTCCACCTTTTACAATTTTTGGTGTATTTGATACAATTCCAGTGATTTTTCCAGAAGAATAAGGTTTCATGTTTTGAAAATTTAATTCATTTTTCAAATGATCTCCAGTCCCTTGATTAGATTTGAAGATCATGTAACCATCTAATTTTTCATCACTTTTCAGAATCTTTGTAGCATATACTAGTGAATCAACATTTTCACCTCTAACACCATAAAATACAGGATCAGGGCCATGTGGAGTAATTAAAATTCGTCCTTTTTTTGTATCAAAACTATTAAACGTGTTTGGAGAAGTTTTTTCTTGCATAATTTTCACGCTTTCAGCAGAAATTTTTCTTTCTTTTCCAAATTTTGTTCTTTTACGATAGCTCACAAGTTCTAATGTGTGATCTTGAAAATCATATCCAATTGCACCAATTGCACCAACAAGTCCTTGACCATTTCCTTGGTAGAAAAATTCAAGATCATTTTTTTCAGCAAATCTTTTAGCATTACTTCTTTTAATTAATTGCCAAAGAGCTAAGTTACTAAAATTTGTAAATTCAGAAGGAATTATATCACTTTCAAAAAATACTAATCCAGGATTTGCGCCATTTTTAATATCAGAATATTTTGAAACAAGATTTTTAATTTGATTTTTTACCTTAGAAGAATTTCTAGTCTTTATTCTGATTGAAATTGCCCCATTACCTCGAGTTTTCCATGGAATGTTAGGATTAAACCTAACTAATCTTGGGAAATCAAGAAATTCAGTTTTCTGTTTTTGAAGTAAATCAACAATTTTGTATGCTAAAAATGTGGTACACATTCCTTTAGGAGAATCAGTATCATCAAACCCAATATTAAGAACAGTTTTTTCAACCATAAATTAATTAAACTACTCAGACATTTTTAGTTGTTGCAGAGTACAGTTGATTTAAATTAATAAAGTTCTATCCGAAGCTGAATTGATAGTAATAGATGAAGAAAGAATTTTCAAAGAAATTGAAGATAAAAATCCAGTATCAGTTTCATTAAATGGGCCTGATGGAATTTTACCACAAGTTCAAGAAATGGCTATGAAAATTACAAAAAAAATTGGAATTCCAGCATATGTTTTAGCAGATACAACATGGGGAACATGTGACCTTAATTCAAACGGCTCAAAAGTTCTGGGAGCAGAGATTCAATTTAACATTGGACATACTATAAACACCGAATCGCTAGAAAAAAATTTAATCTTAATTGATGCTTTTGATGATGTTGAATTTGATAGTGTTGCAAAAAAATGTGGAGGTGTGTTAAAAGGAAAAACAATTTCATTAGTTACAGATAGTCAGCATTTACACCAGATAGATAAAGTTGAAAAAATTTTAACAGAAAATGGAATTCAAGTCAAAATTGGAAAAGGAAAAGGGCAATTAAATGATGGTCAAGTATTTGGTTGTGAATTTTATCCTGCATCTGAACTAAAAAAAGAGGTAGATGTCTATGTGTTTTTAGGACAAAGTAATTTCCATGCAGCAGGAATTGCACTATCAACAAATTTACCAACTTATGTTTTAGATCCTTACTTTAATGAAGTAAGAGAGATTACAGAATTTGCACAGAAATTAAAAAAGAAAGCCACTCTTGCAATATACAAAGCAGCTGAAGCAAAATCATTTGGAATAATTATAGGACTAAAAGAAGGACAACTATCCAAGGTATTTGCTTTAAAAATTAAAAAAGAATTAGAAAAAGAGGGAAAAGAAGTTCAGTTATTTGCACTAACTGATATTACAAATGAGAGATTAAGAAATCTTAAAGGAATTGATGCTTTTGTTCAAGTAGCATGCCCAAGAATTTCCACTGACAGTCAGTTTGACAAACCAGTATTGTCTACACCTCAGGCAAATGCCCTTCTCAAAATTTTACGAAAAGAAAGCATTGAAGGGTATTTAGAAATTCCACATTGGTTATAATCACGATACTAACTTTTGGAATCTAGAATGATCCGATAATTTTTCAAATGATTTAGATTTTTTTGCTTTAACTTTGTATTGGATTCCTTGAGAAATTGCATGTTCAAGTAGATTTAGTGCTTCATCAAAGTTTGAAAGCATTACAAGATTGCATGATTTATCAAATAAAACATCGCCATTATCTGGATGATCTTTCAATATACTATTACAACATAAAATAGATTCCTCAAATTTTTCCATAGAAAACAAAATTCGTTCTTTATGGTATAAGACAATATTGTATTTTGGGTTGTCCTTTAAAATTTTATCACAAAGTGATAATGCTTCAGCAAAATTTCCTTGTTTACGAATAGTCGAGATTTTATTTACCAATACAGAAAGATCGTTTGGATATAGTTGAAGAGCAACATCATAACATTTCATAGCGTTATCAAAATCTTTGAGTTTACTCAGGGCATATCCCTTATTGTTAAGCGAACTAAGGTGTTTTGGGTTATCATTTAGAATTTTATCATAATATGTAATTGCTTCTTTTAGTTTTCCTTGGAGAAATAATCTATTTCCTTCATCTAAAATTGAATTTGTTTTAGGATCTACCATTACTAATCAGAGTTAGGGTTTCATTAAGATTTTTCCAAAAAGTCCTTTACCTTTGAGCATTTTAGTGTGAGCCTCTGCTGCTTGTTCAAGTGGATATACTGAATCAATTATAGATTTTATTTTACCTTGGGACATCCAATAGAGACCTTGTTCTAATTCAGCTCTTGTTCCTTGAGTTGAGCCTAAAATGTTGATTCCCTTGAAGAAAATATGACGTAGGTCAGTCTTGGCATCATAACCTGTTGTGGCTCCAGTAGTCACAATTGTTCCACCATAATTTAGCAAAGTCAGTTCTTTGTTCCAGTAAGAACCCCCTATATGTTCAAAAATTACATCAACTCCAGGTATATCCACAAAAGGTTTCGGAATATTTTTTGCAATTGACCGCACTTCTTTGTACCAATCATCATTTCTATGATTTATGGCATAATCAGCTCCTAATTCCAATAATCTATCTAATTTATCAGGACTAGCAGTAGCAATTACAGTACATCCAAAAAGTTTTGCGATTTGAATTCCATAATTTCCAACGCCGGAACTGCCACCCATAATCAAAACTAATTGTCCAGGTTGAATTTTTGCTCTTCCAACAAGCATATGCCATGATGTAACTAATGTCATTGATGCAGCTGCTGCATCATCATACGATACACCTTCAGGAATCTTGACAACATTAACTTCTGGAAGATGAGTTTCTTCACAGTACCCACCCCAAAGTGGACCTGTTTCAAAACCCCAAATAGTTCGTTTCCTGCAATCATATTCTCTTCCATCAGTACATGCTTTACAAACTCTACATGACAAATTTCCATGAGAGACTACTCTATCACCTACTTTGATATTTTTTACATCACTACCAACTGCAGTAACTTCTCCTACAGCATCAGTTCCAGAGATATGTGGCAATGGAACTGCCAGTGGTTTGCCCCTCATTCCCCAAATATCATCATAGTTGAGGGCTGCTACTTTTACCTTGAAAACTACTTCACCAGATTTTAGTTCAGGGGAAGGAATATCTTTGATTTTTAAGATTTGAGAAAAGTTATCATCTATAGTATATTGATCATATACTAAGGCTTTCATGATTTTTTTCAAATTTTTAGAGATATATGATTTGCCAAGATCTTTCATACCACAAACAATTATAATCATAACAACAAAAATCTCAGCATGTCTGAAAATGCAACATTTCCAGGTGACAAAATAGCGTCTATTGAAGAATATGAGGCTGGATACAACACTTTTGATGATGGAGATATGGTTCGAGCAGCAACCATAGGCCAAAAAGACATTGACAAGACAACACGAGTTGTTAGCATTAAGCATCCAAAAACTCTATCAATTCCAAAAGATGGAGACATTGTTATTGGAACAGTTGCGGCAGTGATGTCATCTATGATTGCAGTATCAATTGATTACATAAATGGAAAACCCACTACATCAAAAGTAGAATGCATATGTGGAACGCGAAATATTAGAATAAGAAATGTAGCACTAGTCAATGATATAGTAACATTAAAGATTCTTAGTCATCTTAATGGTACAATTCATGCAACAATTAGTGAACCACATTTAGGAATTTTATTCACTAAATGTAGAAAATGTGGAGGCAAAGTTGTACCAATGCGTGATGCCATAAAATGTACAGAATGTGCATGGATTGATGAAAGAAAACTTTCAACAAACTTTGGCAAAAGTGATTTCTTTAATTTGAGAGATTAAGAAATGATTCATGTTTCGTTCCAAGGTGAACGAGGAGCATATAGTGAAGATGCAGCAAGATCATTTTTTAATGAAGAAATTGAAACTATCCCTCTTACAACATTTGTAGAAGTTTTAGAAAACACATCTATAGATAAAACAGAATATGCAATTTTGCCCGTAGAGAATTCATTGGAAGGAAGTGTTGGTGAAAGCTATGATCTACTTTATTCAACATCACTAAATGCTACAGGTGAAATCTATCATAGAATTGAACACTGTTTAATTGGAATTGGTAAATTAGAAGAAGTGGATACTGTTTATTCACACCCACAAGCTTTAGGTCAATGTAGAAAATTTATTGAGCAACACAACATGAAAACAATTCCTACATACGATACAGCAGGTAGTGTAAAAATTGTCAAAGAATTAAACAAGAAAAATTGTGCGTGTATAGCTAGTAGAGCAGCATCAGTCATACACAAGATGCCTATTATTGCCGAAAATGTTGCTAATAATTTAGATAATTATACAAGATTTCTGATATTATCAAAAAGTTCGTATCCTTCTG